>NZ_KB899213.1 GCF_000378085.1 Hoylesella loescheii DSM 19665 = JCM 12249 = ATCC 15930
AGTGGTGAAGACCTGAAAATCGTCCATAGTGGGCAAACCGCCACATTAGAACAAATAAACCCCTTAGACAGAAGAAAAGTTCTTATTGATGCTTATTGGTTGGATGGAGAGGAAGAACGCAGAGACTTATATGTTAATACACCTATAACATTATATGTGCAGATTACAAATATGGAAATTGGCGAAAGAATACCTCTTACTTTCACCGACAAAGATAATGGAAAGTATGAGATGGTGACCTATATCGGAATTGTAGGTGAGGATAGTCTTATTACCATAAATAATTTTATTCTAAAAGCGAAGTAAGGAGGATACATATGAGTACAATAATTGTTTGCTCTAAAGACTTGATAGGGGAGCCTAAACTAAAGGTTAATCCTCTATGTGGATATATATATAATAATGATGGTATGTTTCTTGAACATATTCCAGGTTCAGAAGATGTCTATCTCGCAAAACCTAACACATATACTTTGAATCAAAAGAAAACAACTAAATATTTATATTCTGAAACTCCTAGATATTTACAAATTTCACATTCTGATTTTACTTATATTTCAGGAGTGCTTTCACATGAAGATTCCTCCTCCTTTGAAGCAGCAGCAGCTGTTACGCAAACTACATTTAACGCAGTTGCTTTTTTGAAGAAAATAAATGATAAACAAGCCAATCTCACAGTAAAACAACAAGCGAAATATGCTTCAGCAATATTAAAAACATCATTTTCGTCAGTTTTCCCTAAGAAATCTTTAGATGACAAATCTATTACGAATGAAGCAAAAAATGCGAGGAAAGCTCTTATTCACGTTTTATTAGGGAACAGAGACTACTCCAATGGTGCTGTACGTTGGGACGGGATTGATTTCGCAGATAAAGGTCCAGAACATATAAAAGTAAAAAGAGAAGGCGGAATCAGTTTAACAAAACAATTATGGAGACAATTTGTTGATTGCTGTGATTTTTCTACCAAAGGGCAACTAAAGTATGGTAAAAAGGAGACTAAAGAGGTTATCTTAGCAAAATTTCCATTTGGGAAAAACTTAGGAGAAGTAAAAAAGAAAATACCTAACACACAGATGGTTACGAGAGATTTAATTGAGATAGGGAATCCTCTAAAGAAGAAAGATAAAAAAACTGGAAAAGATATAATTGCAGGCTATATTATACTTAATAAGGCTGTAGCTGTTGTAGGCAAACAAATTTATTGGGCGCCATATGAAGATTATCAAAATAATAAAACTTTGAAATATAATTGGAAATGGTATTTTGGAAAATCATTTATATGAAAAGAAAAAAAATATACATACTATATTCTCTCTTCTTTTTATTTTTTAGGTCAATATATATATATGCACAAAATAAAATAGAAGAGAATTATACGCTGAAATCAGGCTATGAATTGAGCGTTACAAACCAAAGAGGTGATTCTTTATTGTATTTCTTTTTAAAGAATGGTAATTCTATGAAGAATATCATCACCGAGAATCAGATATACATGAATGACACTGTTTTGTGGAAGAAATATAACTCCCGCTATGAGGGGATAGATTTTACAAATTATTTCTGCATAACCTATTTCATAGCAAATAGTATGCAGGGGATAGAGTTGTACGAAAAAAAAACAGGCACAGATTTCTTTCATGGGAAATGCCTTATCTTATGTGGAGAAAATATGCAAAACAGAATTGCTTACCGTATAAAAGAAGAGCTATTATTATGTCTTCAAATTAATAACAATCAAGATGATGGGACAATTTTATTAATAGATTTAAAGAATTCTCATATACACAAGATAAACATCCATCAATTGGTAAATAATATACAAGATACATATTTTTGGCATAGTGTATATATTAAAGATGTAAATTCTCAATACGCTATAATAACATATAACAATGGTTTTTCAAAACCAATTTCATTAAAACTCAAACGTATAAAATCTCCCCAAAATAAACTTATTCTAGATTGTAAGAATTATAATGGGGAGTTAAAAGAAAATCGCGTTAACAAAAAAAATGAATGAGTTCTTGTTTATGAAAATCCTTAAAATGGTAATGCTGCTTCTGAAGGATAGTTGGCGTCTCTCAGAGGTGGTGGATTTATACAAGTTACAGGGCGAGCTCAATATGATACTATAAACCAAACAATTAAAAAGTGTTGTCCTGATTTTACAGGAACTATTACTTTTGAAAACATTAACAACATCAAGGAATCAATGATTTCTGCATTAGCTTATTGGAAATGTAATAATTTGAATGTAAAAGCTGACAAGGGATATGGAAGGAATGTTGTGAATAGTATTACGCGGGTGATTAATTATCATACTAATTCGTACTCAGAACGTTTTCAATATTTTCTGAATGCAACATCCTGCTTTAAGACAAAAGAATGTAGTTATGACAAAAAAGCAACGACAAATAAATAATTTGAAATACGGTATATTGATACCCTTTCTATTTTTGATAATCACTAATGCTGTAGGGCGGCAATTAAAGGGTAAAAATATGAAAGGGATAGTTCCTAAGGGATATGTTGTTACAGCGGTAAAAGTGTTGACTCAAAATCATTATTTACTAATTACGGAACAACAACAAAAGGTAAAAGATTACTTTCATTTTCAGATTCCCATTATCTTAATTAAAGATAGCGCTGGATTTGTCATCAATAAAGGTCAGTATGTAACATCAAATCTTGCTCCTTGTGGTAATGAAGGTTTTAGAGAAGTGCGTGTTAAGGGAAATGCCTTTACCATAGAAGATGATATCTGTGGGGATGGGCTACATATTTATTCTTATGTTACCTTTCGCTATAATTATCAATTAAAGAGTTATGTGTTGTCAGATTATAGAAAAACATTGACTACTGGTGGAAATGATGATAGCAGCTCTTCGGTTGATATCCTATACATAATAAAGAAAGGGTTAAGATTTGGTAAAGTTACAGCAGACACGCTACTTTCTTTCAAATTATCTCCTCAGAGTGAGGGATTATATAAGCGATTTGCAAGAAAGAAGTAAGGAAGTCTAATTTTAGAGTATATATTTGCTACTTCTTCTTTACATACATGGGATGTAAAATTTTCTAAATCAAGACAGATGGGAACAATTGGAATAACAGCTGAAGGGTTTGCGGGAAGCCCTGAAATTGAGGTTCACCAACAAGAGGTTACCTTTGGTGATCCACTTAAGAATATGCAAATACGTCACAATCGAGCAAGTAACTTATTTGGTAAAGTGAGAAATAACAACACTAAAAATCATCAAGGTTTCGATTATTATGCATCAGTAGGTACTAATATGTTTGCTGTGGCCGATGGTGAAATCGTATATATTGTAGATACAGAATCTAGTGCTTATGGCAGACAAGCTGTTCTGAAAATTAATGACAGCAAATACTTCGCATTCTATGCACATTTATCTAAGATAAGTGTTGGATTAAATGCCCAAGTTAAAAAGGGAGATACTATAGGACAGACGGGCATTTCTGGGAATGCAAAGTCTTTCACAGGGCAAGGCCAGCATTTGCACTTTGAATGCAGGACATCTGCACTATTGGGGCGTGGACTTTCCGGCCGTTTTTCTCCAAACAACATTGTTGAAACAAAATTTTACTCCCAAAACCCTAATGCAAAATCACAAGGCACGTGTGGAGTTCTTAAGGTTGATAAAAATAAGACAGAAACAAAAATGGATATTATATGGTAAGAACGATAACAATCTTTTTCATAGGGATCTTATTGTCTTTATCTTGTGGAATTTCTAATTCTCAACAGATAGCCCTTAAGTCGAAAAATCAAGATACTCTCTTTGTCACAACGCAGAGTAATGATAGTTTCTGCATAAGTTATTTGGCATTAAGACAAGGGGGGGCAAAGAAAACTCTCACAAAAGTGTATTGCATGGATGGTAGTTCCATTGATTTTTTAGGAAATTTCAAAGGGGAAGACAGGCAAGAAAGAATAGGAATATATGCTATCTACAATGCAGCAGTAGATGGGAGCAAGTTTTTGTTTTTTGACTACTTGGACAGAAAAGCCTATATCACTTATGCTTATTTTTCAGATTGTCGTCCTGAATATACTTCCTTGGACTTTGAACACAGATGTGTAGTACTAAGAAGCATAGACAGTTTCCCTTCTGAATCCAAAGACACGTTGGATATCGGAAAAAAACAAGAATACGTTATTTGCGGAAAAAAGTATCAATTTGTAAAAGCTGGCATAAAAAGCATAATATATTAAGTTCCTCTTTTAAATTGACTAAGAATAAAAACAAGTCACTTTTTATAGAAGTTGGCTATATCTTTCTGAGGACATATGATCAATGGATATATAGATGAAAGAGGTCTAGATACAATTAAAAACAGTTATAAACATGTAAGATCATAGTAAAGGAAAAAGAAAACAATGAAGAGAAATAGTATTTTGTTGATGTCTTTACTTTTGAGAGCTCAACTTGCCCAACTATATACGGAAATGATACAATCAAAATTATTCTAACTTTGTATGCTGGGCTGATATGATAGACGACTTAAACCATCGTCATGATGTCCGATTGCTTCTAGATGATACGTTATATTATGATATTTCAGGAGTAAAATTATCATGGGTAAAGGATGGAAGACATTGGACTATGGGAGGACCAATACAACATAGTGTTGTGTCTTCACAAGTTGTAAATGGACATCATACGGATGGTGAAGCAATAGAAGACGAATTGTTTGTCCCACACGAATATGTACGAATACAAAAGAAATAGGAAAAGATAAATGGCAAAGTATTTTTTGGGGCTTTTGTTGTTGTCTTTCTAGCAAGTTGGACTAAGAAGAAATGCAACTATAATTGAAAAATTGAATTTATTTCTTTGAGAGAATGGCGCAATACATATTGTCCACACAAAGGTAAAATCTATGTATATAAGAAAGGCGAAGGGTTTACTCATCCTGTAGATTCTACAGGCGTCTTTGAATTTGAGATCTCTACTTCTCCAACTATATACGAAAGCGGTACAGTCAATTTAAAACAAGGGATTATTACCCCTGAGCGCTTTAAAAGCACATTCTATGGATATATTGTGTGCCACAACATTCTAAACAAAGTAAAATAAATAAGCATAATTAAAATATAATTCGTATGAAAGGAAGTCTCTTTTTCTTAATTTTCTCGTTGGCGCTTTTTGCATGTACAAAAAAAAGATGCAAATATGAGAACCCGATTGCCGAAATATACGTATAGAATTGGAGTCCTCGACCGATACCCAACAAAGGTGTTGCTTACATATATAAAAAAAAGGTACGCATTTTGCAGAGCCTATTGATACCATTAGATTCTATGCGCTAGTAAGAGGGATTACAGACTCAACAATTTTGACCTGTATATTAAACTCAAAGCGACTAAACTATTTGAACGACATCCGCGTTGTGTTGGATGATACTTTGGAATATGACATTTCCAATATAAAATTGTCTATGTTTGTAGATAATGAGCACTGGACGATGGGAGGCCCATGGGAGTATTGTATTGTGTCGTCGCTAACAGCCAATGGACATCTAGCTCATGACACAGTTTATTCTGGCAGCTTAGCATTCCCACAAAGATATGTGCGAATCGTTAAAAAGCAATGAAAAGTAAGAGTGGGGTGCCTTATGAAACCATTGTACAGCCTGATGCGTATGGATCAAGCCGGCAAGGAGGGCGCAACGGGGCTGATGATAGACTCGCAGATGTTTGACAATATTGTGTCCTATTCGGGTTTGTTTACTCAATCACATTGAATAGTATATGAAGGAGGTTTGACGTTTTTGAATGATAACAACGAATCTATAAGAAACGTTGGAAATGAAACAGAATTTTTTTTATTTGCGACATGGGGATGTAGTCCTGACTCAAACTGCCAAATGTTATCAAAATATGACAACATATCTGTTCGTTGCTTTAAAAGTACATTCTATAGTTTCATTATCTGTCGAAACACTTTGAAAAATAATAACTTATAAGGATTCATATTACAAAATATAAATGAAAAATATTATCTTTGTCGTTGTTGGATTGTTATTATTTTCAACATGTACTTGCAAGAAATGCAGGTATAATGCTCCTGTAAAGGGCATATGTGTTTTAGGTTGGTTTTCTCATCCGAAGCCGAACAAAGGAATCGTTTATATGTTCAAAAAAGATACACATTTTTCTGTGCTTATAGACTCTACTAGATTATTTACGATAACAAGATGCTATCCAGATTCATCGATACTAGCCTGTCTTTTTCAAAGTAAGCAAGTAAATCATCAAGTAGATATCCGCTTGATACTCGACGATACGCTGATCTATGATATCTCTAATATAACGCTATCTTGGGTTGTAGATTATAAGCATTGGACACTGGGTGCCCCAACAGAGCATTGCAGTGTCGTTTCATTGAGGGTTAACGGGGGAAATGTTTATGACACATTGAGAGTTGGTGAATTGGCTTTTCCACGTGAATATGCACGCGTACTTAAAAGGTGATAAAGGAAGGGATAGCCGAGAAAGAATTTAAAATAGACATAGGGTAATGTTTGCAAACGAGGTTTCTTATCCATATGGATCTGTCTCCTAAATCGCATTGGATTGTCTGCGAAGGAAACCTGAGATTTTATGATAAACAAGGCAGAGATATCGCTAGTATTAAGGATGCAGCCAGTCTTTCATTTGATTTCTTTACCTGGGGAATGGAACCAAATGCTATTATGGTAACACTCCATCACCCTAAGAATTCCATAGATTGCTTTAAAAGTACATTTTACGGCTATGTCGTTGTTTTTAGCTCATAATAAAATAGAAGCTTATGAGAAATATATTATGGTGTCTCTTAATCCTAGTGTTGATATTAGGATGCTCGAAAGATAAGTGTAACTATGACAGAGAGATTAGCTTTATTTTCATCAATGGATGGTACGCGCCACAAGTTCCACATCACGGGATTGTCTACTCGTATGAGAAAGGCTCTGGATTTGTCAATCCCGTTGATTCCATTTCCATCACTTCGTTTGAGAAATCAACCCGACCATCAATCTTCGATAAAGACACTGCCGGCTTTTCTTGTTTGGTGTGCAGCCTAATCGAAACGGAAAAAATCGACCACAACCATGATCTCCGCATAGTTGTGGATGATACTTTGTTTTATGATATTTCAAAGCAGAAGCTATCTAGGATAAAACTCTCGTATTGGACTATGGGTGGTCCGATGGAATGGAGTGTTGTGTCATCACTATCCGTTAATAGCCATGATGATGACAATCCTACACCTGAGGGCTCTTTGAGCATATCTAATAAGTTCGTAAGAATACAAAGGAAATGAAAAGTCTAATTCATCAACACATACGGAATGTAAACAAAGTAAAGGATAATTGCATAACCAATAGGTCTTCTTTCGCTTAGGAGCAAAAGGATAAGATGACTATTAATTCTTGCACTTAAATGTTATCGTTATGAAGAAATTATTATTTGTGTCATTTGTTGTTACTCTCCTGGTCAGTTGCACTAAGAAGAAATGCAACTATAATAGAAAAATTGAATTTATTTCTGTGAGAGAATGGCGCAATGCATATTGTCCACACAAAGGTAAAATATATGTATATAAAAAAGGTGAAGGGTTTACTCAGCCCATAGATTCCACAAACGTCTATCATTTTGAGATATCTACACATCCATTTATGTTTTACAAAGACACAACCAATTATTCCAGCCTTGTGTGCAGTGTTGACATGATAGATGATTTGAATTATCTCCATGATGTTCGTTTGGTCTTGGATGATACGCTATATTATGATATGTCACAACCGAAACTGTCTTGTGTTGAGGGGCCCTGGGTTATGGGTGGTCCTACGGAATGGAGCATTGTATCATCACTATACGTCAATGGACATTATTATGATGACCCTACTGTAGAACGCGGCTTGCCAATATCACATAAGTTCGTAAGAATACAAAGGAAATGAAAAGTCTAATTCATCAACACATACAGAATGCATATAAAGTAAAGGACAGCAGTGTGACCAATAGGAACATCTTTCGCTTAGAGAGATAAAGATAAGACGGCTAATAGTTTGTTCTAACACCTAAACATAATATAACGTGAATTCATCGTACTCACGTTAAATACCTTAGGACATAAGGCTGCTTGTACGTACAACGATACCTGAAGGGTTTGAAAGGACACACCAAGCCGTATGGGTCATTCGTCGTTTCATCGCCCTTGTATCTTTTCGGGCCATTTACACATCTTGCATTAAGGATTGTTGTGTAAAATTAAGTACATGGTTTCTAGGCTTAAATAGGGTTAATTCTTGGGTATTCTAATTCCTTTTTCTTGAGTATTTTGTATTAAATGGCTAGATTTGCAACATCAATCACGTATCGCCACCTTATTTACATTCTACCATGGAAAAAGGCTGTGCATGACGGCTGGTGGCGAGTGACCACGTGATGGTTGGCTTCTGGTAAGGAGCCCCAACGGGCCATACATAATGGGGTAGTCTCTTCAATGGACTCGTAAGAGCGGAGAAAGCAGCTTAATGAAGGAACTTACAACCCGAAGTAGTTCGACGATAACTTTCGACCAAACCGCACATACTCTGTCCGTGGAGACGCTGCGGCCTCATTGAATCAGAACATGTCCACGATAGTGTTTAATGACGAAAAACATGAAGTGGAAGTAAAGTTTAATTTGTAATCTAAGCAAGGCATAGATTTTCATTCATTATCGGAGATGAAGATGGAGTCTGATGGGCAGACGAAAATTTCTGCGAAAGACAATATGTATATAAAGAGTAAAGTGAACGTTGATGTTGCAAAAGAATGGCGGGTACGGGAAAAGAAAAGTCCCTCTTTATCTGATAATCTGCATGATGGCTATCTTCTTAACGTTGTCGTGCAATAGTCAAAACAATATGGACAGAAGTGTGAGGACAAAATTCGCTTGGGAGCCAACCGTTGCCGCACCGAGGAACTACCCCATTGAGATGAAATACGCCTTTGTTGGCTTTGGAGAGAAAGGGAAGTATCCCATTATAGACAAGAAGGTGGGCAACGGTATTGCTACGCCAGGTAGTGAGGTTGGGCTGACGGATTTCGACCAAGAAGGCTACGACATGCCAAACAGTATTAATGCAGTGTGGTTATCGTATGCGGAAAAGAAGTACTACAAGGCTGAGATAAAACTCTCTGAGGAGGTTCAGGCGCGGATACTTGAACTATTTAGGGGAGGGTTTCGTGGGCATTGGCCCCAAAAGTGGACCACCTACGGCTACTTTGTGGTGTCACTACTGCCCAAGGGAAGGATATGGCTTTTCTTGGCCAGCATAGACAGGACGGTACTTGTTTGTGACAACTTACAAGCCAACGAGATTCAGATGTCGCTGGAAGAATTCGAAGCAGACGCCTACGAAGCCTACCACACAACGGATAAGTTGTGCGAAGAAGCATTGAAGTATCATGAAGACGCGGCTACGCTATTGAAGAAGAATGGCATACCCGACGGCTTATGGCAACGATATGGTGAACGCTTTAACTACAAGATAGATGTTGTTCCAGAGGATAAGGATGCGAAAGTAGACCCCGAAGCCATCTACTACTATGTGAACGGAGAAACGCAGTACTCTAACGACAGTGTCCCCATCTATCCTGCATCGAGGCTGCAAAAGTTGGAATGCGCGTGGTTTGTTGCAGACACGATGTACACAGGACATTTCTTCTTCGACGAGGACGAGGTGATGAGTGTGTACCCAAAGGCGTTTGGAACGGATGGAAAGAAGAACGGAAAACTGTTGGTGAAGATAAGCAAGTATAACAATTGGTTCGACATATCACTGCGTGTTGGTGAGGATGAGTTTCCTTTGGAGAAAACGAAGATACATGTGTTTAAAAGCACCCCTCAGAAAAAACCTGAAGAGAGGTATCCCTATTATAACAATCATGAAGAAGTACACTCAACAAAAATTTTCTTTATAGGTCAATGACAGATGGGAGAATATAGCAATAGGAAGTGCACCTGTAACTCTGTTACAGATAAGAAAATGCAGAAAGAAGATAATAAAGTTGAAGCTACCATCGGTGTCTTCTTTGATGGAACTTGCAACAACAAATATAATTCAATGTACACACCCCATAATAGAAGTAGTACTAATGGCTTTGCCAAAGCAGGAAAACGGAAGGTACGCATCGGAGACGATTGTGACGGCAGCTACGAGGGCGACCTGACCAACATTGCCAAACTATGGGAGACATACACGTCTAGCAAGGAGAAGCGTATAGATAGAGTTTACATTGAAGGACCTGGAACAGAAGCGCCTGTAAAGGACATGAAAAGCCCTTATCGCGATGCTGAGGGGTGGGTGTCTTCTAACCAAGATGACGTTACAGCGGGTTTTGCCTATGGAATTAAGGACACTGGTATATTTGCAAAATTGGAAAGGGCGTGCAAGCTGGTTACCGCAAAAGCAGCAATGTTAACCAAGGGGCTTGATGCGAGACAAGGTGTCGTGTTGCGTCTCGACTTGTTCGGATTCAGCCGTGGGGCTGCTGAGGCAAGGCTCTTTGTCAACATGATTGGCAAGTCTCCAAGTGCATATACAGAAAATAGGGATGCAGATTTAGACGATGCTCTCTTTCGGTCTATGGGAATGCGTGTAAATATAGAAGTGCGATTTATGGGCTTGTTTGATACGGTGCTCTCATACGATAACGAATCATGGATTATTCCCAGCTTTGACAAATACGAAAGCAGATATGATTTGCAGATTGGGGACAAGGTTAAAAAGGCGATACACCTTGTGGCTGCTGACGAGTATCGTAAGTATTTTAGCCTGACCACAATCGATTCGGCCATTAAGCAAGGCCGTGGCATAGGGATTGTCCTTCCTGGGGCGCATAGCGACATTGGAGGGGGCTACGCCGAGATTGTTGTAGAAAAAATGCGTGATGGATGTTCCAGGTGGAATAAGTATGGATTATACAGGGGATTTAAAAATCCAGAGCAACTTATTCAACAGGGTTGGATCACGGAGAGTTGGATGCCGTCAAGCAAGAATCATGGTTTCTTTGACTATATTTGTTCCTCTTGGGACGATAGTAGATATGTTCTAAATTATTATGATAGGATACCTTTACATGTTATGCATCATTTTATGGAGAAGGAGAGTATACCTGTAGACTTAGAGAACCTGCATCGAAGATGTAAAATTAACGTAAGGCATAAACAGCTGATAGAGGTAAGGGGCTGCATTATGGCAAATGTAACTAGTAACAAAAGGGGACCTTATGTTTTAAGCAACAGTGAAGTAGTGTTTTGTGGTAACAAACAAGAAGGCAACCTCATTAAGGATGTGCGCTTCACGTTCATGCACCTCTCTGCCCATAGGGGATCGTTTGGGGCACATGGCGCAAATGAAGGGAACAAAAGGAGGATAAGGAGTAGCTAAGGCATGGCATATCTGTTCTATTCGGAGATAAGGTTGCCAAATGGCAAGAGAATCTGTTACAGCAGAAGGGGGGACGTAGGGGTTCGTAGGAAAGGGAAGAAAGGTATGGAAATCGTCTTTGGGGAAATAACAGAAGAAAAGGTAAACCATGCCATGCCACGAGAGTTCGATGCCATTATGACATGGATGGGTCGAGCTCTATATCCTGCCTCACTGTTGATTCAAGTGGTAAGGTAAATGGCCAAATCATCATCACCATTTGCATTTACAAGGATACTTGCCAAATTTAAAAGTTATAAATAAATGAGAAGTAATATATACCTTGTTTTGATATTCCTCTTTTCTTTATACTGCAGCTGCGCGGCCAAAGAAAAGGTGGAAGGTGGCAGAACTCACCACGAGGAATATCTTTTCAGCTCTAAGGATGCTGAAAAGTATTACCGAATGACTGCCGACTCCGTAAGATATGTATGTTGCAATACGGTTTCATTGCCAATGGCCACCTTTATACTTGACGACCAACTTTGTTCTGGCATTAAGGAAAACAGATTTGACATAAAGTCAGAAGAGATAATTCCATATTATACGATAACAACGCTTGTGTATGGTGGGGGTATCGTATGCAAAGTCATTGTTTACAGCTATACAGGAGAAGGCGATATAGACTTTCTCAATATACTGATAAACTCATACAAGGACAATAAGCTGGTCGACAAGCTCTTATTAGACAGCCGATTTACTTCTGAAATCATGTATTATAACGATTTCACCATAACAAAAGACTTTGTGATAACACTGCATAAATATAGTAAGCCGCTATTTGAGATTAATGAAAATGGAGATATTATAGGCAAAACCGTTAATCCCAAAGTTAAAGAAAACACAGTAAGATACCATCTTAATAAGTCTGGACTATTTCTGCGAGGAATCAGAGCAGGTGATTAATAGTCAAGTGGCGTATACATTAGTGAAAAGAAATATATAAAGACAAAGAGAAGTCAATGCGACTTCTATGTCAAAGAAGAATATATATGTGAAAGGAACAAAATATGGAATTAAGAAACTATGAAACATTTATCGTCTTTTATTGTAAGCGCATTTATCTGTATGTCCACATGTAGTCAAACGGTAAAGTCGCCTATAAAACAAGTTCAACAGATGCTTACCTTGTCGATTTCACCAAACATACCTTCCCCAAAAGTGGGAGCATGATGCGAATGATTCCAATTATTGGCTTACATCTATTTCAAATGACCGGTATTTTGAATCTCTTTCAAGTATGCCTCAACAAAAGTTAGACGTATTACCACAGAAAGATTCAATGGCCAGTGACTGTCTTTTGGATTCTGCCTACTATTGCAAGACCTTGTATTCTACAAAGCAATACACGCTCAGCATATACAAGAGTGGTTCTAAATACCAAAGTAAGAAAGGGGATGAAATGTTTGCCCCTGTTGACTATCTCGTCCTTGTTACACGGAATGCGAAACAAAGAATTATAGATTATTTAGTATGTTACTATTATGTATACCGACTTTATGAATCGGCAGAGCGTTATTTTTATATAGATAACAACAAAAATATCACATTGGTTAATTTTTATACGGATGAGTTGGAAACTACGTTTCAGGGAAGATGTACCTACCATATCGGTGAGCAAGGCAGGTTTATTATAATCTCCTAGGGCTGGAGAAATACTAAGTAACAGGTTAAAACGTTATATATGTTGTAATTGAAGAATACAAAAGGAAACTAAGAAGATTGGTAGTAACATGGATATAGGAAGAATTAAATATGAACTTTACTGCCGACAACTCCCCCTAACCTGGGTTGTCACTACCGCGCTGCGGCACATCCGCAACACTTATTCCCATAATCGAATAGCAATCAAGACATGTTGGCACTATCTAGGCGATTCGTTCCACAACCAATCACTGCTACCAACTCATCCTTCCTACCTCCAAGCCCCATCTTTCACTCCTCACCAAATAAGCCCTTGTAATGAGCTTTTTAAGCTCCTGCCTTGTTATAGCTAAGATGGACTCCTGTTCCAGATAAGTTGGAACAGTGTTCCAATTCAACTGGAACAGTATTCCAGATGAGATGGAACAGGCGTCCAAAACAGATATAACACGACGGTTAATGTAATAATGCGTCATCTGGGCTTAGTAAGCGTATTTCCGAAACGATGAAAATGCGAACGACGGAATGGCTAATTGGCGAGTTGGGGATAAGAAGCCATGACCCCGGAATAAGATTGGAGAGGTAAAGAAATGGCTATCTTGCCAACTCGTGCTACGCGACAGAAGACATAACGATTGTGTTTTATCCCGAACTCGCGTAAACTTACCAACTAAAAATCTCACAAACGCACAAGCCAAAACCCGCATAAATTCGTGTACTTTCAGACTAAAAAACTCACTAACTCATAAACTTACAAAATAAAATACTCACAAACTCGCAAACAAAAAGGGCGCGCCCTTTGTACGTTAGCAGCATATTTCCTACCTTTGCATATAGGTAACGGGGAACATAACCTATCCATACAGTCTACGCGCAGGCGCAATATACGTGGTGGGAAAGGCGAAAACCCATTGAACCGACAAGCATTATGGCACAGAAGCTCATACAGACACAGACGCAAAAGCAGGTGCAGGTACAACGACTCTCACAACAACAGATGTTGCAGGTGAGGCTCTTGGAGATGCCCCTTACCGAACTGGAACAGAGCGTAGTTGCCGAATTGGACGACAACCCAGCACTAGAAACGGATACGCACGAAGCAAACGAGGTGGAAAACTACGACTCGACGGGCGCAAACGACGATCAAGGGGACGAGGATTTCGACCAGCAGACGGAGCGCGAAGAACGCGAACAGGCGCTGGATGCTGCGTTGGAGAACATTGGACGCGATGATGAGATGCCCGAAACGTTCAGTCGAGAGAACCATCATAATGCCGAGTATGAGGAAATTGTGTATGGCGATACCACTTCGTTTTACGACAAGCTGAAAGAGCAAGTGGGCGAAATAGACCTCAACGACGAAGAAGAACAGGTGCTGCTTTACCTCATCGGGTCGCTAGACAGTGATGGTCTGTTGCGTAAAGATCTTGACACCATTGCCGACGAGTTGGCCATCTACCAAAACTTGGATGTGGAAACGCCCGAAATTGAGCGGATGCTCGGCGTGCTGCAAACGTTCGACCCCGCTGGCATTGGCGCTCGTTCGCTTAAAGAATGCTTGCTGATACAGATTGCAAGAAAGCCCGAAAGCTGGGTAAAGGAGATGATGCGACGCGTGATAGACGAATGTTTCGACGCTTTTACGAAGAAACATTGGGACACGATACAAACGCAACTGCAACTTACCGACGAGCAGGTGCAGGACGTGCAGGCCGAAATAAGGAAGCTAAACCCTAAGCCTGGGGCATCGATGGGCGAAACGCAGGGCCGTAACTTGCAACAGATAACGCCCGATTTTATCGTAGACACCGACGACGACGGCAAGGTTTCGTTCTACCTTAGTCGTGGAAACATACCCCAACTGATGGTGTCGCCATCGTTCGCAGATATGGTTGACCACTACCGAAACAACAAGGCGAACATGACGAAAGGCGAAAAGGAGGCCTTACTCTATGCGAAGGAGAAGGTGGAAAAGGCTCAGGGCTACATCGAAGCTATCAAGCAGCGCCGTCACACGCTAAGCGTAACCATGCAGGCCATAATCGACATACAGCGAAAGTTCTTCGTTGAGGGTGACGAGGCCGACCTCCGACCGATGATTTTAAAAGACATCGCCGACCGAACGGGGCTTGATATCTCTACCATCTCACGCGTTAGCAACATCAAGTATGCGCAAACCAAGTGGGGCACGTTCCCCCTGCGCTTCTTCTTTACGGATGCTTACACCACGGGCGATGGCGAAGAGCTGTCTACCCGCAAGATAAAGATCGCCCTTAAAGAGCTTATCGACAACGAAGACAAGAAGAAGCCGCTGAGCGACGACTTGCTGAAAGAGGAGCTGGCAAAGAAGGGTCTGCCCATCGCTCGCCGTACTGTGGCGAAGTATAGGGAACAACTGGGCCTGCCTGTAGCAAGGTTGAGGAAGGGGTGAGATGAGAAAAAAGCCTCACCCCCAACCCCTCTCCAAGGGGAGAGGGGAGTAATTAGCCTCGTTATTTTGTAGAGTGGCGCAAATGATGGTACATTTAATAGTGGTGTATTTCACTCATTAAAGTAGCGTGTTCGCTTAATTTAAGCTGTACGTTTCACCTATTGGTTCTATTTGTCCCATCAGTCGCATGAGATTTACGAGCTAAAAAGAGCAAAGCGTTAAGTCGCTAGTAACAAGTTAAAGGCAAAGAATTGAGAAGTTAAAAGTCTGATGATAGCAAAGCATTTAGCCCCTCTTTCCCCCTTGGATAGAGACTGTGGTGAGCCCGAGAGAGAACAAGCGAGCTGCGAGAAAGCCGCAATGGCATTGGCTTAACTCGATTCGCGAATTTGCTTAAGAGACCATCGCTGGAGCGAGAAAGCCGCAATGGCATTGGCTTAACTCGATTCGCGAATTTGCTTAAGACACCATCGCTGGAGCGAGAAAGCCGTAATGCTATTGGCTTAACTCGATTCGCGAATTTGCTTAAGACACCATCGTTGGAGCGAGAAAGCCGTAATGGCATTGGTTTAACTCCATTAGCGAATTTGCTTAAGACACCATCGTTGGAGCGAGAAAGCCGTAATGGCATTGGTTTAACTCCATTAGCGAATTTGCTTAAGACACCATCGCTGGAGCGAGAAAGCCGTAATGCTATTGGCTTAACTCCATTCGCGAATTTGCTTAAGACGCCATCGCTGGAGCGAGAAAGCCGTAGTGCTATTGGCTTAACTCCATTCGCGAATTTGCTTAAGACGCCATCGCTGGAGCGAGAAAGCCACAATACTATTGGCTTAACTCCTTAACTCCCTAACTCCTTTAACTCCTAAGAAGTTATGAAAGAGAAAAATATCATATTCGGCGCGCGGATGATGAGCATGCTCTTCACCCCGTTTTATCTGCCCATTGTTGGGCTGATAGCGTTGTTCACCTTTAGTTACATGTCGCAGTTGCCATGGGACTATAAGCTAGAGGTGTTACTCTTGGTGTATATCGCCACCATATTCATCCCCACGATACTGATACATCTGTATCGCCGTTATCAGGGATGGACCCTCATCGAGTTAGGACATAAAGAGCGGCGCATGGTGCCTTACGTCATCTCCATATTGTGTTACTTTGGCTGTTACTATCTCATGGCGGTGTTGCAAATACCCCGTTTCATGGCGCGCATTTTGGTTGCAGCCCTTGTGGTGCAAGTGGTTTGCGCACTGATAAACGTTTGGTGGAAAATCTCCACCCACACGGCGGCCATCGGTGGTGTAGCGGGCGGACTAATGGCTTTCGCCTTTCTCTTCATGTTCAACCCCGTGTGGTGGCTCTGCCTGGTGTTTATCGTGGGCGGATTGGTTGGCACCAGTCGTATGATACTTCGTCAACACTCGCTCTGGCAGGTAGTGGCGGGGTTCCTCGTAGGCTTGGTATGCGCGTTTGTGGTGATATAACGAGTCCCCTAAGACCAGCGCGAGCACATCTTAAGACCAGCGCGAACCTACCCACAACTGGCCTCACCCCCAACCCCTCTCCAAGGGGAGAGGGGCGTGATTAGCCCCGTTACTCTAAAGCGTTAAAGTTAAACGCTGGAGCATAACCATTAAACAATGGCGCATTGTTCCATCAAATGATGACGTATTCCAAATAAATGGTAAAATACGAATAAGTAAATAGTTAATGATTAACAAGTAAATAGTAAACGATTAACAAACAAGCGCGCATGCCACCGTAAGGATGCAGCAAGGCATACCACGCCCCTCTCCCCTTGGAGAAGGGTTAGGGGTGAGGCCGGTTGTGAGCTGGGCGTGTTTGGTTGTTGATGTAAACTAGATTAGAATAAGGTTTATACAGTATATATTATGACCCCATCAGTAAGCATTATCATGGGCAGCACGAGCGATCTGCCCGTTATGGAGAAGGCATGTAAGTTGCTTAACGACTTAAAAGTACCTTTCGAAGTGAACGCTCTCAGTGCTCATCGCACGCCCGACGCCGTAGAGGCCTTCGCCAAAGGCGCTAAAGCGCGTGGCGTAAAGGTTATTATTGCGGCCGCTGGTATGGCTGCCGCCCTGCCTGGTGTTGTGGCCGCATCCACCACGTTGCCAGTTATCGGCGTACCTATCAAGGGCATGCTCGACGGACTTGACGCGCTACTGTCTATCGTGCAGATGCCTCCTGGCATACCTGTTGCCACCGTGGGCGTTAATGCGGCTATGAATGCGGCCATACTTGCTGTGCAAATGCTGGCCCTGACAGACGATAACGTGGCACAGCGACTAGCCGAATACAAGGCAACATTGGGACAAAAGATTACCAAGGCCAATGAAGAACTGGCCGAAGTGAAATACGAGTTTAAGACAAACTAAGGCGAATGATAGCGAGTGGATGAGTAGATTAGTTGACGAGTGGACAGGTTAACGGGTAGACTAGTTTACAAACTAACGAGTGAACGAGTTGTTAGGCGAAGCATCTTTTCACCTTCTCACCTTTTCACTCTTTCACTTTTAAACGCCTTTCACCTTTAAATGAATGATGAACGAACAAGATAACAGCAACACTTCACGCCCTCTCACCCCACACGGAGACGGCGAATTGAGGGACATCGGCATCGACCTCTTTAACATGCAACGCCGAAACGCATCGGTAACAACCGTTGGAAGCGTGACGATGGGTGGCAACAACCCCGTGCGCGTGCAGTCGATGACCACCACCGATACCAACGACACCGAGGCTAGTGCTGCCCAAGCCGAGCGTATTATACAAGCTGGCGGCGAGCTGGTTCGTCTCACCACGCAAGGAAAACGTGAAGCAGAGAACCTGCGCAACATCAATGCGGTACTCAGGCAGAAAGGTTACGCCACGCCACTTGTGGCCGACGTGCATTTCAACGCTAACGTGGCCGACGTGGCTGCATTGTATGCCGAGAAGGTACGCATAAATCCAGGCAACTATGTAGACCCCGGACGCACCTTCAAACAGTTGGAATATACCGATGAAGAATATGCCGAAGAGATTAAGAAGATAGATGCACGTTTCGTGCCTTTCCTCAATATCTGTCGCGAAAACAACACGGCCGTACGCATTGGCGTGAACCATGGTTCGCTGTCCGACCGCATCATGAGCCGCTATGGCGATACGCCTGCGGGCATCGTAGAGAGCTGCATGGAGTTCTTACGCATCTGCAAGCGCGAACATTTCAACAATGTGGTTATCTCCATCAAGGCATCCAACACCGTGGTGATGGTGCAATCGGTGCGCCTCTTGGTGCAACAGATGCGCCTCGAAGATATGAATTATCCCCTACACCTTGGCGTTACCGAGGCAGGCGAGGGCGAAGACGGCCGCATTAAGAGTGCGGTGGGCATCGGAGCGCTATTGGCCGACGGCATCGGCGACACCATCCGCGTGTCGCTTAGCGAAGATCCCGAGGCCGAGATACCCGTGGCACGCGCGTTGGTAGACTATATTGGGGCACGCACACCCCATCTGCCCATACCCGCAGCGATGGCAAACGACTTCAACTATACCGCTCCCGAACGTCGTCCCACTAAGGCCGTGGCCAACATCGGAGGCGAAAACCCACCCGTAGTGATAAGCAACCGCACGGATAAGGATAAGGTACACGTGGTGGCCAACGCCGACCAAACGCCCGATTACATATATATCGGTAGGCATCTGCCCGCTAACCTCTCGGCAAAGCGTCGCTACATCATGGACTACGATGCCTACATGCAGCTGGCTAGCACCCATCCGCAGGCCGACGAGCAGGTTTATCCCATCTTCCCACATAACGCCGTACCCTTCATCTCCCTTGTTGAGGCCGACGTAAAGTTCCTTGTGCTGCAATATGGAGCCAATAGCGACGAATATTTAGCTTGCCTTAAACATCACCCCGAGGTAGTGGTGGTGTGCATGAGTACGCATAAGAACAAGGTGGGAGACCAACGCGCGTTGGTTCACGAACTGTGGTCGGCTGGCATCAACAACCCCGTGGTGTTCGCGCAGATGTATCGCCATTCGGCCGAAGAGAAAGAAACCTTCCAGCTGAAGGCTGCTGCCGACATGGGTCCGTTGATGATTGACGGACTAACGGATGGCATTTGGCTGATGAACGATGGCGACTTGCCCGACGAAGAAGTAGATGCCACAGCCTTCGGCATACTGCAAGCCGCCCGTTTGCGCACCACCAAGACCGAATACATTAGCTGTCCGGGTTGCGGTCGCACGCTTTACGACCTGCGAACAACCATCGCCCGCATTCGCGAAGCCACCAAACACATGAAGGGATTAAAGATTGGCATCATGGGTTGCATCGTAAACGGACCGGGCGAAATGGCCGATGCCGATTTCGGATATGTTGGCGCAGGCCCGGGTAAGGTGTCGCTCTATCGCAAAAAAGAATGCGTTGAAAAGAATATCGACGAGAAAGACGCGGTGGAACACCTGCTAAGGCTGATTGAAAACAGCCTCACCCCCAACCTCTCTCCAAAGGGAGAGGGGCGTGATTAGCCTTGCAACGTTGTGGTAGTTCTAATGATTGTGGCATTTGATGGCACACGGTAGTAGTATCTATACGATAAACCTTGTGAGGTAATGGCCTAATAAAATCATAGTTAATAACGAGTAATCACTTACCTTCACTCACCAAAACAACACTGCATACCACTCCCCTCTCCACTCGGAGAGAGGTTAGGGGTGAGGCCGGTTGTGGGTTAAGGGTAAGGCAGAAAACAAATAAGAATATGAACGAACAAAATAAACCCGCTGATAACACAGCGCAAAATCAAAACAAATCCATGCCTTCCACCGAAGCAGCACAGCATACTACGCCCCTCTCCCCTTGGAGAGGGGACGGGGGTGAGGCCGCTTCTCCCTTGTTAATCTACAACACCCTCACTCGCCAAAAAGAGCGTTTCGAACCCCTACACGCCCCCAACGTGGGCATGTATGTATGCGGACCCACCGTATATGGCGACCCGCATTTGGGTCATGCACGACCTGCCATCACCTTCGACGTCGTGTTTCGCTACCTGCAACACCTGGGTTACAAGGTGCGCTACGTGCGAAACATCACCGATGTGGGGCATCTTGAACACGATGCAGACGATGGCGACGACAAGATTGCTAAGAAAGCGCGACTCGAACAACTTGAGCCCATGGAGATTGCACAGCATTATACCAACACCTATCATGCTGCCATGCAACTGCTCAACGTGCTTCCGCCCAGTATCGAGCCACAAGCGTCGGGGCACATCATCGAACAAGAAGAGTTGGTGAAGAAAATCCTCGCCAATGGTTTTGCCTACGAAAGCAACGGCTCCATCTACTTCGACATCGCCAAATACAACCAAACTCATCGCTACGGCATCCTCTCTGGCCGCAACCTCGAAGACGTTTTAGACGCCTCGCGACAACTCGACGGCGTGGGCGAAAAGCGTAATCAGGCCGACTTCGCCCTGTGGAAGCACGCCCAACCCGAACACATCATGCGCTGGCCAAGTCCTTGGGGCGAGGGCTTCCCTGGTTGGCACTGCGAATGTACGGCAATGGGTCGCAAGTATTTGGGCAACCAATTCGACATACATGGTGGCGGAATGGACCTCGTTTTCCCGCACCACGAGTGCGAGATAGCCCAAGCCGTGGCCTCCGAAGGCGAACAGATGGTACGTTATTGGATGCACAACAACATGATAACCATCAATGGACAGAAGATGGGAAAGAGCCTAGGCAACTTCATCACGCTCGAACAGTTCTTCAACGGCTCGCATTCGGCGCTCGAAAAGGCCTATTCGCCCATGACCATTCGTTTCTTCATCCTCTCTGCCCACTATCGCGGAACGGTGGATTTCTCCAACGAAGCCCTGCAAGCCAGCGAGAAAGGGCTCGAAAGATTGCTCAACGGCATCGCCGACTTACAGCGCATTCAGCCCGCCAAAGCTAGCGATGAGGCCACCGCAACCATCGTGAACGAACTGCCACGCAAGTGTTACGAGGCCATGAACGACGACTTCCAAACGCCCATGGTGTTAAGTCATCTCTTCGAAGCATGCCGACTTATCAACACGCTTATCGACCACAAGGCGCAGATTTCGGCCGAACACTTAGAGCAATTGGCCGCCACCATGCGCCTCTTTGCTTTCCAACTGTTGGGTCTGAACGCCGAAAACGGCAACAACAACGATGCTCGCGAAGAAGCCTTTGGCCAAGTTGTAGATATGGTTCTCGACCTGCGCGCCAAGGCAAAGGCCGACAAAGACTGGGCCACCAGCGACCGCATACGCGACGAACTGGCCGCCGCCGGCTTCGAAGTGAAGGATACCAAGGACGGCGCAACATGGAAACTGAACAAGTAGAAACCGTAAACGCTGCGCTACCGATTAAGCTGTAGCCCCACTACAAACGAGCTGTAGCCCCACTACAAGTGAGTTGTAGTGGCGCTACAAGCCTTTTGTAGTCATGCTACAAGCGTCTTGTACACCCACTACAAGACGTCTTGTACTCCCCAAGCAGTCAATAGGCGCCATGCAAAGGCTTATTAGCGGTTGTGCAAACACCCACAAGCGCCTATACATTAAAACCGAAAACATCCCGTAATGAACCCAAGCCAATACAATACCCTCTTCACATTATTAGGTGGTCTTGACTTTTATCGTACCTTTGTCAAGTACCTTATATATAAGAGGAATGTTGATCTTGATATTCAATTACAAAAATAAAGACTTCTACCAGCCCATAAGAACTTTAAAAGTCAAGATGACTTCAAAGACTGATTTTGTTTTATGCAATAGTATGCATTGCTTTATTCCCTCCCAACATTTCGTTTTGCGGATTATATAAGCTCTGCTTCCAAGTGGCTCATCCTTCTGAAATCTCCACTTCCTGATGCCCAACTTCGACGAGTTATATATTAGATGGTATTCCCGTGCGAAAAGATTTGCCGCAACTTACGTCAAGTCTGAAAACGACGCCGAAGACATTGTGCAAGATGTCTTCATCAAGTTGTACGAGCATCCTAGGGCAATTGATGCTGATTTTCATGTCGTTGGCTACTTGTTTACGTGCATTAGGAACGCTTGTCTCAACTATCTGCGCGACAAGTTGGTGCAAACCGCTGCCACAACCTTGCTTCAAGATGTTTATAGACAAGAGATGCAGTTGGGATTTGATGCCTTGTTGCAAACCGAAACCAACTTTCACAACGAAGAAGACATTGATCGTGCTCTCGAAGAAGCCATCTCTCGTCTGCCCGAAAAGTGCCGAGAGATTTTCGTAATGAGCAAATTGCAAGGCATGCGGCATGCCGACATCGCCCAGCAGTTGGGCATATCTGTGAATACCATCGAGACTCAAATGGGCATTGCCTATCGAAAGCTGCGACAAGAGCTGAAGCAATATCTGCCATTATTAGTTTTTCTTTTCTCTTTCTCATGCGTGGAGACTAGATGAAAAAGTTAAAGAAGATAAAAAACCATTGCCGTTTTCGTTTTGTTTTAGCGGAAACGGTTTTTTGTGTGTATCACATATAAAACCTGAACAATGATAGACGAACGCATTGTGAAATATCAACAAGGCGAGCTTAATACGGAAGAGGTGGGCCAACTGCTGAGTGATGCCGAGCAGGATGCCGAACTGAAAACCGCCCTAACAGGCCTCTTAAATGTCTCGGCCTTAGCTACGCTGCACTCTTCTTTTACCGATCGTGAGGAGGGAGAGGCCCAGTTGCCCAGTTTGAAGGTGCAGCTGCGACGCAGAATGCTTTACCGATTGGGAAGACCCCTGCTGAAATATGCCGCTATGGGCGTGCTGATCATCGCCGTGACATTAGCTATTGGGTACTATCAAACCAAGGGTCCAGGAGCGATAGCCATGCAGTCGCTCACCGTACCCCATGGGCAGCACTGCCAAATCACCCTTTCAGATGGTAGCAAAGTATGGGTAAATGGAGGTTCAACCTTGCGTTATCCCTCGTATTTTGAGGGAGAACGGCGAATAGAGCTTACAGGCGAGGCTCTGTTTGATGTGACTAAGGATGGCAATCTACCCTTTGTGGTGTCGGCAAAAGGCGTATGTGTAAAGGTTATTGGCACGCGTTTTAATGTCAGGGGTTATGCCGCCGAACCACTCACTGTGTCTTTGTTGCATGGAATGGTCAGCGTTTATCGAGAAAACGACGAACAACGGGGCATTATTCTGTACCCCAACGAACAGCTTACGGTGAGGGGCGACCAAATGACCAAGAGTAGAATGGATGCCGATGTGGCAGCTTGGAAAGATGGACTATTGGTGTTCAAGTCGGCAACTATGGCCGACATCATTGCTAATCTGCAAACCTGCTTCAACGTTAAAATCATGGTGAAAGATCCATCCCTTCTCAAAACCCGCTATTCGGGTAAGTTCAGAAAGAGCGATGGGGTGGTAAACATTCTCGATGTTATCAGTAGGGTGCAGTATTTCAAGGTGGTGCAGAAACGTGAAAGCAACGAGATAGAACTACATCCCAATATAGATTGAAGTGATAAATGAAGCCATTGCAATATTAACCCCTCAACAACAACTGCCTATGACATACCTCTAGAAACCGAGAATAGCGAGTTTTTTTAACTCTAAAAAAACCTAGATCCAACTGGTGCTCTGCCTCTTTGCAGGGTACCTCGATAAATAACAAAATCAAATTTCATTCAGTTAACTTTTTACACATGAACAACTTATCAACTCTACATCAGGCAGCGACGGCCATGAAAGGGCTTTTCGTATCCAAATCTCGGCTGCTTGCCTGGCTCATTTGCTGCTTTCTGAGTGTGCAGAACGCCTCAGCGCAAGGGCAGACGGTGAAACTTTCGGCTAAAACACTGCCCATTGCACAGTTGTTTTCCGAAATAGAGAAGCAAACGGGCTATCTCTTCGTTTACAGCAACATCGATCTAGATACCCAATCTTTGGTGAATTTCTCGAAGGATGCAGGTTCTGTATCTTATTTTATCAGCCAATTTGTGCAGGGTAGGGGTATCAAATACGAGGTGACACCTGGTAAATATATCGTTTTTTCAAAGCAAACCGACATGCAGGCAACACATTCGAGCGTGTCGGGAACGATCTCCGACAGCAAGGGAGACCCGCTTGTGGGCGTGACGGTACAACAAAAAGACACACCGAACAAAACCGTTACCGATGCAAACGGCCGTTTCTCTCTCAACGCTCCCGTGGGTTCAATGCTCGTGATTTCGTATATCGGCATGCAAGACAAAGAAGTGCGTGCTGCCCGAAACATGGATGTTACCCTGACCGACGATGTGAAAGCGTTGGACGAAGTAGTGGTAGTGGGCTACGGAACGGTGAAGAAAGCCGACCTGGCAGGCTCGGTATCGGTACTCGATAACAAAGCTTTTAAAGACCAACCTATCACGGTAATATCCGACGCTTTACAAGGTCGCATCTCGGGTGTTCATGTCGTTAGCAGTGGCATTCCTGGTGGTGACATGAAGATTAGGGTGCGTGGTGCAGGCTCGATAAACCGCAGTAACGACCCGCTTTACGTTGTCGACGGCATCGTTCGCGAAAGTGGTCTTACGGGATTAGATCCCGAAGACGTGCAGTCTATTCAAGTGTTGAAAGATGCTTCATCGACGGCCATCTATGGTTCTCGTGGTTCTAACGGCGTGGTGTTGGTGACAACGAAAACCGGTAAGGTAGACGTAAAGCAGGTTTCGTTCGACGCGCAAATTGGCTTTAGCAATGTTGCCAAGCGCTACGACTTGCTCAATGCCTATGAGTTTGCTACCGCCTACAACGAAGCACACCCCAATACGTTCAATGCCAACGACCTATCGGCCTTTCAAAACGGAACGAAGGGCACCGATTGGCAGGATGAAATGTTCCAAACGGGGGTAACACAAAACTACAAGGTGACGCTGACCAACGGCTATAAGAATACACAATATTACCTCTCGGGCAACTATCTGGGACAAACTGGAGCAGTTATCAAGACCAAGAACGAACGTTACCTGGTGCGCATGAATCTCACTTCGGACATCACTCGCTGGCTGAGCCTAACGGCAGACCTTAACGCGTCGCACAATGTAAGGAACACTTACAACTTCGGAGCTTCGAAAAGCAATGTAATGTGGACGATGGTTAACTACTCGCCCGTTACCGACGTGATGGGAGAAAACGGTAAATACAACCGCGACTTCTATAACGCCATCACCTCAGACAACCCTGTTGGAACAATGGAACTTAACGGAGGACAAAGCCGCCAAGACATCTTTAACGGGCGAATTGACTTGAAATTCAATATCCTTCCTGGATTGACGTTCACCACCACTAACGGAATCGACTACAACGATGCCAAATACTATTGGTTCGGCTCTAAGCTCGTTGCCGATAAAAGCGGCATGTCTAACCATGATGCACAACGCATGACGATTCAGTCTACCAACAACCTGACCTATGTTGGCAGCTGGGGTGCACATGCATTGACGGCAACTGGCGTATTCGAATCCACACAATCGAAGTATCGTTTTATCCGTATCGCTGGAGACGACCTGCTCACCGAGAGTGTGAGGTGGTGGAATATCGGTCTTGCCAACAGCAAAACCGAAGAGAATGGTTACGAGTCGTGGGCCTTGTTATCGGGCGTTGGACGTTTGATGTACAACTACGACAATCGTTATCTTGTAACCGGTACCTTCCGTGCAGACGGTTCTTCCAAGTTCTTTAAGAACAAGTGGGGCTTCTTCCCCTCGTTGGCTCTGGCATGGTCGCTGGGCAACGAGAAGTTTATGCAAAGGCAAAATATCATCCAAGATGCCAAAATTAGATGGAGCTACGGCTTGGTTGGCAGTCAGGCTATCGAACCTTATGAGACGCTCGGACTGATGAAACAGGTGGGCTACGCCTTCGGTGGGTCGTCGAAATACACGGGCTTCTGGGCTGGGACTAATCGTCAGACACCCGATCTCACTTGGGAAAAAACCCATCAGTTCAACTTTGGAGCAGACTTCGCTATCCTCGATCGTAGGGTACGGTTCTCGATCGACTACTTCAAGAAACTCACCAAGGATGGCTTGCTTCGCAAAACACTGCCCGAGTATGATGGTGGCGGTAACTATTGGGTGAACGCTTGCGAAGTGGATAACCATGGACTGGACGTGTCGATAGATGCAACGATGCTAAATCTCAAAGACCTGACTTGGAATAGCACCCTCACAGGCACCTATCTGAAGAACAAAGTTACTTCGTTAGACAACATTCCCTTCGTGAAAGGCTACACGCCTGCATTTGGTTTAGTGGGAGACGTTACTAGGATTGCTGTTGGGCAACCCATCGGTTCGTTCTATCTGTACCAGTGGACAGGCCTCGACAGCAATGGTCGAGACACCTATGCCGACCTAGATGGTAGCGGAACCGTGTCGGAAGGCGACAGAACCTATGTTGGGAAAGCAACGCCCGACGTTACCTTGGGATGGAACAACCGCGTAGAATGGCGTGGCTGGGAACTGAATCTCTTCTTTACAGGAGCCTTTGGTGCCAAACGCCTTAATCTGATGCGCTATGGGGCAGCATCGATGAATGGTGCATCGAAGTTCATTACGTCGAGAGAAGCTTATTATCGCTCGTTTGGTAAGTCGGATAATCCCATATACCCTGCCGTGAATGTTACCAACAACAACTATCAGGCAGCGTCTACCAAGTGGCTGGAAAAGGCCGATTACTTCAGATGCGATAACATCACACTGGCCTATAACTTCTCGAAAAAGCAAACGCGTTTTGCCGATGTGAGGCTGTCGCTTAGCTGCCAGAACGTCTTTACCATCACTGGGTATAAGGGATTAGACCCTGCCGGCACTTCTTTCATGGATACGACGCTCGGAAGTGTAGACATCAATGATGGCATTGATATGGGTGCCTATCCGCTGACACGCACTTTCACGTTTGGTGTAAAAATCAACTTCTAATCAATCCTTAAACGACAATGAAACTCAGATACATTTTTGGTTGTGCACTTGGCCTAACGCTGGTGGCAACATCTTGTAGCGACTTCCTTACCGAAAAGCCAAAAGGGAAGCTAACGCCCGATAATTATTTCTCTTCACAAGACGAACTGAACATGGGTGTGTATGCTTTGTATAGCAAAGTGTGTGACATACAAACCAATACCAACCCGATGATGATGGCGTGGCAGGGAGACGACATCACTACTAATCCTGGTAGCAACAAACAACACTTGGCCGAGGTGGATGCTTTTCATCCTAACGACGGAAACAATGGTGCTGCCTGGGCATGGAGAACCTCGTTTGTTGCCATCAAGGCTGCTAACGACATCGTGAACAATGCCGGTAAGACCCCTACGACGGATGCCGAGAAGGACATCGCTATTGGGCAGGCTAAGTTTTGGCGGGCAGTGAACTACTTCTATCTTGTGAGACGCTTTGGCCCAATTCCAATGAACCTCAAGGGAGACATCGACTACAACCGCCCCTTAACCTCGGTAGAAGAGGTGTATAAGCAGATTGTGGCCGATTTAAAAGACTGTGTTGCCACGCTTCCTACGAAGTACACAGAGGCTCCACGCCTCATTAACGAGGCCAATATCTACATTACCAAGCAGGCGGCACAAGCCACTTTGACTGCCGTATATATGGCAATGGCAGGATGGCCCCTGCAACAGACCGAGCGTTATGCCGATGCAGCCGAACAGGCTAAAGCTGTTATCGATGGTGTGCAGGCTGGTACATACGAGTATATACTGGAAAGCGATTATAAAAATGTGTATGCCATAAGCCACAACTACACCAACGAGACCGTTGTGGGTATCAACTTCTCTGGTTCTTTTGCTTGGGACGAAGATTCTGAAATGACTAAGAGTAACCTCTTCGAGTCGCTCGGTGGATGGGGAGATGGATGGGGAGAAATCAAGTTTTGGAAAGAATTCCCCGACGGACCGCGTAAAGCAGCCACCTACAACCCCAAAATATTGAAGAACAACGGCCGCAATAATGAGACGGAATTGCTAGACTGGTGGGAGGTGGAAGAGGCACACCCCATGTTCTCTATTTTTACGGTTGGACCCGATGGGGGTGACTACGACTACACCAAACCCGCTGGTTACATCTCGTCTAACAGCCATCGACATCGTCTTATCCGATATTCCGAGGTTCTGTTATGGTATGCCGAGGCGCAGGCACGTGCTGAGGGAGCACCCAACCTGATGGCTTACGATTGCATAAATAAGGTGAGAAACCGAGCGGGACTGACCAATCTCTCTGCTGGACTTAGTGCGGCCGACTTTGCTGAGGCCTGCGTTCAGGAGCACGGATGGGAGGTGGCAGGTTACTGGCCCGCACTAGTGACACGCCGAGACGATTTGATGCGACTCAACCGCCTTGAGCAACTCTTCAACAGTCGCAAGGAAAACACTCCGATCACCGTGGCAACGAATGTGACGTTGAAAGAGAGTGTGCTCGTTCCCGACAATGTTGTTTGGCAGGGAGAGAAGAGCATCTATCTGCCTTATCCTGCATTAGATGCCCAGTTGAACAAGAATTTGAAACGCTGATGACAATGGCACCATAGCCGCTCATGAAACTAACAGACCGCTTCCAACAAGAGGGAAGCGGTCTTTTTTATCCTTTCCACCTTAGTGGATAAGTTGATGAGTTGACAAGTTAATATGTAGACGAGTTAGCGAATAGATGAGTTGACAAGTTAACGAGTTAACAAGTAGATGAGTTAAGAAGTTGGTAGACACAGCCATTTTTTCACATTACCACTGAAATACACCAAGCATACCACTCCCCTATCCCCTTGGAGAGGGGTTGGGGGTGAGGCTTCGTTTCCCAACTTCTAGGTATTGCCTGTTTCATTACAAACTACTAACTTTGCACCAACAAATCAAAGGCGAGCTCTAGAACTTTTCGAGAAGGCGACAAAAGTCCTGATAGTGTGAATTGCGCCTAAGCGGATGGTTTACAGAACATGCCTGCATTAAAATCAATTTAAAATGAAAAAGAAAAGAACAGTAAAAAAACAATTCTTTAAAATGATGTTCGCCATCTGCGCGACATTCGTCCTAAGCGTACCCATTGACGTGCGGGCAGAAAACGAAGTGAAAGAGAACACGGAGGCAAACATCAAGGGAAGCGTGATAGACAGCAAAACGCAACGCCCCCTTTCGCACGCTAGCGTGCTGGTTATAGGTACGGTTATAACCACCACAACCGATGCCGAAGGCCATTATTCGCTAAGAAACCTGCCCCTGGGAAAGGTGAAAATCGAGGTGCGCTCTGCGGGATATCGTGCCCTAAGAAAAGAAGTGCCCACCGAAAAGAACTACACCCACGAGATGAATTTCGAACTGGAGCCAGACGAAATAGCGCTCGACGAGGTGGTTGTTTCGGCCAACCGCAGCCTAACGCTTAGGCGCGAATCGCCTGTTATCGTGAATGTTCTGGACACGAAGTTGTTCGAGTCTACCCATTCAACGACATTGGCACAAGGACTTAACTTCCAACCGGGCGTACGAACCGAAGACAATTGCACCAATTGCGGCTTTTCGCAGGTGCGTATCAACGGACTTGACGGGCACTACTCACAGATATTGGTAGACTCGCGACCAGTGTTTACCGCCCTGCAAGGCGTTTACGGCCTCGAACAGATACCCGCCAACATGGTAGAACGTGTGGAAATCGTTCGCGGTGGCGGCTCTGCCCTCTTCGGTGCATCGGCCATTGGCGGTACGATTAACATCATCACCAAGGAGCCAAGCGAAAATTCGGCCGAGCTGGCGCACACCATCACGGGCGCAACAAACGGCTCTACGTCGTTCGACAACAACACAACGGGCAACGTTTCGGTTGTAACCACCAACGGTAGGGCTGGTTTTTACCTCTACGGACAAAGCCGACACCGCTCGGCTTACGACCGCGATGGCGACGGTTACACCGACCTGCCCACGCTAGACAATAAAACTCTGGGGCTTAGCAGCTTCCTCCGCCTCACCGATTACTCAAAACTCACCCTCAAGTTTCATGGTCTGAAAGAGTTCCGTCGTGGTGGAAACAACCTGTTTCTTCCACCCCACGAGGCCAATATAGCCGAACAGATAGAGCATACCATCAACGGTGGTGGCCTGTCTTACGACCTTTTCAACCCCAACGGCAAAGGTCATTTCAGCGCATACGTCTCGTTTCAGAACGTCGACCGTAAGAGTTACTATGGCGGTTTAGGCGAACTGGCCAGTGCTGCCGAGGGTCAAAAGGCCCTGAACGAAGCCTATAAGCTGGGTCTTAGCCTAGATATGAGCGAAGACGATGCGACTAAATTGCCCAGCGACCAACAGCAAATCCTAGCCAACGCGCAAGCTTACGACAAGGCGCAACGAGCATACAACGTTACACACAACATCAACTACATTGCAGGAGCACAGTATGTGCACAACTTCGACCGTCTGTTGTTCATGCCAGCCGACCTTACCGTGGGCGCAGAATACAGCTTCGACCGCATCAAAGACCGCTCGCTGGGCTACAACAGCCTGCTAGAGCAGCGCGTGCGCATCAGTAGTGCCTTCGTGCAAAACGAATGGAAGAACGCCCATTGGGGATTGTTGTTGGGCGGACGACTAGACAAACACAACCTTATTTCTCACTTGATATTCAGTCCGCGCGTAAATCTGCGCTACAATCCCACGCCCAACGCCAACTTCCGTCTTACATACGCAGGCGGGTTTAGGGCTCCGCAGGCCTTCGATGAAGACCTTCACACCAAGATTTCGGATGGAGATCGCGTGAAGATTGCTCTTGCCAAGGACTTGAAAGAAGAGCGTTCGCACAGCTTTAGCGCATCGGCCGACCTCTATAAAAGCTTCGGAAAGGTACAAACCAACCTGCTTATCGAGGGCTTCTACACCCGTCTGAACAACATGTTTGCCACGCGCAAGCTGGCCGACGACATCGTTATTGATGGCGCGCGCGTGGAAGAACGCTACAACTCTAATGGTGCAACGGTGTTCGGACTAAACCTCGAAGGCAAGGCTTCGCTATCTTCTTGGGCGCAATTGCAGGCTGGATTTACGTGGCAAAACAGTCGTTATCGCACCGCGGAAGAATGGGACGACGATGCCGCAGACGAGTTTAAGACCACCAAACGCCTGCTGCGCACGCCCGACACCTATGGTTATTTCACGCTGAACGTGCGCCCCACGATAGATTTCAACGTGTCGCTCTCGGGCGTTTACACAGGTCGCATGTTCGTAGGTCATCCCAAGGGCGGCAGCGAGCGCACCAAAGATTTCTCCATCATCGAGCATACGCCTGCCTTCCTCACGTTGAACCTCAAGTTGGCATACGACTTCTACATTCACAATCAAGTGAAGTTGCAGGCTAGCGCAGGTGTTCAGAACCTGCTGGATGCCTATCAGAAAGATCTAGACAAAGGCCCTTCGCGAGCCTCCGACTACGTTTACGGCCCCACACAGCCACGTAGCCTTTTCCTTGGAGTGAAGATTTCGTACTAACATCCTTTGCCCCCAACCTCCTTTTAAAGTGGTTGGGGGCAAATTGTATTCGCACGAAGAGGGTTGCCAACAGATAAATACCAATACCTATGGCCATGAAAAATGGTAAACACCACCTACCCTGCCTATACCGCGTAGAGAGAAAACGAAGACGTAAGTCTACACGAGTTTGGGATAAAACGCAATTGTTATGCCAGCTGCCGCTTAGCGCTAGTTGGCGAGATAGCCATTTCTTTAACTGCCCAGTATTGTTCAAAAGACATGGTTTCTTATCCCCAACGCGCCAATTAACCATTCCGTCGTTCGTATTTTCATTGTTTCGGAAATGTGCCTGCTAAGTCCTTATAACGCATTATTAGATTAACCGCCGTGTTAGAGATGTTTTGGACGGCTGTTCCATGTTATCTGGAATGCTGTTCCAACTAAGCTGGAACCCTCTTCCAACTAATCTGGAACAGGGGTCCAGCTTAGCTTTAACACCGCGGGAGTTTAAAAAGCTCACTACAAGAGCTTATCGGGTGGGGAACGAAAGATGGCGTTTGGAAGTAGGAAGGGTGAGTGGGTAGTGGTGATAGGCTGTGGAACGAACCGCCCAGATGGTGCTAAGCTCGTATCAAACGTTACGAGAATTTGGGTTGAGAGAAACTCGTTATGCCAACTGCCACGTAGCGGTGGTTGGTGAGATAGCCATCCGTTTTTATCTAATCTATGCCAATTCGAGATAACAAACAACACATCGTTGCCTATATGCCTGTGAGGGATGTTGCGCCAACTGCTATGCGGTAGTTGGCGATATAGCTATTCATTTTTATCTAAGTCTTGTTTAAAAAGCATCGCCTTTTATCCCGAATTCACGTAATCTAGCTTCAAATCACCGTATCTTATCTCGAATCCACGTAGCTCTTGGTCTGTTTCTGTTGAATGCGTTTCTAGCAGCAGGTTAGGCGGAATATTATCCTCGTTGCCCTTTTATTATGTCTACCATCTGATAACCTTACCTCCGCTAAGGTGGTAAGTTTCGTTGTACGAATACCGCTTTCTTTCCTGCCATTTCGCCATCGGTTGTCTTCTGCGCGCACCATTTCTGTCCCAAATATGGCGTTTTTTCATGTTTTTGGCGTAATTTTGCCTTTTCAAACAAACCTACAATGAGCATTACATCCTTAGTGAGCGGAGCTTTCAAGGGTCGGCAGGCCGACATTGAGGTATACGCGCACAACAGCGAAGAGATACAACGCCGTGTGTTGGCGCACCTTGTAAAGCAAGGGCAACGCACGCAATATGGCAAAACGTGGGGCATGAACGGCATGCAAACCTACGAACACTTTGCCAACGGCTTGCCCGTAACCACCTACGAAGAGCTGAAAGAACCCATCGACCGCATGCGCCACGGTGAAGCCGATGTGCTTTGGCCAGGTGTGGTGAAGTGGTACGCCAAGTCGTCGGGCACCACCAACGACAAAAGCAAGTTCATCCCCGTGTCGGCCGAGGGCTTGAAAAACATCCATTATAAAGGCGGAAAAGACGCCGTGGCCCTTTATCTGCGCAACAACCCGAAGAGTAAGCTATTCGATGGGCGTAGCCTTATATTGGGTGGAAGCCACGCATCCAACTATAACGTGGCCCATAGTCTTGTGGGCGACCTCAGCGCCATTCTCATCGAGAACATCAATCCCTTGGCCAATCTAGTGCGCGTACCCAAGAAACGCGTTGCGCTAATGGCTGATTTCGAGGCGAAACGTGAGGCCATAGCCCGTCAGACGTTGCACGTCAATGTTACGAACATATCGGGTGTACCCTCGTGGATGCTCTCTGTGCTGGTGCGCGTATTGGAATTGTCGGGCAAGAGCACGCTGGCCGAGGTGTGGCCAGGGCTCGAAGTGTTTTTCCATGGTGGCATAGCGTTCGGTCCTTATCGTGAGCAATACCGCAAGTTGGTGGGTTCGCCGCAGATGCGATACATGGAAACCTACAACGCCAGCGAAGGTTTCTTCGGTCTGCAAGATGATCCCAGCGACGAGGCCATGCTGCTGATGATAGACTATGGCGTGTTTTACGAGTTCATTCCGATGGACGAATTTGGAACGGATAACGCCTCGGTGGTTCCGCTTTGGGACGTACAGCCGGGTAAGAACTATGCCATGGTGATCAGTACCACCTGTGGCCTTTGGCGTTATGTTATCGGCGACACCGTAACCTTCACCTCCACGCAACCTTATAAGTTTAAGATTACGGGGCGAACGAAGTATTTTATCAATGCCTTTGGCGAAGAACTGATTATGGATAACGCAGAGCAGGGGTTGGCATACGCCTGTAAAGAGACTGGCGCAGAGGTGTTAGAGTACACGGCGGCACCTGTTTTTATGGACGCCGAGGCCAAATGCCGACACCAATGGCTGATAGAATTCGCCCATAAACCTGCCGATCTGAACGCGTTTGCTAAGGCATTAGACCTTCGTCTGCAACAACTTAACAGCGACTACGAGGCCAAACGCCACAAGGATATTACGCTGCAACAGTTGGAAGTGGTTGAGGCGCGCCAGGGATTGTTTAACGATTGGCTGAAAAGCAAAGGTAAGTTGGGCGGACAACATAAGGTTCCGCGACTGAGTAATAGCCGTAAGAATATCGAGGAGTTGCTAAAAATGTGCTAGTTGGGGATATAGAACGATATGCTTTGAACTAGCCTAGATGCAACATACATCTATTATGCCAACTATCGCGTATCGATAGTTGGCATAATCATATCTTGTTGCATCTTACTCTTGCGTAAAACGTATGGCGTCTCATCCCAAACTTGTGTATTATATTTGAGTGTCGAGATTACAGCAAACTTATAGTATCTCATGTACATATAAGTGCCCTTGCGCTATCTACCGCGTAGCGGTTGGGCCTTTGGAAGGGCAGGGTTGGGAGCCCAAGCGATCTACCCTGCCTAGGCGGCACAGAGAGAAAACAATGCCGTAGGTATTGGTCTGTTTCCATTGAACACGCTTCTCGGTGAAGAATGGGCACGATAGCCTCTTTGTCACCTTATTATATATGTCTACCATTTGATGGCATTAACCTCTAATCTGGTAAGTTCAGTTCACGAATAACCTATTTTCTTTACGTAACCCAACCAACAAAAAAGACCAAGACCTACGGTCTTGAAGGATAATAAACACCGTCTAGACAGGGTAGGTCGCTTTGGCTTCCAACCCTGCCCTTCCAACAGACCAACCGCTACGCGGTAGATAGCGCAAGGTCACCAGCATGTACATGGCTTATTATGAGCAGTTTGTTATCTCAAACTGGCGTTAAAAATGAATTAGAAAGACACCGTTATCAAGAACCCCTTGACAGGCTGACCGAGAAAAGGAGTTTATTCTTGAGCAAGCGAGTTATAGCATACCCCATATATAAAAGAGGTGTATGCCTCGTTTACTAGCCCATAAACCCTTGCCATTTCTTCGCTACCATTTCTTGTTCAACCACTTATTTCCCGTGGCTAATACACCCAACTTACATCCCTAAAATCTAATAATAAACGCAAATAGTGGAACGTTTAGCGAAAATATACGTAACTTTGCATGTTAAAAAGGGACTTATTGGTCCAACAAACAAACTGAAAAGGAACATTAGATGAAATATGCATTGATAACAGGAGGGTCGCGCGGAATCGGGCGAGCCATAGCTATCAAGTTGGCGAAACAAGGTTATGCGGTGGTAATTAACTACCTCAACAACGACGAAGCAGCAAAACATACGCTCGAACAAATCGTTGCCGAGGGTGGCCAAGCAGAGCTGTTGCGATTTGATGTGGGCCAACCCGAAGCCATAGAACAAGCTGTGGAGGAATGGCAACAACGACACCCCGACGAGTATATTGACGTATTGGTGAACAATGCAGGTATTCGTCGCGACAACCTCATGGTGTTTATGCAGAACGAAGAGTGGAACAGCGTGTTGCAAACATCGCTCAACGCCTTCTTTCATCTAACGCGTCGCCTGCTGAAAGACATGCTCACGCATCGCCATGGTCGCATCGTGAACATCTCATCGGTGTCGGGACTTAAAGGAATGGCTGGCCAAGTGAACTACTCGGCAGCAAAGGCGGCACTCATCGGAGCCACAAAAGCTCTGGCACAAGAGGTGGCCGCACGCAAGGTTACGGTAAATGCCGTGGCGCCTGGATTTATCGAAAGCGACATGACAGGCGACCTAGACCAAGGCGAACTGAAGAAATTGGTTCCCATGAAACGTTTCGGAAAGGCCGAAGAGGTTGCCGCATTGGTGGCTTTCCTCGCATCAGACGAGGCCGCATATATAACGGGCGAAACCATCGCCATTACGGGAGGGTTGTAATTTATCAAGGAGTTAAGAAGTAAGGAGTTAAGGAGTTAAGCCAAATGCTTTGTTGGCGCATCGACGACAACAAGTAATGGCATTCATTCCAAACATTAAACTCCTATCTTAAAGCCAGCAATGCATTTGGTTTAACTCCTAGATAAGAACTACAAGAAAGTCACAACATGTTTGACTTAACCCCCTAAGATAGGAGCTGCGAGAAAATCCCAAAACATTTGGCTTAACTCCTTAACTCCTTACTTCTTAACTCCTAAAAAAAAGACAACATGCAAAAAAGAGTAGCAATAACGGGCATCGGCGTTTGGGGATGCTTGGGAAAGAATACCGAAGAGACAATGGCTGCGCTACGGGCGGGGCAATCGGGCATCGGAATAGATGAAAACCGACTTACCTACGGCTATCAAAGTGCGCTGACGGGTATCGTAGAACGCCCCGTATTGAAGGGCTTGCTAGACCGTCGTATGCGCACCGGAATGGCCGAAGAAGGCGAATATGCCTTCATGGCTAGTCGTGAAGCATTCGCCATGGCGGGTATCAACGACGACTATCTGCTGGCCAACGAGGTGGGCTGCATCTTCGGAAACGACTCTTCTTCAACACCTGTTATCGAGGCGGCAGCCATCATGAGCGAGAAACACGACTCGCAATTGCTGGGCTCGGGCTACATTTTCCAGGCCATGAACTCAACGGTGACCATGAACCTAAGCACCATCTTCCACTTGCGAGGCATCAATTTCACCGTTAGTGCGGCATGTGCCAGTGGCAGCCACTCTATCGGACTGGGCTATATGATGATCAAGCAGGGTCTGCAAAGCATGGTGCTATGCGGTGGCGCACAAGAGGTGAATGTCTATTCGATGGCCACCTTCGATGCTCTTGGCGCTTTTTCGAAGCGCATGGACGACCCACAAAGCGCCTCGCGACCTTTCGATCGCGACCGCGACGGACTGATTCCGAGTGGTGGTGCGGCAGCATTGGTGCTTGAAGATTACGACCATGCCGTGGCACGAGGTGCTACGATATTGTGCGAAGTGGTGGGTTACGGCTTCTCGAGCAATGGTGGCGGCATATCGCAACCTAGCGACGAGGGCTCGGTTACGGCCATGACGCGAGCCTTGAACGATGCCAACCTGTCGCCTGCCGACATCGATTACGTTAATGCTCACGCCACATCCACGCCTCAGGGAGATATGTTCGAGGCCATTGCACTTGACCGACTGTTTGGCGAACACATGCCTTGGATTAGCTCTACCAAAGGAATGACAGGGCACGAATGTTGGATGGCGGGTGCAAGCGAGGTGGTTTACTCCATCTTGATGATGCAAGGCGGATTTGTTGCACCCAACATCAACTTCGAAAACCCCGACGAACACTCGGCCAAACTACGGTTGGCAACCCATCGTATAGACACGCAGGTAAACACCGTATTGAGCAATTCGTTTGGTTTTGGCGGAACTAACAGCGCACTTATCATTAAGAAATAACCTGCCACGCGCCTCGTTTTCGCTCGGTAAAACAGTGCTGCAGCGAACACGCAAGGCGTATAGGCAACACACCAAACTTAAACTTACCGTTATGAAACATCTTTTTTTGGCACTTGCTATGCTGGTCTTTGCATCCAAGGCGATGGCCGACAGCGACATGAACTTTATCAGGGGGAATGCCTGTATCGTAAACGATAACCGCAAATGTGTGGTTGAAGTAGACTACTCGGACCTGAATATCGAGGGTAAACCCTACATGCAATACCTGCAAGAGCGAGGTGAAGAGAACGTACGCGACTGGTCAAGCGACATGGAATTGTGCGTGAGCCAGTTTGTGGAGAAATGGAATAACGACAACAAAGATGGTCTTAAAGCCATTGCCGAAAAAGATGAGGGCACGCCCCTACGCCTCGTTGTGAAGATGAAACGCCTGCATCTGGGCATCGCCGCGCTAGCCGTGTTAATTGGCTTCGGTTCTGGGGATGCCCATTTGGCATGCGACGTGGAGATATACGACGGCAACAAGGAGATTACCAAACTTCGCATTGACGATCTTTCCAGTGGTAGCCAATACTCCGAGAGCAAACGCTTGCGCGACATCTTCAAGAAACTGGCCTCGCGTTCGGTGAAATGTCTCAAGAAGGCTTGTAAGAAACAGAAGTAGGTTCGTAAGCTTCTGGCTGGGTGAGTCTTTCGGTTTTACCGCACGTAGGTTTGAAGGTTGTCTGTCTTGAGCCTAACACCCCACAGGCTTCTTTACAAACCCATGGCGCCATGAACTTACAAAGTCATTGGCTTACTCATCAACTTACGCCTCAACTCAGAAACTCATAAACTAGTAAACTCATATACTTAGTACATTATATGCATCTCTTTCCCGCATTATCTAAGAGGTATAGCCACGAGCGCATGTCGGCTGGCGAAGCCCAACGCATGGCCCAATTCATTGCTTGGGCACCAATGGTGTTTCAGGTTTCACGCCTAATGGTGAAGTTCGGCATACTCGACATGCTGCGCGACAACCAAGACGGACTTACGCAAGACGAACTTGTACAGCGCACCAAGCTATCACCCTATGCCATCAAGATACTCACCGAGGCGTCGCTCTCGGCTGGTATCGTACTAGTTGAAGAAGAAACGGGCCGCTTCTCGCTGTCGAAAACGGGCTGGTTCTTGCTCACCGACGACTCTACGCGCGTGAACATGGACTTCAACCACGATGTTAACTATCGCGGGATGTTCTTCTTAGAAGAGGCTTTGAAGAACGAAAAGCCCGAAGGATTGAAAACTCTTGGCGATTGGCCCACCATCTACGAGGGGCTTTCGAAACTGCCCGAAGAGGTGCAAAAAAGCTGGTTCGGGTTCGACCACTTTTATAGCGACAACTCGTTCGACGAGGCTTTGAACATCGTTTTCGCCAATAACCCGCGCCATTTGATGGACGTTGGCGGCAATACGGGTCGCTTTGCGCTGCGCTGCGTGGCCCATTCGGCCGATGTTAACGTAACCATCGTAGACCTCCCAGGTCAAATAGGCATGATGCGAAAGAACATATCCGGTAAGACGGGGGCAGAACGCATTGCCGATTATGCCGCTAACATGCTCGACAACGCTAGCGAACTGCCCAAGGGAGAATGGGATGCGATATGGATGAGTCAGTTTCTCGACTGCTTCTCGGAGGCTCAAATAGTGGCCATCTTGCAAAAGGCGGCCGCCGTGATGACCCCTCAAACGCGCCTATTCATTATGGAAACGTTCTGGGACAGACAGCAGTATGAAACCACAGCCCTATGCCTAACCATGACCAGTGTTTACTTCACGGCCTTGGCCAACGGCAATTCGAAGATGTATCACAGCGAAGACATGGCTCGGTTGATAGCGGAAGCGGGTCTGAAAGTGGTGACCACGCACGACGGAATAGGTCGCGGGCACAGCATTTTGGAAGTTTCGCTTCCCTAATGCATGCGCTAACGCGGTCATTAAGTCGGCACAACATACAGTAAAAAACGCAGGCTTGGAGAATGAATGGCCATTAAGCGATGATCCATACCCAAGTGCAAAATTCAGTACAAGTGCCTTGTAGGGTGACTACAAACCACTTGTAGCCTGACTACAAAAGGCTTGTAGCCACAGTACAAAAGGGCTTGTACTGATACGTCGACGAAAAAAGCGTTATTGACAGACGACATTTCAGAGGCCATTCGTTTTGAAAACAAGGTGACAAAGAACATTAATTATACACTATAAATATGTCTAGACAAGAAATTGAAGAAAAAGTAAGAGAATTCCTCATTGAGGATTTGGAGATTGATGAAGATAAGATTGTTCCCGAAGGAAAGCTCAAAGACGACCTGGGCATCGACAGCCTAGACTTCGTTGACATCGTGGTTATCGTGGAAAAGAAATTCGGATTTAAGATTAAACCCGAAGAAATGGCTGGCATAACCACCCTAGGACAATTCTGCGACTATATCGAAAGTAAGGTGAACAACGCCTAAACGCGATTCGCATAGGGCTTATATGGAATGGCAAGGCAGAACCGACGGTAACCGATGGATGCAACAGCAACTTATAAATTGCTTTCGCTTCCTCTCCCTCCACATCTATTATATGGGCGTGGCGGTAGTGGTGCCGTTCTATATGCTTTTTGGCAAGGGGTTCAAGGCTAGCTATGGGTTCTATCGCAAAAGGTTTGGATGGAGTGCCCTGAAGTCTTTTTGGTGGAGTTATAAAAACCACTATCGCTTCGGGCAGGTGATGATCGACCGCTTTGCACGCTATGCAGGCAAGACGTTTACCCTTACCACCGAGAACCTCGAACTGTATAACGAACTGGAACAAGGCGACGATGCCTTCGTGATGCTTAGCGCCCATGTGGGCAACTACGAAATGGGCGGCTACACGTTGGTGGCCAAGCGCAAATGCATACACATGCTGGTGTTTGCCCAAGAAACGGAAACGGTGATGGAAAACCGACAAGAACAGTTCGGGCGAACCAACATCCGCATGATACCCGTTGGCAATGGGATGAACCATCTCTTTGCCATTAACGAGGTGCTTACCACTGGCCAGATACTCAGCATGACTGCCGACAGGCGGTTTGGCTCGGAAAAGGCTGTTGTTTGTCGTTTCTTTGGGGCCGATGCGCTCTTCCCCCTTGGTCCGTTTGCCACCATTGCGCAGCGCGATGTGCCTACGCTGGTGGTGCTGGTGGTAAAAACCGGCATCAAGCGTTATCACGCAGTGTTGAAGCGTTTGCCCATACCCGATTCGCATTTGCCACGCAAAGAACGTATAAGGCAATTGGCACAGGCCTACGCCGACGAACTGGAACGCGTGGTGAGGCAACATCCCGAACAATGGTTTAACTTCTTTAGTATATGGACAACAACCACATGCCCGACCCACAAAGCGTGAACGTGAGGGAGCTTTTGCCCCAACAGCCGCCATTTGTAATGGTAGACTGTTTGCTAAGCTTCGACAACGACACCACCGTTTGTGGCTATCGCGTGCCGGAAGATGGCGTGTTCAGCGACAACGGGCGTCTTTGTGCCGCAGGGTTGGTAGAGAACGTCGCCCAAACTTGTGCCGCACGACTGGGCTTTTACAATAAATACGTGCTCAATCGTCCCGTTCAGCTGGGCTTTATCGGTGCCATTCGCAACTTCTGCGTTGCCCGTCTGCCCCGCGTTGGCCAACAACTCGTAACCACCATACACGTAGAAGAAAACGTGATGGGCATGACCTTGGCTTCGGCAAAGGTGGAATGCGAAGGCGAAACGGTGGCCACAACGGAGATAAAGATTGCGTTGATAGAAACAGAAGTAAAGGAGTAGAGTAGTAAGAAGTAAGTAGTGGAGTAGTAAGGAAGAAAGTAATAAGTAGTGAGTAGTAACGAGATTAGTCGGCAGTTATGTTGACATGTGTCACTTCGTCAACCCACAAGCCCAATCATTCACGAAAGCTACTGCTCAGAACTTCCAAATCTGCACCGCTATTGGCTTAGCTGCTCACTACCTACGACTCTATTACTTACTCCTAAAAAAAGAAAAAATGTCCCTTCAAGCATCCAAAGAAATAGAGGTAAGGTTTAGCGAAGTAGACTCGATGAACGTGGTGTGGCATGGCTCGTACGCCCTTTACTTCGAGGATGCACGCGAGGCTTTCGGGGCCAAATATGGTCTGGAATACCTCACCATCGCCGATAATGGCTACTATGCACCACTTGTCGAGCTGACGTTTAAGTATCGGCAGCCCATCGTTTACGGCATGAAATGTCGCATCGACATCTTCTACGTGCCTACCGAAGCCGCCAAAATCGTGTTCGACTACGAGATAAGACGCACCGAAGACAACGCGCTGATGGCTACAGGACATAGCGTGCAGGCCTTCATGAATAAGCAATACCAACTGGAATGGTATCGTCCGCCCTTCTATCAAGAGTGGCAAGAGCGGTGGAAGGTGAGTAGTAAGGAGGTAAGTGGTAAGGAGTAAGTAGTAAAAGGAATAGGTAGTAGGGAGGTAAGTAGTAAGGAGTAAGTAGTAAAAGGAAATAGGTAGTAAGGGGAAGTAGTAAAGGAGTAAGTAGTAAAAGGAATAGGTAGTAAGGGGAAAGTAGTAAGGAGTAAGTAGTAAAAGGAATAGGTAGTAGGGGGAAGTAGTGAAGTGGTGAGTAGTGGTTTAGTAGGTTTTTATGCCGACGAAGACGCCCAAACGCCGCGGAAAAAGCACCGCACACCTATTTAATAAACAAAAGATGACGCATTGCATTGCACACAACATATCGTCGCCCTTAGGCTGGACGAGCGAGAAAAACTTCGCAGCCGTGCTACAAGGACCCACCCAACTGACTACCCACGAGGGTAAATGGGGACTTCCGCAAAGCTTTGTGGCGTCTCTCTTCGACGATAACGCCGTGGAGGAACGCTTCAAAAGCCACGTGGGCGATGTGGGTTTGCCCCTCTCGCGCTTTGAGATGCTCGTCGTCTTGTCCGTAAAACAGGCAGCCGAACAGGTTAAGATAGACCTTGGCAGCCGTGATGTGGGCATCGTTATCGCCACAACAAAAGGCAATGTAGAGTTGCTTTCGCCCACTAATCAGCCCCATATACCGCGCCAACGCATGCTTATTGCACCTTCGGCAGAGGCCATTGCCCGCGCTTTGGGCAATCCCAACACGCCCCATGTTGTGTGCAACGCCTGCATTTCGGGGGCTCATGCCCTGCTCTTTGCCCACCACTTGCTGGAATTAGGTCGCTATCGGCAGGTCGTTGTTTGTGGTTGTGATGTGCAATCGGCCTTCATCGTGTCGGGTTTTCAGTCGTTCAAGGCTTTCTCGCAAGCACCTTGCAAGCCCTTCGACCTCTATCGCGACGGACTGAACCTTGGCGAAGCGGCGGCAACGATGATATTGTCGACCACTGAACCAACAACCCAACGCGCATGGCGCATTGAAGGCGGAGCCGTTAGAAACGATGCCTACCACATCTCAAGTCCATCGAAAAAGGGTGAGGGATGTTATCGGGCGTTGATGTCGATGGGTGTAGACGATGCCGAGAACCTCGCTTTCGTCAGTGCGCACGGCACTGCCACGCCCTACAACGACGAGATGGAAGCCAAGGCTTTGCATCGTGCAGGTCTCTCGGATGTACCGGTTAACGCCTTCAAAGGCATTTACGGACATACCATGGGCGCAGCTGGCGTTCTTGAAACTATCCTTTCGATGATGGCAATCGAAGACGGAATAGTGCCGCCTACCATGGGTTTCGGCGAGTTAGGGGTAAGTAAGCCCTTGCATATCAGTGCGCAACAGCAACCCACCAGCAAGCGTTCGTTCGTTAAAATGCTGTCGGGCTTCGGTGGATGTAATGTTGCCATGAGGTGGCAATGGGCTGAAAGCGAACCTGATAATAACGAAATGCAGGGCGAAAGTTATGCGCAGCCCATGCTTACAGCACTCCGCCACGTGCGGATAACGCCCCAAGGGGTGTGGATAGATGGCCATGTGCTGCCCGTTGATGGCACTAACAGTGCGCTGCTCACAGCCCTCTACAAGCAATGGGCCAACGATTACCCCAAGTTCTACAAGATGGATGGCCTTAGTCGGCTGGCTTTCGTGGCAGGCGAATTGCTTACCAAGGCAACAGCGGGGCAACCGAGCATGGCGTTAGCCGATAATACGGCCATCGTTTTCGTAGGCAATAGCGGCTCGTTGGCAAGCGACATCAAGTATCAAGACACCATTCGGCAGGCCGACAACTTCTTTCCCTCGCCTGCCCACTTTGTCTACACCCTGCCAAACATCGCCACTGGCGAACTGGCCATACGTCATAACGTGTACGGCGAAACGGCTTTCTTCATCGCATCGCAACCCGATGAGGCGCAAATACAAACGCTGTTGCAGACGGTAGCAATGGATGGAGAGGCAACGCACGTGCTAGGCGGATGGCTGGAATACGAAGCCGACGACCACTTCGAAGCCCAAATAGCATTATATGTAGTGGGTCGCGAAGAGTAAGAACTGAATGCAGGGCGTTTAAATCCTTGTAACAAGGAGAATAACCCCTCACCCAATAGCCTGCAAAGGCAAACAAGCAAGCATAAACCTAATGGCGCATTGCACAGCCCTTGCGCCAAAAACATAACGACAACATAAAATGGAAGAACTAAAAGAAACCTTGAAGAAGCAAATCATCGAGGCCTTGTCGCTAGAAGATATGAGGCCCGAAGACATCGACGATGCCGCTCCCTTGTTCGGCGACGGACTGGGATTAGACTCTATTGACGCGCTGGAACTCATCGTGTTGATGGAAAAACAATATGGCATTCGCCTGAACAACCCCTCTGATGGCAAAGCCATCTTGGCTTCGGTAAACACCATGGCCGAGTATATAGAGAAAAATCGCACAAAATGATTGTTGTTACCGGAACGGGAATAGTATCTGCCATCGGCACAAACACGCCCGAAGTGGCGCGCGCTTTGTTAGCCGACACTAACGGCATTGCCCCTGTTCGTTTCTTGGAAACCCAACACAGGCAGATGCCCGTGGGCGAAGTGAAGCTCTCTAACGAAGACTTGGCCCAACGGTTGGGTGTGCCCTGCACTGCGCAAACTTCGCGAACGATGCTTCTCGGCACGCTGGCTTTGCGTGAGGCGTTGGCCATGGCGGGCATAAGCAGCGAGCACTTGGCGGATGTGGCGTTGGTTTCGGGTACCACAGTGGCCGATATGGACTGTGCCGAACACCGTTTCGACGCAGCCCAGAGCTGTAATTCGCTGGGCGATTGCGGTCGTTCTACCGAGGAGATGGTTCAGCATATAGGCCCGTTCGGTTTCGTAACAACATGCAGCACGGCCTGTTCGTCGGCTGCCAATGCCTTCATCCTGGGGGCAAACTTACTGCGTTCGGGGCGCTTCAAACAAGTGGTTGTAGGCGGAACGGAATGTCTTTCGCGCTTCCATTTCAATGGGTTCCGATCGCTGATGATACTCGATGGCGAGCCATGTCGCCCCTTCGACGACACTCGCGCAGGACTAAATCTGGGTGAGGGAGCCGCATTCGTGGTGCTCGAAACAGCCGAAAATGCCGCCCAACGCGGTGCTGAGGCCTTGGCCGAACTTAGTGGATGGGGCAACGCTTGCGACGCTTTCCATCAGACGGCTTCGTCGGACGATGGGATAGGGGCCGTACTTTCCATGCGGCAAGCCTTGCAAAGGGCGGGCTTAAAGCCTGCCGACATCGACTACGTGAATGCTCACGGCACGGGAACACCCAACAACGATGCTAGCGAAAGCGTGGCTTTGCGCAGCGTTTTCGGTGAGAAGGTGCCCCCTGTGTCGTCTACCAAATCGCGAACAGGCCACACCACGAGCGCATCGGGTAGTATCGAATCCGTTATTTGTTTGTTGGCCATGCGCCAAGGATTTATCCCGAGCAACCTCAATTGGCAAAAGGCTATGGCCGATGGCATCGTTCCCGTGGCGCAAACGCTGCGCGAACAGCAGCTACGCCATGTGCTTTGCAATTCATTTGGCTTTGGTGGTAACGACACTTCACTGGTGTTTTCGGCACTGCCAACAAGCAAACAGTCATCTCAAAGGCCAACGTTACGCCCCGTTTATGTGAAAACCGCGGTGCAGTTTGCCGATATTCCCGAGGCTGAACTGCCACGTATCCCGCCGTTAGTATCCCGCCGATTGAGCGGTGTTTTAAGGCGTGCGCTGCTCACTTCGCTTGTTACTTTGAAACGTGCAGGCATCGAACAGCCGCAAGCCATCATCACAGGTACGGCCATGGGCTGTGTTGATGAGACCGAGAAGTTTCTCCGCGAACTGGCGAACGATGGTGAGGGGAGTTTGAAGCCCACCAATTTCATCCACTCTACGCACAACACCATCAGTAGCCTTATTGCCATTCACACCCATTGCCACAGCTATAACAGCACCTATGCGCATGGTCAACGTTCGCTGGAAAGCGCGTTAACCGACGCTTGGTTGCAGATAGCCTTGGGCGATTTGGAAACGGCTTTGGTGGGATGGCACGATGAAGAGGGACAAATAGCCATCTCGATGGTACTTACAAACGAAGCGGATGGGGCGGAATACACGCTCAATTCGCTTGAAGACGTTAGGCAACTATGTTCAAATTACTCGCATTAGCCCTTGTGCAGTCGGCCCTGTTGGCTTCCATACAGGTAACATTAAAGCTCTCTTTGCAGCAAATTGGCGCTTTCTCATGGTCGTGGGCGTTCTTCGCTCGCGCATTCACCTGCGTTTGGTTTGCTGTTTGCGGGATCTGTTATGCCCTTTCAACGGTGCTGTGGCTCTACATTTTGAAGCACTATCCGCTTAGTCAGGCCTATCCCTTGATAAGCCTTAGCTACGTGATGGGTATGCTTGCTGCCGTGTTTATCTTCCACGAAACCGTGCCGATGGTTCGTTGGTTGGGTGTGGCATTTATCATGGCAGGTGTGGTGATGGTGAGTTATCAGGGATGAGGGAGTAAGTAGTTAAGGAGTTATTGGAGTAAAGGAGTTAAGCCGAATGCTTCTAATAAGGAGTAAAGGGAGTAAATAGTAAGGAGTAAGTAGTTAAGGAGTTAAGGAGTTAAGCCAAATGTCTAGGTGGCGTTAGCCATTTTTTCACCCTTTCACCTTTTCACCCTTTCACCTTTAAGGAGTAAAGCCAGATGCTTGCCACGATATGTAACTTATTGCTGCCAATACTCGTCAAATAATATAATCACAAGGCAATTCACAGCCATTTTACCTTGAAGAGGAGGCTGGGATGAGGCTGGCAGAGGTTGTAAATGAGGCCATTTATTCAATTGATATGAACCATATATTATCCATAATATTACTTTTCGTGCCACTAATAGGTCATGCACAAACCGCGGTAAACGGTGAAAAGGCCGAGCAGATGATGCAGAAGGTGGGCGAAGTAGCGCAGAAAACGAAGAGTTTGCAGTGTTCGTTTACCCAAACGAAGACGCTCAAGATGTTGAATCAGAAAATGATTGTGAAGGGAAGGATGTGTTACAGTCAGCCATCCAAGTTACGATGGCAGTATATTTCACCCTACCAATACACCTTTATTCTTAACGGAACGAAGGTGTTGATGAAGAGCGCGCAACGCAAAGACGTGATCGACGCTGCCAAAAATAAGGTGTTTCGCGAGATAACGGCTATCATGCTCAGCAGTCTTACGGGCGAATGCCTCAATGATAAGCAGAGGTTTAAGACGCAGATGTTTGTTGATGGCGACAAGTGGATTGCCCAACTAACGCCCCTTAAAAAGGAAATGAAGCAGATGTTTAGCCTGCTTGTCATCACCTTCGACAGCAAACAGCTCATCGCTACCACCGTAGAGATGCGCGAAAAGGGTGGCGACAACACCCGCATCGAACTGCATCAGGTGAAGAAAAACGTTGCCGTGAGCGACGAGGAATTTAAAATCTAAGGCAATGTTATGCTTTCCAGGGCTTTTGGTAGCCTAGCCTTTGTAGACATTCTATGTGTTTTAGGCATCCTGGCTTTGTTCCCATTCGTCCCATTTATCTCATCCCTCTAATTCATCAACCCATGCGCACGCTCACCCTTTCCATAGTTCTTATATGGCTTTCTATCGCTTCGCTTTCGGCCCAAGGCCGACGTTGGAACGTAGAGTTAAGCTTCAAAAAGGCGGGCATAACAGGCCTTTGCATCATTGATACCGTAGAGCAACAGCCACGCGGAACCATCTTTAACGAGTTTGGATTAAAGATGGTAGACTTCGCGTGCATGCCCAACGGCAAGGTGAAGCTATATAATCTGGTGCCCATGCTCAACAAATGGTATATCCGTCGCGTGCTGCGCCACGACCTGCAACAAATCGTTCCGCAACTGGTTACGCGTGATTCGTTGACATACGAAAACCCTAAACGCCACATCACCTACCGATTTAAACCCCTTAAACCGACAGAAGATGAAACTGAAAGATAATTTTTACACCATCGAAAACGCTACGCACGATGCCGATAACCATGTTTTCGATGTGCGACTCAACCCCAGTCATGCCATCTACGCTGCGCATTTCCCCGACAATCCCATAACGCCGGGCGCATGTACGCTGCAAATGGTGGGCGAATTGACTGAAGAAGTGGCGGCCAAGCCCTTGCAACTGGCCTGTGCCAAGAACGTGAAATACCTTGCGCCACTTACCCCAATGGCTACGCCTTGCCCCACTTTCGCCCTCAATATACGCCAAGAAACCAACTCTTGGCTGGTGAAGGCCGAAGTGAAAAACGGCGAACAGGTGTTTGCCAAACTATCTTTGGTATATGAATAACAGCCGTGTGTGCGTGGTGATACCCACCTACAACAATGCTGCCACGCTGTCTGGCGTGGTGCAAGGGGTGGCCGAATACACGCCAAACATCATCGTGGTGAACGACGGAAGCACCGACGACACCGCCCAACTACTAGCAACGCATTTCTCTGAACTATGCGTTGTTACTCACCCACGCAACCGCGGCAAGGGTGCAGCTCTGCTTAGCGCATTCAAAAAGGCGCAAGACATGGGCTATACGCATGCCATTACCATCGATGCAGATGGTCAGCACACGCCAACCGACCTGCCTTTGTTCTTCAAAGCTATACGCCAAGCGCCCAATGCCATAGTGGTGGGCAACCGTTTTGATGCTGGCAAGTTCTCGGAAACCAACAATCGCAATATGAATGGGCAAAGTAAGTTTGCCAATAGGTTCAGTAACTTCTGGTTTGCGTTACAAACGGGTCGGCGTTTACCCGATACCCAGACTGGCTTTCGTGCCTATCCGTTGCGCTTACTGCGATGGTTGCCCTTGGTGACAAGCCGTTACGAGAGCGAATTAGCTTTGCTGGTGTTTGCCGCTTGGCACAATGTGCGCACCATTTCGATACCCATCAACGTGCATTATCCGCCCCGCGAAGAGCGCGTTAGCCACTTCCGACCTGCAGTTGACTTTGCCCGCATCAGCGTTCTCAACACCTTTCTCACCTTCTTCACCTTCGTCTACGCCATTCCGCGTAAGATTTTGCGTGTGGTTTGCACGGCAGGCGTACTGCTGTTGCTCTTTGTGCTGATGTTCTTTTTGCAGATAGGCATGTTGGTTTATTTCCTATCGCATCGCGTAAGCGAAGCAGAACGCATGGGCTTTCATGCCCTTATACAGCGCATTGCCCGCACACTGCTGCGCCTTTTGCCTGGTATAAAGACGCGTTTCGACAATCCTACGGGCGAAGATTTTATGCGGCCAGCCATCATTGTTAGTAACCACCAAAGCCATCTCGACTTGCTTTGCATCCTTGCGCTAACTCCCCGTATGGTGATACTTACTAAGCGGTGGGTGTGGTACAATCCGCTGTATGCCGTGGCCATACGTTTCGCCGAGTATTTACCTGTTACGCGCAATATAGAAGACAACGAGAAGCGCATAGCTAGCCTTGTTAAGCGCGGTTATAGCGTGATGTTGTTCCCCGAAGGCACACGTTCGGCCTCGCTCAAAGTTCAACGTTTCCATCAAGGCGCATTTTATTTGGCACAGCGTTTTCAGCTAGACATTGTGCCCGTGTTGCTCTATGGCACGGGGCATGTGCTTAATAAGCGTGCCCGAACCCTATCGCCTGGCGACATTGTGGTAACTACGCTTCGCCGAATACCTTTGTCGCAGTTTGATGAAGGTATAACTCCGCGAGAACTGGCAAAACATTTTAGGCGGATGTATGTTGAAGAATTGGAGCAAGACTGATAAGAAAAGCAAAACAAATGGATAAATAAAGATGGGATAAGTCGTTTTGAAGCACTTATCCCATCTTTGTTATTTGTCGCTATCACTTCTGACAAGTGAGGTTGGAACGAAGCACTTACGCCCAGAGAGGCATAAAGAAGCGAAATACGCTTATTGAATTTTGCGAGTGGCTCTTTTTATAATCCATTGGGTATGCAGGTTCTCTGAAGCTTTCCAACGCTCAATTAAAGGCACAACCGCTTCTCTATTTACTTTGAGCCAATCGGTAAGATGGTTGGCAACCGATTTCTTCACGAACAGCACCTCGTCTTCTTTTAGCAATTCCAAGATACGGAAAACAGGTGCGGGATTTTCTATAAACGTATCTAGTTTGCTAGCCCAAGGCAATTTCGGACGAAGTCCTTCGCTGGCCAATCGGCGTAAATGGAAGTTGGGCGATTTAGCCCATTGCTCGATGATTTTGAGCGATGCCTCGGGGTATTCCCTGATATAGGGTCGCACGGCATACTCTCCCGTATTTCTTTTGGTTATCTCTGCGATGGCATTCATCGATAGTTCGAAATGCTCGATACCGTATTCCTGCACAAATTTACCAATGGGCAGAATCCAATAGTAGTGAGTGAACATCCCAGTTTCATGTGGATTCTCCTCGCCCAGAATCTCCACGAGAACGGGTAGGGCCTTCTTGTAATCTGTTGGCAGGTATTTTCTTAGCAGTTCGGCAAGCGTAGCCACACGCTGCGTATAGCTTTGGCCCACCGTTTTGCTGTCTGTGTCTTGTATAAAGTGGTCTGCGTCAAACTCAGGATATACCTTGCAGATTTTCTCGGCTAACAATTCGGCGAGATTTGCTCCAAACTGTTCGGTAATACTGTAATTGGTTCCCATTGTTTTGGCTATTGAAGTAAAAGTGATTTATTATTTTCGTTGCTCTACGATAAGTCCCCAAAAAAGCTGAAGAGGGTGGTTATCAATCGCCGAATTGATGTGATTGAGCCCTCCTTCTTTAAATGCCAAACGTCCCATTCTTAACCCATGGGTTGTTTTGCGCATAGAAATTGGCTCATGCCCTTTCGCAAGTAGCCCTATAAAACACCTGACGATTAAAATAAACTGTCCGATAAAAGCCTCCCATTGTTTTGAGAATAACCTTTATCGGACAGCGATAATATATTAAGACCTTTTATTCTTCTACAACCGAGAAATCGTCTTTTCCTACTCCGCAGATGGGGCAAACCCAATCTTCAGGAATATCTTCGAAAGCCGTTCCGGGCTCAATGCCACCATCGGGATCACCCACTGCGGGGTCGTAAATCCATCCACAGGTCTCGCAAATGTACTTCTTCATAATCTTTTCGCTTTAATTGTTTATAATGATAATTGTATTTGTGAAATTATAAAATCAACCAACGGCGCGTGCCCATCGGGCTCTATACCGCGGTATACTTTGTTATCCAAGTTCTTTCCCTATTGTTTGTTCAGCACTCGCTTTACCTTTTCGTAAACCATTTCTGGCGAAATGTTTCGCAAACAGGCAAGGTCGCCACGCAAGCAAGGCTTGTTTCCGAAGATGCTACATGGTCTACAACCTAACTCTATCTGAATGGCGTTGAGCGGTTTTTGCCCCCAACCCATAAAGCCTGCATAAGGATGGGTTGCCCCCCAAATGCTAACCACGGGCGTATTAACCAGCGAGGCAAAGTGCATATTGGCACTATCCATGCTCACCATCACGTCGAGGTGGCTCATCAACACCAGTTCTTGCGCTATGCCACTAAGCACCGCCGAGGCGTTAACACACTGCGCGTTGCGCGAAACCATGCCGTTGATGACGGGATCTTCGTTGGGCCCTTTGCCAAAGAGGAACACACGACACGAAGGATGTTCCTTCGTAATCATCGTTATCACTTTTTCGAGCATCTCGGGCGGATAAACCTTCTGTTTGTGAGCAGCAAAAGGCGCAATGCCAATCCACTCTTGAAAAGCCTTTTTCGTACCTATCTCGGGCGGAAGAAACCGTAGATTGCCCCCTTGGGGTGGGAAGATGGAAGTGAAATCCAGCTTCACGGGATAGCCCAGCTTGGCAAAAACGTCGGCATAGTTTTGGAAAGCTGTGGGCAAGGGCTTCATCACCTTGTTGGTGGTAGCCACTAGCCGTTGGCGTTCAGAACGATGTTTGTCGATATGTTCCACCCGATAGCGAGCCAAATTAAACCGCAATCGCAGGTAGCTAGACCGCAACACGTCGTGCAAGTCGGCCACTGCCGTGATATTCTTAGCCACGATGCGCTTGTATAGCGCATTGAGTCCGCCAATTCCGCGATACTCGTTTTTGATGTCGGCCGCCATAAATCCCACGTTAGGAGCAAGCCCTTCGAAGAACGGGCGTGCAAAGGGACGGCTTAGAAACGTTATCCGCAGATGTGGATATTGCCTTGCCAAGGCTTGTACCACAGGCACGGTCATGGCTATATCGCCCATGGCCGAGAAGCGGATGATAAGAATATGTTCGGTCTTCACACTGTTGCGGGTATTAGTTTTTGGCTTGGTAGCGAAATGCCCATTGCGCAGATGCGCACTCGAAGGCCTTTACTTCTTGTACAATACGGGGTTTGTAGCCGGGTCGTTGTACATCTTCATCTGTCGGTACACCTTCATGTAGATGCGCCCCTCCTCAATGTCGGCCAGCAATTGGTCGATAGCGGCCGAAAGGTCTACCTGCTGTTCCAACAGGATATTTAGCTTACCTTCGCAGCGTTCGCGGTGTTCGGCATCAACGTCGTTACGTTCCACCTGTTCGCGCATGTGATAAATCTTCAGCGCGAGAATCGAAAGGCGGTCTACAGCCCATGCCGGACTCTCTGTATTTAGTCGTGCTTCGGGCTGCGGTTTCACATTGGCGTACTTCTGGCGGAAGTAACTGTCAATCTGTTCCACCAAGTCGGTGCGGTCTTGGTTAGAGCGGTCGATGCGCCGTTTGAGGTTCAAAGCCTCCACGGGATCGATGTGTGGGTCGCGTATAATGTCTTCAAAATGCCATTGCACGGTGTCAATCCAGCATTTTAGATACAAGCGATTTTCTATCGTTTCCCTTTTGTAAGGGTTGTTGATAGGCGTGTCGATGTTGTCGGTGACATGGTAGTCACGTATCGCCTGATTGAAAATCTCGTTGCAAATTTTAGTAAAAGACATAGTTTTTGCTGTTTTAATGTTACTGTACTGCTGCCTTCGCATATTTCCTAAGCTGAAGTTAGCCGCAGCCTATTTTATGCAAAGATAGTGCAAATGAGCGCAATGCAAGCTTGCTTGCATATTGCCGAATGCAGCCTATTTTATGCAAAGATATGTGTTTTATTTTAATTCCACAACGAAAAAGCCATGAATATTTTCTGTTGGTACATAGGTATAAACTATCAGAATATTTAAGCTTGCTTCGCGTGTGCGTACACATAATATGGTGTAGGCATTTTGGGGGTATGTCACTTTAATGCACCTTGCACTTCGTTCAACCGCATAACGCCAAATCGTCAATAAGCGTTTATCCCGCTATATGTTAGCTCCTTTTATGCGTTTTAGCTTTTATCGTGTTGTTACAGCTAAGTTGGAATCCAGTTCCATATCAACTGGAACCCTGTTCCAACTTAGCTGGAACTGGATTCCAACTTAGCTGTAACACGGGTCCAAGATGTATGTAACTCGACAAGAGCTGTGAAAGCTCTGTTTTAGGGCTTATCTCATGCGTTTTGAAAGGGTAGTTCTTGTTGGGCGTTTTTTCATTAGAAGTACATCCTAGGGATAAATTGCAGTATTCATTATGCACTTTATCAAGTGCTGCTTTAATGATTTGCCCACGCCCGTTACTTGCCCAAGTGCTGCGCTTGCTTAAAGAGCGTACCCGTTGGGCATACAAAACGGCAGTAGGGACGCGGCACCCAGATGGCCAGCACCATAAATAGGGTGGCCAAAGCAAGCACTACCCACGAGGCCGATTGGATGATGAAGGCCACGAATATCTCGTAGTTCATCCACGAAGCCCATACGCCCGTTACGAGCAACACCATCAAAACGGCCCACAAGATGCGGCGAAAGAGGTCGAGCTGAGCGGTAAGGCGTTTGCTCATTTTCCATTTATGGCGCGTGTTGAGCTTTCCCGCGAGGTCTTGTAACGAACCACACGGACAGATATGTGTGCAATAATGCGTTTTCTTTCCAAAGAAAGGATAGACGAAAGCCGTGATGAGCATCACCAGCGGAACAATGCTTGTCCAGGGATTAAGGCCATTGGCCACGTAGTTAATCAATAAGGAATAATCGATGAACATGCCTGTCCAGAAGCCTAACACGGCTACATTAAGCGCCATTTGTACCATTCGCCACCACTTGTTTTTGGTAAACAGCGGCACGATGGCACCCAACAGCACCACCAACAATGCAGCCAGGGCAGGCAACGAGTGGTCTATCTGCTGCCAAAGGCGTGGCTTTTCGGCATCGGCCTTAGCGTAATGCAACGACCGTTGCACGCCCGTGATAATGGCGCGCGAAGTGTATGTGGCTCCACTTACCGCATCTACCTTGGCAGCTAGTGCCTCATCGGTGGTTTTTCCGTCCCATGCGGTGAGCAATTGTTTGGCTTCGTCGAAGAAGTCGGGCGTTTCCGAGTTCTGCAATACCTCAACTTTCTGCACCTTGCCATCCTTCATATACACCTTTAAAGGCACGGGACCGGCATATCCTTGCACGTCTTTGCAAAGCAGGGCGGAGTTTATCACGATGGTTCCATCAGACAAAGTTTGCAACGTATCGATGCTTTGTGTGGTGGTAGAATCGGTTTTATGCGCCTTGAAATCGTGGCCAAACACCTTGCCTTCCTTAGTTAGGGCGGCTACGGCAAGCACAATTAGACAAGTGAGAAAACTTAGGATATGCTTAACTTTTTGTGGCATTGTTCGTTTCTTGAGGGATTAATTCACATACAAAGGTAATGGTTTTAAAGGGAAAGGGGAAAGAGTGAAAGGGGGAAAGGGTGAAAAAGTGAAAGGGTAAAAAGGTGAAAAGATGGGAAAAAGGAAAAAGTGAAAAGGTGAAAAAGTGAAAAAATGGGAAAGATGGAAGGGTGAAAAGATGGGAAAGGGGAGAAAGTGAAAAGGTGAAAAAGTAGAGAGATGTTGCCTCGCTTCTTGAAAGAAGCGTTGTAGTTGGCAAAGCATCATTTTACTTTTTCACCTTTTCAACACTTTATTTTTTACCTTTTCAGCCTTTCTTCTTTTTTAGATAAGGCCTCTAATTCTATCGTCGAATGCCGAGAGAGCAGCCTTTGCGCCCTCGCCCATAGCGATAACAATCTGCTTGTAAGGCACGTTGGTGCAGTCGCCAGCAGCGTAAACGCCTGGTATGCTGGTGCGACAAGTGGCGTCAACTTCTATCTCGCGCCTTTCGTTCAGTGGCAGCGCGTCGCGGAAATGCTCGGTGTTGGCTGCTAAACCAATCTGCACGAAGACACCATCGAGGGCTATTTCGCGCTCCTCTTCGTTGGTACGATCTTTCACGCGGATGGCCGTTACGTGGTTGCCATCACCCAAAACGCGGGTCGTTTGCGACGACTTGAATATCTCGATGTTGGGCATCGATGCCGCCTTTTCTTGCAAAACGGTGTCGGCACGCAGGGTGTCGGCAAATTCAAGTACCGTAACGTGTTTGCAAATTCCTGCAAGGTCGATGGCCGCTTCGATACCCGAATTGCCACCGCCAACCACGGCCACGTTCTTACCTTTATAGAAAGGACCATCGCAATGGGGGCAGAAATGCACGCCCTTACCCATGTATTTGGCTTCATCGTCTACATTCAGACGTCGCCAGCTGGCACCTGTGGCCACCACAACTGCAGGCGCAACGAACACTTCTCCACCCTTGGCGTACACGCGTTTGGGTGATTGCGAGAAGTCGACGCTATCCAACTTGCGGTTCTCGAATATCTCAACGGGGTAGTGACCGATATGTGAGCGCAGGTCGTCGGCCAGTTGCGCACCCGTGGTTTGGGGTACCGACACCAGGTTTTCAATGCCAACGGTGTCTTTAACCTGACCTCCGATGCGACCGGCAACCACTGCTACCTTCAAGCCTTTTCGTGCCGAGTAGATAGCGGCAGCAGCTCCAGCAGGTCCTCCGCCGATAACAACGAGGTCGAATTGTCTTTCAACGGGTTCGGCATTGTTGTCGTCTTCGCTTCCGAACATGTCTTCGAGTTTGCCAAGAAGTTCTCCAAGGTCGCCACGACCTATGTGCAGCAATTCTCCATTGGCATAAACAGCGGGCACAGCCTGTATGTTTAATCGCGCCACTTCATCTTGGAAGAGGGCTCCGTCAATCATTTCGCTGCTCACCCTGCTGTTTGTCAATGCCATGATGTTGAGTGCCTGCACCACGTCGGGGCAGTTAGTGCACGTCAACGACACGTATGTTTGTAGCTTTATGTCGCCCTTGAGGTTTGCAATTCGCCTGCTAATGGCCTCGTCGGGTAGGTTTTTTCCTTTCCCGTCGGCATTAAGAATGGCCAAGAGAAGTGAGGTGAACTCGTGTCCGTTGGGAATTCCGCGGAAGGTGATGCCTACTGGTTGTCCGCCTTTAAGTAGCGAGAACGACAGCTGGGCGTCGTTGGTGTCGGTGAAATTGGCCGACAGATGTGTCGAGGTAGACACAAAATCGTTGACAAACGCTTTAAGTTCTGCTGCTTCGGCGCGTGATGCGTCGGTGCGAACATCAAGGGTATAGTCGTTTTCTAAGCCAGCGAATACGTCGCTAACTTGTTTGAGTATCGAGGTGTCGAGCATTGTCTTGGGCTTTCTTTAAGGAGTCTGTGTGATGGGAAACGCTTGTTTTTCTAGGCTTTTTAGGGCTTTCATGCATCCTGATATCCTAGTGCATTTCCGCTTTTAGGTGGCATTGCTGCCTTTTATAACTCTACTAATATTCTAAAAAATGATAGGTATGCCTTTTAGAAAAGCACTTAGATGAGTTGCCCCCATCCCCTACAAGCGAGGAGATATGGGGACAACGGGAAAATATATAGGGATTTGTTTACTATCGTCAAATACCTAAATGTGGTTCGGATTACAGCTTACCAACGAGGTCGATGCTGGGTTTCAGCGTCTCGGCGCCTTGCTTCCACTTGGCGGGACAAACCTCACCGGGGTGAGAAGCTACGAATTGAGCGGCTGCAACCTTGCGAACCAGCTCTTCGGCGTTACGGCCTACGCTGTTGTCTTGTATCTCAGCGATCTTGATTTTGCCTTCGGGGTTAACCACAAAGGTACCACGATAAGACATGCCTTCTTCTTCGATGAACACGCCGAAGCCTTTAGCCAGCACGCCGAGAGGGTCGGCCAGCATGGTATAGTTGATCTTCTTGATGCTGTCTGATGCGTCGTGCCATGCCTTGTGTACAAAATGCGTGTCGCAGCTAACCGAATAAACCTCAACACCCATTTTCTTCAGCTCTTCGTATTTCTCTGCCAAGTCAACCAATTCGGTAGGACAAACGAAGGTGAAGTCTGCTGGATAGAAGAAGAAAACGGCCCATTTGCCTTTTACATCTTCGCTAGATACGGTTCTGAACTCGCCATTTTGAAAAGCCTGCACCTTAAATTCGGGCAGCATAGAATTGATAATTGATTGCATAATAAATATAAGTTGTTTTGTCGTCGGTGACGTTGGTGCGCGTTCTTGTTCTTTTTTCGTTCTTCGAAAAGTACGTTTGGTCTTTCCACTTCGCTAAAAGCTCCGTGCGGGCCATTTGCATTTCTCGCCTTGGTTATGCACAAGCAAGCTTGGCATCACTGATTTGGCGTAACGAAAACGTTGCATGAGCGCGCCCCAACGACGGCCGACAAGTGTGATTTGATTTTGTTTTAATGTTGTTTTGGAAATCTATTTGAAGTGCGGATGCGTAGTTGTCGCAGCTTATTTAAGGCGACTTTCAACCACGTTCCAGTCGATAATGTCCCACAAAGCGGCCAAGTGGTCAACGCGACGGTTCTGGTAATCCAGATAGTAAGCGTGTTCCCAAACGTCTATTCCCAAAATGGGGTTGTTGCCATGACGTAGTGGATTGCCTGCGTTAGGTTCCTTGGTGATAACCAATTTGCCGTTCTTGTCTTGTGAGAGCCATGCCCAACCCGAGCCGAAAAGCGTTGCACCAGCTTGTGCGAACTCTTTCTTGAAGTTCTCAACGCTACCGAAATCGCGTACCAAAGCTTCTGCAATCTTGCCCGTAGGCTCGTTACCCTTAACGGGCGACTTAAACTGCAAGAAGTAGAAAATGTGGTTAAGCGTCTGTCCGGCATTATTGAAGATAGGACCGTCGGGTGCTGCCTTCACGATGTCTTCTACGCTCTTGCCCTCGAATTCAGTGCCTTGGATAAGCGTGTTCAGGGTGTTTACGTAGTTTTGAAGATGCTTTCCGTAGTGGAAATCTATCGTTTGCTCGCTGATAACAGGTTCCAATGCGTTATTTGCGTATGGAAGTGTCGGCATTGTTATACTCATAATCGTTAATAATAAGTTGGTTAAAAACATTTGTTGTTTATTTATTTACGATTGCAAAGTTATGAACATTATCGACAGCTTCAAACAGATAATATCTATCATGCAATAGGTTTACTCTATTCGGAGAGGTCTTGTGCCTCGTCATTGCTCTGCGTTGGCTCGCTATCAAGGGGTTTCGGGTCCTCGTCTTCTGCGCCAAGGTTGAGCGTATCTTTCAGTTTTTGGTACAAGAAAGATAGCGTTAGGAGCAGTGCGCCAAGGATAATGAACACCACGATACGACCAATGGCTGGCATGCGCCATACATCGTAGAGGGCCAACTTAGCGATAATAAAGATGAAGGTGCCAATGCTAAGCAGGCGCATGGTCTTGTTTGGCAAGCGCATTCCTAAGGTCATCTGCACCGTTCCCACAGCTGCTAAGGCCAGCGAGAAGGCTGCACTGAACTGTTCGATACCTATTTGGATGAGCAGTGCACGCACCATGCATACCCAAAGCACGGTAGAGGCGAGGTTAAGGAATACCGTGAAGTAGACCGCAGCTTGTTTGGTCTGCTTGTAATAGCACTTACCCGAGTAGGCGTAGATGGCTATGGTACAGCCGATGCCCAACCATTGCAGGATGATTGCCCACGTGGGACTGACGAAGTCGCCATAAATGAAGACATCGGAAACAATGAAGAATAGGCCCAGAGCCATGTATGCCATGTAAAGCGGGATGAATTTGCCAGCCGGGAAACGACGACCGAAGCCCAAGGCAATGGCTAGCAGCGCGGTGGTACGCAACAAGGTGATGCCCGCATTGTAAAGGGACGAGTCGAGGGATAGATCCATTTCCATGTCGATGGCGCAGTAAAGGGCTGCAATACCTATAATATAGATAACGAGATTCCATGGAACATACAGGTCCCTAACACGTTCTTGGTTGCGGTCCATGATGCGGGCGAAGGCCAAGAAACAAAGGCCGCGGAAGATTTCTGCTATGAAATTGAAGTTCTGAACATCAACGTCGTACATGAAATCGAGCCTTCCATACAATGTCGCAATTAAGCTAAGCGTGTTAATTATCAGTGCAAGGATAGCCGCAATGCCGTAAATACGCATCTCGAGTCGGCAGTAGAGCCAAAGCAGAAGCACCATTTCGGCAGCAAAACAGATGGTGAGCACTGCGCCAGAGAAGAACAATGGCAACGATATGGAAAGGTAAGCCAAGCCCAAAGCCAACAAAACGCTTTGCGTTACACCGTTACGTTGTTCGGATTGGCGTAACCATAGGTGCAGGGCAATATAAACAAGACCCATCACCAGAGCCGTGACGGCACTATCGTAGTTGCCATATTCTCCCAGGGATGAAACAAGAATAATGGTAAATACGCTGCTCAATATCATTGCGCCAATGTGTAAGCCCGTAAATATATCGGTCATTCCGCGCCGCAAGAACGCGAAGAAACTCATCGTGGCGATAAGCCAGAACAGGCCGTAGAATGTGACATGCAGGGCGTAAGGATCTACAAAATCGCCGTACATGGCTATCAACAGCACGAGGAATGTTGCCCCAGTGCTAATCAAGGGCAGTTCGTTCCAGCGGTTGCTCCATGAAAGATAGAGGCTGCCCAGGTTGAGAATGGCCATATATACATATAGGAATAGGAAGTTGGGGGTCTCTGTCCCCACTAGGAAAGGTGCGAGGAAACCACCCACGAGGGCCGTTACGGCCAGCTCGCGACGGTCGTAATGATGGGATATCCATGCCATAAAGAGCGTTACAAACACCATGACGCCGAAGCCAAGGGGCTGCGAAAACAGCTGATAATAGTGGTAGGCGATGGCTGTTGTGACGTAATACACGGCGCATCCGCCACCTGCCAACAGCGAGCTAAATGTGCGATAGCGCTTGCTTAGCTTCCAACCGATGCCCAAAAGGACTGTTCCCACGGCGTAACTGAGAACGGTTCGCATGATATGACTTATCCAATTTTGGTCGATGGCGTATTTAACGAAGAAGCCAATACCCAACACAAAGACGAGAATACCTATCTTACCGAAGAGGTTTTCGCCAATAAACTTCTCGTAGTTAAAGCCTGACTCATTGTCATCGTCTGCCGTTTGGTTCATTCCGTATGCGTTTCCGCCGTATGGAGAGGTGTTGTTGTGCTTGGCATCGGCCTGCTCGTGCTTGGCTTCCAGGTAATCTTTGCCAGCCACAATTTGCTCTTGTTCGGCCTCGCCATGCTCTTCCGCCGTTTCGTCTTGTACAAACGCGGCAACGGGTTCATGCTCTTGTGGAGCCATTTGGGGCTCGTTTTCGAGCGCTTCTTCCACGTCGCAACCTTGCGGTTCGGTGTTGTCATCTTGCTTTTCGGCATCGTCTTGCACCGCGTTGGCATTGTTTTCTGCAGGCGTTTCAGCGTCAGCCACGCCGTTTTCTACATGCTGTGGCTCAACCGCCTCATGCTGTACGTCGGCTTCTACTGTGCTTGTTGGCGTGTCGATGGGCTGAACTGGCACCTCGATGGTGGTAACTGCGCTACCAACACGTTGCTGTTCGCCCAGTGCCACAACTTCTTCGGCTGTGCCTGGCACGTCTTCTGTCAACTCGTTTTTGCCTGTTGACTGAGTCGTTTGCTCTACAATCGGTATGTTTTCGTCTGCTTCGGGTTGTGTTTCCAAGCCTTTCTTTTTCGCCTCGGTGGTATCTTCCACCTCGGTAGCAACACCTTGTTGCTGCCTTAGCGCATTTTCTTCCCGAATACCTTTAAGTGTTTCGGCGATACCTTCAAGCTGCTTTTGCATCACTCTCAACTGAAAGATCAGCTCGTTAAGCTTACCGCTTGAGCCAGATCGTAAGGCGATTATCGCTACGACAATGCCCCCAATGAGCAAGAAAAAGAAAATTCCTAATCCTTCATCCATAATTATAAGTGGTGGGTTTAGTTATATAATAAGGTTTACTACCTAGCAAAGGTATATAAAATATTGATATGATGGTGGGTAAAAGGATAAAAAATGAGCGATTATTTTACACGTGATGGAACTGCGCTGTGCCATTGAGGCGTAGTGATGGGCACAACAACATGCCCGCGTGCACTGCTCGAAGTGGATGCCACAATGGGCGAAACACCCTTAATGAAGACCCTCGCCGCTTGCTATTTCATAAAAGAATCCCGCCCGTGTAGCGCTTGGCTCGCGGGCGGGACTTCATGAAGTAATAAGGGAAAATGCACTATTCGGCTACGGGTCGTACGCCAAGCGCGTTGGGGAGATCAGCTCCCGGGTCTGTATTTTATCCGTAGGTGTGTACCTATCCGTACCTGTTGCCCTGGCGTGGACCATTCTTTTGCAACTTGTAACACCAGAAGGTGCGATGCCTAAGCTAAACGAACGGGTGGCTTTTTACTCCCATCATCTCTCTCTATCTTGTGTTGTTAATGTTTCACGACCTATTTCTGGATGGTCTTTCGCCTTTGGTTGGGCATCTATTTCTAACTCTCTTGCGGTATTTGTGAGGCACATCTTGCTTGTAAAGCATAGTCTTAGGGCACATAAGTAACATAAAACGCACGTAAGAATGCGCTAAATTTGCTACGCTTGTCTAACCTATTCACTTTCCAACACCCCAAAGATAGGCAAAAATATGATGTTTTTCAGTATTGCAGCGTTAAATAAACCTTAAAGAAAAGAGAAAAGGAAAAAGCGAATAACGTATGTAAAAGAAAAGAGAAAATAGACCTCATGGCACACGTAAGAAAGGAAAAGAAAGTAAGGGAAAGATGCAAAACGTTGGCTTGACGTAAGCTACCAGCCTAATAGGCCAAACTCTAACCGATATAGTTTTTCGTTATTACGCCGCATCTAACATGCCTCTCAGCTGCCCATAACCAAATACGAGCCACTTATAATAAGTAAACAAGAAATCAGTAGGTTAGGTTTTGTATTCAACTTTCTTATCTCTCGTGGTGTTATCGCTAAGATGTACTCCTGTTCCATGTCGTCTGGAACAGCGTTCCATATCAACTGGAACAGGAGTCCATGTTACATGGAACAGGAGTCCAACTTAGTGAAACCCATGTCGCCCAATGTAAAGATGGCTACGAAAGCACATTTCGCAGGTTTCGATAGCTTGATGTTCGGCACTTGTTTTCTTGCTACACGTGGCGCACACGGTGGCCAAACGCCATTCTTCCCCTCATGCTATAACTTCTCGTCGGCCTTCCCCTTGCCTTTCGCGTTATGCCTAGCCAAGGGTAGGGCGATGCCGTTGAGCCACTTAATAAAGGCATCGCGCCATTGCCTGCTTTGTTCCGTACCCTTCACGTCGCTTGCTCCGAATCCGTGTCCACCTGTTGCATAGCGGATGTATTCGTGTGGAACACCTTTTGAAGTGAGGGCCGAATCGAGCAAAACACTATTGCCTGGGTGTACAATGGGGTCGTCGTCGCAGTGCACGAGGAAAACGGGCGGACAGTCGGAGGGTATCTTCCGCTCTACCGACAGCGAGTCTTTCAGCTTGCTGTTGGTCTTTTTCCATTCGCCCAAGATGCCTTTTCGCGAACGGCGATGCACATAACGCTCGTCGGCAAGCGTAACAACGGGATAGAGGGCTGCAACGAAATCGGGCTTAACGCTTACCTTGGGTTCGATGCCTAGCGGTGCCAGGTAGTTGGTAGAGGCAAAGGCAGCCGAGGCCACGGCAAGATGTCCGCCTGCCGAAAAGCCCATAACGCCCACTTCGTTGGGGTTGATGCCCCACGTAGATGCCCCTTCGCGCACCAGTTGCACACTGCGTTGCACATCGCGAAGCATGTCGGGCTGACGGCGTCCGCGAACCAACAGGCGGTAATGGGTGACAAATGCCCATACGCCTGCTACGCGATAGCGAAGCACGAAGGCTGCAATGCCCTTGCTGTTGAGCCATTGCGCCACGCCGTCGCCTTCGGTTCGGGTGTCCAACCAATGGTAACTGCCGCCCGGACACACAATGACGGCTGGGCAATCGGGCCTTGCGCCTTGCGGAATATATGGCGTAAGGGTTACGCTGGCGGCACGTTCGGGCGTACCCTTCCATATCTTTAAGGGTTTCAGTTGCTGGGCATGGCAAACGTACGCCATAAGGGCCAGCAGCATAACGATGTATTTTCTGATGTTCATCTCTAATCTTCTTTGTTGGCTGTATTGTATTATTGGCCAATGGCCTGTAACTTTTCTATTATCCTGTTCTTTCCTACCAGTGCCTCGGCAGTGGTGATGGCCGATAGCGGAACGCCGCAAATGCCGTGCAATCCCACACATTGGCCAGTAAGCAAAAGGTTGGTTACCTTCGTTACCACGGGCACCTGTGCCGCCAAAGGGTTGTGGCAGTCTTTGGCAAAGCCGTATATGGCCCCTGCTGGAGCGTTGTAATAGTCGCGCACGGTTAGTGGCGAGGCGCTCCAAAGACTTTTTACGCATTGGCCAAAGCCCGGCCTAACCTCCTCCATTCGGGCAAGGATGCGCTGCTCGTGCCATGCTTTCCACGCCTCATATTCCTTTCCGCGCCTGCCCGTAAGGGTGTCTTCCCATTGCGCCGCAGCCGAAAAGGGCATCACGCAGTTAACGATGAGATGCGTTGCCCATTCGTTTTGTTGTACCGAAGGTGGTGTCATGTACATCATTCCGTATGGCCATTGCTCGCGGTCGTAGTTCGCCAAGTGCCACACATGGTGGTAATCGTGCTGATAATAGCAAGTGTGGTTGATGTAGGGGAAGGTTTGCGGCTTCAGTTCCACAAAGATACTGAATATCGAATAGGTGTTGTCGACGGCCTTCAAACGCTTGGTATAGGCTGGGGTAAACGCTCCCTTGTCGATGATGCGCAGGGTTTCGCCCATGTGTGTGGCCGCTATATAATAAGGAGCGCTAAACGTTCGGCCGTCTTTGGTTTGCACGGCGGTTACCGTTCGGTTGTCTACGGCGATGCGAACCACCTCTGCATTGGGCACAACCTTTCCGCCCGCGTTCTCGATAACCTCTGCCAAGGCGGTGGCCAATTGCTGCGAACCACCCGCAAAGCGGTCGGTTCCATCGATATAAAGCACGCTGATGAGGGCGTGTACATAAGCTGGCGTATGACCAGCAACGCCTCCATACATGGGATTCATATAGGCCAGCACGTCGCGCAGTCGTTCATCGTCGATGTAATGCGCAATAAACTGGTCGGCCGACCATAGGAAACGGTCGCTATGCTGCGGTATTCCGTCGCCCGTGGGTCGCAGGTTAAAGAGGTCTATCTCGCTGGCCAGCTCGTAAAGTGCCGTTACATAGCGTTGCAGCTGTGTGCGCTGATGTGGGAAATGCTTGGCAAAGCTCTCCACGAAACCCTCCTTTCCTTCGGCCACACGATAAGTGGTACGGTCGGAGGCATAGTATATCTCGTCCATGCACTGGCTGTCTACGGGCTGCAAACGAAGCTTTTGCTCGATGCCTAGGTGCTGGCAGATGCGGTGGAGCGTTTTTCCGGGGCGAAATCCGCCCAAGATATGCATGCCCGTATCGAAGTGTATGCCGTGTCGGGAGAAGTTTTGCAGACCTCCACCCACGATGTGGTTCTTCTCCAAAACGGTTACTTGCCAGCCTTCTTTGGCCAAAAGCGCGCCCGTGGTAAGCCCACCTAGCCCGCCGCCTATGATGATCATGTCGTTGTTGTTCATAATTTTAGTTTCTCTCCCAGCACTTCGCCGCAGGTTACGAGCGTGCCAACGAGCGTGCCAAGCATGCCGTGCGAATTGACGTTTTGCCCTGCAAAGAGCAGGTTTGGTATGCGCGTGCGACTCGGCACATGACAGGCCGAGCCCAGCTTAACGTCTTTGGCCACGCCATACATGCTGCCGTGCAGGGTGGAGGTGTATTGTTGGTAAGTTAAGGGGGTGGAAGTGAAGTAGCAGTCGATGGCCTGTCGCAGTCCAGGAGCATGCTGTTCCACCGCGTTGATAAGTCTTTCGGCCCTGTCGTGCTTAAATGCTTCGTATGCTTCACCTCGGTGCATGATGCGCGTGTCGGCCCATTTGGCCACCTCTTCGTAGCGCATATAGCTCATAATCTCGCCGCAAGTGGCCCATTGTTGCAGGCTGTTGGGCGAGGCATTGGCTGCTGGCTTATCGCAAAGGTGCACATAAAGGAAACCGCGAGGCCAGTCTTCAAGAGTATATCGTTCGCAATCCCATGGCGTGTCGGTGGCATAACCGTAGAGGTTATGGTTGCGATAGGGCATGGATTGGGGCTTAAATTTGATGTAAATGGTAAATACGCCCGTGGTGTTGGGTAAGTTAAGCATGCGCTGACGAAAAGCGGGGCGAATCAGGTTGGTGTCGTCTAGCATCTGCATCACCAGTGTTGGGTGAATGGCAGCTATCAAGAGGTCGGCCTCGAAGTGTTCGCCGTCGGCCGTTGTCACGCCCGTTACCTTGTGCTCGTTACAGATAATGCGCTCAACACGTTTGCGTGTGAGCACCCTTCCGCCCCTTTGCGTGATGCCGTCGATAAGCTTTTGTGCGATGATGTCGCTTCCGCCAGCCACGCGAAACGCACTTTGGTTGTAGAAATTGGTGATGAGCGCATGGGTAGAGAAGGGTGTGCGTCCGCGTTCGCCTGCATAGAGGGGTAGGTTACCTACCAACACGTGGCGCAAAAGCGGATCGCTCACGAAGCTGTTGATAACCTCGTCTACGGTGCGCATTTGGTATTCGGTTTTAAGGTGCATTTGTTTCGCCGTGGGATGATGCCCGTTGATGGGCGAGGCCAGCGTTAATTGCTCCACCAACGACAAGTAACGGTTCAGTCCGTCTTTTTCTTTTGGGAAGCGTTCGGCCAGCGTTTCCACGAAGGCTTCGTGTCCATTGGCGAAGGCGAAACGCCCTTGGGGCATCGATACGATATCGTAACCCTGAGTGTCGAGTCTGCTAAGAGGTAGGTCTTCCAGTCCTAAGTATCGCAGAAGGGGGTGTAGCGTCTGCCCTTCTTCTGCGCTCCCGATGAAGTGCATGCCTGTTTCGAACTTGGCACCTTTACGCACGAAGCTCTGCAAACACCCTCCCGGCTGTGTTTCTTGTTCAAGTACGGTAACCTCGTAGCCATTTCGTGCAAGGATAACTCCGCACGAAAGGCCGCCTAGTCCGCTACCGATGATGATACATTTTTTCATTTGTTTCTTTGCAATCAAACTGTTGACAGTCTTTTGTAGAATGCTAACTTCTTCCTGTTCTTATTCTTTAGACGCCTTATTTTTTTATTAATCGGGGGTTGGTGTAACACACATAAGTCCATCAGGCTTGTTCTAAAACATCCTCGCCACGTGCTTCTGTCCCTTTACTTGGGGCTATTCGTTCAGCGGTAGTTTATAAAACCAGCCATTTAATGCTATCTGCCAATTGCGCAAAACATGCTTCGTGCGATTTTCTTATTCCATCTTTTCACGACCAAAGAGACAATGCGCCACCTGCTCGGCCACGTTCTTGTTTTCGAAACGCTGCACGTATGCCATGCTTTGGCTAATGGCTTCGTCGCGCCCCGCTTGTCCTTTCAGTCTGGCGTTGATGGCTTTTGCCATACCCTTGTGGTCGTTTGGCGCAACGTATAGGTTGTGCGGGCCACCCGCCTCTTCAAGGCACGACCCCGTGCAAGCCACCACGGGCAATCCGCTTTGTATGGCCTCGATGATGGGAATACCAAAACCTTCGTAGCGCGAGGGATAGGCAAACACCTCGGCTTGCTGATAAATGGCGGGCAGGTCTTCGTTGGGCACGTTGTGCAGGAAATGCACGCGCGCCGAAAGACCGTTGTGTGCCACCCACGATTTCACCTTATTAATATAAGGAGTGGGTCGACCCAACACCACCAGATGCACCTCCTTGGGCACGTCTTTCAACGCTTTGGCAGCCAGCAGCACATTCTTTCGCACCTCGATAGTGCCCACATTCAGCACAAATCGCGATGGAAGGGCGTAGCGTTCGCTCACTTCGCGTAGCTTCTCGGGCGTTGCAAGCTCGCGAAAACGCGTGTCGCAGCTTTGGTATATCACGCTGATGCGATCTTCGGGATAATGCCCAAACTTAACGATATCTCGCTTCGTGCACTCGCTGATGGCGATAATGCGATGGGCTTCTTTAAGCGTTTGGCGGAACTTCCACCTGTAAATTAGCGCGTCCCACCAGTGGTAGAACTCGGGATGACGCATAAAGATGAGGTCGTGAATGGTGACGACGGTGTCGATACCTGCGGCTTTTACGCCCTTTGGCAGTTCGCCCGACAGCCCATGGAACACGTTTACGCCGTCGCGCAGCAAGTCTTTCACCACGCCTCGGCTTCTCCACGCAGCCTTTTGCAGTGCGTTTTTCGCGCCCTTGGGATACACCATGCACAGGTTTTGCGCACTTTTCACCTGTCTGGCCAAATCTTCTCGGCCCTCATCGGGTGCATAAAGCAGCAGTTGCATGTGCGGATAGAGGGCCGCGAGATCGTTCACAAGGTTGCGTCCGTATGCTCCCAGTCCCGTTCCATTACGCACCACGCGCTTGGCATCAAAGCCTACAATGATGTTCTTGTCTTCGTTCATAACCTACAAACTTACACAAAAAAAGTGTAAATCAGGGCAAAAACTGAAAATAAGGTGCGTAAGTAGCATATATTTAAGCAGAAAATACTTATTTTTGTACTTGCACAAATACGCAAAAACAATGAAACGCATCTGCATCGCAATGTTGCTTTTGTCGCTCTGCACTGTGTCCGCATGGTCGCAAAAGGGTGATCTTATCCGTGTAAACCCCGAAGAAAAGGAGGTAGACATGGATAATCCAACCTTCGTGCCCATGGTAAAGATAGGGCGGGTGTTGGATAAGGGCGATAGCATACAATATGTGGAGCTGAACAAGATATATGTTTATCCGCAACTGACGTTTAAGAACGAACGCCAGCAGGCTGAGTACAACCGCTTGGTGTACAACGTAAAGAAGGTGTTGCCCATAGCCAAGGAAGTGAATAAGATTATCATCGAGACCTACGAATATCTGCAAACGCTGCCCGATAAGAAGTCGCGCGACGAGCACATGAAACGTGTTGAGGCCGATATAAAGCGAGAATACACGCCAAGAATGAAGAAACTGACCTACGCGCAGGGCAAATTGCTCATCAAATTGATATATCGCGAAACCAGTTCATCATCTTATCAGCTCATCCAAGCTTTCCTCGGGCCCATCCGTGCTGGTTTCTATCAGGCCTTCGCTTGGTTTTTTGGTGCCAGCCTTAAAAAGGAATATCAGCCCAACGGTGTGGATAGACTAACCGAAAGGGTAGTGTTGCAGGTGGAGGCAGGACAGTTATAGGGAGCAATTAATGGCCTATGATGCCCTACAAATGCGTTTGTAGTGTCACTACAAGCCTTTTGTAGTGGCACTACCGTTAAGTTGTAGTGGCGCTACAACTTGTTTGTAGTCGCACTACCGCTTGTTTGTAGCCACACTACAAAAGGCTTGTAGCGAAACGTATTATGAAAAACATGATGTCATATCCTTTTCATGCGTGACACATTTTGCCCGCAAACAACCAATATCCCCATACAAGTTAAACAACGAAAACATACCAACAGCTATGCCGTTGTGTAGGTGTTGAACGTCTTGTTGTAATGGGGTATGTCCTAAACTTATACCCCCACGTTCTTATAAGCCCATAAAATCACAACGCATATCACTCCCCTCTCCCCTTGGAGAGGGGCTGGGGGTGAGGCCAGAATTGGGTTGGGGTGAGGCCAGAATGGGGTTGGAAGTAGGCCAGAATGGGGATAAGATAAAGCTCGTAACCATAAACGCGATAGGGAGAACGGTGTGTTGGCCGTTCTCCCTATCTGTTTTAAGACTGCTATGGGGCAAGCCTTGTGCCCTCGGCAGTAGTTTTATTTCTTGTAATTTTCGAGTCCTTGGTTCAGGAAGTCCATGTAATGGGCGATGTCTTCATCGTAGCTATACGACTTGCCAAGTGGTTTTCCCTCGTTATCGATAGCCACATAGAAAGGCTGGGCGTTAGCACCGAACTTGCTACGTTGCAGATAACTCCACTTGTCGCCTATGGTACGAAGCGTGCGTTTCTGACCATTCTCGGTTATTTCGATGGGCTCGGGCAACGGCTTTTTGTCGTCTACGTAGAGCGAAATAAGCACATATTCCTTCGTAAGCTTATCTGCAACCTGTGGATCGGTCCACACGGCAGCCTCCATCTTACGGCAGTTTACGCAACCAAAGCCCGTAAAGTCGATGAGCACCGGTTTGCCTTGGGCGGCAGCAGCAGCCATTCCTTCTTCGTAATTGTCGTATTGTGCACGCACCTCGTTATGATATAGGTTAAAGTCTTGCGTGCTCATGGGTGGCGCAAAGGCGCTAACGGCCTTGCAAGGAGCACCCCAAAGACCTGGAACCATATAGATGGCGAAGGCGAACGACACCAAACCGAGCATCACGCAGGGTACTGGCATGGCCTCGGAACTTCCTTGGTCGCTGGCAAATTTCAAACGACCGATGAGGTAAAGGCCAAGCAAGAAGAAGAGCGCAATCCATATCGAGAGGAACACTTCGCGGTCGAGCAGGTGCCATCCGTAAGCCAAGTCGGCCACAGAGAAGAACTTCAGGGCGAAGGCCAGTTCGATAAAGCCCAGCACCACCTTAATAATGTTCATCCAGCTACCCGACTTCGGGGCCTTGTTAAGCCACGTTGGGAACAGGGCGAACAGCGTAAACGGCAGGGCCAAGGCCACTGCAAAGCCCAACATACCTATGCCCGGACCCATGATACTGCCTGAGGTGGATACCTGAACAAGCAAGAAACCGATGATGGGACCTGTACACGAGAACGACACCAACGCAAGGGTGAAGGCCATTAGGAATATGCTGAGTACGCCACTTGTTGACGATGCCTTGCTATCTACTGCGTTTCCCCACTTGTCGGGCAGACGTATTTCGAACCATCCAAAGAACGAAAAGGCGAAGATAATAAGCAGTAAGCAGAAGAGAATGTTGAAAACGGCATTCGTTGACAACGAGTTGAGGGCCGATGCACCAAAGGCTGCGGTGACAGCTAGCCCCAAAGCCACATAGATAACGATGATGCTCACGCCATAAGTGAGGGCATCGCGAATGCCCTTAGTCTTATTTTGTGAGCGTTTGAGAAAAAAACTCACTGTCATGGGGATAATGGGCCATACACAGGGAGTGAAAAGTGCGAGCAGACCGCCAATGAAACCCATGGCAAAGATATAGAGCATGGAGTTGTCGGGCTTACCTTGGTCGCCGTTATAGGCTTGCAATTCGGCCACAACGGGTGTCCAAAGGCCACCTTGACCCACGTCGTTTCCCCCATCGGCAACAGCTGCCACGGCAGCGGCTTTTGCCGTATCGCTCGTAGCGGGCGTGTTAGCGGCAGCGAGGGCAGCTAGCGAATCGGCCTTCTCCTTTGCCAGTTGTGCAGGCGTTTTGGTCTCTTTCGCATCGGGAGCGTTAGCTGGGCCGTTGCCTTTAAAGTCAAACTCCACCTGCGTAGGTGGCAAGCAGTTCTGGTCGTTGCATGCGCCGTATTCCAGATAACCCTTTATATGGTAGGTCTTACCCGTTATCTTATACCGCTGAACAAAGGTAACGGCACTTTCGAAATAGCGCAACTTCATCTCAAACAGCTTGTCGTAGTTGCTAATTTCTTTGCCCTTGGCTTGCAGTTTACCAGCGGCTTGTGCACCTTCGGTCTTTTCGGTGGTGACAGTAGCCGAGATAGGACCGCCGCTGGGCAGACCAGTTGAATAGACATGCCACCCATTGTCTATCTTAGCCGAGAAGATAACGTCCACCTCAGAGGGTGAAACCTGTTTCTGCTGAACGCTTACATGTACGGGGTTTTGCATCTGTGCCGATGCCCCCAGCGCAAAGACGGCGAGTAAGGCCGTCAGTAAGGCAAATCTTACTTTCTTCATATTTGGTGAGGTTTTGTGTTTGTTATTGTAAGTTGACAAGTTAACGGGACTAGCTTTTTTTGGGTATCCTATGTCCGTTAAGTATGCTATGGTTTGTTGGCTTACTACAAATGCTTGGCGTAATGGTTGCTGGCTAACACGACTTATGCGTCATGATGTCGAGCACATAGCGGTCGGTTTCGTCCATTCCTCGGCTTCCTATGGCCGCAAGGTTTCGTATGGAGCGATCCACATCATCGTCGATGATGCCCTCTACCGAGGTTACGTACTTGTGCTGAATGGCCAACATGGCGCTTAAAACGGCCGTGCTTACACCCGATGAGAGCTTCAATGCGCACGAAGGTTTTGCTCCATCGCATATCATTCCCGTGAGGTTGGCAATCATGTTCTTTACCGAATAGCATATCTGCTCAAAGGTTCCGCCCATCAGGTAGGTTATTCCGCAGCTGCTTCCAGTGCTAGCCACCACGCAGCCACATAGCGCCGAGAGCGTGCCAAGATGCTGTTTGATGTAGATGGCTGTGAGATTGCTGATGATGAGCGCACGAATGAGCTCCTCTTCAGTATTATGATTCTCGCGGGCGAACGTGGTAACGGGCACCGTTGTACAAATACCTTGGTTGCCACTACCGCTATTGCTCATCACAGGAACCATTGCGCCGGCCATACGAGCATCGCAAGCGCTACCCGTTGCAGAGAGAATGTGGGCAAACATGCTGTCGCCTAGCACGCCACGACCCAACGGACTGCACATGGTTTTGCCCAATTGGTGTCCGTAGTTGTCTTCCAATCCGCAGCGCGAGGCATTCTCGTTGAGCTTCTTCGCTTCGAGAATGAATTGCAATTCTTCGAGGGGCGACTCCGTTGCGAATTCATATACCTTGCGCATAGACAGTTCCACGTCGGTCTTAGCTATTGTTTCAGCACTGCACGCAGCCTTGTCGAGCATCACTTTGTCGTTCTTGCGCAGATAAACAAAGTTGGTATGCGAGCCCTTAATACGTGCTTCGGCCACCTCGTTGCCGCTGGTGCAGGTGATGTTGATGAAGAGCTTGTCTTCGTCTTCTTCTTCCAGCTTGATGTCGATGCAGTTTTTGGCAATCATTTCTTTACCTTGCTGCACACTCTGGGGCGTGCAACCTTTGAGCACTTCCAGCTGTTTTTCGCTGTCGCCAATAAGTACGCCCAAGGCAATGGCAATAGGTAAGCCAATCATTCCTGTGCCAGGGATGCCCACGCCCATAGCGTTTTTAAGCACGTTAGCACTCAACCGCACGTCAATTCGTTCGGGTTTCTGCCCCAATAGCTCTTTGGCCTTCGCCGCACACAATGCAACAGCGATGGGTTCGGTGCATCCAATGGCAGGCACCACCTGTCGATGCATAAGCTCAAGAATGGCTTTTCTGTCGTTATTTGATAGCATGGTAAGTTGTCGGTTGTTTCTATTACGTTGTTGTAGAATTATTAGTTGCTTGCGTTAGGTCGTAGGCAACAGTGCCGCGACCCGTGATTTGTTGTGCCATGCCCTTCATTTTTGTAAGCAAAATCTATGTAGAAACATAGGCCTTGCACAAAGAGACACTAACGGATGCAAAGTTAGTAGAATTTACGTAAAACAATCAAGCAAGTGCATATTTTTTTTATGTAAATGCAAAAGAGGGGGTGAAATGGGTCGTTTTTTAACGTTTGCTATGATAAAACGACACGAAAACGATGCCTTTCGGGATAGAAATAAGGGTGAAGAACAAGCAATATGTTATGTAAAAGGAAACAGGCGGAGATGGTGGAAATGGTATTTGAGAATCAAGACGTTTGATGCCGAATAACTTACCTGCCTTTGGTGGGGCGACAACAAAAGGCTGTTGGTCACAATACAATTCGCGAGTTAGGGATAAAACACAATTGTTATGCCAGCTGCCACCTAGCGCTAATTGGCGAGATAGCCATTTCTTTAACTGTCTTATCTTGTTCAGGGGGGCATGGTTGCTTATCCTGAACGCACCAATTAACCCTTTCGTCGTTCGCATTTTCATAGTTTCGGACATGCGCCTGCTAAGTCCTTAAAGCGCATTATTAGATTAACCGCCGTGTTAGAGATGTTTTGGACGGCTGTTCCAGTTGAATTGGAATGCAGTTCCAGTTAAGCTGGAACCCTCTTCCAACTAATCTGGAACAGGAGTCCAACTTAGCTGTAACAAGGCGGGAGCTTAAAAAGCTCACTACAAAGGCTTATCGGGTGGGGAACGAAAGATGGCAATTGAGGGTAGGAAGGGTGAGTGGGTAGTGGTGATAGGCTGTGGAACGAACCGCCTAGAGGGTGCTAGGCTCGTATCAAACGTTATGGGAATTTGGGGTGATAGAAACTCGTTATGCCAACTGCCACATAGTGGCGGTTGGTGAGATAGCCATCCGTTTTTATCTATTCTTACCCCAAAAGCATCGTATCTTATCCCGAATTTACGTAATGCCATATCACTAGTACGGCACAATTAACGGGAAAAGGGTGGGTGGGCGTTGTCTAAGCGTTCAGCGAAAGGGACAAAAGGACATCACGCCCACCAACGAACACGCCTGCCAATCGCCAGTTCATCGCCACTAAAAACCGTCGTAATCGCTATCAAAATGGAACTTGCGCACGCTCATCCGTAAGCCATATTTTCCTTCTATGCTCCTTGTTAACTCGTCAACTTATCAACCTGTTAACTGCAAGAAAAGCCTTTTTATCGTCTAAAATACCTACAAGTAGGTATTGGCCAAATCGTTATAAAACCCTAATTTTGCACTGCATATTATGCGTTTTGCACTTAACAGCATTTAGAAAAAGGACAAAAAGATATGAAGTTTCCCACACGAATTCTATGGGGAGGAATACGTGTTCTGGTCTTGTTCATGGCTTTGGCGGGCCCTTGTGGCCTGTTCGTGTACGCCGAAACCACCGACGAGAACATCTCATTGACCATTACCGACCGCGACGGACACGCCTTGCCCTATGCTACAGTTATCGTAGAGAGTGCCGCGCTGACATATACTGCCGACGCGCAAGGCCGACTTCGCCTCAAAGCAGCACTGTTTTCGGGCAAGGGAACGCGGCTAACGGTGTCGTATCTGGGAAAAGCCACACGCCAGTTAACCATTACGCACGATGCCGTGGCGAAAGACAAGAAGATAAATATCGCACTAGACGACAACAACCTTTACCTGAAAGACGTGCAGGTGAACGCCACACGCGCACCACGACATAGCAATTCGTCGATGCTGATACAACGAAACACCATCGACAACATACAAGCTTACAGTCTGGCCGATATTGTTCAGGCCCTGCCAGGCAAAGCAATCCTCAACACCGACATGCACAACGCCAGCTTCCTAACCCTGCGTTCGGCTCTGCAAGGCGACCTGCAAAACCCACTTGATGCCTATTCGCGCAACAAACTTAACGACTATGTGCGCAATGCCGCCTTTGGTATTGCCTACGTGGTAGACGGTACGCCCCTCTCGAACAACACCAATATGCAGCTCGACAGCTACGGAAAGTGGGGCGGCATCAAAATGTTCGATCGCCGTTTTAATACCGATAACAACGAGAATGTGGGCAGCGGAAACGACTTGCGCCTTATTCCCGCCTCGTCGATAGAGAGCGTTGAGGTTATATCGGGCGTTGCTCCTGCCAAGTATGGCGACCTAAGTAACGGTGCCGTAATCATCAATCGCCGCGCGGGACTTACGCCTTTCTACGGTAGCGTTAAGGTGCAATACGACATTTTCAATGCTTCGCTGGGCAAAGGTTTCGCCCTTGGCGAGCGTTGGGGCATGCTCAACCTCAACGTAGACTATCTGCACAGCACCCGCGACAGGCGCGACAAGCTGAAGACAAACGCCAACATCGCCCTCAACGCCACGTGGACACACACCATTAGTAGGGCATTGGCATGGGAAAACACCCTCTCGGCCGACTTCTCTAAAAACGTTGACGGACTGAAAAGCGACCCCGACGCAACGCTTAATCGCACCCGAACCGACCAGCAAAACCTGCGTTTGGCCCTGCGTGGTGCGCTTTCGCCCCAGCATAACGCACTTATCGACGGCATCGACTATAACTTTTCGCTCTCCCTGTCGCACCAATACGACATGCATGAAGAGTTTATCGCCAACAACAGACTGAACCTTATCACCGACGCTTACACCAACGGACTGCACGAAACCGATGTTGCGCCACCTTATTACACGGCCCTTTTGGAGATAGACGGCAAGCCCTTGGCCCTCTCAGCCAACGTGGAAGCACGACGGACACTAAAATGGAGTAGCGCAACACACACGCTTAGTCTGGGCGTTTTTGCACGACACGAGGCCAATCATGGGCGCGGAAAGATTTTCAACGCAGAGACTCCGTTCTACGATGGCGGACAAGGCGGACGCGGCGACCGCTCTTATCAATACCGAAACCGCATCAAATTGAACCAATACGGCATGTATCTGCAAGACAAGTTGGTGTTGCCCACGGCTCACGGAACGTTAAGCACAACGGCAGGCCTACGTCTTGAATACCAAAACCAACGTTTCGCAGCCTCTCCACGCATTAATATGATGTGGGCGTTAGACAATGGTTTGAGCTTCAACGCAGCCTACGGCATCAGCTATAAAATACCTGCCACGGCCTTTTTATATCCCGAAAACGTGTACTTCGATCGTCTTGTGTACAGCAATTACAGCAACAACGCCAACGAGCGGCTCTTTATGTACAAAACCAAAGTGGTTAATCCCACCAACCCCAACCTGCTTTCGCCCTACACCCACAACTTCGAGGTAGGCACATCATACGCCAATGCCAACTTCAACACTTCGCTAACGGGCTATCTCAAGATAGACTTGCGCGGCATTAGTTCAGAAGCTGTGCTCGATACGATGTGGGTTCAGCATTACGAAACGGTATCGCAGCCGCCCAATCAACGGCCCATTTATGCGCCAAAGGGCGACCCCCAACTCATCATCGACTATTATTTTACGCCCCGCAACCTGCTTTATAGTCGCAATGCGGGTGTAGAATGGATTGGTAACATACGCGATATCAAGCCCTTGGGCTTAGGCGTTAACTTCTCGGTGGTTTACAATTACAGCCTTTACCATCAGCAGGGTGAACGCGTGGGCACGTCTATCGACCTCGACAAAGAGGCCGTTTCGGGCATCTACGCTCCTACGAAGAACAGTTCGCACGAACTTATCTCCACCCTAAGCCTCACCAAACAGATACCCACCCTTGGCTTGATATTCAACCTGCGCTTGCAAAACTTCTGGTTCAGGCACTTCAATCGTCATGGGTTCGACATTTATCCCATCGGCTATATCGACCAAAACTTCCGTCGTGTGTACCTAGATGAGCAGCAACGAAAGGACATTCGCTGGACGTATCTGCGACTAAAAGACAACGAACCCGTAAATATTTCGCAGCCAATCATCGTTCCCAACTGTCATCTTCGCGTGTCTAAGGAGATTGGCAAGCAGCTACGCCTGTCGTGCTATATAAATAATGTGTTTAATTATCGCCCTTGGGTAGAACGCCAAGGCGAACGAATATACTTTAATCAGCCGCCAACGGTGAGCATGGATGTTAGCTACAAGTTCTAAGTGGCCTTGCATTCGGCTCTCCATAAGCGACATAAACCACAACAAATACACAACAAAATGAAACAGACAAGACGTTGGGGCAACCGCATCGCCCTATTACTGACAATGGCCATGGCCGTTTTCTTCACAGCTTGTAGCGAAGACGAGACACCCGAGGTGTCAAGCGCTTCGGTGAAGGTGAACGTGAAAATCGACAAGGCTTTTGAAAAAGCCAAAGCCCAGAAGGTTGCAATTACCTTGCGCAACACTAACACAGGCAAAGAAACTGCTTACGAAACCACCATCAATGGTACGGTGCAGTTGCCCAATCTGCCTGTAGACATGTACGACATAACGGCTAGCTACACCCTGCCTGCCAGTGAGTACAGCGAAATAACAGGCGAAAAGAGCACCGAAGATGTGCTTTTCTCGGCCGCTGCAACGGGTGTACAACTGCAACCCAACAAGGAAACGACCATCGATTTGGAGCTAACCACATCCACAACCGATAATTTCGTTCTCAAAACCATCTATTATGCGGGGTCGGATAGCAAGAAAGCAGCAGGCGAAGACGATCGTTTTATCGAGATTTACAACAACTCTTCGCGCACACTTTACGCAGATAGCCTCTGTCTTGCACTCACAACGATGAACCGTTACGGCTTTTTGGCAGATGGAAAGCCGCATCCTTGGAAGGATAAGAATATATATATAACCTCTAATGGCACGTTCGATTGGAGCAAATCAGAAGGTATGGCCGACACCGAAGGCGCTAACAGCAAGTACGTTTACGGCGATGTAGTTATCATGGTGCCTGGTTCGGGCAAGGATTATCCGGTTAAACCGGGTGAAAGTTTCATCATCGCACCCTTCGCCCAGAATTATAAAGAGCCCTTTACTACATCATCGGGCAAGCAAGTTACACCCGAATGGCCCGACTCAACACTCGACCTAAGCAAGGCAGAGTTTGATGTTGTGTACCCCGGCTACGAGGTATTGGATAACAAGAGCGCCGCAAACATGGTGATTATAAAGAAAGGTAGCAACAAATACATGCGTCCTTCGCGCAACGGTAAAGAGGGATACGTCATCTTCCGCCATCCTTCTCCCAGCAAGTTACCCGAATATCGCCGTCCATATATCGACGCGAAGAAGGGTAATCACTTCACTTACATGCAAATTCCAAATGCTTCTATCATCGATGCCGTTGAGGTTATCAACCCCAATGCCGATGGTTATGTGTCGCCAAAGGCTTTCCAAAAGTCGCTCGATGCTAGCTATGCCTTCTCCAAACCCGATTACAGCTTCCGCTGTATCACACGTAAGGTGAGCCGAGTGAATGATGGTCGCCGTATATTACAAGACCTCAACAACTCTGCACTCGACTTTGTTCAGATGATTCCAAACCCTAAGGCGTTTGCAAAATAAAGGAGTTAAGGAGTTCTTTTTAGGAGTTAAGGAGTTATGGAGTTAAGGAGTTAAGCCAATAGCTTATGTAATCAATGGCAACTAACTTGTTTGCTAACCAACTCTAAAAGTAGTAAAGTAGTAAGGGAGTTAAGGAGTTAAGCCAATAGCTTATGTAATCAATGGCAACTAACTTGTTTGCTAACCAACTCTAAAAGTAGTAAAGTAGTAAGGGAGTTAAGGAGTTAAGCTAATAGCTTATGTAATCAATGGCAACAAACATGTTTGCTAACCAGCCCACTAGCCTTTCAATTGGTTTGTAACAACAAGGCATTTGGCTTAACTCCTTAACTCCATAACTCCTTAACTCCTCAAAAAATAACTCCTTAACTCCTCAAAAAAAGTCCTTAACTCCTAAAAATAACTCCTTAACTCCTAAAAAAAACTCCTCCCCATGCTTCTACTCGTTCTGCTTGCGTTGTTCTCTACGCCTGCATCCGCTCAAGATTCGATCGCACGCTTTGCCGTTCCAACTCCCCAAGAGTGGCAACAGCACCACCAAACCATGGCTTCGCCCCTAGGCATTTACTTGCTACCGGCACAGAGCTATGGCTATACTTCGGCGACTTTTACGCACGAACGAGGCCCTTTAATGCGTTTGCAGACACCCGAAAAAGATACGAATCTGCGACTCTCGTCAATGGGTGTGTACACGTCTAACCGTTGGCGACTATATGGGGAATTTGCCTACAACCGACAATTTGCCGATAGTGTGGGTTGGCTACTTAGCGAAACGCCACGCCTGGGCATGCCTTACTACTTCGCTTCGCCACGCAAAGGCAACTGGCTAAACGAAACCTACCAACTTAAAGGCGCAGCCAATTATCGCCTTTCGAACCTGCTCGACCTCGGTGCAGCACTGCAAATAAGGTATCATAAGGGCGCTCGCAGCAACGACCCACGCCCTTCTACCGAGAGCTTTTACTCGCGTTATCACCTCAATGTGGGCCTAAACCTCGCCCCCGTACATATCTCTATGGCGGCAGGAATGGTCTACGGAACAAGCGATAACAACCTAATCTACGTGAACGAGAATAACGATCGCATCGACCGATTGGACTTTATGGCCTACGAACTGATGGGATTTGGCATGCACCGAAAGACAGGTAAGCTGCAAAACCGCGAGATGCAAGCCAACACCTACGGGCACGAGCTGTCGCTGCAAGCAAGCTTCACCCGGAACGAAACAATGCTTTGGGCGCGCGCCAGCTATCTTGCGCAACGCGACAGCATACGCCGAAGCCGAACAAAAAACGTGTCGGCCAACCTCCTTTCCACCTATAACGTTCGCCAAACGAGCATTCTCGCAGGGCTAGTTCATCCCCTTTCGCCCGCCCTTCGCCTGCAAGCCACGGCCCACGCACACTTTACCAAGGGGTGGGATAGGCTGGATAACATCCTCGGCGGACAAAAAAACTACGTCTATAACCATCGCGACATCGGTCTGCACGCCTTGCTCTACCATCGTTTTACCTCGCAACGGCTCGACCTGTTTGCGCTCGAAGCCACCGCCGAACACGAGAAACGACAAGACGGATCCACGCAACACACCCTCGTTCGCGATGCCTTCCACCTCGCCGCAGCCTATCGTTCGCAACTCCCCTTGCCCCGAAACTTCGCCTTTTTCTATGGCGCAAGTCAAGCATTCGCCCTGCCCAAGGCCTCGCTAAACTATCCCTCTACGCAAGAAACGGTGTTCTCCACCCAACTGGCACTTCCCTTGCAACATTTCTACGCCACGTCTACGGCCTGCACACGCATAGAGATGGGTACGGCAAAGCGTTTCGCCCACTATCAGCTAACGCTCTCCTTAGCCTATCAATTGGGCTATGTGCTTAAAGCCCAACCCACTATTCACGGCACGCGCCACAACTTCGAGGCCGCCCTAGGCTTGGCTTTCTAGCGGGGCACAGTCCTATATCAAACAGCGATAACACCCCTTTGCGGAAATGAAAAAATACCTCTTTATCCTTGCTCTCGCCCTGTTTGCCCTTTCGGCAAACGCCAAACGCACACAGGCAACACTGTCTACCGACCCCAACCTGCATGTGGGCAAGTTGCCAAATGGCCTTACCTATTATATACTTCGCAACAACACACCCCCCAATCGCGCCAATTTCTACCTCGCCCAATGCGTTGGCTCGCTGCAAGAAACCGAAAACCAACGCGGCTTGGCCCACTTCTTAGAGCACCTTTGCTTTAACGGCACGCGCCATTTCCCATCCAATACGCTCGTGGCTTACCTCGAATCGCTTGGCCTCAAATTTGGTCAGAACATCAATGCCTATACTGGAATGGAGCGCACCGTCTATCATCTCAACAACGTTCCCACAGCGCGCGCCTCGGCCTTAGACAGCTGTCTGCTTGCACTTCGCGACTGGGCGTGCGACATTTCGTTTGCTCCCGAAGAGATAAACAAGGAACGTGGCGTGATACGCGAAGAGTGGCGACAACGCAATTCGGCCACGGCACGCATGATACAACGCAATCTTGAACGCCTTTACCCCAACAGTTTGTACGCTCGTCGCACGCCAATAGGCCTGATGGAGATAATCGACACCGTTGGCTCATCCACGCTTCGGCAATATTATCACCGATGGTATCACCCCAAAAACCAGGCCGTTATCGTGGTGGGCGATGTGGATGTGGCGCGCACGGCCAAACGTATCGAGGCGCTTTTCGCCCCCATACGTCCCACCAAAGCTGCGCGCCGACCCGCCATTGTGCCTGTTGCCGACAACGCCAAGCCCATTGTCGTGGTAGATAGCGATGCCGAACAGCGCACCACGCTTGTGCAGGTGTTTTGCAAAACGCCACCCATAACGCCCGCCGAGAAACCTACACGCAGTTACTACGCCCTGTTGGCGCGCCGCAGCTTGATGATGTCGATGCTGCGCATGCGCCTTGCCGAGCAGGTGGTTAAACCCCAATGCCCCTTCACACAAGCAGTGGTGGGCTATGGCGTATATCTCTATGCCTCCTCAAAATACGCCTTCCAAGTAACCATTATGGCCAAAGACGGACAGGCGCAGGCTGCCACACAAACTGTGATGACCGAGCTATGGCGCGCTGCCAAGCATGGGTTTACGCCTGCCGAACTGGCTCGTGCCAAGGCCGAAGAACGCAATATCATCGAACGGCAGTATGCTGCGCGCAACGAAGTGGGCAATAATTACTTGGGCAACCAACTGGTGGAACACGCCCTAAGCGGTGAACCGATGCCCTCGCCCGATGTTCTTCGTCAGTTGCGAACAAGTATCGTCGATGCCATTACGCCTGCCGACGTGCAACAATGGCTGCGCAAGATGCTCCCCACTAGCGGCCGAAACCTCGTTGTTCTTAGTCTTAACCCCCTGCGCGAGGGTGCAAACACGCCCACCGAAGAGGGTCTTTTGCAAGCCGTTTTGCAGCCCGCCACGGCCAACATCACGCCTTACGAAGACAATACGCCCAACCAACCCTTGCTCAAAACCTTGCCTAAGGCAGGAACCGTTGTTAGCCAAAGCACCGAACCTACATTGGGCATCGAGCGTATTGGCTTGTCTAATGGGGTAACGGTGCTGCTCAAACCCACCGCCTTGCGTAAGGGCGAGTTGCTGATGACAGCCTTTGCGCCTGGTGGATCGTCGCGTTTGGGACAGGCCGACTTCGCCAATGTACGTTTCTTCAATCGCATTGTGGGTAGTAGCGGACTAGGTGATTTCTCATCGCAACAACTCACCAAGTTGCTCACAGGACAAACAGCCAACGCCAATCTCTCGCTCGATACCTATTGGCTAAGCCTCAACGGTAGTGCTGCACCACGCGATGCCGAGTGCCTTTTTCAGCAAACCTACCTCTATTTCACAGCCTTGCGTGCCGACCAACAGGCTTTTGATAACATCATGGCCAACAGCAGGGCACGCCTTAACCAAGTGGCAGGTTTGCCCGAAATGGCCCTTAGCGATTCGTTAACGGCCACCCTGCACGCCCACAACCCGCGTTTCGCCAATAATACGTTGGCCGATCTCGACCGTGTAGACCTCAATCGCATTCTCACCTTGGCGCGTCAAGGCACGGCTAACGCAGCAAACTTCACCTTCGTTTTCGTTGGCGACTTTCAACGCGACAGCCTTCTCGCTCTCGTTTGCCGTTACATCGCCTCGTTGCCTGCTAGCAAACCCTTGCTCGTTCCATCTCAACCTGCACCCATCAACGAACGCCCGCTTCACCATCAGGAAGCACCACAGGGCCCTGCGTCCGTCACTTCCGCTGCATCCAACGATGAGGCCACCCTCGTTGGTCCTATGCGCAGCGTGCAAACCTATGCTCGTGGCATCACGCGCAACCACTTCCGTCATGCCATGACCACGCCCAAAGCCAACGCCTACATCGTATGGTGGGCCAAGGGTACGCCCTATACGTTGGCTAATATCGTGATGGCCGAGGCAGTAGGTCAGCTGCTTGGCATGCGCTACACGCAGCGAATACGCGAAGAAATGGGTGCCGCCTACTCCACAGATGCCTCTTGCACCCTCGCCGCCGATGTGAACAATGCCTATCTGAAGCTATATGGCATCTGCCCAATGAAACCCGAATTGGTTGACAGCACACTTAACGCGATGCGCGCCGAGGCCGAAAATATGGCCCATAACATTGACCCCACGTTGCTCGAAAACGTGAAACGCCATCTCGCCAAACGCTTTGAAGAACGCGCAAAGCAAAATAGCACGTGGCTACGAGCTGTGCAAACGTGGGCGCAACAGGGCATTGACATCCACACCAACTATCTTGCCGAGCTGCAAAACATCACTCCCCAGCGTCTACAACAGTTCGTTGCACACCAATTAATGTCGCAAGGGAATAGGGTTGAAGTGGTGATGATGCCGGAATAAAGGAAAAAAAAGCCTCACCCCCAGCCCCTCTCCAAGGGGAGAGGGGAGTGATATGCGTTGTGAGTTTGTAAGTTTGGATGGTTGGTGTATCTTACCAATAAATACCATTTCCTTCCAAACAGCTACACACCTTATTATATACACGCGTGCGCGGGAGCACCGTTGTGTCTTCCCTAAATATTGAAGCCCCAAGCGGTAAACCTGCTTGGGCATCCTGAAAGATACGCATACATTCCCCAATAAAATAGCTCTTCCACCCAACTAATACAATTCCCGCCATGTTACAGCTATTTTGGAATGCTGTTCCATGTTAGCTGGAACATTGTTCCAGATGAACTGGAACCCGATTCCAGATAACATGGAATCGGAGTACAAAATAGCGATAACATATCTGTTCATGAAAAAGCATGTTGTAAGGGCTGTTTTAAAGGAGGGCAGGCACTTAACAACTGTACCACAAACTACGGGATCTTGTCGATTGAAAGCGATGTTCGTTCAATCGATCAATTTATTGATGAAAAACCGCTTGGGGTGTAAATAATAGGTAATGGTTTCCATATAGGACAAAAACCCACACCTATATGGAAACCATTCAACCTTTTTTCAAGGAGTTTTTTACCTTACTCCTTCGCTGCATAACCCAGGGCATAGGCCTTGATTTGCTTCACCATGGAGAGCAAACCGTTGGAACGGGTGGGCGAGAGGTGGTCTTTAAGGCCGATGGCATCAATGAAATGCAGGTCGGCCTGTACGATTTCGGCAGGCGTGTGGTTGCTTATCACCCTGATAAGCAGGGCAATGATGCCTTTGGTGATGAGCGCGTCGCTGTCGGCAGAGAACACAAGACGACCGTCTACGAGGTCGCATTGCAGCCAAACGCGACTTTGGCAGCCTTCGATAAGGTTGCTTTCTACTTTATACTTGGCGTCGAGTGGAGGTAGTTCGTTGCCCAAATCGATGAGCATTTGGTATTTATCCATCCAATCGTCGAATGCCGAAAACTCTTCAATCACTTCTTCTTGAAGTGCGTCTATATTTAATGTTGCCATGAATGGTTTGAGTTTTTGAGTTGATAAGTTAGGAGGTGAGTTGGTGGGTTGATAAGTTGATGAGTTTATAAGTTGATGAGGCGGTGGGTTAGGGCTTGAGTTTTTGGGGTGGAAAGACAACCAATTTATCTTCACAAAGCCCTCGTCAACGCAGTCACTAACGAACGTATAAGTTTATGAACCCCAAAAACGTTAAGCTTTTACTAACTTAAACACCTTGTCATTTGGTCGCACCTTGTCGGGCACAGGTATCGAAACACGGGTGCCTTTGTCAGCTTTCTCAACGGGGTTCAGTTCATACCGTATCTCTTTTGCATCGAAATACATCACGCCCGTTGTGGTCCCAGTTATCAAGAGATGGTCGCCAAGTTGCAATTCGCTTGCCTCAACGGCTATTTCGGCTACGCCCAACTTAGAGAAATGCTTGATAACCTTACCCACAAGCACCTTCTTTTCGGTGGCCTTATTGCCGTAGTGCTTGGTCCATTCGCCCATGGTTTGTCCCTGATAATAGCCATCCCAGAAGCCGCGATTAAAGACGGTGGCGAGCCTTTCGTCCCATTCGTCTTTCTTCTCTTCGGTAAACGACCCGTCGAGAACGCTGGCAATGGCCTCCTTGTAACATCGAACCACGGTATAAACATATTCTGGTCCGCGTGCCCTTCCTTCTATCTTGAACACCCGCACGCCTGCATTCACCATCTGGTCGATGAAGCGAACCGTTTTCAGGTCTTTGGGACTCATGATGTATTCGTTATCAATTTCCAGCTGTGTACCCGTCTCGTTGTCGGTAACGGTGTACGAACGGCGACAGAGTTGCACGCATTGACCGCGGTTAGCCGACCTATTTGCGTCGTGTAAGCTTAGGTAACACTTGCCACTTACGGCCATACACAATGCGCCATGGCAAAACATCTCGATGCGAACAGGCTGTCCGTTAGGTCCGAGAATGTGTTGTTCGTCAATTTGCCGATAAATGTCGGCCACCTGCGTCATGTTCAACTCGCGTGCCAGAACTGCCACATCGGCAAATTGGGCGTAAAATTTCAGCGCGTCGATATTCGATATGTTCAGCTGGGTAGAGAGATGCACCTCCACGCCCACTTGTCTGCAATACAGCATCACGGCAACATCGCTGGCGATAACGGCCGACACTTGCGCTTCTTTTGCTGCGTCTACGATGGTGTGCATCGTGTCGAGGTCTTCGCCATAGATAACCGTGTTCACCGTGAGATAGCTTTTCATGCCATGCTCACGACAAGTGGCGGCGATGTCGCGCAGGTCGTCGATGGTGAATTGGTTGGCCGAATGCGACCGCATGTTTAACTGTCCGATACCGAAATATACTGAGTCGGCACCGGCTTGTATCGCTGCAACAAGGCTCTCTCGCGAGCCTACCGGCGCCATGATTTCAAATTCTCTTATCTTGTTATTATCCATTTATTATTCGTTGCTTTTGCAAAGTTACGAAAAAATGGTATCTTTGCCTATCATGAACAGAATTATTCTCATGCTCGTGGCATTGGCCATGTTGGGCTCGTGCACTTCGAAAGGCGAGCGAAAGACGCGTGCGAAGTCGCCCACGATAGACTTATTGCTGAAAACCACGCCTGTAAAAGACCAGGGCAAAAGCTCCCTTTGCTGGGTGTTTGCCATGCTGGCCACCATCGAAACCGAACACTTGATGCGTGGCGACTCGGTAAATCTCTCTACGGCATACGTGTCGCGCATGGCCTTACGCCAACGTATGCAGGCCACGTATCTTGAACGTGGCAGGCACCCGCTGCACTTACGCGGTATGGCTTCTAATGCCCTGACAGCCATTGCCGACTATGGCGTGTTGGCCCACGATACTTATCAAGTGGAGAACAGTAGCATTTTTGGCGTGCTGACTAAAAAAGTTCAGAACGCATGCAAGCTGGCCATCGCCCAACACGAGGGCTTAGACCGACTGAACGAACATTTTGAGCGTTTGGCCGACCAATCGCTTGGCGCGTTGCCAAAGGCGCAATTCATGCTGGGAGCCGAATATACGTTCGGCGAATTTGGGCGAAGTGTATGCCGACGCGACGAATATGTGGGGCTAACCAGCTTCACCCACCATCCCTTTAACACGACGTTCGCCCTCGAAGTGCCAGATAACGTTAACTGCGATCGCCTGCTTAACTTGCCCATCGACACGTTAGTGGCTCTCGCCGAACGCTCGTTACGTGCGGGACATCCGCTTTGTTGGGAGGGCGACATTTCTGAAGAGGGCTTCAATTTCACCGAGGGGTTCGCCCGCTTGTCGCATCATAGCACCGCGCCAACACAAGAAATGCGGCAGCGTGCGTTTGAAACCTTCCGCACAACCGACGACCATTGCATGGCCATTGTTGGTCTAGCACACGATGCGCAAGGCAACCGCTACTTCATCATGAAGAACTCGTGGGGCACGGATAACGCCTTTAAGGGATTTATGTTCATGTCGTTCGATTATTTCCGACTTAAAACCATTGCGCTCTGGGCACAACGCGAGTGCTTATAGCGATATTAAAACAAGCACGGACAGGTAAGCTAGTGATAAAAGAAATCGGAACAATCGGAGCCGTTAAAAGAAGCTCCGTTTGTTCCGATTTGTTGTAATTTGTTGGATGGGCTTTATCCGTCAGATTGTTCTAACTTGTGCGATAAAGCATCCCACTTTTATGTTTCTGCTTTCTAAGCAGGTTCTAAAAATTGCCTTTACTGTATTTTTAGCTTCTAACTGAGCAGATAAAAGCCAAAAGGCAGTGAAGGACGATACAAGGAACAACGATTGAACCTTAGCGGGGAATTTTTAGAACGCGCTTCTAATTGCCTTGCTCCATCGTCCGTTGGTCCACGTTACGCGCACCACCAGCACACCTTGGGGCAAGTTTGCCACTTGCAAACTATCGGCATTTGCGGGTAGGGCGTGGCGCGACAGCAATATGCCACTCGTCGAGAACACCTCTACCACAGCGCCTTGGGGCACGTCTGCGAGTTTCAGCACACCGTTTTCTACACTCAACTTAATATCATCGGCCGAAGCAGAAGGCGTGGTTATGCCCGTAGGAGGCGACTGCCAAGCGTGTTCGTAAGCGCCAATGAGCGGCGTAGAGATGTTTCGGGCCTTACCAAGAATATCCGTTGACACCATCCCGGCTCGTTTACCGTGGCGCAATCCTTTTTCAGACATAGGTTGCAACAACACGTCTGAGGCAAACTCCACCTTATTATTATAGGCATATTGTTCGCCCGACAAGGCCATCCATGCCGCCAATGTGGTAACGGGTGTTTTTACATCGGCCAGCGCGTTGCCATTGGTGTAAAGGTTGTTGTGGTCTAGTTGCAGGGTGGCAAGGTTTTCTTTGCGTAGGCATTGGTAAACGGGGCCCTTACCATTGTTCTGCAACACGTTGTTGGTAAGTTGCACGCCCTCGCCCATTGCACCAAGGATAGACACCGTAACGTCTTTCTCGTTACCCTCCATACACAGGGTGTTGTGGGCGATAAGCAAGGCCGACGAGCCACCTTTGAGGGTTAGCAGCTTCGAAGCAAATTTCCTTTTGGCGTTGTCGGCATGCTTAACCCATACCGCGTTATTGGCGATGGTTGCCAATGAAGCAAGCGTACCCGACATGTTGCGCACATAAATGGCCGTGCAATACTCTTTCGTGGCCAGTCGTATGCGGTTACGCATAACCTGAACACTACCAGATGCGTCGATGTCGATGCCGTTAAAGTCGTTGTGAGTTGATGTTTCGTTCTCTATAATGTTGTCTTCCACCTGCGCACCAATCTCTCGAGCCACGTAAATAGCTTTCGCACCTTGGTTGCGTAGCACGTTACCTACGACTTGTCCGCCCATCTCTGCGAGAAGCGACACAAAGCCCGTGCCGCCTAAACGCACGCCCGTATAACCGCCTTCGAGCAGCGAACGCTTAAGCGTAAAGTAGTCGTTGTTGGCGTTGGCTACGTTTTTGGAGTACATGTTCACCAATGTAACCTTCTGTTGAATGTTCGTTGATTGGGGCGCATGTATGTAACAGTTGTCTACGGTTACGTTTCGGCTTTGGTTACGCAGGTGTACCACGCCCGGATAAGTGGGGTCTTCGGTACTTATTTCCAGCGCTTCGAGCGTGGTATAGTCGGCTCCGTCGATGGTTACAACGCCGTAATCGTTGGACATTTGGTCGGGGTCGTAGCCGCCTTTGCTGAAATGGTCGTGATAGATATGCACGTCGCCACGCTTTCCCGATGCAGCTCGTAGGGTTAGCGTGTTGGTGTGAGACATGCCGGGAACTTGTGGGATGTTCACCCTTTCGTTGTATTTCCCACTTTCGATGCTTATCGTAACGGGGCCATCCATACCTGCTTTCAAGGCATCTACTGCCCCTTGTATGGTGGTGTAGGTGGCATTTGCACCCACGTTAATCGTTCCGCTAATGCCTTGAGCAACGCTTGTGCTGGCCGTTTCGGTGGTTTGGGGCAGCACGGTGGTATTATCGGCGGTTATGTCGACAAGCGAAACGCTCACCGTTTCGCCCACTTTGGCCGTGGTAGGCACGTCCGTTGTCAGCCAGAAATGGTATTCGCCCGCCTTGTTAATGGTGTAACCGATTGGGAATAGTCCTTCGTTTGAGTTGCTGCTACCTACACGAGAGTTGGTGGCAAATGTGGTATTGAGGTCTGTGGCGTATATTTCAGCACGGTCGACGGCTGCCGTTCCTTGCCATGGAGCACGAATCTGTGTGAGCTCCAGTTCGCCTTTTTCGCCCGAAACGCTTACCACTACGTGCAGCAGGGGTATGTGGGTTTGTCCCTTGAACACGTTCTTGGGGGCAACCGACATGACTTTCACCGCGCTAATGGCGAGAGGTTGGGGCTTGATGGCCGACATCTCGAGGGCGAAACCTTCGGAGCCTACGTACTTACCCGTGGTGTAACGCAGGGTGATGGCTCCGTCGGGAGAGGTGGAAAGCAGTTTGTCGAACCTGTCGTTACGGCTAAAAGACAAGTCGGGCTTGGTCTTCTTCTCCGTTCCGAAATACACTTCCAGCTTGTCGGTAGCGGCTAACCCCCATACGGTGGGTTTGATGGCGATGACCGTTCCTGGAGTTTTGGGCACGAAAGTAATCTGTCCGTCGAAGCCCTTACTTTCGTTCTTGTCTTTTCCGCCATCGTCGTAGAGGGTGAACGTGGTATTCTCGTCCAGCTCAATACGTCCGTTATCGCCCTTGGTCAGTGAGCGTTCGTATTCCACGCGACGTTCTCCTGCGGGGTCGCCTTGCTGCACGGCGGTTTCGCCCAGCGATGTTTTAACATGGATGAGGGCTGCATCGAGTGTCTTTCCTGCCTGTGCATTGTTGGCCACATCGGCGCAAAGCAGCAGCCAGTTATCGCCTTCGGCCAGACTGAGGGGTTGCGAAAGGGCGATGGCTTGTTGTTGACTAAGGGCTGCCTGATCAATGGCTGCCAGCGGATTACCGCTAGGAGCGGCCTCGGGCGTGGCATTGGGTTGCTTAAATAGCTGCAAGGCAGTTATTGCGGGCAGCGAGTTTTTGAGGTCTAGTTGCAGGTTTTGCAACGTGATGGGCTGCAAATTGCCCTCGGTACGCAGGTTAACCAGCAGCAGCGACTGACGTTTAGCACCTGGCGCAACACCTTCTGTGGAGGCTTGACGCACATCTACGCCTGCCAACGACATAGCTTTGGGGCGATATTCGCTCACTCGGGCGGAGAAGCCTTTGGCTGTATGATGGCTATCATTTGGGTTGAACATGATGGTTAGTGCACCGTCGGCCGATTGCGAACGTAGCGTTTGGCCAGGTCCGCGTTGTTTATCGGCAGGCGAAGTTAGTTCCCATAGTATGCGCCCCTTGGTGCCTATGCCTTCATATACAATGAATTTTGCACGCACGCCTATGTCTGTTCGGGACGAATACATGATGTCGAACTTGGTAAAATCTATCTGGATGACGTGCCCCTCGTGAGCAGGCGTGAAGGTGGTGATACGGTTTTTGTCTCCGCCTTCGTAGTTATCGTTATATGTATTCTTTTTCGACATGAACGTGAGTTCGCCGTTCACGCGCTTTTGTCTTGTTCCTTCGAGGGCGAAAATTGTGTTTTCGACCATTCGTTCGCCTGTTAGCTGAGACGTAGAGAGCGTGTGCTCGCCATCAGAAAGTACTAGACGAGCGAGCGAAACAGAAATCGTGTTGCCGTTTTGGGCATCGTCGGCCACGTCGCAACCCAGCCAAAAGAAGTTGTCGTCTGAACGAAGCGCAGGCGTTGAGGCTACATCAAGCACGGCTTCGCCATTCACTAGCTTGGCCTCGGCTATGCGATGAGCGGTAGATAGGTCGGTGCCCGACGTGCTTTGGTATAGCTGAATGCCAGTGATTGGTCCGCTTGCCTTAACCGTTAGGCTGTTAAGGGTGAGCGCAGGCTCGGTTTCTTGCGTGCGAACGTTAAATGCCAAGAGCGGTTGTGCCTTGTCGCCAGCAACCAGCGGGGCATCTTGCATGTGCGAAATGGTTACATCGCGGAAACGCATAGGTTGTGGAGTGAAGAGGCTCACCACAGCTTTAAATCCATTGGAGGTAAAACTCGCGGTGCTACCAAACACCACGGTGAGTGCGCCTTGTGGGTTAGTGGCCTTCACGATGCGGGTAGAACCCTTGTGTAAGGTGGCCAAAAGGCGGTCGGCCTTTGCCTCCGTGCCATCGTAAACATGGATAAACTGCCTGTAAAGAGTGCCTTCGAAGATGTCTACCAGCTTGAAATCTACCTGCACCTTCTTGCCCGCCACTTGGGGAATAAAGGTCACACTGCTTGTCTTTCCATCCTTAAACTCGGACGAAGTCTTACCATCGGGTCCGCCATCGTCGTAAAAGTCGATGGGCGTTTCATCCACATTAATGGTTTTGGGCATAAGTTCCATGCGCACTTCCTTATTTTGTGCCGTTGCCAACAAGGGCGACAGCGCACAGACGAACAGAGCGCACAGAAGCACGAAAAGTCGATATTGCTTCATATTTATTGGGGTATTGATTTTCATTATCCTTTTGGTTACGGTGCACGCATCAGAAAAGCACGGCGCGCTTTGGCTTCTTTTAGGGCGAAAACGCATGGCTTAGCGAAACGGACATTGGGTAACACACGCTGCGATAAGCGTGCCGAGCGCGTTAGACCTAACCCAAGAGGCCGCGGAAACGCAAACAACGGCAGGTATTCTGACTTGTTGCCAGGCAGTAAACGTCTTCCCAAACGCAGGTTCAGTGACAAGTGTTTACGCCGCCAAGGGCAACTCACAGCAGCCGGACTGTACGGGTTTTTCACCCGTTTCCCTTTTAAACGCCATGCGGGGCGTACCTGTTGCTGATGCAAAGATACGAAAAATATATGGAGATAAAGGGTAAACAGGTCGGATTAGGCAGGGAGAATTGACGGCGCAAGCATATCAAAACAGATTTGTAAGATTAAATTAACCATGTGATTAGGGTGGCAAGACCAGCCAATCCAAGCAACTCTTACAGCCTCTACGCCCACCACTCACCTTTCAATTGCCCATTTCGCGCACTATACTTTGCCTTGTAACAAAAACTCATACATTTGTTTTGCCATCTGATTAAAATTTCGGATATTTGCATATTGTTTAAATATCAACCCGACAAAGAACATTCATCGAGCACATATGCGTAAAGTAATCGGAGTAGGCGAAACGGTGTTAGACATCGTTTTCAAACACGAACAACCCATCGGAGCTTTGCCCGGAGGGTCGGTTTTTAACACTATCGTATCGCTGGGACGCGTGGGAGCCGACGCCACATTTATCTCGGCTGTTGGAAACGACCGCGTAGGAGCCAACGTTATCAGCTTTCTTGAAGACAGTGGAGTGCATGCCGATTACGTAACGAAGTATGTTGAGGGACAAACGCCCATATCGTTGGCGTTCCTGAACGAGCAAAACGATGCCGAATACTTGTTCTATCGCGATAACAAACAACATAATCCCGAATTTGCTTACCCTGATGTGCAGGCCGACGACATCGTCGTTTTCGGTTCGTATTACGCCGTTAGTCCAGCAACGCGCCCACAAGTGGTGTCGTTCTTAGAGTATGCGCACAACCGCGGAGCCATCATCTACTACGATGTGAACTTTCGTTCGGGGCATCGCAACGACGTGATGCGCATAACGCCCAACCTGCTTGAGAACTACGAATACGCCGATGTGGTGCGCGGAAGTAGGGAAGATTTCGAGGTGCTTTACAAACTATCCGACCCCGCCAAGGTGTACACCGCCGAGGTGTCGTTCTATTGCAAGCGGTTTGTTTACACCGATGGAGACAATCCCGTTCAGCTTCGTGCCGATGGTGGGTTCTGCGAGAGCTATGCCATAAGCCCTGCGCAGCCCGTTAGCACCATTGGTGCGGGCGACAATTTCAACGCTGGATTTATCTTCGGCATGCTGCAATTGGGCATCACGAGACAACGTCTTATCGACGGATTGAGCAAAGAGCAATGGGACAAGATAATGAGCTATGCCCTCGCTTTCTCGGCCGAGAGTTGCAAGGGAACGGATAACTACGTGCCGAAGGGTTGGAAACCGGAATAGAGAGGCTTCACCCACAACCGCTCTCCAAAGGGAGAAAGGAGTGATAAGTGTTGCTACTTTGTCTCCTAAACCTGTTAGTAAGACAAATGTATAGGCAGCACGATAAGTTAAAAACAAGAAAGCTTGTCCACTCGTCAGGCTGTTAATTTGTTCGCTTGTCTCCTCTCGTCCACTCGTTAACTGGTCCACTCGCCAACTAAATTCACAAATAAGAACTCACAAACTTACAAACTCACAATATGATTGAAATAGTAAAAGGCACCTATTACGTAGGTGTTAACGACCGAAAGAAAGAAAAATTCGAAGGCCTGTGGCCGCTTCCCAACGGCGTTTCGTACAACTCGTACCTCATTGTTGACGAAAAAGTATGCCTCATCGACACTGTTGAGGCCGACTTCTTTACGCAGTTTATCGAGAATATTCGCGAAGTGATTGGCGACCGGCCCATCGACTATATCGTAACAAATCACATGGAACCCGACCATAGCGGTTCGTTCGCGCTGATGCGCCAGTATTATCCCAATGTGCAAGTGGTAGGCAATAAGAAGTCGTTTGACCTGCTTAAGGGGTTCTATGGCATGTCGGGCTGCGAGCACGAGGTAAAACATGGCGACGAGTTATCGTTAGGTAAGCGCACGTTGAAGTTCTTCCTGACGCCCATGGTTCACTGGCCAGAGACGATGATGACGCTCGACACATCCAATAACATGCTGTTTTCGGGCGACGCATTCGGATGTTTCGGTGCGCTTAACGGTGGATTGCTCGACAATGAGATAAATTGCGAACCCTTCTGGCTCGAAATGGTGCGCTATTATTCTAACATCGTGGGCAAGTATGGCACGCCCGTGCAGAACGCTCTCAAAAAGTTGGTTGACGAAAAGATAGACTATATCTGCTCTACACACGGCCCCGTGTGGCACGAACAGCTGCAAAAGGTGGTGGAAATGTACGACCGCATGAGCAAATACGAAGCCGAAGACGGACTTGTTATCTGCTACGGAACGATGTATGGAAATACCGAACGCATGGCCGAAGTTATCGCCAGGGCCGCCAGTCAGGCTGGTGTGAAGAACATCGTGGTGTATAACGTGTCGAAAACACACCACTCGTACATCATTCGCGACGTGTTCCGCTATCGCGGACTCATTGTGGGAGCACCCACTTACAACACAGGCTTGTACCACGAGATGGACGTATTGCTGAGCGAACTTTCTAACCGCGACATCAAGAACCACCTTATCGGTTGGTTCGGAAGCTACGGATGGGCCAGCAAAGCCGTGCAAAAGATTGGCGAATGGAACGAAAACGGTTTGCATTTCGAACCTGTTGGCACACCCGTTGAGATGAAACAGGCGCTCTCGCCCGAAGTGGCTGAGCAGTGTCGCGCACTTGGCAGGGCCATGGCCGAACGTCTTGCACAAGGTTAAGACAAGATAAGTATGCACCCTGCACTAAACTAAAAAATCGCCATCACTAATCGATGGCAGGCCAAAGTGGTGCAGAAAGATCAATGCAGGGGGGAAGATGTTTTCAACGTAGCTGATATATGCCGCACATAAAAAGAGGCGTGAGCCTTTAAGCGGCAGTCGAGCGAGCTACATGAGATGAGGCGCGAGGCTTTATTTGTGGTTGAAAACGCTTCCCCCCTGTTTTTACTTTCCATACGCGTAGACCCCCTTTTGACATTTGTTACATACGCAGTCTGGCCTATACGACTGCTTATCTTAAAAACAACATTTACCTATGAAGATTGGATTACTTGGGCGCATTCTCATCGCCATTGCCCTCGGCGTTGCATTAGGCCATGTCTTTACGCTGCCATGGGTACGCATTTTCGTTACCTTCAACAGCATTTTCGGACAGTTTCTGGGCTTCATCATCCCCCTCATCATTTTGGGATTGGTTACGCCAGCCATTGCCGACATTGGCAAGGGAGCGGGCAAATTGTTGCTGATCACCGTGGGTATCGCCTATGCCGACACCGTTATCGCGGCCATATTGAGCTATACCACGGGTACAACCTTTTTCCCCTCGCTTATCGGAAATGGTGCGCAGACACTCGACCCTGTGGAAAAATCGGCCGAGATATTACCTTATTTCACCGTCAATATCCCTGCCGCGTTAGACGTGATGAGCGCCCTTGTGCTGTCGTTTATCATGGGTTTGGGCATTGCCTACGGAGATCATAAGGTGCTCCGCGATGCGACCAACGAGATGAAGGCCATTATCGTGGGGGTTATCGAGCGCGTTATCATCCCCCTGCTGCCCGTTTATATCTTCGGCATCTTCCTCAATATGACCTTCAGTGGCGATGTAATGCGCATGATGACGGTGTTTGCAAAGATTATTGTAGTTATCTTCGCGCTTCACATTTTTGTGCTTATCTATCAATATCTCATTGCTGGCGCCATTGTGCGAAGGAATCCCTTCCGTCTCTTGGCTAACATGTTTCCCGCCTATCTCACGGCCCTTGGCACCTCTTCGTCGGCTGCCACCATCCCCGTGGCATTGAAACAAACTCGCAAAAACGGCGTATCCGAGGGCGTTGCGGGGTTTGTCATCCCGCTTTGTGCCACCGTTCACCTCTCGGGTTCAGCCATGAAGATAACCGCTTGCGCCTTTACCATCGCCCTATTAGAGGGTATGCCCACCGACTTTCCACTCTTCCTGCACTTCATTATGGTGCTAGCCATCTTCATGGTGGCTGCTCCTGGCGTGCCTGGTGGTGCTGTTATGGCCGCATTAGCTCCCTTGGGCAGCATTCTAGGCTTTGGTGAGAACGAACAGGCACTGATGATTGCCCTCTACATAGCTATGGATAGCTTTGGCACGGCATGTAACGTAACGGGCGACGGCGCCATCGCGCTGGTGGTAGATAAGCTTAACCGCAAGAAAGATGGCGTGAAAGAAGAGGCGGCATAAAGGCATAATAAGTCTGTTGCATCGACAATCAGCCTTGCGGTTGACCGATAAAAAGACGGCATTGCATCAACAAACCTGCGCGGTTGTTGGTGCAATGCCTTTTATTTTTTGATTGTTTTCAAACCCGTTGTTTGAAAAATAGGTGGTTTTTACACGACTATCTCGGTCTGTATCAATCATATTCCGTACCTAATAATGATGTGTTTACGCGCGCGTTGCACGCTTTTGTCTCGCTCCAAATGCTGAATTGAAGGTTCGTCAATCAACTTGGGAATCCTTAAAGTTCTCTGTTCGTCTTCTCATAAATACGTTTCGCTTTTTCCATAGATCAATTCTTCCACTCAATTAATACAAATCTTGGTGAGTTCCAGCTAAGTTGGAAGGCTGTTCCATGTCACTTGGAATGGTGTTCCAGCTAAGATGGAAGAGGGTTCCAACTTAGCTGGAATACGATTACAACATAGCTTTAACCCGACGGGTGTTGTGAAAGTCGTGTTTTAGAGTTTAGCGATGGCATTGCGTTTTCTTGTTAATGGGGAAAATGGAAGTTATAAAGTAGTCCTGTTCGAGATGATAATAAACCCGTAATTGGTTATGTATATGTAGGCGTTGTTGTGCCAGCCACCGCGTAGTGAAAATGTGCGAGTTGGGATAAGGCATCGTATAATCCAAACAAAACCATACAAACTAATCAATGGGAAACAGACCAAGACCTACGGCCTTGTGGAGTTAAATGCACCACTTAGACAGGGTTGGTCGCTCTCGCTCCCAACCCTGCCCTACCAAAAGGCCAACCGCTACGCGGTAGTTGGCGAAACGCCACTAGCACATACACAAACCGTTATAAGCCGGCCGCTATCCCAAACCCACATATAGTAGGTGTTTCAGCCCGATCTCGCTTGCAATATATGGCTTTGGGATAACAAGCAATATATGGCGCTTAATCTTGAACTTGCATGCTAAAACTAAAAAACTAAACGCGTATATACAAGTGGGGCTGGCCAGATAATTCTGACCAGCCCCACTGAAAAAGATAAACCGAGGCGCTGAGGCCTAGTGTTTTAATTTCCCCACACGGTAGAAATGTTGCGGCTTGGTGCCTTAACCGTCATCTTTACCTTACCTTTGGTTTTGTTGCTTTGCACCGTAACCACCAGCTGACCATGGAAAAGGCGCATGTGGGGAAGGTGGAACATCTCGAGCGAAGTGGCATCGCCGTTACAAACGGCCTTGAATTTGGCTGCGCCACTAACGTCGAACGTGAGCTCGTCGTTGGCATCGGGACACAGGTTACCATCCTTATCAACCATCGACACTGTGAGATAAAGCAGGTCTTGACCATCGGCTGCAAGTGACGACTTGTCTGCCTGCACCACCAGATGATGAGGCTCGCCAGCCGTGCGCACCACTTGTTGGGCTGCGGGCTTGCCGTTGGCATCGTAGGCAACCACTTTTAGTTCGCCCGGTTGATACACCACGTCGTTCCAACGCAAGCGATAGCGGTCTAGTCGCGATGCTTTGTCTTTCTTAATACGACCTTGGCTCTGGCCGTTAACAAACAGTTCGGCCTCGGGATAGCTGGTGTAGCAGTACACAGGTGTTACTTGTCCTTCACGGCCGGGCCATGTCCAATGAGGTAGGAGATGCAAGGTGGGTTGTTTTTCGTTCCACACCGAGCGGTACAGATAGAATCTATCCTTGGGCAATCCAGCCAAGTCTAGCGCGCCAAAATAGCTGCTTCGCGATGGCCAATACGAGTAATAGGGAGTGGGTTCGCCTAGGTAGTCGATGCCCGTCCATATAAACTGGCCGATGGTAAACGAATGGTCGTCTTGTGCAATCATGTCGTCGTCGGGTAGGTTGCTCCATCCGCAGCATTCCACATCGTACGAAGAGCATTGCCCATCATCGTAGGTGGCCATTTTCTTTTCCTTAATTGGGAACTTATACACCCCGCGACTGCTCACCGTGGAGGTGGTTTCAGACCCGAGAATGAAGCCTTGAGGCTGCTTGGAGATAAGTTCGTCGTAGAGATGTACGCGGTAGTTGAAGCCCGGAACATCAAGTGCAGCGTAAAATCCACACTCGGTATTGGCCTTGGGATTATCGCCACCGCAGGTCACGGGGCGTGTATTGTCGAGCTGATGACAGTAGTTGGTCATGTCTTTTGCCCTTTGGGCGCCCTCCTTGTTCCATTGTTCGGGAATTTCGTTACCGATGCTCCACATCACAATAGAAGGGTGGTTGCGGTGTCCGCGTATCAGGTTTTCGAGGTCTTTACGCCACCATTGGTCGTAAAACAGGTTGTAGCCGTTTTTCACCTTGGGTTCTTTCCATGCGTCGAAACTTTCGGCCATCACCATCATACCCATCGAGTCGCACACCTGCATTTGCATTTGCGACGGCATATTGTGGGATGTGCGGATGGCATCAACGCCCATATCCTTCATCAAACGTATTTGGCGGATGATGGCAGCCTTGTTAACGGCTGCGCCCAAGGGACCTAAATCGTGGTGCAAACATACGCCCTTGAACTTGCGCGACTGACCGTTGAGTTGGAAACCATGTTCCTTGCTAACGGCCACAGTGCGTATTCCCACACGTTGGCGCAGGCGGTCGGCCAGCTTGTTGCCTTGATATAGGTTTATTTCGAGCGTGTAGAGGTAGGGCTGTTCGGGGCTCCAGGCCTTGGCGTTGGCTATGTTTAGCTGCGCGTTGGCCGTGCCTTGGGCGTTGGCTGCAAGGTTTTTCTGGGCCACGAGACGACCGTTGGCGTCGAGCAATCTCACTGCCAGGCGCGTTGCACCCTTGCCTTTGGCCGTTGTGGCCTGCGTTTCTACATATAGTTGGGCCTTGTTTCCTGCAAGACTTAGCGTTTTAAATACGGTGGCCCATGGGTCTATGCGGGCCTCGCCAGCCGTTATGAGCGTTACAGGACGATAAAGGCCTGCGCCAGGATACCAACGGCTACTCTCCTCTTGGTTGTTAAGCAGCACACGAACTTCGTTCTCGCCAGCCTTTACGTAGGGCGTAATGTCTAGGCGGAAGGCGTTGTAGCCATACATCCAGCGACCTGCTTCGCGCCCGTTAACATAAACAACGGGTTCGCTCATGGCACCATCGAAATAAAGCATGGTGTGCTTTGTGCCTGCGGGAAGATTGAAAGTGGTGCGATATTCGCCCTTTCCAATCCACGGCAGAGCACCCGAACGCCCCGTATGGTCTACGGCTTCGGTTTGTCCGTCTTGCTCGATGGCCAGGTGTTGAATGTCCCATTTTCGGTCGAAAGGTCCGGTTATGGCCCAGTCGTGCGGAACGTCTACCTGCTGCCAATCCTTCCCGTCGCGCGAGAATTGCCACTTGTCGAGGTTTCGTTCCTGCCTGATTTGCGCCTGTGCAACCGCTGCGAGGGCAAGAAAAGTTAAGATAAGCGTTTGTCTCATTGTTGTTTGGTTGTTTAAAGAAGGGGTGATTTGGGTTGCCTTTTTGTACTTTTAGGTTCGTACGAGAGCTTGGGATGTAGGCTTTTTTAGCCCTGTTTCTCTTGATTCTTACCCTTACGGCACATGCAATATATGCCGATGGCGATGAAGGGAATTGAGAGAATTTGACCCATATTGAGGAGCATACCGCTTTCGAAGTCTACCTGTATGTCTTTGGTATATTCGATAAAGAAGCGGAATGTGAAGATAAGCGTGAGGCAAAGTCCGAAGAAAAAGCCCGTACCTACACGTTGCGGGCGCTTGCGGTAGAACCAAAGGCCCACGAAGAAGAATAGGAAATAGGCGATGGCCTCGTATAACTGACCCGGATGGCGTGGCATCTTGTCTACCCTTTCGAAAATAAATGCCCAAGGCACATCGGTTACTTTGCCGATAATTTCAGAGTTCATGAGATTGCCTAGGCGGATAAAGCAGGCCGTTATGGGGGTGGCAATGGCGATATTGTCGAGCACTTGCCAGAGGTTTAGTCGCGTGCGACGGTAATAAAGGTAAAGGGCCACGATGAGTCCGATGGTTCCGCCGTGCGATGCCAGCCCTTCGTAGCCCACGAATTTCCATCCGCCACCAGGTAAGAAATGGATGGGCACAATCATCTCTACGAAGTGTTTAAAGCTAGTGAGATAGTATTCGGGTTGGTAGAACAGGCAATGGCCTAGTCGGGCACCCAAAAGTATGCCGAAAAAGCAGTACAGGAAGAGCGGGTCGAAGTATTCGTCCTTAATCTTTTGCTGCTTATAAAGGCGCTGTACGATGAAATAGGCCAGCACAAGACCTATGAGCCAGCACAAGGAGTACCAGCGAACGGAGAACCCAAAGAGGTGAAAAGCCTCGACATCGGGGTTCCAAAGGATGTAGTTAAGCTGTGATAACATTTGTCTTTATTTAGATTTAGGCGCGCGCAAATGGGGCTTGCGCAACGCGTTCAATGGCTTTTTGCTATTGCCAGTTGGATGTTTAGCCGTAAACTTTCGTGTTCGTACAAACTGTGCACAGTTAAGCCACCCACCAAAAGCCATCGTTTGACCTATGGCGAAACGGGCTTTGATGGTTTGTTTAACGATGGCATGGGGCGATACAGGCTAGCATTGAGCCCGTTTGTACCCCTATATCGACAGGCGAAGGCTCTATACGTTGAACCTGAAGTGCATGATGTCGCCATCTTGCACCACATAATCTTTGCCCTCGATGCCTAGTTTTCCAGCTTCGCGCACAGCTGCTTCCGACCCATATTCGATGTAATCGGCGTACTTGATAACCTCTGCGCGGATGAAGCCTTTTTCGAAATCGGTGTGTATAACGCCTGCACATTGGGGCGCTTTCCAACCACGGTGGTAGGTCCAAGCCTTTACTTCCATCTCGCCAGCCGTGATAAAGGTTTGCAGATTGAGCAAAGCGTAGGCCTTTTTGATAAGTCGATTAACGCCACTTTCTTCCAAACCCAGCTCGTCGAGGAACATTTGCTTGTCCTCGTAGCTTTCTAGTGAGGCGATGTCTTCTTCGGTTTTGCCGGCTATAACCAGCACTTCTGCGCCCTCGGCCTTAGCCACTTCTTCCACCCTTCGGCTATAATCGTTGCCTGTTTTGGCTGCAGCCTCGTCTACGTTACAAACGTATAGCACGGGTTTTGCGGTAAGAAGGAACAGATCGTGTGCGGCTTGCTGCTCTTCTTTGCTCTCGAATGTCACGCTGCGGGCGTTCATACCCTTTTCCAACACTTCCTTGTAGGCCGTGAGTACGGCAACGTTCACCTTGGCATCCTTGTTTCCTGCGGCGGCCGCCTTTTGGTCTTTGGATAGTCGGGCCTCGATGGTTTCAAGGTCTTTAAGCTGCAATTCGGTGTCGATAATTTCCTTATCGCGTATGGGATCTATGCTTCCGTCTACGTGTGTGATGTTTTCGTCGTCGAAACAACGCAGTACATGTATCACGGCATCTGTCTCGCGGATGTTACCAAGAAACTTATTGCCCAATCCTTCGCCTTTGGATGCGCCCTTAACAAGGCCTGCAATGTCTACGATTTCGCATGTAGCGGGCACAATTCGGCCTGGGTGTACAATCTCGGCGAGTCGCGTTAGGCGTTCGTCGGGTACGGTAATGACGCCCACATTGGGTTCGATGGTGCAGAAAGGGAAGTTTGCAGCCTGTGCCTTAGCACTTGATAGGCAGTTGAAGAGGGTGGACTTGCCCACGTTGGGAAGCCCTACTATACCACATTTTAATGACATGTCTTGTTGTTTACAATTATATATATAATGTGCAAAGTTAGTGCAGAAATTCGAGAAACACGAATAAAAGTGGTATGGTTTGGCGTAAACGAAGATTGGCTTAGGCTGATAAGGCTCGTCTAGATGCCGTTGATGGCCCTTGGCAATGTGTTTACTTGTATGGGGATGAGAGTGGTGAAGCCACCCCTGAGATGGGCATATATACATATTTAAACAGGTAGACGCCTCACGGTGTCTACCTGTAAATGTCCGCCGGCATCAGTCGGCGTATCATGCTTTTCTTGTATATGCCCTGGTTAGGGGTTTTTACTTAACCTTAGTGTAATTTGCAATCTCATTTGTTTCCTTGTTCGTCTTGGTGAGTTTCTCATCCTTCACCTCGAACGTAAAGGTTTGTTTCGTCTTGGCTTGATCAGCATTTGCAATTTCAACTACAAGTTCATTGTCTTTAACGGTGAAGGTTCCTTCTTCCATCTTCTTTCCGTTGCTGTCGGGTGCATCTGCTTTATAGTACTTGCCGTCTGCGCTATACACTTCGTAAACCTGTGTAGGTGCGGGTGTCACTGCAGGGATTTCTTCGCCGCCTTCATTCGTTTTTTCGTCCATCTTCCAAGTACCAACGATGGGACTGTTAATCTTTTCTTCTTTCTTTTCTTCCTGAACTTCGTCGCCATTTGAACATGACGTTACGGTTACGCCCATAAAAAGGATTGCCACGAAGGCTACTAGGCCAAATAGGGCCTTGTTCATTGTTGCTTTTTTCATGATTGATATATTTGAAATTATATATTTAGACGTTGCAAAGTTACGACAAAATATGTAGCCTAAAAAGAAAAGCAAGGTGTTTTTATCATACTGATTATGTTAAATAATCACTTTGTGTATCAATCATTTAGTATATTAATCTTATTGTAGTAATTAGTGTTCGATTTATGAAAAAAGGCGTTTAAAGGGGGAAAAGGTGAAAAGGTGAAAGGGTGAAAAAATGGCTAATGCCGTTTAAGAGTGAACAGGTGAAAGGGTGAAAAGATGGCTAACGCTTTTCCACTTCTTCCCCTTTTCCTATCTTTTTTGCGAACTCCCACACCACGATACCTGCTGCAACCGATACGTTGAGCGAGTGTTTGGTGCCGAATTGTGGAATTTCCAAGCAGCTATCGCAAAGGTCTACCACCGTTTGTTGTACGCCTTTCACCTCGTTTCCCAAAACGACGGCGTATCGTGTACCCACTTCGGTGTCGAGATCTTGCAACATGGTAGAGCCCGCCACTTGTTCAACGGCAAACACCTTGGTGCCTTTGGCATGTAACTCGTTGATGGCGTCGGTTGTTTGGGCAAAGTATTTCCAAGCCACGCTGTCTTCTGCACCTAACGCAGTTTTATGAATTTCGGCGCTGGGAGGCGTAGCCGTGATGCCGCAGAGATAAACGGCCTCAACACGAAAGGCATCGCACGACCGAAGAACCGACCCCACATTGTGCAACGAACGCACGTTATCTAGCACCACAATAAGTGGTAGCTTGCTGGCTGCCTTAAATTCATCCACCGATAAACGGTGCATTTCTATGGTTTTTAATTTACGCAAAGCTCAATATTTTTATTTTATTACAGGGCTTTTCGATATGGCGATGCATTTGATGCACATTTCGCAAGCTCCGCGTTATGACAGCATTGCCGCTGCACGAGTTTGTTTCACGCTGTGCAAAAATGATGTATCGTTTTGTAGGAAACTCACTGAAAAGCTTCGACAAAGGTACTACCAAATTCCGAATTTCTCATGTATTTCTCTGCGATAAAGCGCAGTGTAGCTTGTTGTGGGGTGCAAAAGGTTGCGTTAGATGTATATGTTCGAACCCAATGAAGATGCCTAATACACGCCTTATTCTCACTGCATTCTATGCCATAACATGGCTTTTGAATGTTGAAATCTAGCTAGCGGCATGCTACAAACGCTTTTGTACGGCCAGTACAAGCCTTTAGTAGTGGCACTACAATTTAATGGTAGCTATGCTACAATTTGTTGGTAGTGTCACTACCGAACTTTTGTAGCACCTCTATTAAATAAAGAACTCACCCCCAACCCTATCTTTAAGAAGAGCGGGGAGCAAGCATGCCATGCATAAACAGAGCATTTTACTCCCCTCTTTCCTTAGAGAGGGGCAGGGGGTGAGGCTGTTTTTGGGAGTGTGTTGGCAGTATGCCAGGACGTTATGCCCTATTACTTCACCTCCCAGATGTCGTTCGTTTCGAGCAATTCGGTGAAGTTGTGGTATCTGGCTTTTGCCTTCACATCTTCAATTTGCTGTTCCACACAAGTTTCGTAGGTAGGCGATTCAACGTCGCGAATGATACCTAGCGCCACGGGGAAGCCCTGTTCGTTGTTCATTAGCGCCAATTTCATTTGCAGCGTGTGGTCTTCGGCGTGTGCGTCGTGCACCAAAACATCGTCTAATGTTGCGCCGTTTTCACCAATTTTCACCACTTTCAGCCCGAAGCCTTCTTGTGCCAAGCCATACTCGTTGTTTTCTCCGAAGAGCATTTTCTCGCCATGTTTCAGGTAGATGGCGTTGCTCTTGCGACCAGGCGACGAGTAAACGGGGTCGTAGATGCCGTCGTTGAAGATGACGCAGTGTTGCAAAATCTCGCAAACCGACGTGCCTTTGTGCTGTTGTCCGGCCTTCATCAGTTCCATTACGCCTTGGTTGTCGGTGGCCACGGCACGTCCGAAGAAGTTGCCGCGTGCACCAAACGCCAACTCAGCGGGGCGGAATGGGTCTTCAACCGTTCCGTAAGGCGACGACTTCGACACAAATCCGCGTGGCGAAGTGGGTGAATATTGCCCCTTAGTTAGTCCGTAGATGCGGTTATTTAGTAAGATAATGTTAATGTCTACGTTTCTGCGCAGGCAGTGAATAAAATGGTTTCCGCCGATGGCCAGTCCGTCGCCGTCGCCGCTAACCTGCCAAATGGTGAGGTAAGGGTTAGCAACCTTTGCGCCGGTGGCGATTGCAGCCGCGCGTCCATGAATGGTTTGCATGGCGTAGGTCTTCATATAATAAGGCAAACGACTAGAGCAGCCGATGCCAGAAATCACTGCCGTTTCGTGTGGAGGGATGCCTAAGTCGGCCATCGCCTTTTGCAACGATGCCAAAAAGAAATGGTCGCCGCAACCAGGACACCATCTTGGGGTGCCTTGTTTATAATCTTGTGCTGTATAAGTCATAACAGTTGTTTTGTTAGTTGACAAGTAAAAGCCTCATCCCCAACCCCTCTCCAAGGGGAGTGGGGAGTGATATGCTTTGTTGTTTGGTTGCTAAGATGAAAGAGTAAGTTGGTTGGTTTTGTCGGTTTTGTGGCTTCTCTCAGTCTTGTTTGACTTGCCCATGTTATCGGCTTTTATTATAAAGCGACTGCCATTCGCGACAATACATAATGGCTTAACTTCTCTCCTTCTTAACTCCTTAACCTCTTGTCGCCATTTTATTCCTTTATTATCTTCTTAAATGCTTCAACCAATTCGGTGACAACAAGCGGCTGTCCCTTCACCTCATTATATTGATAAGGCACGAAACCGTCAATCTTTCCACGCAGATACATGGCAAATTGGCCCATGTTTTGTTCGGCCACAACCACCTTTTTATACTTCCGCAGCACCTCTTCGGTATTTGCGGGTAGGGGATTGATGTACTTAAATTGTGCCAAAGCCACCTTGTTACCCTGCTTGCGCAAAGCTTTCATTGCCGAGAAGAGGTGTCCGTAGGTGCTACCGAAGCCTACAATAAGCAGGTCGGCATCCTCATCGCCTTGCACTTGCACATCGGGCACCTTGATGCCAGCCACCTTTTGCGCACGCAGGTGCACCATCAGGTTGTGGTTTTCGGGTTCGGTAGAGATGTTTCCTGTCTTTCCGTCTTTCTCCAAACCGCCTAAAATATGTTCGTAACCAGGTGTTCCAGGGATGGCCCAATAGCGCGCTTGTGTAGCTTCGTCACGTCGATAGGGCGTGTAGTTACCACGCATTTCTTCGGTGGCGAAGTGCGGATGGATGTCGGGCAGCTTGTTGATGTCGGGCAATTGCCATGCAGCCGACCCGTTACCAAGAAATCCGTCGGTGAGAAGGATCACAGGTGTGAGGTATTCTAGTGCTATTTTGGATGCATCGTAAGCAGCATAGAAGCAGTCGGTGGGGCTTGTTGCAGCGATAACGGGCATGGGCGATTCGCCATTTCGGCCGTACAAGGCCTGCAAAAGGTCGGTTTGTTCGCTCTTGGTGGGCAATCCTGTGGATGGGCCACCTCGTTGAACGTCGATAATTACAAGTGGAATTTCGTCGATAACAGCCAAGTTCATGGCTTCGCTTTTAAGGCAAATGCCAGGCCCCGAGGTAGAAGTGGCGGCCAACGCACCAGCGAACGAAGCGCCGATGGCACTTGCGCAGCCCGAAATTTCGTCTTCGCATTGCACCGTTTTCACGCCCAAGCTCTTGTGTTTGGCCAGTTCGTGGAGGATGTCAGTTGCGGGAGTGATGGGATACGAACCTAAGAACAGTTGCAACCCAGCCTTTTCGGCTGCGGCGATAAGTCCGTAAGCTGTGGCCTTGTTGCCTGTGATATCCATATAACGGCCCTTTGTTTTCACCTTCGACTCGATGCGATAGGTGGCCGGAACCGATGCGTGCGTATTGTGTCCGTAGTCGTATCCGGCCATCACCACCTTGATATTGCTTTCAGCTATCTGCGGTTTCTTACCGAATTTCTTGCGTAAGAAATCGAAGGCCAACTCCATATCTCGGTTGAAAAGCCAGCAAACGATACCCAGTGCGAACATGTTTCGGCACTTCAGCATCGACTTATTGTCCATGCCCGTGTCTTTAAGGCACTCCTTCACCATGGTAGTGATGGGACATGCCACCACGCAATCGGGGTCGATACCTAGTTCGGCGAGGTAGTCTTCGGTTGTAAACTCGGCCTTTTTAAGGTCCTTCGGGCCAAAGCTGTCGGTGTCGATGATGATGGTTGCTTGTGGGCGAGCGTACTTGTACTGCGTTTTCAGCGCAGCAGCGTTCATAGCCACGAGCACGTCGCAGAAGTCACCAGGTGTAAGTACCTTGTCTTCTCCGATGTGTACTTGATATCCCGACACGCCGTTTAGCGAGCCTTGCGGTGCGCGGATGTCTGCCGGGAAATCCGGAAAGGTTGATATGTCATTACCAACAGTTGCGGAAATGGTCGAGAAGATGTTTCCGGCCAACTGCATTCCATCACCCGAGTCCCCTGAGAAACGAACCACAACTTGGTCCAATTCTTTCACTTCCAATTCTTCGGACATAATGTTAGCACTTAGATTGTTTATAGTTAGAACGATGGCAAAAGTAAAACAAATAAAAGATAGTTACAAATTTTTGGGCAGGAATTTTATTATAACCTTTCGCTCGGCTTCATTTCGGGGGTGTTAGAAAGTAAGTTTTGAAACGCGTTGTATGGTCATGGGTTAAGCTATGCGATGCAATGCGTTACAGAAGGTAAGTCTTTTGCCCCTTACAAGCCCTTTATGATAAAGTTTGGTAAGCAAAATGTAAGGTGCTTTGTTTTGCATAATTGTGGAATATAAATAAAGGTGGGAGGGTGGAAAGGTGAAAGAGTGAAGGGTTGAAAAGGTGAAAAGATGACGTTTAAAGGTGAAAGAGTGAAGGGGTGAAAAGGTGAAAAGATGCTTCGCCTACCAACTTGTCAACTCACAAACTTATAAATTCACAACCTTATAAACTTATTTGTTAACTCACAAACTTATAAACTCAAAGCGTAATATGCACTTTATATTCCTTATGTTCTTCTGTCAAAAAAGGAATATACTTTTGTCAAAGGGGGTTAAACGGAGGGTGCGAGATGACTTTTAGCGCTCGCCATAACGTGCGAAATGGTGCAGAATATCGCGTGAAATATACTTGGCATTTTATTGAGAATTTACGTTTTGCATCGTAAGTTTATGCAAAACGTTCAGCAACCAATATGTTTTTAAATGCCGTTTACAGAGCGTTAAAACATAGTTTTTTCGTCTTTCGACGTGTTACATGTTAGATGGAACGCGATTCCTTGTTAGATGGAACAATGTTCCTGTTGATATGTAACCCTGTTCCAGTTGACATGGAACAGCAGTACCACTCGTTGGTAACAAGCCCATTGATAACTAACTGCGTTACAATAGGTATGTTTAGGGGAAACGAGAAAGGGAAAAATGCGGTGGTTTACCTTGGTAAGGTGTATGCTTAGAGCTTATTTTTCTATCGTTACTTCTTCCACCATCTTCTCGTTTTGAGTGATTGCAGTCAGCGAATCGTTCTCAAACCGCAGTGAAGTGGTAAGTATAAAGCCCTGTGTTTTCACTCTTACCGCCTCCTTATAATGAAGAACGTCAACATGTTTTCTGTCTTCAACAAACGTATCTTCACTGAATGGTTTACCCATTATGCCCTTTACTTCTTTGGTGTTCATACCAAGTCTAACCTTGTCGCGTGGAAAATTTGAGGCTGTGGGTACAAAGGCACAAGCCGAAAAGGCGATAAGCATGATGCAGGCGCAAAGCACAGCGTAGCACATACCACTTGTTATAGCGTGTCGTGTGATGTGTGTGATGACTGGTTTCATATTGATGTGTTTAATAAAAAAAATGTTCCGGTTTGTTCTCCAAATCTGAATCGCTGCATTGTCAACACTTAAACGCCGTGAGAAGGCCTTAATCCAAGTTCCTTCTTCAAGAGAGATTAGGCGTTCAAGCCAGTGTTTTTGCGATGTGGTAGTAGGGCTAATCGCGCCCATTTACTTTTGAAGAAGAGGGTGGAGTGAGGTCCTTTGTTCTTCATTTGGAACACATGACTTCGTGGAAACTTTGTTCCTTTCATGTCGGAGAGGTCTACAACCGCCCTACGAATAGGCGAATAGGCCACCAGCCTACCTTTGTAGGCAAAGATTAAAGTGCAATATTGGTCGGTAAGTGACAAGTTTTTTAGGCCCTTGAGGTCGGAATGGCTAACCTGCAAACCTAGTTGGCGTGGGTCTTGATAAGGACGAAGAATGTGCACGCTGTCCCATTCCTCGTCTTCGTACACGTGTTCCAGGCAGAGCTTATCGCCGTGAATGGCACTTGCCACCGCACGTTCTATGTCTATTTTGTTGTTGCAGCAACAGTGGAAAATTATCGTTACCACCAGCAGAAGGCACACCACTGCCACCATAATCATTACGTTTCTTCTTCTCATCGTCATCCTTTTGTCTGCGGTTTCTTTATGAAATGAAGTGATTTAGCCGAAGCCATAGCGCAAATATACGAAAAAAGAGAACATCTTCAAAAAGAAAATCATGTTGTTGTGTTAGGAACTTGCCTCTCGCCACCTTAATAAGGGGATATTCGCTAGTGATCAGGGCTTACGCAAGTTTGGGGTAAGAGAAACTCGTTATGCCAACTACCGCGTAGCGGTTGGTCCGTTGATAGGGCAGGGTTGGAGAGCAACGGCGACCTACCCTGCCTAAGTTGTGCGTGAGCAAAGCAAGGCCGAAGGTCTTGGTCTTTTTACAGTTGAACAATCTGTTTTTTGGAAACCAATGGATAAAAACGATGTTCTTCGTTAATAGCATTTACCCGCATATCCGTCTATTGACTTGATGACAGATGCGCTAAACGTAAAAAGACCAAGACCTTCGGCCTAGCTTTGTTATTCCATCTGCAAGACAGGGTAGCTCACTTCATTCGCAACCCTGCCATACCAACAGACCAACCGCTACGCGGTAGCTGGTGATATAGCCATTCGTTTTTTATCTAATCTTGCTCAAAAAGTATCGTCTCTTATCCCGAACTCGCGTAAGGGCTAGTGGATGTGATGAAAAACGACAAGTTGTTATGTATATTTTTCTCCCCAAAATGCAAAACAATCATATTAGCAGCCGCTTTGCATTTCGGGGAAAAAACTTTTTAGTAACTTTGCGGATGATAAGCGTATGAGGAGGCCGTAGGTGGAAGAGTGAAAAGGTGAAAAGGTGAAAGAGTGAAAAAATGGCTAACGCCCAGTAAAGGCGAAAAGGTGAAAGGGTGAAAAAATAGCTAACGCCCAATAAAGGCGAAAGGGTGAAAGGGCGAACAAATGGCTAACGCCTTCAAGCCGAAATGTCTTCGGACGCTTCACCCATGAGGCCTTGAGTTTCTGAAACAAAGGAGTTTTTAAGTTCGTGATGCATTGTTTGCGAGCTGCAAAAGAGCGTTCTTGACCATTCACAAACTCATCACCCACAGCCTTAGAGCCTAAACTCATAAACTTACAAGCTCATAAACTTAGCAACTTCATAATAAGAAACATTAAATAAAACAAGATGGAATATAACTTTAGGGAAATAGAAAAGAAGTGGCAAAAGCGATGGGAGGAACAGCAAACCTATCGCGTTGAAGAAGACAAAAGCAAGAAGAAGTTCTATGTACTCAATATGTTCCCCTACCCATCGGGGGCTGGGTTGCACGTAGGACACCCCTTGGGTTATATCGCCTCTGACATATACGCCCGCCATAAGCGACTGGAAGGCTACAATGTGCTTAACCCCATGGGCTATGATGCCTATGGTTTGCCGGCCGAACAGTATGCCATACAGACGGGACAACACCCTGCCGTAACCACCGAAACAAACATCGCGCGCTATCGCGAGCAGCTAGACCGCATCGGTTTCTCGTTCGATTGGAGTCGCGAGGTGCGTACCTGCGACCCAACATATTATAAATGGACGCAGTGGGCTTTTCAAAAGATGTTCGATTCGTATTACGACAACGACCAACAACGTGCCTTACCCATCGCCCAGCTTGAAGAACGATTGGCCAAGCAAGGCACGGAAGGACTTAACGTTGCTTGTAGCGAAGAACTAAATATCACTGCCGAGGAGTGGAAAGCTATGGACGAGCATGCCCGACAGGCCACGTTGATGAACTATCGCATTGCTTATCTGGGCGAAACGATGGTGAACTGGTGTGCCGAACTGGGCACGGTGCTGGCCAACGACGAAGTGGTAGACGGCGTTAGTGTGCGTGGTGGCTACCCCGTTGTGCAAAAGAAGATGCGCCAATGGTGCCTTCGCGTTAGTGCTTATGCACAGCGTTTGCTCGAAGGATTGGATAAAGTAGACTGGACCGACTCGCTGAAAGAGACCCAACGCAACTGGATTGGTCGCTCGGAAGGAGCCGAAGTGGAGTTTGCCGTGAAAGACAGCAACGAGCGTTTCACCATCTTTACCACTCGCGCCGACACCATCTTCGGCGTTACTTTCATGGTGCTGGCTCCCGAAAGCGAATTGGTAGACCGCCTTACTACGCCCGAACGTCGTGCAGAAGTGCAGGCCTACGTAGACGCAACCAAGAAAAGAACCGAACGCGAACGTATTGCCGACCGCAAGGTTAGTGGCGTTCCCACTGGCGCTTACGCTATTAACCCACTCACAGGTGAGGCACTTCCCATTTGGGTTAGCGACTATGTGCTGGCTGGTTACGGCACGGGAGCCATCATGGCGGTGCCTGCACACGACAGCCGCGACTATGCCTTCGCTCGCCATTTCTCGCTACCCATCGTGCCACTTATCGAAGGTGCCGACATTTCGGAGCAGAGTTTCGATGCCAAAGAGGGTATCGTGATCAACTCGCCCGCCGCAAACAACGCCGCCAAGGATGGCCAAACGCATGGCCTGGTGCTAAACGGACTGACCGTAACGGAGGCTATCGCCAAGACCAAAGAATATGTTTCGCGCCACAACTTGGGTCGTATCAAGGTGAATTATCGCCTTCGCGATGCCACGTTCTCGCGTCAACGCTATTGGGGAGAACCGTTCCCCGTATATTATAAGGGTGATATGCCCTACATGATTCCACAAGAATGCTTGCCGCTTGAATTGCCCGAGGTGGACAATTACCAACCTACGGCAACGGGCGAACCGCCATTGGGCAACGCCAAAGCATGGGCGTGGGACGAGAAAGCTCGCCAAGTGGTAGACAAGAGCCTAGTAGACGGGGTGCAAGTGTTCCCCTTAGAGCTGAATACAATGCCTGGTTTCGCTGGTTCTTCAGCCTATTTCTTGCGCTATATGGACCCTCACAACAACGAGGCGTTGGTGAGCAACGAGGCCGTTAGCTATTGGCAGAACGTTGACCTATACGTGGGCGGAACGGAACACGCCACAGGACACCTTATATATAGTCGCTTCTGGAACAAGTTCCTCTTCGATTTGGGCGTGGCCGTAAATGATGAGCCGTTCCAAAAGTTGGTTAACCAAGGTATGATTCAAGGCCGAAGCAACTTCGTTTATCGTGTGCAGAGAACCGAAGGAGAGGGTGATAAGGCTCCGCTCTTTGTGTCGTTGGGGCTGAAAGACCAATACGAGGTTACGCCCATACACGTGGATGTGAACATCGTACATGGCGACGTGCTGGACATTGATGCCTTCCGCGCATGGCGACCCGAATATAAGGATGCCGAATTTGTGCTCGAAAACGACAAGTATGTGTGCGGTTGGGCCGTCGAAAAGATGTCGAAGAGTATGTACAATGTGGTAAATCCCGACCTCATCGTTGAGAACTACGGGGCCGATACCCTGCGTCTTTACGAGATGTTCCTTGGTCCTGTGGAGCAAAGTAAACCGTGGGACACCAACGGAATTGATGGTTGTCACCGCTTTTTGAAGAAGTTCTGGGGCCTGTTCTACAACCTACGCACGGATGAATTTATGCCAAACGAGGCCGAGGCAACGCCCGAACAGCTTAAGTCGGTTCATAAATTGCTGAAGAAAGTATCGGCCGACATCCCCGCTTTCTCGTATAACACGGCCGTGGCAGCCTTTATGATATGCGTAAACGAACTGTCGCAAGCCCATTGCACCAATAAAGAGCTGCTCTCGAAGTTGGTGGTTGCCCTCGCACCTTTCGCTCCGCACATCGCCGAAGAGCTGTGGGCGGCTCTGGGTAACGAGCAAACGGTGTGCGATGCGCAGTGGCCAGCCTACGAAGAGAAGTATCTCGAAGAGAGCGAAGTGCAATTGGCCATCGCCTTTAACGGCAAAGCACGTTTCCAAAAGGCTTTCGCAGCCAACGCCACCAATGCCGAAATAGAACAGGCAGCCATGGCCGACGAACGCTCGGTTAAGTTCCTTGAAGGCAAACAGGTGGTGAAAGTGATCGTTGTACCGAAGAAAATCGTTAACATCGTGGTGAAAGGATGATGTTTAAGTTGGTGAGTTTTTGAGTTAATGAGTTGATTAGTTTTTGAGTTAATTAGTTTTTGAGACTATAAACTCATAAACTCAAACCCTCAAAAACTCCCTAACTCCCCAACTTATAAACTCAAAAACTCCCCAACTCAAAGACTCCCCAGCTCAAAAACTCATAAACTAAAACCCTCATAAACTTAAATACGATATGACAATCGACCATAAAATGCTCCTTAGCGAGATTAAAGATTATGTGTTTATCACCCTTGGCCTCTGCCTATACACTTTTGGCTTGGTGGTGTTTATCATACCCTACAAGATTGTAACGGGCGGTGTTATGGGCGCGTCGCTCGTTGTTAACTACGCCACGGGCTTTAATATAGAGTACACTTACGCCATCATCAACATCTCGCTCTTGGTTTTGGCACTGAAGGTACTGGGCTGGCGCTTCCTGTTAAAGACCATCTATGCCACGGCTGCCTTGTATTTCTTGCTGGAATATGCGCAAGAGCTGATGCCAAAGATTGAGGGAACTAACGACTTTGTGCAGATACTTGGCCCTGGAAACAACTTCATGTCGTTGCTCATCGGCTGTACGTTAACGGGTTCGTCGTTGGCCATCGTGTTTCTTAATAATGGTAGTACGGGTGGAACCGACATCATTGCCGCCGTAGTAAACAAGTTTTTCAACCTGTCGTTGGGTCAGGTGTTGTTCCTTGTAGACATCTTTATCATTGGCAGCTGTTTCTTTTTTCCGCAGTTCGGAACGTATTACGAACGGGCGCGGATGACAGTCTTCGGACTATGTACGATGATTGTAGAGAACTTTATGCTCGACTATGTGATGAACGCTCGACGAGAATCGGTGCAGTTCCTTATCTTCTCGCGCAAGTATCAAGAGATTGCCAACGCCATCGCCTTGCATACCGACCATGGCGTTACCATACTTGACGGGCACGGATGGTACACGGGTAAGGAGATGAAAGTGCTCTGCGTGCTGGCTAAGAAGAACGAAAGTCAAATGATTTTCCGCCTTATCAAGCTGATAGACCCTAATGCCTTCGTTAGTCAGAGTGCCGTTATCGGTGTTTATGGCGAGGGCTTCGACACCATTAAGGTTAAGGCCAAGGAGATGCCTGAACCACCCAAAAGGCTGAAAGAAGAGAATAAAGAGTAGGTATTATTCAACTACCGCGTAGCGGTGGGCTTGCTATAGGGCAGGGTAGGGAGCGCAAACAACCTACCCTGCCTTATTTGTAACAGGTGGCAGCTTTGTATTTACTGTGTTTGTTGTTTGTTTGGTGGCCTATATGGAAGCAAATGATACTGACGTGTGGCATGGTTTTTAGTCCCTCGTTTCTCCAACTACCGCTACGCGGTAGTTGGCGTAATGAGAGTTTCTTATTCCCCCAACGCCTATAGTATAGATTGTTGAAGCGATGCCTACAATTGACCTTGAACAAAGTTAGATGGGTAAAGGTGGCTACTACTCCAGCAATCACAACGCGGTAGTTAGTGCAAAACAAACCATAAATACAAGGGCAAACATGAGCTGTATGTTATCCTAGCCTAGCGTAGGTTTGTAAACTTGGGTGTTTGATGTCCAATCAATAAATACCATTTCGTTCCAAACAACCACACACCTTATTATATATACGCGCACGAGGGAAAAGCCTTGTATCTTGCCTAAGTATCAAAACACCAAGCGGTGAACCTACTTGGGCATCCTTAAAAACATGCGCACATTTCCCAATAAAATAGCTCTTCCACCCAACGAATACAATTCCCGCCATGTTACAGCTATTTTGGAAGGCTGTTCCATGTTATCTGGAACATTGTTCCATCTTAACTGGAACCCGATTCCAGATAACTTGGAATCGAAGTACATCTAATCTGTAACACGCCCGTTTACTAAAAGACGCTTAACAAGAGCCAACTGGATGGTTTTCAGAAGCTATGCTGAGGGAGCACGATGGGATATAGATGGTACGAATACATACCATATCTTCAACCGTATAAGCCAAGCTTACCCTTTACTGCATACAAAAAAGATGTAGTTAATACCTATTTACTTGCCCTTTATGGAGCGTGACGCTTTCTTGATGATGTATTGTGTTTCTTTTATTGGACTTTCCTTTTCCCAACGCTCACACACAGCCGCAACAAAGTCGGGACGGCTCTTGCTAGCATCGTTTAGCCAATTTCCTACACTATCCTGCACATATCTAGAAGGGTCGGCCCTTAACTTCTCTAACACGGGTAAGTATATCTCAGGAGTCTCTTTCAATGCTTCTATATGCATACACCAAACACCACGCGGGCGCAATGCTTCACAACTGAAACGACGTATATTGGGGTTATCGCTCTCTGCCCATTGTGTCATCAGTGGAATAGAGATGTTCAAGCTATCGCTCAACTCTGGTCGTAATGCCATCCAAACCACTTCACGAACCCCAAAATGATTGTCGGCCACCAATGGTTTCAGCAAATTTAGCTTATCAACCAAGGGTATAGCGGCATTAGAAACCACAAAATAGCAAGCATAGCAACGCACCGAGTCGGATAGGTGCATACTTAATTGTTGGAAGAGCGTTGTGTATTGGGGTGTATTCGCATACTTTTCATGCAAAAACGAGCCAACGACTTTAATCACATTCATCGTTGAAGGCTTCTTTTGGCGATTGATTTCTTCAACCACTTGGCTTATCATTGCGGCATCAATACCCATTGAGGGGAAGACACGCTTTACTAGTTGCGAATGGTCTACTGCCAACCATTCGGTGAGATTTACGGTTGGTATCGTGCCTGCATTAAGTAGGGCGAGCACATCATGGGGTATTTCGGTAACCTTTTGTGCTCCTTTTCTTGCTAATATTTCTTGATTGTTCATGTTGTTGATAATGGGGCGACATTGAAAAAGAATAGGGGTGATTGGCCTTCGGCTTACTTGCCACGTGGTATCTGCCTATATATGGTTGCAGCCAATGGCCTGATATAAAACGCTGCGGTAAAGTTACTGCCTTTTCGGTAATAATCGCACACATTACATTGATTATTCGCCGCAAACATTGATGAGGTTTTATCAAGATATAGGTGGTCACTGTTCACTACTAACAACAAGGTGTAAACTCGGCAAAGTGACATTTTTACCTGTCGTTTCTTCTAGCCCCTTTAATCGCAAACCATCATGAAAAAGGGGCAACCATGCGGTTGCCCCTATCTTGTTTTGAGGTTGTTAAGTCGCTTGGCGATAGTGGAAACGAGACAAACTCGTTACGCCAATAAACCTAGGGAAGCAAGGTTTTGCTGACCTGATAGCCATCAATAATCTTCCCTATTGCCATCAGTAGCGAAGCAATCATAGGCCTAGGGCCCGCAAATGATCACCTAACACTAACCTTCTCAACGCTTCCATCGCTATACTTCACGATGTTTATGCCCGGTTCGGGTGTAGAGATGCGTTGGCCCTTGAGGTTAAAGCGTGCCACTTCTACCCGCTCTTTCGTGGTGGTGACGGGTGTAATGTCGGTTGAAGGTTTAGCTTTGACAACGCAACGGGCAGCGTTGACGATGCAAGCGGTTTCTCTATCGATAACCATAACCACCACACGCAGGTTGTTTTTATTAAATACCGTCACCCAATCGCCAATACCGTTGAACGCCGACTTATGTATAATCGGCTTGTCGGCCACAACACTCTGGGGTAAAGAAGCGTCTAATCCATTGGCAATACCCATGTGGGAGCGAACCACATCTTCGAAAACGAAGTTCTTAATAGGATTAGGCGACTTGATAAAGTAATCCAATTCCGAGTTTAGTCCTAAGTATTTATTACTACCGCTATAACCATTTCTCTGCGCCCAGTCGCTTCTTTGTATCCGATCTTCTAGTAACACATAGGCCAGCGCATAGCGGACGTTTCTGCTTGAGCCACGGAATGTGGTGGTAGACTGTACGTTGATGGACTTACCATTTGCATTCCATTGCGCTTGCACATCGATATCCATCATCGCGCCACGCTGTTTGGCCATCTGATAATATGGCTCGCCCGTGAAGCCTTCTACCTTGTTGGTGCGCGAAGCCCATACAATAGGCACACCGCTGTGGGGTGTAGCGGGAACATCATAGCCTGTTGCGACCATCACATCTTGATGATGTGCCACAATTCCGATAAAGTCGTTGGGGTGTTTCTTGGTCATTTGCCGCATGATGGCAATGCCGGAAGGACACCATGAGCACCAGTTGGCGGTGTAGTCTTCGAATACTACGCGGCAGGTTGGCAACTTGTTGACGGCGGTGATGGGTAGTTTTGCAATCCTTCCAGGACTTCCGTTGGGCTTACCATTTATCTGCGTGATTTCTAAGGTCAGTTCGTAATCGCCCGCCCTACTCTGTGCAGGGATGTTCAGGGTTAGGGTTGCGTCTCTGTTCGGATGTAGGGGTGTGGAGAATGTAACCGTTCTTTCGTCCACCACCTTACCGTTCATGGTTGCCTTGTAGTGACAGTTGTTTTGAACGATGGTGCCGTAATTGTAAATGACGAACGTGTTCTTATGCCCCGATGCACCAGTTTTTATCGTCATTCGGGGTTGTTTGGCCACAGATAGACTATATATGTCTTCTGCGACAAGGGTGTAGGCCTGCATACAAAGCAATGCCGTGAGCGCGCAAAAGCGCAAAAAGGTTTGTCTTTTCATGTTTCGTTTAGTTTATGAATGAATACGTTTAAAGGTAAAAGGGTGAAAAGGTGAAAAGACGGCTAACGGCCTTTGGAATGGTCGGTCTAGGTTCCTGGGGAAGCCAGTAAACCTATATGAACTGGAAAATAAATAGGAGAACTTGCATAAATTGCCTAAGCGTTATGACAAAGGCATTTGACTTAATCTCATAACTACTTCACTTCATATCTCCTTAGACTAAAAGATAAAAGTTTGTAAGGCAGGGAAGAGCGGTTTGCCTACATGGCGTTTGCCATCTTTTCACTCTTTCGCCTTTTCTTCCTTTCACCTTTCATCCATCTTTTTCACTCTTTCAATCTTCCCTCTTTTAGTTGTGCCTTTCTACCGATCGGTCTGATCTGGCGTGTTGGTCAGACCGGTCCGACAGGTCGGACAAATCGGTAAAGGACACATATAGATTAAAGTTTGACTATCTTGATGTCAACTTCTTATTTCCGATTTCCTATCTCTAAATCTCTTGTTTCTTATCTCTACTCTCCGCTCTCTTATTCTTGACCTAACGCTTTACTGCCTAACGCGCACTTTCTCAACAGTTCCATCGCTATATTTCACGATGTTTATTCCCTTTTCGGGTGCTGAGAGGCGTTGGCCGTTGAGGTTAAAACGGGCCACTTCTACGCGTTCTGCCGTAGCATTAGCGGCCGAAATGGCGGTGGTGCCATAGGGTGTTATCTGGCAACGGGCAGCATTAGCGGTGTTGTGCGTGGTGTTGTCGATAACCATAACCACTACGCGCAGGTTGTTTTTATTCTGTGCAGTCCAGCTTCTGCCTATTCCATTGAACGTAGCCTCGTGCTTGATGGCTTGGTCGGCCACAACTTTGTTGGGCAACGAACCTTGTAAACCGTTATCAATACCTAAGAACGTGCGAGCCACATGGTTATATTTAAGACCGTATACAACTCTGTCTTCTTTGACAAATGGCCCAAATTCCTGGTTTTCTGCTAACAATCCGGTTTCTCCATTAAAATCATTTGCTTGACCCCAGCTTGCGTTGTGCACACCATCTTCTATTACCACGTAGGCCAGTGCATAATTGGCGTTGGGCAGATTGGTGCGGAAAGTAGTGGTAGACTGAACTTTGATCGCCTTACCGCTTGCGTCCCATTGCGCTTTCACATCGATATCCATCACCGCTCCACGTGCCTTGACCTTCTGATAAGCCTCTTCACCAGTATTCCCACCTACCTTTTCAGTGCGTGAAGACCATACGTAAGGAAGGCCTATCTTACCAACGACAGGGCGCTTATAACCCCCAATAGACATTGGGTCACCCTGATGAACGGCTATTCCGATAAAGTCGTCGGGGTGTTTCTTAGTCAAATACTCCATGATGGCTGTTGCACGGGGGCAATATTGGCACCAAGTGGCAGTATAATCTTCGAATACCACGCGACAAGTTGGCACTTTGGTGACCATCGTTATATCGAGCGTGGAAGACGAAAAGGTCGTTGTGTTGGGCTTACCATTAACGAGCGTGATCTCGCAAACCAGTTGATAGTCGCCCGTTTGGTTTAGTGCCGGCACCTTTACCTGTACTTGTCCGTTGTCGCCAGCTTTGATTGGTTCAGCCAATTTCACGTCTTTTTCTTCCACCACCTTACCGTTCATGGTAGTCTTATAGCGGAAAGAAGTGACGGAGTTGCTGCCATAGTTAACGCACGAGAACGTGCCTTTGGCGTTCGTAGCACCTTTGGCAACGAACAGTCGCGGTGCAGCAATAGGCGCTAAGTTGTTTTCCCCAAAGGCTGCAAAGGCCGTTATGGAGACGTAGAACATTGTTATAAGCGCGCAAAGGCGCAAAAGTAGTTGTTTTTTCATTTTTTGTTTGTTCGTGAATTTAAAAATCATAAGGCCAATGTCAGGCCTTTATCAGAGAGGTAGAAACCTCACCTCAAACCGCTTTCCAAAATAAAAAAGAAAGGGTGTGCCCAGCTACGACAAGCTATTTTCGTCTAAATAGAGATGAAGCAACTAAACCAATTACGCCCCCTCTCCAAAAGGAGAGGGGTTTGAAGTAAGGCTTTATCTCCACAGACAGGGGCTGTGATGAGGTTTACTTTTGTTTATTTTCCTACAACAACCTTTGTAGTCTTACCGTTTTGACGAACCAAGTACAGCCCTTTTGGTAAGCTATTGAGGTTGGTAATGTTGCGTCCTACGAACGTGCCTTGAACCGTCCACACCTCGTTACTGGTATTTCGCTCCGTGACTTTCACGCTTTCAATCCCCGTTGCATCACCTTTAAACTTCAATGTAACCGTGGTTAGCAGGCGTTCGGGCTCTGCCATCTCGTCACTTTCGGGGCTGTTTGTGGTGTAAAACTTCAATACGGCGGTGCAATGATCTTTGCCTTTAAGGTTAAAATCAGTTGCAATGGATTTATCTTTTGCCTTTGCTGCGAACTTACCTGAACCTGTTCTGTACGCGCCTTTCTTGCTCCACGCATTGCACTCAGCGGGGAAACATACTTCCAAAGCAGCTTCGCTACCAGCGATTTCAACAATTTCAACGACGAGCATAATGTTCAGTTCCTTACCCGAAGTGTTGCGAACAGACAAGCCCGACCTTATTTGTGGACCGAAGCCAACATTTTCAACCTTGGAAAACGACAGTGTGGCCTTATCTGCCACTATACTTCCTTTGGTGTCTACCAATACAAATTCGCGATTTGCAGCTTGCATCGCCATGGCCGATACAAGGCAAAATAATACGCTAAATAGTAAAAATCTCTTCATGTTAAATAGATCTATGTATGAATTTATGAATTATTTTAAAGTGAAAAGGTGAAGAAAGGGAAAGGGCGAAAAGGTTGGAGGCCGGTCTGTTTATGCTAACTTGCCTTAGCCAATCTTGTTGCTATCATCTAGCTAATTGTCCTAGTCTACTTAGTTTAATTAGCTAGCGCAGCTTATTATGTCCAAGGATACGGCTCAACGCCTTACGTTCTTAACGTCTCGAACTTACTCCTTACCTCTTTACTCCTTTATTTCTTATCTCCTTCAATTCTTTAATACAAGCTTAAATGCCAACTTTCCTGCTTTCCACTTGCAACACTCCGCTATCGTTATACACGAAAGCGACAACCACGGCCTTATCTGCTTTAACGCCTTGAGGTAATTTTAGCTTGTGGATAAATGTTTTTTCGCCATTGGCATCCAGACTTATAGACTCGCCCCAATCGCCATTAAGCGAGGCGCGGAACACGTGGTTGTGTACATGGTCTTGCTTCAGAACGTCATCGGGATACTGCTGCAAGGCAACAATACCATCCTCAACGAGCCACAATTGCAGTTTTCCGGCAATGCCTTTGGTCAAAGCCTGCGCCGTGGCACTTACTTGTAGCTCTCGGGTTGCGGTGTTATAAGTGGTGGCGAGCTTCAAATTCATGGCCGATTCGCCCTCAAACGCCGTGCGAATCTTGGCCGCCCATCCGTCTTTTTGCGAACCCGCGCGCTGCCTATTCACTAAGGCGTTAGGCGCGGAAGTGGCATATCCCCAATGTTCGGCATAGCTATTGCCCAGCGTTGTGGCTAAACCTTTGGGGTTGGTTGCTGGCATAAGGGCTAGCTTTCCTCCGTGAATGGCCACCACGATGAGTGAATCGGCCCCATATTGTGCCTGCAACCGCGCCAGTTCTGCGGCTGCAGCAGGGCAGTTAGAGCAACGCTGGCCCGTAAATTCTTCTACAAGCACCTTGCGTTTGGCCGCAGTGGCAGGCACTTCTATTAGCCTGTCGTTCGGCGCGATGTCGTTGCACGAACCCAAGAAAAGGGTGGCAAGCAGTATGTGTAATGGTTTAATGTGCATTGTATGTGAGTGTATGAGTTCTTTTGTTTATGAGTTTATGAGGTCGTAAGCTCTTGAGTTGCTGAGCTCGTAAGCTCTTAAGTTTCTGAGTTTTTGAACTTGTGAGCTGTTCAGTTTATGAGTTCGTGAGCTCTTAAGTTACTGAGTTTATAAGTTTGTGAGCTGTTAAATTTATGAGGTTATAAGTTCTTTAGCCCGTGAGTTTATAAGTTTGTGAGCTGTTATGTTTGTGGATTATGAGCTTAAACTCATGACTCTATAACCTCAAAAACTCACGACCCCAACAACTTAAAGCCCTAAAACATCACCCCTTCACCTAGAAATTATAGCTGTAAGACAGTGTTGCGCCCTTGGTTGCAGGGATGTATCGACACACGCCACCACTGCAATTGTATCCGTCCTTTGTGCGTCCGTAACCCACTTGCAACCTATGTGCGCCATGGCTAAACGTTACCAGCGCCTGATAATAGTGCGTGCGGGTGCTACCAGAATTGTATTGGTCGCTCACGGTGAACATCCACGAGGGTGCCAACGATAGTTCTAGCAGGCCGAAAAGCCAGTCGCCGTCGTCGTCTTTCGATTGCAGGTATTGCGCTTCGGTGCGTAATGTGGTGCGTGGAGACATCTTCCACTTCACGTCGGCCACGAATATGTTGGCGTGAATCATACCGCCCTCACCCTCAACCACGGTCTTATTGTATCGTTGGTTCGAGTACATCAGCGTGGTTTTCAATGCATGACTCCATTGTTTTTCCATTTGCAGGTTCAGGTCTTGGTAGTAAGTGGCGTCGCCCCAGGCCCAAAACGCCGACCCATAACCGTCTGTCCCCTTCGTGCCATGTACGTTTTGGTCGATGCCATGCACGTGCGAGAAGTTCAGTTTCAGTGCGGTGCCATATCGTCCACCCAGCGCCGTGCCTTTTTTCAGTTTGTAACCCAAAGACGCTTGATAAGCCCACTCGCCCAATGGTTGCGTGGCATAGGGACGCATGGCAGGCAAGGCGTAGGTGTGTTCGAGTGTGAATGCGGGCAGATGGTTTATGAACGATGATGTGCCCATCATGCTTCGGCGCGAGCGGAAACCCATGTTCACGCTGCGTTTGGCCTGCAACAGCAGACTAAGCCCTTGCTTTGAGTACGACCCCGACAGCATTGCCACGTAGCCATGACGATAGATATAGCCGTTGTCGGCCGTTGGGTCTTGTCCTTTTTGGGCATATTCGGCCAGCACGTTGTATGCACCGTGTTGCCATCTAGCACGAACATCGTAAGCCATCACGTTGCGAGGCAGTCGCAAACGATGGCTGGCATCGGTCATAATCACCTCGTCGGGTTCGTTCTTATTCACCACCGACGCACCCAACATCAAATAGTGGTCGTGCTCTTGCATGCCCGGCAGCCATTGTTCGATGTTCAATTCCAGGTCGCCACCTGCAACCCAGTCATCGTTGTGCTCCCAATATCGTCGTTGTTTTCCTGCCAAGGCCTTGACGAAAACACCCGGCAACGGGTTCACTTTCAGTCGTCCGCCAAGCAACGAGTTGTCTATTCCAAGGCTTCGTTCTTCGTAAGTGCGCAGCACGAAGCCGGACCCGAACTGTTCGTAAAATGTTCCTGCCGTGAGCTCCATGCGTTTCGTTTGCCACTTTATATAATAATGAGGCACGCCCCAACCCTTGAAATCGGGTTCGAACCCTGGCAAGGGATATTGCAAATACTCTAGACGCAGACCCACATCGATATTCTTGAGCGAGGCGCCAAGCTCTACATAAGTGTTGTTAAGGAAGTCGCCATTGGCCTTCGTAGCCCCCGTTTGCTTGTCGTTTTCGGGCACCAGCATATCCGTTTGTATCGATCCGCGCAGGGTTAAGCCCTTGTTTTCCGGTTCGTCTTGCCCCATTACAGTGTGTGGCAATGCGCAAAATGCAGCCACGACAAATGCTACGCCCCATGGTTTCCAATGGGCGCAGTTGTGTGGAGCACTATTTGCAGACGCACAACTAATGTTTGCGGCAAACAATCGGCGCAACGGCAACCTCGTCCAACACGTATGGCGGGGTTGCAGCACTAGTTGCGGTTTACGTGCATTATTTTTCAGCGTATCGTTCAGGTACATATCTCTATGCTTGTACTTGTTGTTGTTATGTTATGGGCAGGCTTAGGCCATGCCCATTGGCAAGCCTTTGCCATTTTGTTGGCAGGTTTTTCACCATCTTATAGGCATATTCCCGCCACTATTACATGCAGGCCTTCACCTTTTCCAGCAGTTCATTTTCTGCCCCGTCGGTGTATCCGTTGTGTTTATACACAATGTGCCCCTTGCCGTCGAGCAGCAAGGTGTAGGGTATCATCTGCACGCCCAAGGCGCGTTTCAGTTCCCCATTGGGATCGAGTAGCACATCGTACGTCCACCCGTTTTCATCTACAAGGGGTTTTACCTTGTTGATATTCTGTGCTTGGTCGATGCTCACGGCCACAATTTTCACACCTGTTTCTCGTTTCCAGTCGTCGTACACCTCGTCGATAGCTTTCAATTCGCGGTTGCATGGTTTACACCAAGTGGCGAAGAAGGCCACAACGAGCGGTTTACCGTTATTGCTCAGCGTATCTACCCGCACACTTTTCCCCGTGATGTCTTTGAGGGTTACGTTGGGCAATCGTGATTGTGCGTACGAGAACAGGGCCACCATTGAGGCGGCAAGTAGTAGATAAAATTTTTTCATTGATGGTATTCTGAATTACGTTTACAAAGTTACGAAAAAAGGATGAAAGTGTAAAGAAAAACTCAAATATTTTTAAAGATTCCCTTATTACTCACGGGTGAGAAGCCGTTAAAACAATTGCGGGGAATCACGGCTCACACTTAGAGTGTCAACTTTATAAACATAAATTTCAATCTACTGAAAAATGGACGAGCCGACAAGCCGACAAGTTGACAAGTTAACAGGTTGACGAGTTAACAAATGGTCAAATTCGCCAGTAGAGAAGTTAACCCGTTCACCAAACGAAGCATTTTTCACCTCTTCATTTTTTCAACCTTCCACCTTTTATACGCCACCTCTCCTCCCTTACGAAAACGTATAATTAACCATTTTTTACAAGCTTAACTTGCTTGTTATCATAAAAAACGCTAACTTTGCAGCATCTATATCCACACAAAGAAATATTGGAAACTTTTTCGATAAGTCGCATGCGCATCGTCAAGCTTGCTTGAACGTTGTCGTGGCAGGAAAAGTACGTTGAACACGAACATAAAAAATTCCGACAACAAGAGCGTGTCGGAATTTATCGTTATTTGTCATCGGAAAACTAACACCAACATAATTTAAGGTTAAAAGAAATATGGCTTACATGTCACAAGAAGGCTACGAGAAACTCGTGGCAGAGCTTAGACGGCTCGAATCCATTGAACGCCCCAAGGCGTCGGCTGCTATTGCCGATGCCAGAGACAAGGGCGACTTGAGTGAAAATTCGGAGTACGACGCGGCTAAGGAGGCTCAGGCTCACCTTGAAGACAAGATAAACAAGCTCAAGGTGGCCATTAACGAGGCGAAAATTGTCGACACTTCGCGCCTTAGCACTGATGCCGTGCAAATTCTTTCGAAGGTAGATATGACCAATCTCACCACGAAAGCCAAGATGTCGTACACCATCGTGAGCGAGAGTGAGGCCAACCTGAAAGAAGGAAAGATAGCCATCACAACCCCTATCGCACAGGGATTGCTCAATAAAAAAGAAGGCGACGAGGTGGAAATAACCATCCCCCGCGGCACCATTAAATTGAGAATTGACAAGATTACCATTTAAAGACGAGAGCGAAAGCGCTTCTTGCCTGCACCGCCAACCTAAAAACGATTAACGTCATGGACATATTCAGTAAAATAGCCGCTGGCGAAATTCCCAGCTATAAGTGCGCAGAAAACGAGCAGTTTTATGCCTTCCTCGACATTAACCCTTTGATGGAGGGACACACGCTGGTGATTCCTCGCCGCGAAGTGGACTATATCTTCGACATGAACGACGACGAACTGGCGGCTTTCCAGCTGTTCACCAAGCGCGTGGCACAAGCCGTTAAGGTGGCTTGTCCGTGCATCAAGGTGGCGCAAGTGGTGCTAGGATTAGAAGTTCCACACGCTCACATCCACCTGTTGCCCCTCAATTCGGAGGCGGACGCAGACTTTAAGAAAGAAAAACTGAAACTCTCGGCCGAGCAAATGCAAAGCATCGCCGATAAGATATATGCGGCATTTAAGTCGCAACAATAGCATGAGGTGGCGCTATATGGGCCACTCATCTGCTCGATTTCGGATTAAGTGAAAAAAAGGGTGCCACCTTTTGCGGCACTCTTTTTTGTTTATGCGCCTAGCATATCCAATTGAGGCTTGGCAAGATGCACAACAAACAAAACGGTAACATTTATGATACACAATATTATATTGGTGGCATTGGGTGGCGCATTTGGCAGTGCGCTGCGTTATTTATTAGGTTGGCTATGGCCTGCAACCAACAATGGCGGACTGCCACTTGGCACATTAACCGCAAACGTTCTGGGTTGCCTGGTCATTGGCTTTGTTGGCGAACTTCTCCAACGTTCTTTCGGCATGAACGAACAGCTTCGGCTGCTGGTTTGTGTGGGCTTCTGCGGCGGACTAACAACGCTTAGCACACTGGTAAACGAAACCTCGGGGATGGCTCATGCCAATCAATTGTTATTGGGTGCCGCATATTTGGGCGTCAGTATAGCGTTTGGTTTCGTGGCGTTACATTGCGGAACATGGTTGGCAAGCAGAGTTTAAACGGTCGTGTTATATGTTCGTCCAAGATAGGATACCATATATTTTACGTGGGTTTGGGATAAGATATGTTCACTACGTCAACTACCGCGTAGCGCTAGTTGGCGAGATCGCTATTCGTTTTTTATCTAATCTTGCCCAAGAAAGCATCGCATCTTACCCCGAATTCACGTAACGTTTGATACTAGCTTGGCACGATCTAGGCGGTTCATTACACCGCCTATCACCGCCACCAACTCACCCTTCCTACCTCCAAACGCTACCTCTCACGCCTCATTCGATAAGCCCTTGTAGTGAGCTTTTTCAGCTCCCGCTTTGTTACAGCTAAGTTGGACCCCTGTTCCAGCTAAGTTGGAACAGGGGTCCAATTCAACTGGAACAGCATTCCAGCTAACATGGAACAGCCGTCCAAAACATATATAACAGGGCGGTTAATGTAATAATGCATCATCAGGACTTAGCAAGCGCATTTCCGGAACGATGAAAATGCGAACGACGGAATGGCTAGTTGGCGAGTTTGGGATAAATAACCATACCTTCTGAACAATATTGGAGAGGTAAAGAAATAGCTATCTCGCCAACTAGTGCTACGCAACAGAGGGCATAACGATTGTGTTCTATCCCGAACTCGCATATATATTTTACTTGATTTTGGTATAAGGGAAATGCTTTATGCCAACTACCGCGTAGTGGTTGGTTTTTTTCTATTGGTTAGTTTGCGTAAAACAAACGGGGTGTTCGCGAATGAAACTTACCGCATTAGCGGGGTTGATGGTATCAAATGGTAGGCATATAATAATAGGAAGGGTAGGAGAATATTACGCGTAATCTTCACCTAGAAGCGCATTAAACGTAAAAAGACCAAGACCTACGGCCTTGTTTCCTCTCCATACAGCTTAGGCAGGGTAGGTCGCTCTCGCTCCCAACCCTGCCCTACCAAAGGACCAACCGCTACGCGGTAGATGGCGTAATGCCAGCGTTTGTTTTATTCTACCCCCGCATCGGTAATACCAACCGCTACATGATAGCTAGTGTAATGCCTGCGTTTGTTTTACTCCACCCTCGCATCTGCTATACCAACAGCTACGCAGTTGTTAGTGCAATACCAGCGTTTGTTTTACTCAGCCCTCGCATCAGTCAAACCAACCCCTACGTAGCAGTTAGCGTAATGTCCCTGCTTTTTTACTCTGACTTCATTGTTATCTCAATTCTTCGGTTGCTCTTGATAATGGCTTGCGCCACCTGCTGTATGTCGGTGGCCGAAAGTTGGTCTACCAATGCATCGTAATCCGAGTGTAGATCGATGCCATATCGCAGTTGTTGGTACACAATACTGTTCCAATAGTCGTTGACAAGCGTTTCTTGCTGGTGAGCTTTCTTTAAGTAAGCCTTAATCTTACGGATACTTTCGGGATTGATGCGACCTTGTGCCACGTGCGCCAACTGACGATACACGATGGGCATTAGTGCGGCGTACTTCTCGGGGCCAGTTCGGAAACCAATCTTCAACAACGAGTTGGGGCGACTGTTGCAGTCGAGTTCTCCTTGCACACCTACGCCATAGGCGCCGCCTTTCTCTTCGCGAATGCTATCTGTGAAAGCAATGGATAGCACGCGACGAAGGGCATCGAGAGCCAAGTTAGACTTGGGTGTGAAGGGTAAGTCGAAGGTGTAGATGATGGTGACAAGCGCCGATGGCGTGTTCATCTTTTTGGTGAAGACGTGCGTTTCGTTTACGTTGCGCACCTGTGGAAAGTTGTTCACAAAGCTCTCTTTGCGTCCTGCTGCCGGCAACGAGGCCACATATTGACAGAGAAGTGGGCGAAGTGAGTCGATATTTACATTGCCCACAAGTAGCATCTTAAAGCCCGTGGCATCGGCAAAGCGTTCGCGGTAGAGCTGCATAATGCGCTGGTAGTTGGCCTTATTTACTCTTTCGAGGGTCGTTGGGGCGGTGCGCTCGTTGCGCCCATATACGATGAGCGACACCGAGTCGTTGTATTCTACCTGCGGATTGGCGTTTCTGTTTTTCATCATGGCACGTCTTCGGTCGATGTCGGTGGCAAAAGCGGTGGTATCAGTTCGCGGAGCGGTGAAGTAAAGATAAGCCAATTGGAACATCGTGGCTAGGTCTTTGCGGTTAGATTGTCCGCTGATGCCCTGCGTTTCTTGACCAACAAAGGGCGAAACGCGTACTTGTTTGCCTGCAAGCATCTTGTCTAAGCGGTCGGCCGAGAATGCGCCCACACCGCCATCAACAATGGCATTGGGCAGGAAAGAGAAGTTGGGGGCGTCGGTTTCGGGACAAAGCGAGAGTCCACCTTCGCCCCAAAGGCGCATGGTTATTTCGTCGTTGGCGAAGTTGGTAGGCTTAACATACACCTCAATGCCGTTGCTGAGCACGATTTTGGTAACTCCGAAGTGTCCGTAAGGTTGCTCGCTCACAATCGTTCCGGCCTTGGGGGCGTGCTCGATGAGGGTTGCGGGCAGGGCCTCTTCCTTGTATGGCTGATAGCTATTATCGGCTTGGGCTTGCAAAACGTATTGTTCCAGTTCCTGGTTGCTGGGCAATGTGAAGCCAGCCTTTTGTGGAGCGAGCACCGTTAGCACTTGATTTTCGTTAGAAATAAGCTTTCGGGCGGCCTCGTTCACCTCTTTAAGCGACACCTCGGCATCGAAACGCTTGGTAAGGGCAAACTTTTCATCGGGCGTTAGCATAGGTTCCGATGACAGAAAATGGCGCACGGCCTGCATCGCCAGCGTGCGATTGCGACGCTCGTTGCGTTCGGCAAAGCGCGTTTGGGCACGTTGCAGCGCGTCGGCTTTGGCTCGTTGCAGTTCGGTATCGGTAAAACCAAAGCGGCGTGCACGTTCGGTTTCGCCGATAACGGCACGAAACGAACCACGTATATTGTCTTCCTTGCAGCCAAACGACAGGCTGAAAGCCTCTTTGGTTTGGGTAACGAGGAAGCTACCCGTACGTGCCGAGGCACTGAGTACAGGCGAGGGATTAAGCCGTTTGAGGTTGGTAAGCCGCTCGCTGAGCATGGCTGTTATGAGGTTTTCTATGTATCCGTCGCGCACATAGCTGGTTTGGCCTTTCTGCGCAAAAGGTGTGGCGGGGTGTTTCATGTGAAGACCAGCCAGAACTATTGGCTGTTCGCTATCCTTTTCTACGGCCACAATCATGCGTTTGTTGTCGGGCACGGGGTAATAGATGCGCTTCGCAGGGTTCTTGGGTGTGGGAATGGAAGAGAACAGCTGCTTAATCTTGGCCTCGATGGCATTTACGTCGATGTCGCCCACCACTACGATGGCTTGCAAGTCGGGACGATACCACTTGTGATAATAATCCTTGAGATCTTGGTAGGGAAAGTTGTCAACGATGTCCATCGAGCCTATGGGCATGCAGTCTTCGTATTTCGAACCCTTAAAGATGGTGGGTTGCAGCTTTTCGTACATGCGTTGCGAGGCCATTTTCGCCCTGCGCGTGCGCCATTCCTCGTGTATCACGCCACGTTCCTTGTCTATCTCCTTATCTTGCAGCAGCAAGTAGTGGCTCCAATCGTGTAGGATGAGCAGCACCGAGTCGACTACGGATGAGCGTTTTAGTGGCACTTGCGAGATGTTATACACCGTTTCGTCGATGCTGGTGTAGGCATTGAGGTTGGTTCCGAACTTCACGCCGATGGTTTCGCACCATGGAACGATGCCCGGAGAGGTGCCATCGTTGCGGAAATGTTTGGTTCCGTTGAAGGCCATGTGTTCCAAGAAGTGGGCCAATCCGCGTTGGCGTGGCTCTTCAAGGATGCTTCCCACACGCTGTGCGATGTAGAAATCGGCCACGCCAGGTTCTTTGGCGTTGTGCCGAATGAAGTAGGTTAGGCCATTTTTAAGCTTACCCGTACGATAGGTAGCATCGTTTTTGAGGGGCTGTGCCGATAGAAGTGTTGGCAGAAAGAGCAAGAATAGGCTTGCTCGCCTTAAAAATCTTGTTTGCATAGGGATAATGTTTTTGCAATATTAAAACGTGCATCCTATGGCCAAAGTGGCCTCGGTGCGGTGTTGGTTGTCAATCCAGGGTGAAGGCTCGGTGGTTCGGCGCCACGTGGTTTGGGTGCGAACGTAGAGCGGTAGGTGCAAACGGGGTAGGCAGAAGGCGTATTTGACGGCTAGATGCACACCCCATTGCGGTGCGGTTAGCAGGTGATGGTTGCGATAAAGATAGGCTTGCATCACCGTTGGGGGTTTCTGCTTGTCGCTAGGCGTTGCCAATGTGGCCGTTTGTTCTGGCTCGCCGCTGCCCCATTGGCGAGAAAGTCCGCCTGTAAGAGAGAGCATGGTGCGGCGACTAAGCGTGAGATTGCGAGTGACGAGCAGCGAAAGCAGGTTGGTATGCAGCTGTTGTCGCTGAACGTAGGGGTAAAGATAGGCCGATATTTGGCGGCTGTCGGCTTGCAACGAGGCAGAGATGGTCCACGTGGAGATGTCGTTTGCCAGGCCAAACCATGCCGTATATCTTACAACAAGGTTGTTCCAACGTTTGTTGGACGTCTTTATGGGGTCGAAATAGTCGTAATATGTGCTGCCCGTTTCGGTTCGATTCTCGCGGTAGGTGGTCTTGTTGTTCTCCAATCGCTCATTATATAATGTGGCAGCCAGTTGGTGTAGGTTGCGTGCTTGTCGCAAAGTGGCCACGGCTTGCAACTCAAAGATGTCGCCATGATGCTTGAAATGCACGATGGAATAGGGTGAATTGCGACCGTAGAAACCACTTCGGTGGGCGAATTGGCCACCAACGAAGAGCGAGAAGGCGTGGTTTAATCGCCCCTCCACTTGCAAAGCAAGTCCGTTTTGTTCGTCAAGTAGGGGCTGTTCGCGCGAGTCGTCGGTGTAGCCTTTGTTGCCAAACTGCTCCACTTCGCCCGTAAATGCGCCATAGTCTACAAGCGTTTTATACACCTTTTCGGTCTTTCCGTAGGTTACAAAGCGTAGGCTTTCGGTGCTCCGGCCGTAAATATAGTTGGCGCCTAACATCCAATGAGCACCTATTGGGGCTGCAATGCCCAGCGAAAAATTAAGTTGCATCAGACTGTTTCGGTGGCGAAGGTCTTTATACTTGGCATAGTTGGCGGCCGTATAATCTACCTTTGCCCCCACGGCTAAGCCTCGCCAGAGGTCTATACCCACAGCTCCTACGAGGTTATAGGTGTCGCGATGCTTGTTACCGGGATTGGTTAGCGAGTCTTCGGATAGGTCGAATGGCTTGCGTTCGGGGTTAATGAATACCGAACCCAGCATGTTTTTGCCCGCGAAGTTGTCGTAATCTATTCGCCCGTAAACAACACTGCGTGGGTTAATTCGGAAAAACGACTCGACCATAGCGCCTGCTTGCACCACATTGGACGACTGGGAGTAGTCCACGAAGTCGCCTTTGGCCACGCTACCCCTTACTTCGGCCACCGATATATTGCGCTGATTGTAGCGTGTTAGTGCAGCAGCGTTGGGCGAAATGAGCCAAGGATTGGCCTGTTTCACGAGGTTGAAGTCGCGAAAATCAGGAGTGGTGTCGGCTGGGAGAGCTGTCGACGCGAAGGGAAGGACGAGTAAAAGGAGTGAGAACACAGAACGAATGGGGTTAAAGGTTAGGGAATTGAGGAGGCTAGCAGTGGCTTATTATCCCAGAACTTATAGCTGCCCTAGAACTTCTAAGCCTTTTTAGCCCCCCTCCTAGCCCTAGAATTACTAGCTAGTTTAGGCCTTTTGATGTTATCTAAGCTTGCTAGTAATTCTAGGTATGTAGGTTTAGGGCGAGGTTATTTTACTTTCCTTTAATCGAGAAAGCCTTCCTTTCGTGGAAGTCGTTGGTAGAGTTATTGGTGTCCATATATATAATATGTGCACCATTTTTTATCGAAGCCTCAGCATCAATGCCGCTGGGGTCGCCCGTAGAGACACCCATGCTATATCCATACACCAGCTTTCCCTTGTTCTCGGGTAGCTTTTCGGTCTCTTCCTTGTCAACGTTGCGGTACAGCGTGTAGCCCATCTTGTTTGTCATCTGCACACTTCCACCGTCTAATTCAGCAGGGAAACGTTTGTTGCTCTTTGCTATAAAGGCTGTGTTAAACACCTCTATGGCATCAAGCACCCATTCGTTGGGCATTCTCAAGTTTGCATTCACCTTATTTTGTGCAGCTCCTGGGGCATAGATAATGTTCGAAACGTTAGTGGCATAGTCGCGTGGCGTAACGCCTTTGGTTTGGAAAATGAACATTGCAGGCGAGAAAGTGCTAAGCGGCCAGCCAGTACCTTGCCCATATTCAACGGCTCTCAGATATTGAGAAGTGGGGATAAGCCCTGATGGAGAGGGGTAATAATACTCATGGTTGTAACCCGATTCGGGGTCGTACATGGCATAATAGTCCTTGTTTGCATAGTTAACCGACTTAGAATAGGTCTTGGTATTGTCGATCGCACCATTAACATTCACCACAATTTGTGAGTAAGGTTGTATCGTTATGGGCTTTTGGAAATACCAAATACCATGTATGGCAGGGATGAAACCTTTCCCTTCGTATTCCAATTTGCCATCTTTCATCCAATCGTTTTTGGGTGAATGAGCGCTAAATGGGTCGACCATTCCAACGGCTAAGTTCTCAATTGTGGCCACTTCTGCACTATTATTGTAGAGGATAAAGCCCTTATCTTGGTGGAAATAGCCAGTACCTTGATCGGCAGGACATCCTCCGCAATAAAGCTCTTTAATGATAATCTGGGCGGCCTTAGCCTTTGACAGTTTCATTTCAAGCGCTATTTCCGTAGTTGGTGGCGACACAACAACCTTGCTTTTGTTGCCATTAAGGTGGAATTTCCATGTTCCATCGCCGCGCGTTGCACTACTACGAACGTCATAAATACCTGCTGGTACAGTGAATTCGGCCACTCCCTTAGCGTTAGTTGTGGCTACGAACACCGATGCACGTGCGTCAACAAGCTCTACTTTTGCACCTTCGTAGGGCTGAATGCTGTTTTCGGGATACTGCAAAGTTACGTTAACCTTGCAGGTTTGCACTGTGTCTACTTTGTCGTCGCTGCTGCACGACAAAACAAGCAACGCAAAAAACGCTGCTAAGAACGAATTGATAAGAATTGTTTTGCGATACATAATTGCTTATTTATTAGTTAATGAGTTTTTTAGTTTATGGGGTTATGGGGTCGTGAGTGTATGAGATTGTGAGTTTATGAGGGCATAAGTTTTTTAGTTTATGGGTTCTTTAGTCTATAAGTTTTTAGCTTATGGGTTTATAAGTTTACAAGAACGTTTGCCACGCAGCAACAATACATTTGGCTTAACTCCTTAACTCCTTACTTCTTTACTTCTTAGCAACCCCCATCATATCTTCACTTTCAGTCCCAACCCATAGTAAAAGGCGGGCACATACGAGCTACCATAGAGCGAAGTCTCTTGTCCTGTGCGCGTAGAACGCACCTTACTCATGGTGTTCCAAAAGTTATTGGCATAGAACATCACCTGTATGCGGTCGCCAATCTCCTTCGTTACGCTGAAATTGGCCGAGTAATAGGCCGACAAACGTTCGGGATTCATCACGAAGGCATAGTTGGTTCGTTGCACCAGTTTAGCCAAATCGTTGAACAAAGTGGGGTCGTTGTCTTTGGCCCAAGCAAACTTTTCGGCGAAGGGAATAAGTTTATCGGGCTCTTCCCACGTGCTGTAATACTCGGGATAAACCACCATGTGCTTGTCGCGAACATCCCGCGTGTAAGGCGTTCCAAAGAAATCGTTGCCCTTTTCCAAAACGTAGCCGCGCGTTCCGTTTGGCAATTCGCTCAGCGGACGACTGTATTGATAGAGCGAACACTCAACACGTAGCGACATGATGATACGTATGCGCGGCACGTGGGTTGTGAGGGTGACGTTGAGATTGGCCTCTCGCGTGAGCGAACCGTTACTCACCGAGGGCGACGCCGCATTGTCGGTAGAGGTTGTTCCGCTACCACGATAATGCCCAATATAGGTGTATGGCTTGCCTTGGGCATTGAGCGTGCCAGCCTCCGAGGGTAAAGCGGCAAAGAGCAAGTTATCTAATCCCTTGTAAAAGTAGTAGTTGCCATCTAGTCGAAGCGAAGTGCGTAAAGCCTTGATTTGTGCAAAATCCACAATCCACTCTATGCCGAAACGTTCGGTGGGCGACCCATTCACGTACTTGCGGTTGCTTAGATAGCCTTCCCTTTCTTTGTAAGGCAACTGTATGGGGGCATTGGCGCCCGTGATGTCGTTCACGGTTACGATGCCCGTTTGTTGGTCGATGTGGTACTCGCGATTAGCCGATGGGATGGGACAATGCTCTAATGCCGCTTGCGAAGTATATTTATAGGTGTATGGTTTGTACACCACCACAGCCGTATAAGGGTTAAACGTTTTGTGATAGAAGGCAGAGAGGTTTACGCGCGTGTGTCCAATGTTCGCTTGCAAACCAAGATCAAGCTGGTTGGTGTATTGCCATTGCAGCTGCGGATTGTACACCGCCTGCGACGGAAAGGTGTGATAGGCATAGTAGGCCTTGTTGTCGGCGGTGCTTCCAGGGGTGAATGCCAGTCGGTCGATATAGCTGGTGCGGGGGTAAAGCACTTGGAACGAGGGCAACTTAACCGACTTTCCCCAGCCCACATGTGCCGAAAGGTTTCGCACCAAGACATCCCTGCCATGCCAAAACACGTAACGAAGGTTGGCGCGTGGCGAGAGGGTTGAGGCCGTTCCGTAGGCCGAGCCTGCGATGTTACTGATGTCGTTGCGAACGCCCACAGTTAGTTCCATGTTCGAAAGCTTTCCCGTTGGCACGTTTAGGCGTTCTTCGGCATAGATGGCAAGGTTGTTCAGCGTGGGCAATTCGTGGTAACGATAGGGACGCCATGTGGGCGTTAGGCGCGCCTCCTCGTAGTAGGTGCCGCGGCCGAGGTTACGACTGCCTGTGTAATCGGCCCCAACCGACACCTTATTATACACGCGCGCGAAGCGCCTAACCCAATCGGCCTTCAACTTGAAGGCGTAACTTAGGGGTCGACTATCGTTGAAACTGCGTACATACCAATAACCTGTTGGCCCCAGAATGATGTCTGCCGAGGGACGTTTGTCATAGTCGTAGGCCACGAAGTAGCCCTCTTTCATGGTGTGGATGTAAGGCAGCGTAGTGGCCGAACTGGTATGCCCGTAATTCTCGTATAGCTGATCGGCATACGATAACGACGATTTCAGCACCAAGTTGGTGAGCCATTTGCGGTTGAGTAACCACTCGGCCGAGAAGTTTGCGGTAAGTCTGTTGTCGCGTTCTTTCCTATAACTGTCTAGTTCGCCATCGGGATCGGCCTTCGAATTATATCCGCCCACATTGCCCGTAATACCCAGATTGAGCGTTAGGGGCATGCTGTGGCGCATCAGCACGTTCATATAATGGGCCGAAAGCACGTTGCGCTGGTAGGCAGTGAAGGGCGATGTGATGTCGCCGAACGTGCGCGCGTGTTCCATGGAGAAGTTAAAGAGCCCCATTTTCCGACCAAGGTCAACGCCTTTGCTTAGTGCCAGCTGGCGTGTATTTTGGTTTAGCTTGGCTTCTACAATGAAGGGCGACTTCCCGCGACGCGTGTTTACCTTCACAACGCCGTTGCTTAGGTCGCCATACTCTACCGACGGCACGCCTGTAAGCACTTCAACGCTCTCGATATTGGCTGTGCTAAGGGTGCGTGTACCTGCTCCGAGCGTCTCGCCAGGTGTTGCATTGTTATCCAATCGCACGCCATCCACCTCAATGGCCGTACCAAACGAGGCGTTACCCATCTCTCCACCGCTGCTGCGAAGGGCAATGCGGGTGTCGCGCAGCAACGAACTGTTCCACGTTTTGCCACCAGGAAGAAGGCTCATGATGTCGCCAAGGTTCAGGGCTTGTCGGTTATCAAGGGCCAAACGGTCGATAGTGTAGCTTGTTGTGACAGCGTCGCCCTTGCGTTTGGCCACCACTTCCACCTCGTTCAGTTTCAGGTTGTCGTCGTTAAGGCTGATGCCGATATGTGGCATACCTGTCTTTACGTTCACCTTGGTGGTAAACGTGGCGAAGCCTAGGCAACGCACGGTGAGCGTTACGTTGCCCGATGGCACGTTCTTGATGGCGAAACGGCCCTTATTGTCAGTGATAGCCCACAGCTCGCACTCTTTTAGCGTAACGGTGGCATACTCTACTGGGGTTCCATCGCTTTTGGCTTTGATGGTGCCGTTGAGCAAAACGCCTTGCGCTTTGGCTGTTGAGGTTGCTCCCACGACAAGCAAAAGGACGGCAAAACAAATCTTGAACATTCGCTTTTAAAGGTATTTTGATGCCGATGTGAAGCACAGGCTTTGCAAAGTTAGGCATTATATAGAAAGCGGACAATACCTAAAAAAGGTGATAATAGGGGTGAATGCGGGCTTCAAGAAGTAGGAGAAGCCTGCACAAATAGAACCTAAAAAATAGTTGGCGGGTTTTGTTAGAATTGTACTTACACCTTTTTGCGTCTAGCAAATGCCAGCATCTCGTTGAATACATCTACGTTGGCCAACTTCATGATGCCTAGATACAGAAGGGCAGCCACAACAACGCGCACGCCAAGAAGTAGCGGGAGCAAGGTGATTTGTTGGGTTAAAAACCACGTGAGGGCCATCACGCCGAGGGCACAGAGAGCGAAAGGAAGTGTGTCACGAGCAAGTAGGCGCAGCTTATAATCGGCCAAACGACGCGCAAACAGTGCCCAAACGCCGAAGCAGATAATGTTGAGCATCACCAAGGCGCATATCATCCACTTGATGCCAAAAGGGTAGAGCGACAGCATGGCCACAACCTGGGCCACGCCTAAGCCAAGGTTTACGTAGAGGTAAACCGAAGAGCAGCCCTTGCTTATCACCAAGTTGGAGAGCAAGAACGTGAGCGGGATGAATGCGCCACTGATACAAAGCAGTCTCATGAACTCGGCACTTTGCGCCCATTTCTCGGTGATGGCGATGAGGATAAACTCGTGAGCCACCATGCCCAGCCCGAAAAGCAAGGGGAAAGACAGGAAGGCTGCGAGTCGCATCATCTTTCGAAGCACCCGCAATTGTCGTTCGCGTTCGTCGCCAACGTCAACCAATACGGGCTGTGCCACCTGCGTGAGCATGCCCTGAATCAAGAAAAAGGCCTTGGAATGCCATTGGTAGGCTTGGTTGTAAGCACCCGTGCTGGCTGCCGAATAATAGTGGCCGAGCAGCAAGTTCATAATGTTGTTGTTGATATCGGTGAGAATAGCCGAGAACAACAGTTTGCTGCTGAACTTGAACATTCGCCTAACGGGTTGCCAATCGAAGCTGAATGTGGGTCGCCAGTGCGAATAATGCCAATAAAGTAGGGTGTTGAGCAACACGTAGAGGTTGGTTTGCGTTGCCAAAGACCAATAGGCGTAGCCCTGCCAAGCCATGCCCACACCCACCAAACTAGATATAATCGTGCTGGTAAGGTTGGCTTTGGCCACCTGTTTGGCCATGATGTTTTTGGCGAGATAGGCCGATTGGGCCGTTCCGAAGCTAGAAAAAATCAGTGAGAGGAACGCATAGCGACACAGGGGAATTAGTTCGGGCGTGTGATAATAGTTGGCGATGAGTGGCGTAAGGAAAAAGAGTAGGGTGTAAAGGGTAACGCCCATGCAGATGTTAAACCAAAACACCGAATTGTAATCGCGGTGTTGCGGTTGCTTGATGTTGTTTAGTGCAGCCTTAAAACCACTGTTTTGCAATTCGTTTGCCACTAGCGCGAAGACGCTTATCATGGCAATCATGCCGTAGTCGGTTTTATCGAGCAGTCGTCCCAGCGCTATGCCCACGGTCACACCTATGAGTTGCATCAACACATTGTTTAATGCACCCCAGAATAAGCCCTTTGCTGTTTTCTCTTTTAATGATTCCATACTCGTTGACAAGCAAACGGGTTGATGGCCGAACGAGGTGTTGGGCACTTCATACACAATCCGTTTAACTTAGTTTAGACACTTGCAAAATTACGACTTGTTGGGAAAATGACAAAGAAAAGGTGAAAGGAAAAGCGCCAGTAAGGCAAAAGCCTTGCGCCAGAAAACACTTGGGCGGGCGTTTAAGCTTATGTGCCCTGCCCCTCGGCAATGGCCTTGAAGAGGCGTTCTTCGGCGATATCGACAATGATTTTGTCGTCGAAGGCGTGTTGATACTTCATGTTAAGGAAGGCTTCGCGAAGAGCGAAGAGCCAGTGCATGCGTTTGTTAGCCCCCTTGGCCCACGCCAATAGCTCTTCCATCTGTTGGGCATTGCATCGCCCAAACACGTAGTCTTCTATGGTTTTGTTCTTAACAGGCATCATATTTCTTAAAGAGAGAGTTGTAAAAAGTGGTAATCTGACCAATGCTTCTTTGCGCTACTAACGCAGCATAAGTAAGCTTGGGTTTTTAGGCCACTCTATTATCATTACAATTCAAAATGAGAAATAACCTATTAACAAACCAAAAAATACAAAAATAAGCTAAAAAGAAGTGGGCTGATAGGGGATTTGAGGGTGGTAAGAAGGAACGTCAGGATGTGTTAGTTACTCGTCTTTTCAGGCGTCTTGGGGATGAAGAATACATGTTTTTACGTGAACTTGGGATAAGAAACGATGTTTTTTTTGAACACTATTAGATAAAAAGCGAATGGCGCTCTCGCCAACTTCCGCGTAGCGGTAATTGACATAACGAATTGCTCTTATCTCGAACTCACCCCTACTTTTATGTGAATTCGGCATGGGATAAGATGCCCTTTGAACACGATTAGATAAAAAACAAATGGCTATCTCACCCACTACCGCGTAGCGGTTGGTCCGTTGGTAGGGCAGGGTTGCGAACGAAGTGAGCTACCCTGCCTAGCGGATGGAATAACAAAACAAGGCCGTAGGTCTTGGTCTTTTTATATTTACCGCAGCTGTTGTCCAGTCAATAGGCGGATATGCGGGCAAATGCTATTGGCGAATGACATTGTTTTTGGTCATTGGTTCACATCAAACTGATAGTTTAAACGTAAAAAGACCAAGACCTACGGCCTTGTGGGATTAGGTGCACCATTTAGACAGGGTAGGTCGTTTCACTCCCAACCCTGCCCTACCAAAAGGCCAACCGCTACGCGGTAGTTAACATAACGGATTGCTCTTAACCCGAACTCACCCCTACTTCTATACGAATTCGGCATGGGATATGATGCCTGTTGAACACGATTAGGTGAAAAATCAATGGCTATCTCACCAACTACCGCGTAGGGGTAACTGACATAACGGATTGCTCTTAACCGTTGCCTCGTTCGCATTTTCATTGTTTCTAAAATGCGCTTTCTAAGTCTTGGTTATGCATTATTAAATTAATCGCCGTGTTATATATGTTTTGGACGGCTGTTCCATGTTGTCTGGAATGCTGTTCCAGCTAAACTGGAACATCGTTCCAGATGATATGGAATAGGATTCCATCTTAGTGATAACAAAGCGGTTTGCCATAAAGTTCATTGTAGCTAGCGGTATAACGTGTTTAGGTTAGTTGTTAAATGGATTGGAGATGGTTGTTTAATAGACTAGGGGTAGTTGTAAAACGCAACATAAAAGTGTTATTTAACACAGCCATTAATAGAAGGATGCAAAATAAAATACCATCATTTTGAGCAAGGTAAAGGTGTAAACAACGCTTTTTGTTACAAGCATCGTGTAGCGGTTGGTATAACCCATGCAAGTTCGGCGTAAAGAATCGCATGCATGGCACGTGTATGGATGGGCATAAGTTATTTTATGTTTAAAACTTTGTTGGTTAGAAAATAAGTAGTACTTTTGCATCTATAACACGTGTTATATTACAATAGTTATATAATAAAGCTTATGCCGAAATCAACAATGATATCTCAGGAAGTGATTATAGAAACCGCTTTCGAGATGGTAAGACAAGAAGGCTTCTCGGTGCTATCTGCCCGAAACATTGCCAAACAGATAGGTTGTTCAACCCAACCTATCTACTGGTGTTATAAAAATATGGACGACCTAAAAGCCGAAATTTGTAAAAAGGCCCTCCCGTATCTTCAAAACGTCATGCTCGGTTACTCGAAAACAGGTGATCCATTCATGGATTTAGGATTGGGATATGTGCGTATGGCGTACACCGAACCTGCCCTATTCAAAGCGTTTTACATGGATAACATTATAAATGTGAAGCTAACTGACATTTTCCCAGAAAGTGAGCGAGTGGTAGAAATAATGAGAAAGAGTGAGGAATGCCGAAACCTATCTGATGAAGAGCTGAAGAATAGCATTGCTAAAGGTTGGATGTTGGCACATGGTATTGCTTCATTGGTTGCAGTAGGTATGCTTGTTTACGACGAAGATAAAATTTTAGAGAGATTAAAATAAACCCACCTTAATAAGAAGGAATTTGGCAGAAGTGTTGGTTAGAAAACAATTCAGATCCTCAATCCGTTGAATATAGATGGTGTATTGCCATCATTCCGACCTGTTTCAAATAAGTAATTTAATATAAATGTATCAGGACCAAATGGGAAATGTCCCCCTAAACGTAGGGGTTGGGGTAATGATGTTTTGACTACGGAAAAGGCAAATGCCCTGCTTGGAGTACTTAAAAGGGTATCAATAAAGGCCCGGCAAACAGTGAAATATTCGTATCAGTATAAATTAATGACTTCAAAAATATGAGAACCAATAAAAGAACGCTTCGGAATGTAGCCATATTTAGCTTGGTGGTTATCGTTTGCGGATGGGTTGGCATTGGGCTAGATAAGTTGCTCGGGCAGCCCTCTAACTTGCAATCACTTGGCGCATTGATTTTTATCAGCACACCTATCGTGTGCATGATTTTGCTTCGCCTTTTTGCTGGCGACGGCTGGAAAGACCTTCCTTTGAAACCAAACTTCAAGCAAAATAGCCGTTGGTACTTGTTTGCCATTGCTGTTTATCCGGTGGTTATCGGCATAACGCTGCTTATTGGCAGGCTATGTGGCTGGGTGGATGTAAGTAAGTTTAGCTTTGCAGCATATCTTCCCGTTCTTGGTGCAGCCTTTTTACCCGAGTTTTTCAAAAACATCTTTGAAGAATCGGTTTGGCGAGGCTATCTCACAGTTAAGATGGAGCAACTCACTAAAAATGAGTGGGTGGTTTATTTAGTGGTGGCGCTGGTGTGGCAAGTATGGCATCTGCCCTACTATCTGGTGCTCTTGGATGACGCTTTCTTGGCTACATTCTTCCCTTATGGTGAAGCGATGTTTGTTCTAGTAAGTACGCTCGTCATCTGTGTTTGGACAATTATGTACACGGAGATATTCTTCCTTTCGCGTTCGCTTTTGTTAGTGGTGTTGATGCACTCGATGGAAGACGCCCTCAACCCACTAATTTCAGAAGGATTTGCCGTTATTTCGCCCGATAAGACTCTGCTTGTGTCGCCTAGTTTTGGACTCATCCCGCTACTGCTCTATCTCGGAATAGGCTTGTATTTAAGAAAAATACGCAAAAGTAAAGGGCGTATTCATGCCTAACAAATAAATTGTATAAGCCAAAATGTTAGCGACATGAACAAGAACAATGAGATTTAAGAATATACTTGCCTTGTACATGGCACAAAGATAACATTCTCGCCACATGTGGTGGTGAAATAAAACCCTAAGAGAATCAACGACATGAATACAAAATCAAATACTTTCAGAAATGTAGCCATATTTAGTTTGGCAGCCATTTCTTGCGGATGGATAGGCGTTGGGTTAAACCAATTACTTGGCGAGCCTTCTAATTTAGAGTCACTTGGATCGTTGATTTTTATTGCTACTCCAATCGTTTGTATGCTTTTGCTTCGTCTTTTGGGTGGCGATGGTTGGAAAGATTTACCTTTAAAACCTCGTTTCATGCAAAACGCTCGCTGGTATATCTTTGCGATTGTAGTCTATCCCGTGGTTGTTGGCATAACGCTGTTTGTTGGCAAACTATTAGGTTGGGTAAATGCGAGCAAGTTTAATGTAGCTGCCTTTCTCCCTGTTTTCGTTGCTGCTTTCTTACCCGGTTTTATCAAAAACATCTTTGAAGAAACTGCTTTTCGAGGCTATCTCACTGTGAAAATGGAACAACTCACCAAAAACGAATGGGTGATTTACTTAGTGGTGGCATTCGTCTGTCAAGTATGGCACTTACCATACAACCTCGTATTCTTAGACGATGCTTACCAAACAATGTTCTTCCCTTATAGCAAAGAGTTGTTTGTTTTGGTGAGCTTTGTGGTTATTGGTGTTTGGACAATCATGTACACGGAGATTTTCTTCCTTTCGCGTTCACTCTTATTAGTAGTGTTGATGCATTCGATGAAAGACGCTCTTAATCCGCTCATTTCAGAAGGATACACTGTTATTTCAGTCGATAAAACTCTTTTAGTTTCTCCCCTTTTTGGCATTATTCCAACATTGATATACTTGGCAATAGGCTTATATTTAAGAAGAATACGCAAAAGTAAAGGGTGTATTTATGCATAATGAATAAATTTAATAAACCAAATATTAGCAATATGAATAAAAACAATGAAATGCCAGTAAATGCTGGCTGCTGGGATAAGATCTTCCCACAAAGCAATAAAGTTGAATATAAAAAGGTATCGTTCAAAAATCGCTATGGCATCAGCCTTGTTGGGGATTTGTATTTCCCGAAAAACAGCGAAGATAAGAAGCTCGCCGCCCTTGCCGTTTGCGGTGGGTTTGGAGCTGTAAAGGAACAAGCTTCGGGCTTTTACGCACAAACGATGGCCGAAAGAGGTTTCGTTACTTTGGCTTTTGATCCCTCTTATACGGGCGAAAGCGGTGGCGAACCCCGTAATGTAGCATCACCCGACATCAATACCGAAGACTTTTCGGCTGCTGTGGATTGCTTAGGGCTTCAACCTTTTGTGGATAGAGAGAGGATAGGCGTTATCGGAATCTGCGGTTGGGGTGGTTTTGCGCTTAACGCTACGGCTATAGACACGCGTATAAAGGCTGTTGTTACGATGGTAATGTATGATATGACGCGTGTATTTAGCAAAGGATATTTTGATGCCAACACACCCGAGATGCGGCTGGAAATGAAGCGTTCGCTTAATGCTATTCGTTGGACGGATGCAGAAACAGGAACCCCTACGCCAGGTTATGCGATGCCAGATACCCCTTCCGATAAGGTTCCTCAGTTCTTAAATGATTATATTGAGTTCTATAAAACACCACGAGGCTTCCACGAACGGTCGATTTCCAATCAGGTTTGGACAGCTACCACGCTGCTTTCATTCCTTAATTTCCCGATTCTGACGTACGCCAATGAAATCAATGTACCAACACTCATCGTTGCTGGGGAAAACGCCCATTCGCGATATATGAGTGAAGACGCCTACAAATGCATAGGGACTGACAACAAGGAGCTATTCATTGTACCCAATGCTAAGCATGTCGACTTCTACGATAACCAGAATGGAGTTGTTCCGTTTGATAAGCTAGAGGACTTTTTTAAGATGAATCTTCAATAAAACTAAGCCATAAGAAGGCACAAGTTTAAACCCCATTCCTAATATGTGTTGTAGGCGTTTCGTGCTCTGTGGTATAATTGACCAACGTTAATTATACATACCGATGGGCCTACAAAAAAGTGTGAGGGATGCGCTGAGATAGCGCACCCCTCATCATTATTGTGCTTGATCTAGAACCCGACTTAATCTTAGCCGATCGTTAGAATGGCCAAGCGAGTCCTTTTTCTTCATCTTAAGCAGGCCAGTTTGCCGTCTCGTTATTCGGGACAACGCACTGCATCAACAAAACTTGGTTCTTGTCCAGAGGGCCAAGAGAAGTAATGGGCATTGAAGCCGTTGCCCGTAAGGTCGGTAATAATCCACTTGTCGCCCTGCTTTTGTGCCTCGTTAAAGCGCCAGTAGGCCACAAGATCTTTCGAAGTGGGGTCTACCCAGCACACGTTATTCTTCAATTCGGCAGCCGTTCTAGCCGTTGCCCACACGCGTGCTTCACTTACCCAACCTTCCATACATCTGTCATCGCTAGCCGATTGACCAATGTAGAACAAGTCGTTCTGACCGTATGCCTTGGCAAGACTGATCGTTTTGCGACTATCAGTTGTTTCGGCTTGCAGCTCGCCATTGATATAGATGTACTTCTTGCCTGTTTCGCCGTTGTAAACGCAAGCCAAATGCACCCACTTATCATTGGGAAGAACGTCGCGCGAGTCCATGTGGTTGGGGTCGCCAAGCTGCAATTTCCATCCGTCAGCTGGTCCTCCAGCGGTTCGCAGGCAAAGATTCTCTTCCAATCCCATAACCGAATAGCACCACTTGCTACTGTTGGCGTTCATCTTTCTGAACCTAACGCGAGCCTCGAAAGTAACGCTCTTCATGGCATGGGTATCAAAACGGCCCGTATTGTTGCTGAAATCAGCATAGTAGAATCGCCATGGCGCATCCAAATCGGCAGCTTTTGTAACGATAACTTGGTTTACCACCACGTAGATGGTACGTGAAGCCTCGATAACGGGCATGTCTGTACCCTCTACGTTACTAATGCTTAGGGGCAAAAGGTAGGTAGTTCCGGGTTTCATTGCCTCTAGGCTAACGATGGTGAGCTGTGTTCCCTTATCCGAAATATGCTTGCCTGCCGCTATGGTCTGCGTGGTATTCTCCAGTTTATAAGCTTCTTGTGGCAGCAATACATAGTTTTTGTGATGCTCCTTGTTAAAGCTTTCCACCAGTTCGGGTGAGCTCTTCAGTGTCACGGTAATGTTTTCCGTGGCTAGTTCGCTAGCTGCCACGTTCACGCCCATACCCGAAGGCACATCGTCTACGGTGAGTGTGGTAGTCACTTCCTTACCTTGCGTGCCCATGATATAAAGTCCGTCGTAGCTCTTTATGCCATCTGCGCATGCGCCCAGCAGCAAAATAGCCAGCAGCGCGGGCAAGTTTCTCATTATTTTTTTCATTGTTGTGATTCCTTTCTTAGGGTTTTGTGGTCGCTACGGTATCGCGATGGGTTTGCATAATCTGTATGGCCTGACGCGTGTACTTGTAGTTGGGCCAGTTGTCGTAGTCGTTCTCCATGTGGTAAGTTCCGCATCCACCCTTTCGCGTGGCCTTCTTGCCATTATATTCGGGCAAGAAATGGGCCATACCCACGAGCGAAGGAACACGTGTCTTGCCGTTTTCCAACGTGTGAGGAACACCTCCCTTGGCTGCATTTCCGCCTTCGAAGGTTTCGGCGAAGATGTATTGTTCGGGCTTCCAACCACGTGCGGCAGCCCTGTTGAAACGACTTTGCAGGTTGGCATAGCTGCCACTGTTGTAGGCTTGCACAACTCCGTAGTTGAAATACTCGGCCAATTCGGGTTTCACGTCATAGGGAACGCCGTCGATGATCAACAAGTTAGACGTACCACTCTTAGGTCCTACGAACTCGCCAAGCTTCTTTACGAATATCTCCATGTTGTCGCGATAGTTGGGATACACGCTTGCAGGACCCACAAGCGGACCAGTGAAAGGTCCTCCAGCAGGATCTTGGTAGCCGGGTTCATAGTCTAGGTCGATACCTTGATAACCGTAGGTCTTCATAGTGTCAACCAATGCCATGGCATAACGCTCAATTCCTTCGCGCGTTACTTGGTCGTGGTTTTCTCCTTCCAAGAATTGTGCGGGAATTTTGTGAGCGAAGATGGTGAAGGTTACGCGTGTTCCCTTCACGTTTTGTACGTATTCCATGTCTTCGCGGTCGTATGTTCCGCTCCAAATGGAGATGATGTCAACGCTGTCGGGCACGCTTTTAAGCGAACCAATCATGTTGGGCGACTTGGTGTTCCAACCGCCGAACCACCCGAAGAACACTTCGTGGTCTGTTCGTTGCTTATACGCACGCAGGTCGGCATAATATTGCTCGCTCTTCTCTTCGGGCTTGATGATGTCCAAAGCCTCGATGCTGGTGTTGCACGAGGTTAGTGCCACAGCAGCCAGAGCTAGGGATAAAATCCCCCGGAATATGTTTGTTACGTTCATTTTTGTTCTTATTTCAGTTGACAAGTTAACGGGTTGACCATTTTGCAAGCCCGTTTCTCTTGTCTTTATATTAACATTGTCTTAACGAAAACGTCTTTTTTAATGCGTAAATGATAGCAGGCTATATGGTGTTCAGCATTATTTCTTGTCCCACCATAGGCGTGTACCGCCCGTATCTTCACCACCAAGCAGTTGCACGGCCTTTTCCACTTCCGCCTTGTTGCCATCATATTCGCTGGCGGGGAAGGGCAAACGGCGCACTTGTTCGTTGGTGTTCACCTTGCCATTGCTAAGGTTGTCTACCACGGGGAACAGTTTGGGATAACCCGTTCTGCGGAATTCGCTCCACGCTTCTTGACCCAAGGGATAGATAGCAATCCACTTTTGGGTGATGATACGTTCGAGTTTCTTCTCCTGCGTAGCGTTATCGTCCCATGCGGGTGTGATGTCTGATGGAGCTTCAGCCGCAGGACTGCCTCTCAAACCTGCGTAAGCGCTGGGCTTGGCGTTGCTAGATAGGTAGGCTTCAACATCCCCTGCAAGACCATATTGTTCTAACGACGAACTCACGCCTTTCTCGTAAAGCTCCTGTGGCGTACCACCCATGTTCCAACCAAACAATGCACCTTCGGCTCTGAGCAACCAAACTTCGGCAGCCGTCATCCATACGTAGGGCGTAGAGCGGGTTATTGTAGGCATCGATAGGTTTTCGTTGCCTTGAAAATTCTTACCGTTACGTAGTCCGTTGCGCAGTCCGCGATACACATCTCCTTTAGCTTTGGCAAAGAACTTGGGCAAACGTGGGTCGGCAAAGCCATTCAGATAAGCGTCCATTGAGGCGCCCATGCGGTCTTCGTTATAGCCTTCTGGACTGTAAATGTTGTAGAAGGGGTTGTTATAGGTGAACGAAAGCGCACCAACCGTTTGCATCACAGCATTGTCGGCATAGTCTTCCAACACGCCGTAGGAGTTGTTCACAGCCTCTTCGGCCAACTTTTGTGCGCCAGAATACACCGCGCGGCATCGCATAGCCAAACGCAGCTTAAGCGAATTGGCAAAACGAATCCACTTTTTGATGTCGCTTCCATATATAAGGTCAAACTTATCGAGAGGCTTGGCACCAGGATTAAGCTTGTCGAAGTTTGTCAAAACGCCGATGGCATGGTTCAACTCTGTGAAGAAACGCATGTAAACGGCTTCTTGCGAGTCGTAGGGCACGGGCGTTTGCAAACCGAAACGGGTGTAAGGAATAGGCCCATAGATATCGGTTGTTTTGTGCATGGCCTCCACCTTCACCACTTCGCCCATGGCAAAAAGCACGCTAGCCGAGTCGGTTTTGAGGCGAAGTTGATGCCAGTTGCTCATCAGCTTGGTGAAAGCCACCGAGAAGGGGCGGTTCTTCCAATGGTCGGGAAAGGCGTAGGTAGTACTGTTATATCCGCCTTCCCAGCTCTGCGTGCCAGCGTAATAGCCAGCAAACATGTTGCCCACGAGGTCTTCCGTTAGCTGAAAGTCGTTTTGGTCTTCGGGCACCACGTTGCGTTGCAAGGAGGTAAGGTAAGTTCCGTGTAGGTTGTCTTTTCCCAACTCGGATGCTTTAACCTTATCGGGGTCGTCGTTAAGACTCGAGTCTAGGCAGCCATATACGGGCGTGCATAGTGCGACAAGGGTCAAAAGCTTTATGATGTTCTTTTTCATTGTTGCTTATATTATATTGTGTGGGTTAGAAATTAACCTTCACGCCGAAGCCCATGCTTCGTTGGCTGGGAGGCATAAAATAGTCGAACCCTTGGTAATAGGTACCTGTGTTGGCGGTTAGTTCAGGGTCGAAGGGTGCGCGGTTGTAAATCATCAGCAGGTTGTGGCCTGTTAGCGAGAGATTTACTTTCAGCTTATTGGCAAACCAAGCTGTGGGTAGGTCGTACGAAATAGACATTTCGCGAAGCCTAACGTTGGTTGCGCTGTATGCGTAATGTGCCAAGAGGCCCGTTCGTCCGCCAGCTGCTACACCGTAATATTGTTCTGCATTGATCAGGCCATTGTTCACACGCACGCCACCGGCATCGCGAGCGTCGGCCGTTTGCTTAGAAACGCCGAATTGGTCCATCAGTGCCTGTGTGGCCGAAACCACCACTCCGCCTACGCGAGCGTCAAGCATAAAGCCCATTTCGATGCCTTTCCATGCGAAACTGTTGCGCAACGAGATGTTGTATCGTGGTGCGGCAGAACCCACTTTCACGTAATCGTTCTCGTCTTTCTGCACACCTCCGCTAGCCAAGATGTTGCCTTGGTAGTCTTGTTTCAGGTGCGAAGCGTAGATGTCAGACATCGTTCCACCCTTACGCAGTATCATTTTGTACGACTCGGCCGAAGATACCTCAAACTCTGTTGGTGCTTTCACCGTGGTGTTGGTGGTATGGTCGGTTACATATTCGGGCAACAGCTCCTTTATTTCGTTGCGGTTGAGCGAGTAGATAAGGTTTGCCGTCCAGTCAACAGGTCCCAATTTCTGGTTGTAAGTGGCGCTAAGCTCCACACCCCAGTTGTTCACCTTACCCGCGTTTTCGTAAGCATATTCGTATCCAGAGCTAGGTGGCAGCTTGTAACGGAATAGCTGGTTGTAGGTGTTACTGTTATAATAGGTGGCGGCGATGTTCAGTTTGTTGTCGAACAGACGCATGTCCATACCCAATTCGAAGGCCTTTGTCATCTCGGGCTTCAAGTGTTTAGCAGGCGTATGGGCTTCACTCTTGGGCGTACCGTTAGATAGTGCCACGGCGTCGCGTGTGAGATAGGGCGACGGGGGGTTACCCACTTGTGCGTAACTACCGCGTATTTTCCATAGCGAGAAAATGTTCTTGGGCAAGGGCAACACCTCGGTGAGCAGCACCGAAGCACCTACCGAGGGGTAGAACACGTGGTTGTTGTCGGTGCCTAGCAATGTCGAGAAGAAGTCGATACGACCCGTCGCGTCGGCAAAGAGGAAGTTGCGATAACCCACTTCAACCTTTGCATAGAACGATTGGGTTTGCGTATGCAGGTTGGCATGTGCCGTAGAGCTCTCGGTGGGCGACATGTTAGAGGGGTGGAAGAAGTTTGGCACGCGTGCCAAGTTGCCTTCGAAGGTTTTGCTTGTATATCGTTCGTCGAAATAGCTACCGCCGATGTTGGCCAAAAGGCGTATCTCGTCGTTGGCAAATTGCTTGTCGATGTTCACCAGGAAGTCGAGATAGGCAGACGAGTTCTTGTCGTCTTGCGTCATCCAGTTACCTGCAGGCTTTGAGAAAAGTCCGTCGGTAGAGGCATAGAGTTTGCGTTCGAAGTCGGTATAAGCGTTATCCATGCGCGCCCTACCCAATATGTTGAGCCAAGAGTTGATGTTCCAACGGGCCGAGAAGCTGGCGATGTAACGTTCGCGCTTGGTTTCGAACTTGTTTCGGTTAACAATCCAGAAGGGGTTTTGCATGCCCAAGCCCAAGTTTCCATAGGGCCAGTTCTGCGTTTTGAACCTGCGCACGCTGTTGTACATTTCGTACACGGCATAGCGGTTGATGTCGTCGCTGGGCGGGAAAAGGTAGGTAGGCACCAAGGGGTTGTAATACATACCTTGTCCAATGCCGTTTTTCGTGCCTTGCTTTACGTAAAGCAGACTGAAATCTAGCTGCAACACATCCTTAATCACGTCCCACGAGTTGCGGAAAGTGAAGTTGTAGCGGTTGTAACGGTTGTTGGGGATGATGCCGCCTGCGTTAACCGCACCCACCGAAATATGGGTTTGGCTGGCTTCGCTACCCGTAGACAATGCCACCGAGTTGGAAACGTTGAAGCCAGTGTTAAAGAAGTCGAGCGGATTGTAGTTCGACGGGCGCTCCAGCTTTTCACCCCAGCTGGCAAATTCGCCTTCTTTGCGACCGTAGGTGTTTTGGAACTGCGGTGTAACAAAGGGACGAGAGAAGGTGGTGCTGTTAGAGAACGACACCCGAGGACGACCCACCGTGCCCTTCTTGGTGGTGATAAGGATAACACCGTTGGCTCCGCGATTACCGTAAAGGGCTGCGGCCGATGCACCCGTTAGCACCGACATGCTTTCGATATCATCGGGGTTGATGTTCGAAATGCCGTCGCCGTCGGCCACTTCAACCGACTCGTAGAAGTTGTCGCTTTGCTTGGTGCGCAGGCCTTGCATAGGAATGCCGTCGAGAACATAAAGTGCGTTGTTCTCGCCAAACAGCGATTTGGTACCACGCATCACCACGCGCGAGGAGCCTCCCACGCCCGATGCGTTCTGATTGATGGTAACGCCCGCCACCTTACCAGCCAAGGCGTTCACGAAGTTGGCATCTCTAACGCGCGTCACTTCGCTTCCTTTCAGGTCTTGCACGTTGTAGGTAAGGGCCTTAGCTTCGCGTTTTATACCCAAAGCCGTAACCACCACCTCGTTCAATAGCTTCTTGTCTTCTTCCATAACGATAGTCATGGGGGCAACGGTGTTGGCCTTTAACGTTTGTGTGGCATAGCCCACATACGACACTTCGATGGTTTCGCCATCGCTAGCTTGCATCGAGAATTGTCCGTCGATGTTGGTGATTGTACCTCCCTTGCTGTCTTTGCTTCTTACGCTAACGCCAACGAGCGGTTCGCCATTGGCATCGGTCACTGTTCCCGTAATGGTTTTACGGGTTGTTTGTTGCAAAGATGTTGCGTTGGGATGCGTGTTGCTTGTTGTGGCCATTGCCCTAACTGCGGGCGAAAGGGCCAAACAAGCCACCAGTGCCACCCTGTTTGCCATGGGCAGCAATGTGTAACTGTGTTTTAGCATCTTTCTAGTAATTATTGTATTTTTATGTAGATAGTTGTTTTGTATTGTCTTTTAGCAGATTTCGGCTGCAAAGATATAACAATAATATGATACCAACAAACAAAAGGAAAATGCAGGAAAACAGACCAATTGACAACTTGTTGCCCGTATTTCACATATCGCTTGCAATCTGAAATGGCTTTTGAGGAAATACAGACAAGAGGACGAGGAAGGCGTAAAACGATAAGAAAAAAGACTAATTTGATATTGTTGGGGTAGGGATGGTGTGATGTGGGTTGGTGACAGGCCAATTCGTGCGACACTTTGGGAGAGTAAAACACATCATTGTTGCTAGTCTTTTGGGTGTAGCTCCATGCCAATAGCTTTATTGCAGCAGCTTTATTCGTGGCTTTCGTTGCGTCACCTACCGCATAACACTTTGGCCTTTAAGGGGTGAAGTCCATGCCAAAGCGTTTATTGCCACAGGTCTATTGCGGCTTGCGTTGCACAAACTACCGCGTAGCGGTTGGTGTAACAGCTGTAGAGTTGGAGTAAAAATACACTGACATTACGCCATCTACCGTGTAGTGGTTGGTGTGACTGATGCGAGTGCAGAGTAAAACAAGCACTGGCATTACGCCAACTACCGCGTAGCGGTTGATCTTTTGGAAGGGCAGGGTTGGGAGCTAGAGCGACCTACCCTGCCTAGGTTGCGTGGAGAGGAAACAAGGCCGTAGGTCTTGGTCTTTTTCCGTTTAATGCGCCTGTAGGTGAAGATTGTGCGCAATGTTTTCCTCGTCGTCCTATTATTATATATGTCATTTGATACCATAAGTCCCTCTAATGTGCTCAGCTTTGTTCACGAACACCCCGCCTCCTTTATGCAAGCAAACAAGAAGAACAACACCAAGACCTACGGCCTTGTGGGATTAGATGAACCGTTTAGACAGGGTAGGTCGCTCTCGCTCCCAACCCTGCCCTACCAACAGACCAACCGCTACGCGGTAGTTAGTGCAAAACAAGCCACAATAATCCTGTGGCTATAAATGCTTTGACATGGATTTCATCCCTTAAAGGCCAAAGTGTTATGTGGTAGTTAGTGCAAAACAAGCCGCAATAACCATGTGGCTATGAATGCTTTGACATAGACTTCACCCCTTAAAGGCCAAAGTGTTACGCGGTAGTTAGTGCAATGTTACTTTCGCCTTTTCCCTCTTTCACCCTTAAAGGCGGAGCCGTCTTTTCATTTTTTCCCTCTTTCACCTTTTCATCCTTTCACTTTTCACCTCTAGTTAAAAGGCCAACCGCTATGCGGTTGATGGCAAAACGTCAAGCTGTTTATTTAATTTGGCAATCAGGTGGTTAATCTATTCTATTATGCTTTATCAACTTCTGCATTGTTCCGGATAAGTTGGAAGGAGGTTCCGGATAAGTTGGAATGATGTTCCGGATGATATGGAACAACGTTCCAGCTTATCTGGAACAGAACTACCACAAAAATGTAGTTCGACAGGAGACAAAATGAGGTGGGCGAAAAGGTAATAAAACCCTAGTTATTGGATGGCCAAACAAAGGCTAAGAGATGGGTACTTGACGAGCGAACGCTTTACCATGATAACGCAAAAAGCCCGATGCCGAGCATTGTGCTACGGCATCGGGCGGATGCAAAGCTTATGGGGTAACCCCCGAAAGTTGTTATTCTTTCACCACTTTCACAGCCTTATATTGTTTTCCGTTCTTAAGAACGCGAACGATATAAAGACCCTTTGCGCCAGTGATAGCCACGTTAACAACGTCGCCTGCATTAACAGTAGCCTTGGTGTTTTGCATCACGGCACCATTAACGGTGGTTACCTGTATGGCATACACACCACCCTCGGCAAAGCGTAGGTTAACACTCTCAACGAATGGGTTAGGATATACAGCGAAATCGGCTGCTTCCTTAACGCCATTGATGCTGTTCGTTACGTTCGTAACCTCAACAATCTCGGCCACGGTCTTAGTGTCTTCACCCCAAAGGTTGGTTAGTTTGAGCGTAGCACCATACTTTCCGGCAGCTGCGTAAGTAACGGTTGCCATGTCGCCCTTATCAATAACCTTTGCGCCATCAAGTTTCCAAGCGGCTTCGGCCTTCACTTCGAGCGTTCCAGGGATACCAGGATAACCCAATACGTTATTGTTGTCTTCGCGCGTATCATAGTAAGCGTTGTCGGTTTTCTCGCCACCGCTCTGTGCGATAGCCACTACGTCGCCCTTGTATTGTTCGCCGGCATTACCCCAGTTGGCGTATTTGCCATCGGCAGTTTTCTCTTCAAAGGTGTAGTATCCACGTAAGCCTTGAGGTGCTTTACCCTTTTCGTAACCGTTCATACATTGCTTCACCTCGTCGGCCGACAAGACTTTGTTCCAAACTTGCACTTCGTCGATAACGCCATTAAAGCCTGCCTTGTACACGTTACCACCTCCGATGAAGATGTCGGCTTTGTCGAAGCGCTTCACGCGACCATCGTCTGTCATGTCTTCACGACGCTTAGAGTTGGGGAAGAAGGCATTAGCCACTTCTTTACCATTGAAGTACATGCGCTGTGTACCACCTTCTTGGGTAATAACAACGTGAGTCCATACGCCAGGAACAACCTGATAACCCTTAGACATCATGTTTTCTTTGGGGCTATCGTGTTCAGTCCATCCCATGGTATTGAACGAAATCTCGTTGGCTTGATGGTTTTTCCACTCAGGACGGATAGTAACCCAGAGGTCGCCCCAGTTGTTATGAGGCCAGCTATCCTTAATGGTGTTCTTGTTAATGAGGTTGGTTCCCTGCTTGTCGTGTCTGAAACCGTCGGCCTTAAACCAAAGTGCGTACGAGTAGGTTGTACCTTCTTGCAATTCGGCGGGCATGCGGAACATATTGGGGTCGGTAATAATCAAACCTCTTGAAACCTTTCCATTGCCATTTCTTCCTGTGTAGCTGTACTTCACTTCTTCGCCCATCTGCACCTGTTGCTTGCTAGCCGTTACGGTTTCGATGTGAGGCACGGCGCCAGTGCTTACCGGTGAGATCTGGATAAAGCCTCTATTGATGTGCTCTTTACCGTCGCTGTCTACCATTTTAAGGTCGTACACACCGATTTCGTCGATCTTCACGTTGCAGCTAGTGGTGTTTTCAGCGCTAAACACTGTGCGGTTGTCACTAGGACGAATAATTTCCCACTTCTGTGCAGGCTGTTCAATAAGGTCTTCGAGGCTTAGCACGAAGTCTTCACCTGGCTTAATAACGCTCTTATTCAGTTTAGCGGTGTGCAAAGGTTGGTTATAAGGCACGTCGATCCATTCACCCCATGCGATGTCCGAGTGGTGAACGCCATCAGGCGACACAGCCCTTACACCCATTCTAATCGTGCGATTGTTCATATCCGACGATACAGGAGCATCTACCACGTATGCAGCCCACGATGTGGTAGCCGTAAGCAGTTGCTCTTTTCCGTTTTTCGGTTGTACGTATATTTCGTAATACCAAGTGTCAACATCGTCGTTGTAGGTCTTGTTTTTGCCTGTTCCGTCGTCGCTGTAATAGCGCATCTTAACGTCGAAGGCGTTATAACGTCCCCTAAGTATTTCTACTTCGGCCACGTTAGGCGTCTTGGTGTTGAAGGTTTGGTTAGGATTGCGCAGCGCCATTTCGCCTACCAGCATCTTATAGTTGGCTGGCGTGTTCTCGAATTTCAAGCCAATCATGGCCACGGTAGCGTCTTTGGTCAGTCCAAGTTCAGACATCTTGGCCGTATAGGTAACCCATTGGCCAGCCTTACCTGCATTTGGAATGTTCACTTCCTTGTATTTACCGGTTTCGCCTTTCAGCGCAACGAAAAGCTTAGCGTGCGTTTCGGCAGCTTCGGGCATCTTATAGGTGATGCTCAAGGTATAGTCGGCCTTTACGTCGAGCATGGTTTTGAAGAGCTTAACGCGCGAAGAGGTCGTCTTTCCTTGTAGGCTAAGGCATGAGCCACCAAAGTAAGCGTCGTCGAAAGTTAGTTCGGCCTTAATCAACGAAGCATACGATGATGCGTCTACCCTATCTTCTTCGTTGGTAATCCACCAACGCCAAGTGGGCATAATGTCTTGTGTGTTGATGTTGTGCCACTTGTGATCGAAGGTAACTTCACCTGCATTGCGGAACTTCAAACCGTTACCGAGGTTGAAACGCGACACAAAAGGCACCGTAGTAATGGTACTCTTGGCCGTTAGCAACGATGCTAAACCATGGAAACTTTGCAGAGAAGCGTTCGACAGGTTACAGTTATCGTTGAATTGAGGACGATAGGCGGGGTTGCGATATCCACCGCTAAAGCATAGCTCTTGCTTCAAAAGGTAAGCCTTCTGGATAGCGATGTCCGACGTTCCGTCATCTGTTGCGCTCTGGTGCAGCAAGTTTTGGCTGTGCGCTCCCCAAAAACCAACCGACGTTTTTGTTTGAGAAAGGCCACGCCAAGTTTGTTGTCCGCCTGCCAATCTCAATGCACGGCCTTGGATATCAAAGCCTGCATAGAGGTCGTAACTGCTTCTTTTCTCTCTTTCGGCTCTGCGAACAGAGCTTTCAAGCAGGCCTTTGCTCCATCCGTAGTTAAAGAAGAGCATATCGGTTACAGGTCTATCGCCCGTGCCGAATATCTTGATGTTGTGGTCACCAAGACCTGCATCGTGCACCATAGAACCTGAAGAGCTCATGAAATCATACCAATACACTTGGAAATCCCAGCCTTGCTTCTTGCCTTCTTCATGACATTCGGCGAAGAAATTGATGAGGCGGTTCATCGAAGTGGGGTCTGAAACGAATTCAGAGTTAATGCCAATGCCGTTCACACCATAGTATTTCATGTACTGAACCAACTTGGCGGCGTGCTTATACTTACCTTGGCTATTGGCTTCGGTAAGTCTCTTCAATGTCATTTCGTGAGTTCCCGTACCCCACATCAAGTTGATACGTGCCGACCAAGGTATGGACATAAGTGTTCCTACCTTAACGCCGTTCTTCGCAGCCACGTCTGCCAGACCCGCAGAACACCTAATCCAAGGTGCGGTCCAGTTGCCATGGATGTCCAAATAGCTCCAAAGGCTGAAGTTATCTCCCTCGAAACAGTAGCGGGGAAGTGCTTTCCACTTGCTCGTTGGATCGTCGAGCGGAGTCCAAAGACACATTTTGCGGTTGCGGTCAACATTTGCATCCACGATGTAATCTCCCTCACCCTCGCCGATACGCTTTTTAGGCTTAACGCGCGAGATGAAGAATTCGTCGTCGATACGTGATGCATTGGCGATGGTTTTTCCTGGTTCCCAACTCATGAACGAGTTAATCCAGCCTGTTTCATCGGTCGTTGCAATGTCCAACGGATGCGTAGGCGTTCGCTGTGCTTGCGCTGTCAGGGCTACTGCCGAGAGCGCTAAGGCCATCAATGTAGATCTCCTTTTCATTGTTTATAGTTTTATAAGTGTTATGTTTGGGGCTGTGCCCAAGTTAATATGGTTGCTTTAGGTTTCACGTTTATGGTCGTACGTTCGTCTTGTGGGCTTTGCTGCGCTTGCCATTTAGGCCTGAATGCAATTCGAAGCCCATGCACAAGCCCTTCGTCCCCTGATGTTGCATCAGGCGCATAAGCGCTTTTCACCCGTTTACAAGCCTTTTGATATCGGCTCCAGACATGGCAACGAGCGTTTGGCCATGACTGTTTTGCCACGGCTTTATAGCAGATGCTACGACCACAAAAGTGTTTCTGGTTCTCATTGTTTGGGTTTTATTTCTCATGTCGTATAGCGGTCGCTGTCGACGAAGGCTGTCATGAGGTTAAATGTTTTTGTAATCGGGTTTTTAAGTTATATGTAGCTCGGGAGGCGAAGCCTACCCGCTGATGTTATCGTGGCATGTTGTTGCGACCTTTCAGTCGCTGTTAATATCGGCCAATTGCAGTTTTGCGCGCAGTTGTTTCAGGGCGTTGTAGATGTGTGCGTCTACCGTTCGCACCGAAATGTTCATGGTCTGGGCAATCTCCTTGTTCTTCATGTCGTGAAGATAGCTAAGGGTAAACGCCTCGCGACCTTTGGGCGGAAGCTGCTCGATGGCCGTTTCCAGCTTGTGTCTAAGTTCTTTGCAGGCCATGTTAAAGGCCACATCGCATGCATCGGGCGAAAGTAGTGCCGTTCGTTGGTTCTCCATCTCGGTGGCGGCAGTGGAATACTTGCGCACCACACCACGATGTTTGAGCACGTTGAGGGCCTGCGTGTAGACGCTGCGGAACATAAAAGCGCGCACGTGAGCAGCGGTATTGATGTCCGTTCGCCTGTTCCACAGTTCCAAAAACGCCACTTGCAGCACGTCATCCACGTCGGCATCGCCCAGCAACCTTGTGGCATAGCGCCCCAGTTGTGGGTATAATTCGCGAAAATAGGCACGGAACTCTTTCTCAGTCATGCTTTAGATGGATGCGGTTGAACTACATTATTCTCGACGCTTTTCGCCCATCGTTTGTGCCGCCGTTTGTGTAACGGCACGAGCTTTTTGGCGTCGTGCGATTAGTTTTGTGCAAATATACGCATTTTTTAACTAACAAAGGCCTTTTTCGAGAAGAATTTTTTAAATATGCAAGATTTATGATGGGGTTGTGTATCAATTTTATATCTGTGGTTGTAGCACAACGAAAGGGCATCAAACACCATTTTTCCAATGGGCAGCGTAATATTTGCTTGCCACCCATTTCACATTATTAGCCGTTTTAACTATTTTTCACTTCACCCCCATTTATAAGTATTGCCTAAGCGGGCGATAATATATAATTTTGCAGTTGGTAAGCTTACACATTATTTATATATATAATACACAACACTTCGTATGAAAAAACTAGTGATTATTCGCCATGGCGAAAGCGAGTGGAACCAAAAGAACCTGTTCACGGGTTGGGTAGACGTGGAACTTTCCGACAAGGGAAAGGCAGAAGCTAAACGTGCTGGCCAGCTGATGAAAGAGGCTGGACTTGACTTCGACGTTTGCTATACCTCGTATCTTAAACGTGCCATCAACACGCAGCAGATTGCTTTGAAGGAGATGGAACGCGAGTGGTTGCCCGTTATTAAGTCGTGGAGGCTGAACGAACGCCACTATGGCGCCCTCTCGGGACTTAACAAGAAAGAGACCGCCGAGAAGTATGGCGACGAGCAGGTGCACATCTGGCGCAGAAGCTTCGACGTGCGTCCGCCCATGATGGAAGACAATAATCCCTACTCGGCACGCAAAAATCCCGCTTATCGCGATGTGCCCGTAGAAGACGTTCCCATGTGCGAAAGCCTTAAAGACACCATCGCACGTACCGTGCCTTACTTCGAAAACGAGATCAAACCCCTTGTGATGGAAGGTAAGCGCGTGTTTATCGCTGCCCACGGCAACTCACTGCGTTCGCTCATCAAGTATTTCGAGAACATCTCCGACGAAGAAATCATCAACGTGGAGATTCCCACAGGTACACCCTTGGTTTACGAATTTGACGATGATTTCAAGGTAATCAACAAGTATTACCTGAAATAATCGCATTTCGGTATAAGGTATATATTATGCTTAAGGGGGATTGGCAAGTCTTTCGCAGACTGCCGATCCCCCTTGCTTTTTTGCCTTACACCTATTTATATATAGGAGTTCGGGATAAAAGACCATGCGTTTTGAGCAAGATTAGATAAAAAAACGAATGGCTATATCACCGCCTACCGCGTAGGGGTAACTGACATAACGAATTTCTCTTATCCCGAACTTACCGCTTCTTTCATAAGAGCTCGGCATAAGATACGATGCCTGTTGAACACGGTTAGCGGACAAACCAATGTCCATCTCATTAACTACCGCGTAGCGGTTGGTCCGTTGGTAGGGCAGGGTTGCGAACGAAGTGAGCTACCCTGCCTAGCGGATGGAATAACAAAACAAGGCCGTAGGTCTTGGTCTTTTTACATGTGCCGCACCTGTTGTCTACTCGATTGACGGACATATGGAGGAAAAGGCTATTGATGGAGGGCATTGTTTTATCCATTGGTTTCGCCAAACAGATAGTTCAAACGTATAACACCTTATCCCGCCCTTGCATTATCGGGCATCGTGATGTTGGCTTTACAAATTTCATTTTATAAGTTTTAAGGGGCCAAAAGTGTTGATATAAGTTAATTGTTCGCGGTTTTCGAAAAATAATATCTGTAATGTTTGCAAATTAAGATATAAATTAATAACTTTGCAATGTGTTTTTCATGGTATTAGATTTAAGGTTAACAAAAGGTTGGGATTCAGCGGAATCCCTTTTTTTATGCCCGTAAGTCTGATGCCATAATTAAAGTCCTTGAGGCCATTATGTCGTCCCACCGCCCACGCCTATATATTTATAATGTGTGTAAGGCGCATTGTTCACAACCTTGCATGTACAAGATAAGGTAGCGCCAATTACATCCTAGCGGCTGGTTAGCACGTTGCGCCTTGTGTGTGTATGGGTTCTTACGAGTTGTGTCTTATCCCGAACTCGCGTATTATATATGTCATCCGATGGCATTGCCCCATCCAATATGTCGCGCTTTGTTGGCTTTACGCATGCGTGTTTTCTTGTTTCGCACAATCTTTTCACCTTTCCCCTTTTCCGCCCTTTCAGCTTCCCCTTCCCGCCTTTTCCCCTTTTATCCCTAAAAATATTGTATCTTTGCAAAACAAAACAACCTAACAACAACCCTTCACAACATGAAGAAAATATTATTTTGGGTGGCATTGGCTGCCCTTGGCTTGCAAACACAAGCCCACGCAGGGGTGCAAAGTAAGCCGAAACGTTCTGTAACAAAGGGCAAGATAAAACCCATAATGAAGTCTCCAGAAGGTCCTGGAAACATGATGACTGGGCCAACGTTTACCGAATGGCACGACTTGCAGGTGAACACCCTTAACCGTATGCCCATGCATACCAACTTCTTCCCCTTTAAAAACTATGAAGAGGCGAAGATGGGCGACCCTAAACGCTCGGAAAACTACCTGTCGCTGCATGGCGATTGGAAATTTAATTGGGTGGAAAATGCCGACCAACGTCCCACCCGCTTTTACGAAACGAACTTCAACGATGCTGCTTGGGGCACCATGCCTGTGCCTGGTATCTGGGAATTGAACGGCTATGGCGACCCCGTTTACCTAAATGTGGGCTTCGCTTGGCGTGGACATTTCAAGGACAATCCACCTCAAGTGCCGGTGAAAGACAACCATGTGGGAAGCTATCGACGCACCATCACGCTGCCCGACGCATGGCAGGGCAAGCAGGTTATCGCCCATTTCGGCTCGGTAACGTCTAACATCTACCTTTGGGTTAACGGTCATTTCGTGGGCTATTCCGAAGATAGTAAGGTGGCGCCAGAGTTCGATCTCACGCCATATTTAAAGAAAGGGGAGAACCTTATCGCCTTCCAATGTTTCCGTTGGTGCGATGGGTCGTACTGCGAAGACCAAGATTTCTGGCGCCTTTCGGGTGTGGCACGCGACACATATCTATATGCGCGCGATAAGAAAGCTTATCTAGAAGACCTCCGCATCACGCCCGACCTCACCGACAACTACGCCAATGGCACATTAACTATTGATGCGAAGACGCAAAAGGGTGTTGTGCTAAATCACGAACTACTGGATGCCGAGGGCAACCTTGTAACCAGTATGAAGGCGACCAACGGCAAAGTGCAGTTGAAAGTGCCCAATGTGAAGAAGTGGACAGCCGAAACACCCTACCTTTATACGTTGAGAACAACCGTTGTAGACATGCGCGTGAGAAAGACTAATGCACCTAAGAAGATGGATACGGATGCATACGTGGCCGTAACCAACCAAAAAGTGGGCTTCAGAAAGGTTGAGATACGCAACGCGCAGCTGCTGGTTAACGGGCAGCCGGTGCTTATCAAGGGTGCCAACCGCCACGAGATAGACCCCGATGGCGGATATGTGGTGAGCCGCGAACGCATGATTCAGGATATCCGCATCATGAAACAGCTGAACATCAACGCTGTGCGCACCTGCCATTATCCCGACGATCCGATGTGGTACGACCTGTGCGACGAATACGGAATTTATGTTGTGGCCGAGGCAAACCAAGAGTCGCACGGCTTCCATTATGGCGACGAGGCTCCCGCGAAGAAACCTATGTTTGCCTTGCAGATATTGCAACGCAACCAAAACAACGTGCAAACCTACTTCAACCACCCCTCTATCATCACTTGGAGCTTGGGTAACGAAACGGCCGATGGGCCTAACTTCGCCGCTGCATACAAGTGGATTAAGGGCTACGACCCAAGTAGGCCCGTGCAATGGGAACGTGGTGGCGAAGATAGTCCTAGCACCGACATCGCCTGTCCCATGTATCGCACCCACCAATGGTGCGAAGAATATGCTCGCAATAACAGCAATCCGCGCCCGCTGATACAATGCGAATACAACCACACGATGGGTAACAGCTCTGGCGGATTTAAAGAATACTGGGACTTGGTGCGCAAATATCCCAAGTTTCAAGGTGGCTTTATCTGGGACTTTGTTGACCAAGGACTTCGCGCAAAGGATAAAAATGGTGTGGAGATATATAAATATGGTGGCGACTACAACGACTACGACCCATCCGACAACAACTTTAACTGTAACGGTATTATCAGTCCCGACCGCGTGCCTAACCCTCATGCCTACGAGATTGCTTACTGGCATCAGAACATTTGGGCCGAACCCGTTGACCTGAAAGCAGGAAAGATAAGCGTGTATAACGAGAATTTCTTCCGCAACTTGGATAACTACAAGTTGGTTTGGACGGTGCTTAAAAACGGTAAGGCCGTACAAACGGGCGAGGTGGAGCAGCTAGACGTTGAGCCACAACAACGCCGAGAGCTAACATTACCTATCAAGATGGAGGACCTTTGCCCGCATGCCGAATTGATGCTGAATGTAGACTTCGTGCTGAAAACGGCCGAACCGCTGCTCGATGCTGGCTCGCGCGTGGCTTACAATCAGTTTGAGATGCAGCAAGGTGCTTGTTTCCGCAAGGCGCCTAAGGCACCCGCGGTTGACAAAGACACACGTCTGAGCCTTCGTGATAAGTCGAGCGAGAGCCAAATCGTGGTGTCTAACAAGCGCTTCACGGTGGCTTTCGACCGCGCTTCGGGTCTTCTTGCCACGTACGATGTAGATGGTAAGGCGCTGTTGGGTCAGGGCGGAACGCTCAAACCCAACTTCTGGCGCGCCGTAACGGATAACGACATGGGTGCAGGCGTGCAAAAAAGCAATCGCATTTGGCGCGAGCCCAAGTTGCAACTTGTGACGATCAACACCATGTTCGATAAGAAAAACAACAAGGCGGATGTGCATGCAGAGTATGATATGCCTGAAGTGGGTGCGCAACTGACGCTCACTTACAGCATTATGGCCGATGGTTCGATGCGCATTACCCAGCAGATGACGCCTAAAACAGCCAACGAACAGCCATTCCTGCTTCGTTACGGCATGGTGATGCAGTTGCCTTACGACATGCAAGTGAGCGAATTTTACGGTCGCGGTCCTATCGAAAACTACGCCGACCGCAAGCTGTCGCAAAACGTGGGCATCTACAAACAAACGGCCGACGAGCAATTTTATCCATACATTCGTCCGCAAGAGACGGGTACGAAGAGCGACATACGCTGGTGGAAGCAAACCAACGACAACGGCTTTGGCTTCCGTATCGTGTCGCCCGAACTGTTCTCGGCTAGCGCATTGCACTATTCCATCGCCGACTTAGACGAGGGATTGGAGAAGGCGCAACGCCATTCGCCACAGGTTCCGAAATCAAAATACACCGAACTTTGCATCGATTTGGGTCAGACGGGTGTAGGTGGTGTCAACAGTTGGAGCAAAGAAGCCATCGCGCTTCCATCTTATCGCCTGCCTTATAAGCAGTACACGTTTACGTTTATGCTTGTTCCGCAGAAGTAATTAAGCGCGAGTTCGGGATAAGAGCAATTTGTTATGCCGGCTACCCCATGTAGCACAAGTTGGCGAGATAACCATTTCTCAGCTTAGCCAGCTTTGTTCAAAAGGCATCATTTCTTATCCTGAACTCGCCAATCAACCCTTCTGTCGTTCGCATTTTCATAGCTCCGAGAATGCGCTTTCTAAGCCCTGATGATGCATTATTAGATTAATCGCCGTGTTAAATGTATTTTGGAGGGGCGTTCCATATCATCTGGAATGCTGTTCCAGTTGAACTGGAACACTGTTCCAACTTATCTGGAACAGGGTTCCATCTTAGCTATAACTAGGCGGGAGCTTAAAAAGCTCACTTCAAGAGCTTATCGGGTGGGGAATGAAAGATGGCGTTTGGAAGTAGGATAGGTGAATTGTTGGGGGCGATAGGCTGTGGAATGAGGCGCTTAGATGGTGCCAAGCCGGTATCAAGAGTTACGTGAATTCGGTGTAACACACGATGCTTTTTTGAGCAAGATTAGATAAAAAGCGAATGGGCATCTCGCCAACTAGTGCTACACGGCAATTGTCATCATGATTGTGTTTTATCCCGAAGTCGTGTAATTCAGGTGAAAATAGGGTGGTAAAGGTTCGTTCTGGGCAGAAATTTATAGGGTGGTAAGAACGTCTGCAAAAGCTGTAAAGCTTTCAAAAGGCAACCTTCTCTTAGCCCCTAGCCCTGTTAACCCCAACCTGTTTCCTTAGAAACAGAAAGCCCTAAAAAAGAAACGCGGGTGTGCCAAGCTTGGCACACCCGCGTGTTATATAGTAGTGGGCAATTTTGTTGATGAGTTTTAGCCCATCGCAAGTAAGCCTTGCCCGGTGCGCTTCATCGTCTGTCGCCCTTAAATTGACAGCCCGCCCCCGGTCCGTAAAGGTAAGCCCTGACCATTGCGTATTGTACCGGGGGCGGCGTAGGCTTTTGTATTATCTATGGTATATAATTATTATCATTGTTAGATATTGCAAAGTTACGTTTTATTTTACTATCATCAAAGTGTTTAAGCTAATTTTTTTGAAGGTTGATGAAAATAGTAAGTGTGCTGGTTTGTTTGTGAAGTTACGAAATGGAGAAATAAATCGACATCGTTTTGATGTAAAATGTCTGCAAATGGCTTCCATAAAGCAATGCTAATGACATACAAGCATATCACATTGGTAGGAAAGCGAACTTTCTGTTATGCAATTCTTTATTTATAAAATGTAATTTCCGCTTCGTCTATTTTGGTTCTATGGTCCACCAAAGAATGTTAAACGCTGTGCTAAGTATAATTACGTAAATAACGACAAATAAAGAAGCGTTTACCACTGAAATATCAAAAACAATGCAAGAAAAAATAAAACGAAAAGCCACAGTTCATCAACTTTTCTTTAATTTAATGCAAAAATTATGCGGAAGTCGGTAAAAAAGCTTTATCTTTGCTGCCATATTAAATGCCACCTCTTTAGAGGTCTTACCATTTTTACAAACAAAATAAACTATCCTATGCATTTTAGAAACTTGCTTGCGCTAGCCTTTCTCGCCCTAAGCGGCAGTTTACAGGCCCAATCGCAAATGCCCCCGATTCCCCGCGATCCCGCTGTGCGTATCGGTAAACTAGACAACGGGCTCACCTACTACATTCGTTACAACAACTGGCCAGAGAAGCGTGCCAACTTCTACATTGCCCAAAAGGTGGGCTCTTTGCAAGAAGAAGAAAGCCAACGCGGACTTGCCCACTTCTTGGAACACATGTGTTTCAATGGTACGAAGAACTTCCCTGGTGATGCGCTGCTACGTTATTGCGAAAGCTTGGGCGTGAAATTCGGCGCCGATCTTAATGCTTACACCGCCATCGACGAAACGGTGTACAACATCGACAACGTGCCAACGACCCGCCAAAGCGCACTAGACTCGTGCTTGCTCATACTACGCGACTGGGCAGGAAGCCTTACGCTCGACCCCAAAGAGATTGATCAAGAGCGCGGAGTGATACACGAAGAGTGGCGTTTGCGCACTAGCGCCAGCAGCCGAATGTTCGAACGCAACCTCACTAAGCTTTATCCAGGTTCGAAATACGGAGCGCGCTACCCCATAGGATTGATGAGCGTGGTAGATAACTTTAAATATAACGAGCTACGCGACTACTACGAGAAGTGGTATCACCCCACAAACCAAGGCATTATCGTGGTGGGCGACGTGGATGTAGACCATGTTGAGGCTCAAATCAAAAAGCTTTTCGGACCCATGAAGAACCCCGCCAACCCGGCTCCAGTGGTAGACGAAAACGTGCCCGACAACAATACGCCTATCGTTATCATCGATAAGGATAAGGAACAGACCAGCACCATCGTGCAGATGATGATGAAACACGACGTTACACCCGACTCGATGAAGGGCGATGTTGACTACATGGTGTACGAATACATAAAAGACGTGGGCATTAGCTTGCTAAACAACCGCTTGGAAGAGGCTGCATTGAAGCCTGATTGCCCTTTCGTGGGAGCCAGCGCTAGCGACGACGACTATATTTTCGCAAAAACCAAAGGGGCTTTCTCGCTTGCCGTGTCGCCAAAGACCACCGAACTAACGGCCGAAGCACTGAAAGCGGCCTATATCGAGGCGTTGAGAGCTGCCAAGTTTGGCTTTACACAGACCGAATACGACCGTTCTAAGACATCTACGCTCAGCTCGCTCGACCGCATGTTCAGCAACCGCGAAAAGCGTTTCACTTCGCAATTTGCCGAGAGCTACAAAGAGCACTTCCTCAATAACGAACCCATCCCGCCCATCGAATACTACTACGAGACGATGAAGCAGGTGGTTCCCAACATTCCATTGGAGTATGTTAACAAGGTGTTTGCCGAACTCGTGTCGAAGTCGGACACCAACTTGGTTATCGTGAACTTCAACCCCGAGAAAGACGGACTTACTTATCCCACCGAGGAAGGTTTGTTGTCTGCCGTTAGACAAGCACGCACCACCAACCTCACGGCTTACGTAGACAACGTGAAGAACGAACCCATCATCACCAAAATGCCTAAACCCGGCAAGATTGTAAGTCAAAAACGCAGTCCGAAGTTTGGTTACACCGAGCTGAAACTCTCTAACGGCGTAACCGTGCTGTTGAAGAAAACCGACTATAAGAAAGACGAAGTACGACTCAACGGTAGTGGTGGTTCGGGTAGTTCTGCATACGGACCAGCCGACTACGTTAACCTCGGCGTCTTCGATAACGCTATCGATGTAAGTGGATTGGCCAACTTCACCAACACCGAACTTAGCAAAGCACTTGCTGGTAAGAATGCTTCGGCGGGCCTTTCGATGAGCGAACAGCGCATGCACCTTAGCGGTAGCTCTACGCCGAAGGACATCGAGACCATGTTCCAGTTAGCTTATCTCAACTTTACGAAGATAAGTAAGGACCAAGAAGCATTCAACAACATGATGGAAGGCCTTAAAGTGAGCCTGCAAAACCGTGCAACCTCACCCGATCAAGCCTTCAGCGACTCGCTCAACGCTACTATCTACGGACACAATCCACGTGTGAAGCCACTTGAATTGTCCGACCTTTCGAAGGTTAATTACGATCGCATCTTGCGCATTGCAGCAGAGCGCACGGCCAATGCCAATGGTTGGCGCTTCATCATCATTGGTAACTACGACGAAGCTAAAATCCGTCCACTCATCGAACGCTATCTAGGTTCGTTGCCTTCAAAGGGTCCCAACCCCAACAGCAAGCAAGTAGTATTCTTCAAGAAGGGCGTAATCAAGAACGACTTTACGCGTAAGATGGAAACGCCAAAGGCCAATGCCAACATGGTTTGGTTTAGCGAAGACATCCCCTATACCACTGAGAACGCCATCAAAGCCAGCATCGCAGGTCAGATTCTCAGCATGGTGTACATCAAGAAGATACGCGAAGACGCCAGCGCAGCTTACTCTTGTGGCGCAACAGGTTCTGCAAGCATGGAAGATAAGTATCACAACGTGATGCTCTTTGCTTACTGCCCCATGAAGCCCGAGAAAGCCGACGTAGCATTGAAAATCATGCGCGAAGAGGTGGTTAACCTCTCCAAGCAATGCGATGCCTCAATGTTGGCTAAGGTAAAAGAGTACATGGCTAAGGAGGCCGACGATGCAATGAAGAGCAATGGCTATTGGGCCAGCGTTATCGGAACATGGTATCGCTACGGCATCGACTTGCATACCAACTATAAGGCACTTGTGGCAAAGCAAACGCCCGAGAGCATTAGCAACTTCGTTAAAGATATCCTGAAGGCTGGAAACCACATCCAAGTGACGATGATGCCGGCTGAAGAGAAGAAGTAAACAAGCGAAAAACGTGCTGGTAAAGGTGTGGCAACACACACGAAACTTTGCCAGCGGTATCCAATAAACAACAGGTAGGGATGCGTCCGACTAGTGGGCGTTCCCTACCTGTTGGCGTTTAGATGCGCAAAGAAGGAAAGATGGGAAGTTGAAAAACCAGCTTTTGCCAACCAATTTATTAACTTGCTGACCTGTTAAGCTATCAACCGATAGCGTACAAGCCACTTGTATGGCCACTACAAGCTCATCTGTACTGTCACTACAAGCCCATTTGTACTGCCGCTACAAGCCGTCTGTAGTGCCACTACAACTCGTTTGTAGCCACACTACAACTCATTTGTAGCCCCACTACAAAAGGCTTGTAGCGCTTCAGTCGCTCATAAAGCGCCCTGTAAGCACAAGAAACCTACACGCTAACTGTTCTGCCAATACGCCAATAAACAGTAAGAACAAGGCCTTGGCTAGTTCGGAATAAAGTACAATATACTTTGACAACAAACGTCTATTATGTCAACTACTGCGTAGCGGTTGATGAGACAGCTGCGAGGGTAGAATTTACTAATACCCCGTTTCTTTTACGTAAACTAACCAATAGAAAAAGACCAAGACCTACGGCCTTGTGGGATTAGGTGCACCATTTAGACAGGGTAGGTCGCTCTCGCTCCCAACCCTGCCCTTCCAACAGACCAACCGCTACGCGGTAGTTAGCGCAAAACAAGCCGCAATAGACCTGTGGCTAAAATGCTTGGCATGGAGAGTTCGCCACCTAAAAGACCAAAGGCTACGCGGTAGTTAGCGTAAAACAAGCCGTAATCGCCCCGTGACTATAAATGTTTTGACATGGAGTTCATCCCCCAAAATGGCAAAGGTTAGGCGGTAGTTAGCGCAAAACAAGCAGTTATCGCCCCGTGACTATAAATGCTTTGACATGAATTTCACCTTGCTAAAGACCAACCGATGCGGGGGTGGAGTAAATGAAACACAGACAATACGCCATCTACCGCGTAGCGGTTGGTCCTTTGGTAGGGCAGGGTTGGGAGCGAGAGCGACCTACCCTGCCTAGGCTGTATGGAGAGGAAACGAGCCCGTAGGTCTTGGTCTTTTCCCGTTTAATGCGCTTCTTTTATATAAGAAAAGCTCAATAGCACTGCTTTTTCACGATTATTTACTACCTTTGCCAAGTTATTTTATAATCTAGCGTAATCCACATTACACCTATATATATGGAGAAGTTTTGCACAATGAGCGGAGAATTCGACGATATACGCCCCTATAACGATGCTGAAGTGGCACAGGCCATGCGGCGAATAGCCCAGAGCCAGTGGTTACCCCAGCTGGCCGAGTTCGTTTTCCCCGAGCTAACGGTGCAAGACGTGGCACGCATGTTGGCAGAAACAAACACCACGCGCGAGTTTCAACACCGTGTGATGTATCGTTTCAACCGCGAAGTGATACGAAGAAGCGTCACCCAATTTTCCTGCGAAGGGATAGAACATTTACAGCCAGGGCAACCCTATCTCTTTGTGAGCAACCACCGCGACATTGTTCTTGATGCGTCGTTGCTACAATATGTATTGGTAGATGCAGGTCACGAAACCTGCGAGATCACTTTCGGCGCCAACCTGATGACCCATCCCACCGTCGTAGACATCGGTAAAAGCAACAAGATGTTTCGCGTTGAGCGCACTGGAAACAAGCGACAGTTCTACGAAAGCGAACTGCACCTGTCGCGATACATCAGGAATGCCATCGTAGAACGTGGCTCGTCGGTGTGGATTGCACAACGAAACGGGCGCACCAAGGATGGATACGACCGCACCGAACCTGCACTTGTTAAGATGTTTGCACTATCGGGGCAGGGCAACAAGTTGGCTTCGCTGGCCCAACTGAACATCGTACCCGTGGCCGTTAGCTACGAATACGAGTCGTGCGACCTGCTGAAAGCGCACGAAATGGCGCAAACGGCACGCCAGCCATACGTTAAACGCCCCGGCGAAGACCTTAACAGCATTCTCACAGGTATTCTCGAGCCCAAAGGCAAGGTGCATTTCTGCGTTACAAAGCCCATCGATGAGGCGCAGCTAGCCCCACTTGAGCACCTCCCACTTAACGATGCCGTGCGCCAAATGGCACAAATGATAGACCGCGCCATAGCTAACGCCTATCAATTGATGCCCACCAACATGGCGGCCTACGAGATGCTACATCCCGAAGAACCCCAAAACGCCGAGCTAGACGAGGCGAAAGCTTGGCTAAACCAGCGTATGAGCCTGCTCACCACAGCGGAAGAGCGTCGCCATCTGCTGCATATCTACGCCAATCCTGTTATCGCCAAACAACAAACAAAGCAAAGCTGAACATGACCACTCAATTGCTTCTTCGGCTGTACGATTGGTTCGCGCGGCATCGCCTCTTGCGTTTTGCGCTTCCCTTTGCTATGGTTTTGGCCGCGTTGGCAAGCGCATCGCAGTTGCATTTCAAAGAAGACATCACCGACTTTTTACCCAACGACCATAATTATCGCCGTTCGATGGAGATTTATAGGCAAACAAACGCTGCCGACCGCATCTTCATCGTGGCCTCGCCCACCGATACCACGCAGCTAAACACAGCTCTTTTGGTGCGCGCCATGCAGCTGTTGGAACGCGAGGGCAAAGCGCGCGGATGGCAACTAATGGCTCAGATCGACTTCGAAAGCGTGATGCGCATTCCCGATTTCGCCTACCAAAACGCCCCCTTGTTGTTGGGCGATGCCGATTTTGCCCGCATACGCCGTATAACAAGCACCGACAGCATGACAGCTGTGCTGCAACGGAATCGTGAAATGTTGCTATTCCCCACGGGTGGGATGGTTACGCAAAACATCGAACGCGACCCCTTGGGTCTTTTTGCGCCCTTGCTTAGTAGACTTCAAGCCAGTGGCAACGCCCTGCGTTACGAACTGCACGATGGCTATATCTTTACGCCCGACGACCGCCACGCTGTGGCCATGCTCACTTCGCCATACGGAGCGAGCGAAACCAACGGCAATGCGCTGCTTGTTAAGCAGATTGACAGCGTGGCGCGAAGCATCGAGGCGCGCGTGCCTGGTGTGCATTTCGCCGCTACGGGAGCACCCGTGATAGCCGTAGACAATGCCTCGCAGATAAAGACAGACAGCATTTGGGCCATCTCCATTGCCGCAACGCTCATCGTTGGCTTGCTGGTTTGGGCCTTGCGGCGTGCTCGCCACCTGTTGCTCATCGTCGTTTCCTTGGGCTTTGGTTGGCTCATGGCTATGGGCGGTATGGCTTTGGTAAGCCACGAAGTGTCTATCATCGTACTGGGCATTGCTTCGGTAATCATCGGTATTGCCGTAAACTATCCCCTACATTTCGTCACCCATCTGGCCCATTGCGCTTCGCCACGGCAGACGCTCGAAGAGATAGCCTCGCCCCTAGTGGTGGGCAACATCACCACCGTTGGTGCCTTTTCGGCCCTAATACCTCTCGATGCCACCGCGTTGAGCCATTTGGGCATCTTCGCAGCCATGATGTTGGTTAGCACCATCTTGTTTGTAGTGGTGTTCTTGCCTCATTATGTGGGCAAAAAGGATACTTCGGGGAAGGCACAAACAGCATGCGAGCAGTGCGAAACGCCTGATAACACCCCCTTATCCGCCACCGTCAACGCTCCTGCAGCCACCCTCACGCCCCGTCAGCGCAGGCAATCGGCCATCGTTGGCATGGCTTTGGTGGCGGTAACCCTTGTTTTGGGCTATTTCAGTCTTGGTACACAGTTTGATACCGACTTGCGAAATATCAACTATCTTACGCCCCAACAGCAAGCGCTTTTGACTCAATTGGCGCAGATGCGTGGCGAAGAACGGGGCACAACGCAGGTATATTTCGTGGCCGAAGGGCGTAATGCAGAGCAGGCTTTGCAAGCTGCCGAACAACCGCAATACCCCCTTTTGGTGGCTAGTAAGGCCGAACAGGGGCGACGTTTGGCCCAATGGCGCAGTATTTTGAACGAACGTGCGCCGCAATTAGATAGCTTACGAATATTGGCAGCAAAAGAGGGGTTCGCACCCGATGCCTTCGCGCCATTCCAGAAAATACTTTCTACACCGTTCGAACCACAATCGCCTGACCATTTCGCGCTGCTTTTGCAGGCTTCTGTTGGAAACCGCATCATCGGCAACACGGTGGTAAACATCGTTAACGTGCCCTCGCAGAAGGCCGACAGTGTGGTATCGACCTTCGCGCCCACGGCCAATGCCCAGCGTTGGGCCTTCACCCTACCCAGTCTTAACGCCACAATAGCCAACTCGCTATCACAGCATTTCAACTATATTGGTTGGGTTTGTGGTGCCATCGTTTTCGTTTTCCTTTGGCTTTCGTTCCGTAAGTTCAAGCTTGCGCTTATTGCTTTCATGCCCATGGTGGTGTCGTGGCTATGGATTTTGGGCACGATGCACCTCTTGGATATGCGCTTCAACTTGGTGAACATCATCTTGGCCACCTTTATTTTTGGTCAAGGCGACGATTATAGTATCTTCGTTACCGAGGGCTTGATATACGAACGACGTCACGGTCGCCCCATGTTGGCCGCTTATCGCAAGGGCATCTTGCTCTCGGCAGCTATCATGTTTATCGGCATGGGTTCGTTGGTGGTGGCCCGTCATCCCGCTTTACATTCGCTTGGAGCCATCACCATCGTAGGCATGGGCGCAGTTGTGGCCCTTACCTATGTTGTTCCGCCCCTGTTGTTTAAATGGTGGGTGAAAGGGTGAAAAAGTGAAAAGGTGAAGAGGTGAAAAGATAGGAAGGGTGAAAAGGTGAAGAGGTGAAAAGATAGGAAAAGTGAAAAGGTGAAAGGGTGAAAAAGTGAAAAGATAGGAAAGGTGAAAGAGTGAAAGGGTGAAAAGATGGGAAGAGTGAAAGGGTGAAAAGATGAAGGGGTGAACCAACAGGGCAACCGTTGCGCGGTAGTTGGTGAGATTGTCATTCGTTTTTTAGTTCATCTTGCTCAAAAAGCATGGTATCTTATCCCGAACGCTCATAAAATGTTACGCGCTTAATGGTAAAGCGAATTGAGCTTTACGAAAAGACGACTTGTTATACATAAGTTGTAACCCGGTTCCAATTGGTCTGGAATGAGGTTCCACATCAACTGGAACAGGCTTCCAGATGATGTGGAACAGGAGTACCAAATAGTTGGAACAAAGCCAACGATGGTAAAGTTCTAAATAAGAGCTGTGTTAATGCAGTTCGTTAACATGCAATAAGCCCCATCCTCAGTCTCTTTTCAAAGGGCCGAGGGAGATAGTTTGCATGGCCATAGCCATGTATGATAGGGATTGTGAAGCCTAGTTGCGACGTTTGTATCTCGTCGTAACCTTGGTCTTCAGGTTGGTTAGGGTGAGCACGTTGTCCTTTATCTCGAACTTGTAATCGATTTCAATTACATCGTGCCCTTTGGGACAAGTGTTGCGCAGATGTATGCGATCTTCGGTGATGCTAAATGCACCCTTACGTATACGCTGATCTTTCCCGTCAATAGTTTCGTGTTTGTCCCATGTAAGGTCTTTGTACCAAGTTTCGTAGACTCTTGATTGTCCACAAGAACTGCAATTACTTATTGGTCTCCACGAGCCAAGTAGCTGCTGTAATATGGCGGGTTGGTCGTCATCAGAACTGCAAGCTGCGAATGCCATGGCAACAACTGCGAACATGGCAAATAACGATAATTTTTTGATGGTGTGTAACATGATGTTTGGTTTTTAAAATTATGGTATAAATATAAGCGTTTAGATTGTTGTTTCCCACGTTGGTTCAGTGGCTTAGGTAGGCTTCACTGCGCATGTGATGGCCAATCTGTAAGTAGGGTAGTAATGATGTTGAGGCAGCTAATGGCGTTTTTACGATGGGTGGTTTTCAATGCGCCCAAGTCATAGGCTGTCTTTTAACCAATTGTACTTTTCATGATGGCATAGTTTAACAACTTTACCTTTTCATTTCGCAAAGATACAACTATTTTGATTAACAAAAAAGAAAAAGAGAATATTTTTAGGAGTTAAGGAGTTATGGAGTTAAGGATTTAAGCCGTATGCTCAGTTGTATAGTGGGAAGATTTCTTGTCACCCCGTCATTTTTTTAACTTGTTTACGGGTTATGGAGTTAAGGATTTAAGCCGTATGCTCAGTTGTATAATGGGAAGATTTCTTGTCACCCCGTCATTTTTTTAACTTGTTTACGGGTTATGGAGTTAAGGAATTAGCCCGTACCCGAAGGAGATGTGGTGGGTGTGCTGTCAGTTAAAGAACTATGGAGTTAAGGGAATAATAAGCTTGTAGCTACAAAGCTATTGGCTTAACTCCTTAACTCCATAACTCCTTAACTCCTCGTTTCTTACTTAATTCTGTCGATAAAGTTTTTGGGAAGCGTGGGCATTGCGCCGTTTTGGGTGCAAACGAAGGCGCTGGTTTCAACGGCTAGGCGATGCGCTTCGCTAACAGGAACGCCACTAAGATAGGCTGCACAGAAGCTGCCAGTGAACGAATCGCCTGCGCCAACGGTGTCGGCAACCTCCACTTTTGGTGTTTCCAAGAACGACATAGCACCAGGTGTGAACACGTAACTGCCGTTTACGCCACAGGTTAGCACAAGGGCATCGAGATTGTATTTGCCCAAGATGAGCCAGCATTTGTTGGTCATGTCGAGCCCAGGATAACCAAACAGGCGGCCAATGGTAACCAGTTCTTCGTCGTTTATCTTCAAGATGTCGCATCGTTTGAACGATTCGAGCAGCAGTTCTTCGTTATAGAAGTTTTGACGAAGGTTGATATCGAAGATTTTAAGACAGTCTTTTGGGGTGGCATCGAGGAAGCGGTGAATGGTGTTTCGGCTCACTTCGTTGCGTTGGGCCAATGATCCCCAGCACACGGCACGGCAGTTTCGGGCCACTTCTTCAAGTTCGGGGGTGAAGGGGATGTTGTCCCAAGCCACACCTTCCTTAATGTCGTAGGTGGGCACACCTTGTGCATCGAGCGACACCTGCACCGTTCCTGTGGGGAAAGGTACGCGTGGCATCAGCACGTTTAGCTTTTTCTCGGCGAACTTCTGGGCTATTTCGTTGCCCAAGTTATCATCGCCCAAAGCGCTAACGGCCATTGTATCCATTCCAAACTGTGCGGCATGGTAGGCAAAATTTGCAGGTGCACCGCCTATTTTCTTTCCTTCGGGCAGCATATCCCATAGTGCCTCGCCCAATCCAACGATAAGTCGTTTCATATCTTCTTGTTGTTTTTAGTTAAGTATGCTTACTTTGCGCCAATCTTTTGCCCGTAAGTAAATAGGTAGATTACGCCAATCGCCATCACGACAGCGGCTCCCCATTGACCAACGGCGTCGCTGGCAGGTCCCATAAGTAGGGGGAAGATGGTACCACCGAACAGTCCCATGATCATCAGGCCCGACACTTCGTTCTTCTTGTCGGGCATGGATAGCACGGCTTGAGAGAACACGAGCGAGAAGATGTTAGAGTTGCCGAAGCCTACAAGCGCAATGGCGGTGTAGAGAACGGCCTTGCTTTCGCCCACGGCTAAGCCCAACATGGAAAGGGCCATCATGCAAACCGACACGTAGAAGAAGGCGCGGTTGTTGAATTTGGCCAGTATGAACGAGCCACTAAGACAACCAAGGGTACGGAAAATGAAGTAAAGGCTGGTGGCGAAGCCTGCTTCGTCGAGCCCCATGTGCAAGCGTTCTTGCAGAATTTTTGGTGCATGGGTGTTTGTTCCCACGTCTATTCCCACGTGACACATGATGCCGATGAACGACAACAGTACGATGGGCGTGCCCAAGAGCTTGATGGTTTCCATGAAGCTAGAGGGCTTATCCTTTATGGGTTCTTCTTCGATGGGCGTGGCCGACAGCATCAGGGTGGCCAAAATACCAATAACCATGTAGATGGGGAAGAGTACGCGCCAGCCCAAACCAAAGTGGGGGATGCTGGCTGCTGCGCCCCAAGCGGCGATAATGGGTGCCATGAACGAGGCGATGGCCTTTACAAACTGGCCGAAAGTGAGGGTGGCGGCAAAGCGATCGCCACTAATGATGTTCGAGATAAGGGGGTTGAGCGACGTTTGCATAAAGGCATTGCCGATGCCTAGCAGCGAAAACGAGATTAACATCAGTTCGTAGCTGTTGCCAAAGAGGGGCAAAAGCAAACTCGCCACGGTGATAACGAGCGACACGAGCACCGTTTTCTTACGTCCAATCTTGTTCATGAGCATGCCCGTTGGCACGGCAAAGATGAGGAACCAAAAGAAAACGAGCGACGGGAAGACGTTTGCGGCCGAGTCGGAGAGGTTGAGGTCGGCCTTGACATAGTTTGAGGCGATGCCTACAAGGTCAACAAATCCCATGGCGAAGAAACAAAACATCACGGGAATGAGTGTGAGTTGGGTTGATTTACGCATAATTGTTTGTATTTAAAGCCTCACTCCCAATCCCTCTCTAAGGGGGAGAGGGGGAGTGATATGCTTTGTGGGTTTAAAGTGAAAGAATGAAAGGGTGAGAAGATATTAATGTCATTAAGACATTTGGCTTAACTCCTTAACTTCATAACTCCTTAACTCCTTAGAAACTTATTTCATTTCAAACGCCGACACGTTGGCCTTGTTTCCACCCGAGTTTTCGAGCAACAAGGTGTTGTAGGGCGTTGTAGGGAACACCAGATTGGTGAGCGAAGCCTTGCCTTGCGCGTCTATAACCTCAACGCTACTTTTATCAACGAAGATGCGGAGCGTGGTTATAAGACCGCGTGTTGGGGCAACGGTAACAGCCTTGAAGCCGTCGCTGAAATCGGATTTGCCACTTTGGGTGCGGTCTACCGATAGCGTTTGTGCGGCCACATCATAGCTAACAACAACCTTTTCGCCTGCTGCATTTTGCAAGGTAAGGCTCGTTTTGCCCTTGGTTTGGGGCTTGATAACCATCACCAATTCGTAAGCGCCTTGCGCAGGGTTGAAGGTTCGGCGTGCCGAAGTGCTGTTTTTAAATAGCGGTTTGCCACGAGCGGCCAATAGTTCTTTGGATGGCGTGCGCCCAACGAATGTCTGACCGTCGTGTTCAAACAGGTCGAGGTCGCATGCAATGGTGTTTGCCGAGCGGAATTGCTGTGTGGGAACTTGGTTGCCATACTGCCAGTTGCTCATCCAAGTCATCAGTATGCGGCGACCTTGCGGTGCGTTATCAAAGGTGATGGCAGCGTAATGGTCTTTGCCGTAGTCCATCCACTTGGTTGTTTCGGGCTTGTCCTCGCAGGTAAACTGATGGCCGTCGAACTCGCCGATGAAGTATTGCGTGGCGTTTCCACCAAAGGGTCCGCCTGGATTAATGTTGCAAATAAGCATCCACTTCTGCTTGTCGATGCCGCGAACGGGCAGTTGCATGAGGTCGGGACATTCCCAAACGCCATCGTGGTTGCCGTATCCTTCGCCAAAACGGTTCTCGAACGTCCACTCTTTGAGGTTCTTCGAGGAGTAGAATTGCATTTCTTGTCCGGCGGCAAGCACCATTATCCAGCGTTCGGTGGGTTGATGCCAAAACACGTGCGGGTCGCGAAAATCGGGTATCGGAGCCGTTATTACGGGGTTACGATCATATTTCGTGAAGGTCTGTCCGTTGTCAGTGCTGTACGCCATGCTTTGCGTTTGGTTCTCGCCAGCCGAGGTATAGAAGGCCACCACCGCACCAGCGCCAAAGCCAGCCGTGTTGTTATGGTCTACAACACAGCAGCCGCTGAATATCGTTCCCAGAGCGTCGGGAGCTATGGCAGTGCCTCGATCTTCCCAATGCACAAGGTCTTTACTAACGCTGTGACCCCATGTCATGTTCTCCCATTGCGAACCGTATGGGTTCCATTGATAGTAAAGGTGGTACAATCCGTCTTTGTAGAAGAGACCGTTGGGGTCGTTCATCCATCCATAAGGTGGCGTGTGATGGTACAACGGACGCCACTTTTCGCGGTTGGCCGTGTCGAAGTTGTCGGTCATTGTCATGTTTTTCCAGCACACATAGTCGTTTAGGTTGCCGTTCTTACGAACGTCGCCCTGCGCGTGCACATCGAGAACAAAGGGCTTCCCCTTAACGGCATCGAGTGCAAGTGGCACGAAATAGTCTACGTGGTCGGCTGCCAAGCGCACGTTAAGCGTTTGGATGGCGTTGTTGTCTACGATAAGTCGCAGGTTGCAAAGTTCTGCTTTCTCTTCAACGGGCAACAGCAAGTAGCGCGTTGTGGGTGTATCGAAAGCCAGCATACAATGGTTTTTGCTGAGCATATTCATCTTTTGGGGGTTGTCGGCATAGGCAATGGCATGCGCCACAAATAGCAACAAGAGGGTTGTTGCAAGCCGAAATATGGGTCTGGTTAGTCTCTGTGCCATAATCTTGAATGGTTGTTGCGGTTTAGGTGATGCGCGTTAGGTCCTGAATAACTGTAATTCTCTGTTCCAAAGATAAAACTAAGTGGGCTAAACGACAAGCTTTCGCGCATCGGATGTTGGCTGGATTAATGTTTATTAACCGAGGCTGGCTTTGTGTGCGAACAACGGGTTGCCCGCGACACTTGGTCGAAGACAACCCGTTGACTCACCTGTGAGCTATTTGGTTGTGCTCACGCTGAGGTTACTTACGCTCACTTCGCCACCATAGCTGTTGATACTCCAACAGTTTTTGGCCATGTTATAGATGCGGTTGGTGTAGCAACACACGTCGTTGACGTACATTACCAGCACGCTGTTGTCGGTGTAGATGGTTACGTTATAGGTGTTGTCGGATGGCCGAGCAAAGACGTAGCCGTCTATTCCCTCAACAAAACCCTTGCCCTTCGGTCCTTCTTCTTCGAAGTTCACCTTGCGCTTGTCGCCTCCTTCGGGGTTAATCACTAGGGTGTACCACTTTTCTGAGTCGCTGCCACGTACAAACGAGATGCCGAATTTATCGGTGTTGGCGGTCGTTTTCACGGTGAAGCTGATGCGGTTTACCTGTCCTAGTCGGGGGAATAGCGCCCAAGCCTCACCTTGCAGTTTAAGGTTGGCGCCGTCTTGCGTTACCCCTTGTGCGCTTTGCGCCATCACTTTGGGGGCGGCGTTTTGGCCAAACTGCGTGTTGATGGCAGGCACTTCGCCGAGCGTTAGTGTGCCGTCGGCATGCTGTATCAGGCGATGCGCCACCAAATTGCCTGCCCATTCGGGTTCGTGGGGATAGGCCCCAACATCCGTATTGTTGTTTCCAGGACGCGTAGGACACCATCCCCAGATGTAGCGGTTAGTGCCGTCGCTAGCCGTTTTGCCTGCATAGAAACCGCGACTGTCGAGAAATCCCTCGTGGTCGTCGGGCCATTTGCCTGCATCGTTGGCTGTAGTGGCCTTCAATTCGTTGATGGTACGACCCTTGAAGTATTGCACGCGACGCACGGCAGCATGCTTTTCACTGTACACCAAGTACCACCAATCGCCCATTTTGAAGAGGTCGGGGCACTCGTAAAAGCGGTCCCACATCATGGTCATAAACACTCCGACGTGCTTCCACGTCTTTAAATCGGTAGAAGAGAACTCTGCCAGCACGCCCTTACCATCCTTATAGGTGGCCACGAGCATGCGATAACCGCTGCCATCTTCGGCCTTATAGACGTAAGGGTCGCGGAAATCGTTGGCGCTATAACCATAGTCGTTGCCACGAATGACGAACGTTTGGCTCTTGGTCCATGTCTTAAAGTCGGGCGAAGTGGCCACCATCACCACCTGTGCATTATCGCCTTGGCGTGGCTGATGCTTGTTGCCGGTGTAGAAGGTGTAGTAAGTGTGCTGCGTTTCGTCGTAGATGGTAGAGCCAGTGCCCAATGCCGCATCTTGTTCGGCAGCCCCTCCGCATGGTATTAGCTCGCCTAATGAGGTGTAGTGAGCTGCGTCTTTGGTGCTGACAGCCCAAATGGGATGATAGGTAGCAGCAGGGTTGGGACGATAATCTTGTAGGTAAAGTACCTTAAAATCTTTTGCCACGGGGTCGAAGAAGGGCATGGGGTCGCCCACGAAACCAGCAAATGGCTTGTAATAGGTGTCTTGTTTCTTGTCGTCGGCTGTTTGGAAGAAGGTGGTTGTTCCCTGCCAGTCGCGCTCTTCAACTGCGGGCGCGTCGCTTTCGCAGCTTGCTAGCGGTGTGGCTAGCAAGGCAAGCGAAGCGATGAGATATGCTGTTTTATTCATTGTTACAGAGTTTATCGTTTAAGAAGGTTGATGGCGTTGCGCGTTAATGTGGCTACATTCTGGTGATAATGCGGCGTTACGGGGTCGATGCTGAACCAGTCGTAGCAGCCCGAACCAATGCAGACGATGCCGCCTTTGGTGCCATTGGCCGGTATTTCCCATGCCACGATGGCGCCATCGCCACCATATCCAAGGTCGCGCGCACCAGTTTCGTTGCGCCAAGTGTCGTAATCGGCATACCCACCCCAGTCTGCACCGATGTGCCATTGGGCTGTTGAGTTGGTGATGCGATAGCCAGCGTCGCAGGTAAACACGTCGTTGGGGGCGTCGCTCTTCATCACGAGGTTGCGATAAAGTGCGTTATCGGCATGTCCGCGCATAGAGAAGCTCCACGGCGAACCCACTGTTTCGGCCTCGGCTTCATTCTGTCCCCAGCAGTTATTTGGCACGCCGTCGTTCTTCATCGCACCGATGAAGGCTGGCATGTTGGTGGCATAGCGCGTAAAGAGGAACGAACCGCCTGCGTTGTAGTAGTCGCGCAGGGCTACCGAAGCCTCTACTGCGGCAGGTGCAGCCTTCTCGAAGGCCTCTTTTCCATCCACTCCGCCATCCTTATGGTAGTGCCACCATATCACCTTACAAGCACTTAGGTCGATGCTTCCGTTCTTAATGTCGGCGAACGAGGCGTAGAGCGAGTTGGGCACGTTGGCCAACATCCAGCGACAAGCCGTTAGCTCTTCGATGTTTAGTTGGTCCATGCTCGACGCTAAGCCCACGAACACCACTTCGGGCTTACCTATCTTCGTAACGGTTACGGTGTAGGTGGCGGTAGCGGTGTTGTTGGTAACGGTTATTTGCACAGGTTTGGCAAAGCTGGTAGCCACTCCGCTGACGATAGATGCTGTGGCGTTGTCGCTCAAAGTGAATGTGGGCACGAGCGAAGAGAGGTTGAGTGCCTCGGGAACATAAACCGAAATGGTTTTCGCCCCTTCGTCTATGATGCCCGTATACAGGTCGTTAATCTTAAAGCTAGTTATCTTTGCCTCGTCGCGACGCACGCTGATGGTCCAGTCTTCGTACACGTCGGCGTTACGAACACGCATCGTTCGGGGCGTGGTAAAGTCCAGATGGTCGCCCTGCTTGATGTTGGCCGTTGCGCCTGCACTAAGTTGCAGGGTGGTAAGTTCCATGTTCCTAACGTCATAACCTTGTGGAACACGCACGGTAATGCTTCGTGTTGGCAGGTCGGTTGTGCCTTCGTATTTGTCTAATGCAATGGCTTGCACGTTGCAGTCGCCACCTAGTTGCAGGTCGCTAACGTTGCTTTCGCTGCACGCCGTGATGGCAACGAGCGTGGCAAAGGCCATCATGATTTGGGTTATCAGGGTTTTCATCGTTACCAGTCTCCTATGTTTTGTTTGTAATTACCTTTCGAAGCGGCCACCTGTGCATGTGGGATAGGCAGGTATTCGTTCTTGTTGGCGGTGAAGTGAGCACCGTTATATATGGCGCAATCGTTAGCTTCTTCGGCGTAATACTTGTTTATCACGCTGGCAGCTTCGCCCCAACGCACGAGGTCGAAGAAGCGTTCGCTCTCCATTCCCATTTCCAATCGGCGTTCCATCTTCACGATTTTGAGTGTTTGGGCTTGGTCGTAGGTGCCTGTGTATTGACCTACATTGAGCCTAACGCCATATTGCGACTCGTAGTTGGATATGGCTGCGGTGCTTTGTTTGGCTCTTCTGCGTAGCTGATTAACCAGTGCCAGTGCCTCTTGCAGATGACTTCCGCCTAGTTGGGCCAAAGCCTCTGCACGTTCGAGCAGCACGTCGGCGTAGCGGAACACGATGCGATTCATAGGCGTTCCCCACCACGAACCTTTAATAAGGTATCCGCTTTTGGGGTCGACGTTTTGCTTTAAGGTTACGTAATAGCCGTAAAGACCGTTTGAACGACTCCATGTTGCAGAGCGGTCCATCATGAAATCGCGGTTAAACTCGTAGGGCAGGCCGGGCATTCCTACGGTGAGGAAAAGGCGCGGGTCGGCATAATCGCGGCTCTTGTCGTAGTCGGCCTTGTTAAAGTCGTCTATTCGGGGCAGCCCGGCGTTGTCTGTACGATAGGCGTTCACGAGGTTTTGGCTGGGCTTGTAGAAGTCACATCCGCCATCGGTAACGCCTGGAATGTTGGGCACAATCAGTCCGTAGCTCCAATTGAGGTTGCCGTATGTTGTCCCGTCGTTCATCGAGTACTGCATAGCCCAAATGCTTTCGGCCCCGTTTTCGTACTGCGGTTCGGGTCGGAAGTTATTATGGAAGTCGGTTTCTAATGCAAATCCGCCAGCTGCATAGATGTCGGGCGCGGTGTATTGCACCACCTTTTGCAGGTCTTCTGTCGAGATAGAGGTCACTTCGTTGCTGTTTTCGTTGTCTTGACGATAAGCCTTGTACAGGTAAACCTTAGCCAAGAAAGCGGCGGCAGCGGCTTTCGAGGGTCGTCCCACTTCTGATTGGCGTGCAGGTAGCACGTTGTAGGCCTCTTCAAGGTCTTTGGCTATGAGCGCCCAACCTTCGTCGTTGCTGTATTGGCGGTTCGAAAGGTTGTTGTATTGTTCGCTCGTCAGGCTGGGGTCTACTACAAAGGGGATGTATTTGTACAGTCTTTTGAGTAAGAAATGACCGTAGGCGCGTAAGAATTTCATTTCGGCCAGGCGCTGTTCTTTCAGCGGATAGTTGGCTGCATCGGTTTGTTGCAGCAGCTCGATTGCGGTATTCACGCGCGAAATGCCGTTGTACAGACGCTGCCACATGTCGCTGATGTTCCAGTTAGTGGTAAGTATGCCTTGCGACACTTCCAGTTGGTGGAACACATCGCCATCGCTCGTGCCGTTTCCGCCCTTATAAGCGTCGTCGGAACGTACGTCGAAGTTCCACATTGAGAACGAAGAGTTGATGTCTTCGGCCGAAATCCAGATGGCATAGGCCGATATAACCAGCTTGTCCACATAGCGGGCGTCTTTCACTTGGTCGTTGTTTAGTGTGCCCTGTGGTTTCTGTTCGCCCAAAAAGTCGCTGCAACTGGATGCCAGTATGGCGCAAAGGGCTAATATGATGGTTGCTTTTTTCATTGTGATTGAACGTTTAGAAAGTGACGTTTAGGCCGAAAGTAAGGTTCAAGGGGATGGGATAACCAAAGTTGGGGTTCTCCGGATCAACGCCCGTAAAGCTGCTACTCTTGATGGTGAGCAGGTTTTGTGCGCTCACGTAGAGGCGCAGACGTTCCATCATGAGTTTCTTAACCATGGCCTGAGGTAGGTTATAGCCTAGTTGTATGGTGCGCAATTTGAGGTACGAACCATTCTCAACCCAATAGCTCGACACACGTTTCTCGTTGGCGTTGTCGGATAACGACAGGGCGGGGATGTCGCTTGAGGGGTTGGATGCGCTCCATGCGCCCAGCAAACGACGACCTTTGTTTAGGAAACCAATGTTAAGGCCAGCCCAAAGGTCGGTTTCTTTCTTCAAGTCGGAGATGATGTCTACACCCTGAACGCCCTGCCAAAACATGGTAAGGTCTAGGCCCTTGTACTCTAAGTAGACGTTAAGACCATAGCTGAACTTGGGCACAGGCGAGTAAATCCACGTTTGGTCGGCCTCGGTAATTTTGTTGTCGCCGTCTAAGTCGCGATATCTAATGCGACCAGGAGCCGCTCCTTGCTGTTGCGCATGGTTGTCTACCTCGGCCTGACTCTTAAAGATGCCGTCGGCCACATAGCCTACTTGCGCGCCCATAGGATGCCCAATGACGCTCTTCACACCGTTTCCACCGAACGTTCCGTTAGCTGCCACGGTCTCGGGAAGCTTAGTTATCTTGTTGCGATAGGTCGATAGGTTGGCGGCTAGGTCGTATTTAAGGCCGAAAACAGTGGTGTTGCGATAGCCTAAGTTCAGTTCCACGCCCCGATTTTCCATCTCTCCGGCGTTAATCCATTGTGTGCTGCCTTCGCCCATGGCTGCAATGCCAGCCATTTGCACAAGTATGTCGCGCGTCTTTTTATAATACCAGTCTACGCTTCCATAGAGTGTGGCGTTAAAGAACGAGAAATCGGCACCCAAGTTGGTTTGTGTGGTGGTTTCCCACTTAATGTTGTCGTTGCCAATTTGGTCGCGTTTAAAGCCCGAATCAAGTGTGCGACCGCCGTTGGTGCCTGCTATGTCGTATGACGTTCCATAGCTTTGACCGCCGTTTTCGTTTACGCCGTAGTTGCTAACATACACTGTGTAGCGTGCGATGTTCGATATTTCTTGGTTACCCGTTTGTCCCCAAGATGCACGCAGCTTGAGATCGTCTATCCACGATACACGATTGAGAAAGCGTTCGCGATTGATACGCCAGCCAAGCGATAGTGCGGGGAAGGTGGCATAGCGGTTGTTCTTGCCGAAACGCGATGAACCGTCGTGGCGAAGAGTGAGCGATGCCATATAGCGATCATCGTAATTATAGTTGAGTTTACCAAAGAACGACACCAGCGAGTAACCCGAACCGCCGCCATGGCTTTGTGCCGTGCCCACGCCAGCGCTTGGCCACATGTAATCGGGCGAGAGAATGAGGAAGCCTTCCTTATAAGCCGAGAAGTAAACATCGTCTTGGCGGTTAAGCTCCATACCTGCCATGGCGTCGGTGCGGTGCTTACCCATCTCCAGGTTGTAGGTAGCCACGGCGTTCCACATCCATTTCGTCCAATGCTCTTGCTTAGGTTCAACGGCGTTGGTGCTCTTAGCCACGTTGCCTTCGGTAACGGGATAGGTGAAGAAACGCTGCATTTTCTGACTATAATCCAAGCCGAACGTGGAGCGCAGGTTGAAGTTTTTGAGGGGGTTTAGGTTGATGTAAGCGTCGCCGAACATGCGCCAGTAGGTGTAACGGTTGTCTTTGTTGCGCTCTAACACGGCTACGGGGTTGTAACGATCGGGATAACCGCCCACAGGTCCACCCCAATTGCCATCCGTTGTATGCACAGGCAGCGAGGGGTTGAACTGCAAAACGTTAGATAGGAAACCGCCAGGGGCCTGCACTTCGGATGTACGGTTGAGTGTGAAATGTTCGCCAACGGTGAGCAAATTACCAATAAGCTTATATTCGGTGTTCATTCGGGCCGAGAAGCGATTGAAGTCGCTCTGCCTGATAATGCCCTGATTGTTGTAATAACCCAGTGAGAAATACGAACTGCCTTTCTCCGAACCGCTGCTAACTGCTACGTTATATTGCTGCACAAGACCCGTGCGCGTGGTTTCGTTAAACCAGTCGGTGTCTGCCGCAGGTGTTTTTCCGGCTACGTCTAGATACTTCTTCATGCTCATTCCCTGCAATGTGGGCAGGCCTTGCGCATCGTATCCCCAATCGAAATGATAGCCCAAGCCATTGGTGTTGGGGTCCATGCCATCGTTAACGTAGGCTTGCCACATCACCTGACCATACTCCTTGGCGTTAAGCACATCAAGCTTGTGCACGTAAGTGGCGGCCGATATGGATGCGTCTAGGTCTACGCGGATGCGCCCACTCTTGCCTCGCTTGGTGGTAATGATGATTACGCCATTAGCTGCACGGCTTCCGTAGATGCTGGCCGATGCGGCATCTTTAAGCACTTGTATGCTTTCGATGTCGTTTCCGTTCAGTTCGTGCATGCCCGCCTTCGTGGGAACACCATCTATAATATATAGCGGGTCGTTGTCGTTGAGCGTTCCCACACCGCGAATACGCACCGTGGCTTGTCCCGAAGGTGCACCATCTGCGGCGATGTTCATGCCCGGCACACGTCCTTGCAAGGCTTTGATGGGGTTGTTTTCGTTTTGTTTGGCCAGGTCGTCGACGTTAACCACCGACACGGCGCCCGTTAAATCGGCCTTGCGTTGGGTGGTATAGCCTGTCACCACCACTTCGTTCAGGCTCTTGGCATTTTCTTCCAATGCGATGTTCATGGTTGGCGTGGCCTTCACTTCAATGGTTTTAAACCCCAAGTAAGATATAACCAGCGTTGCCCCGCTGTTCACTTCGAGTTTAAAATTGCCGTCAATGTCGGTGACGGTTCCGCGTGTGGTTCCTTTTTCCACGACGGATGCGCCCGTGATGGGTTCGCCGTCGGTGGCCGAAGTAACCTTACCGCTCACGTTTACGCCTTGCGCATGGGTAAGGGCGCATACGAAAATGGCCATCGCGATGATAAGAAGAGTTCGTAGCTGCTTCATTTCTTGTTGCGTAATTAGGTTTTATAAATATGTAAGATTGTAGCTTTGTAGAGAGGGGAAAGTAGCCTTTCTCATCGGGTCGCGTAATTCCTAAAATTGATTTATGTCAATTCGGGTGCGCTTTCTCCCCATCTTCTGCGGAGGCAAATTTAGTACGAACGCGCGTAAGGGGCTTGCAATAATCGTTCGTATGCATGCAAAAATCGTTCATGAAACATTTTTGTAAGAGAAAGAAAGAATAATTTGGGCAGTTGACGAGCTAACAAGTAGGCGAGTAGGCAAGGGGAAAGTGAACAAGTTGACTTGTCCTCTTGTCTACTGATTGACTGCTTTACTCGTCAACAGGTTCACTTGTCTACTCGTTAATTTGTTACCTCCCCATCTTGCCATCTGGTTAACTTATTAACTCGTGAACTTATCTACTAAAAAATGACTATCCCCCAAAAGTCAACGTTGAACGAAGCGTTCAGTCATTGTCCTCGGGGGATAGTCGGGGTGTTTTCTAAGAGATCGATTGTCTAATTGATGTTGTGCGGGTGTAAATGGTCGGAATGCGGGCAAGCAATTAACAATCACTCGAGCCGCGTTTTGGTTTAAATCATACGACTTCCAATCTCTGAAATGCGATGCAAAAGTAATAATTTGCTTCAAAACGCACAATAAATGTTCCAAAAAATATATTTTATGGCGTCATTCCTTGATATAGATTAGATTTTGGGTGGGTAGAAAGCAAGATGTAGGAAGTGTAGTTGCACAATATAACGACAAAAATTTTGAATTAGAAGAATAATGTGTATTTTTGCAGTAGAAACCAAAATCAGATGGCAACGCAAGACAGAATAAGTATCCCCGCAAGTCGATATGGCTGGGCCATACAAAGGGCAGGGCTAACGGTGGATGGCTACATAAAAAGTCATCCCAAAACTGCATTGCCCCAATGGATGGATGGAACGAAACAGCCTACGATAAAGCAACTTGAAGATTTTGCCAAACGTGTAAACGTTCCCTTTGGTTTCCTTTTGTTAGAGACTGTTCCAACAGAGGCGGTCCCATTTCCTGTGTTTCGCGGTGAAGCTGGACAGCACAACGGTTTCGACCTGAACGTGTACGACACAGTTAATGCAGTGAAAAGGCGGCAAGAGTGGTTGGAAGATTACCTTAGGGATAACGAACTGGATACTTGCCGATTGGTAGGTGCGGTAAGCCTGCAGACGCCAATTGCTAATGCAGTGGATAGCTTGCGAAAGGAATTGGGACTTGAACCCAAATGGGCTTTCGAACAACCCTCTACCGAAGTGGCTGTGAAGATTGTCACTGAGTGTTTAGAGGGCGCAGGCGTATTTGTGGCCTTCAATGGCGTAGTGGGAAATAATACCCATCGCCCATTAGATGTGTCGGAATGCAGAGGTTTCGCCCTTGTCAATGAGGTTGCGCCCTATATCTTCATAAACAGCGCCGATGCACCAGTCGCACAATTGTTTACGCTCATACACGAAGCGGCCCACCTGATGTTAGGCGTTAGTGCTGGCCATGCTGCCACCGACACTTTGAGTAATGATGCCTTGGAGCATTATTGTGACCGTGTTGCTGCAGAGTTTTTAGTTCCGCACCAGGTTTTAACTGGTACTTGGGATGGTGATATCAAACGCATAGCTAAGAAATTTAAAGTGAGCGAACTTGTTATTGCCCGTAGGGCACACGATATAGGCTTACTAAGTAATGAAGCTTATCGCCGTTTTTGGCACGAATATACCCAGCGCCCTAAAACCGAAAAGAAGCAAGGAGGCGGTGGAAGTTTCTATCGAACAAGCCTTAAACGTGTGGGCCGACTTTTCGCCATACATGTAAGAAATGCTGTGGACACTAGACAACTCTCGTATACAGAGGCTTATCGGCTAACGGGACTTTACGGCAAAACCTATGATAACTTTATGAACAACAATGTCTAAAAGGTGCATGTATGGGCTATTTATTTGATACCAATATATTTATTACCGCGAAAAACCAACTGCCTGCCGATGTTTGGCCGACATTTTGGCTACGTATGAGCGAGCTTATATTGGATGGAAAAGTTTTCACCAGTACGAAAGTGCGGGAAGAAATTGAGCGCGGAAACGACGAACTGACGCTTTGGATGACACAAAACCACGTTCCAGGCTTTTATATTGAACTAGATCGTGAAATCTTAGCCCAATATGCTGAAACCCTAAACTGGGCTAAGGGCAATGCCGTTTTCTCTTCTACGGCCCTTGACGAGTACGCTAATGTAGCCGATTCTTACCTCGTTGCCACAGCCGCAGCTAAAGGGATGACGCTTGTTACCTTCGAGAAATCAAACCCGCTAAGCAAAAGACGTGTGATGATACCCGATGCTTGCAGCGCTATCGGGGTTAGATATTGCGACTTGAACACGGCCTTGCGAGAAATGAACGTTGTGATATAATGATGGAATAGACGCCCAAACTACGCTCCATTAATTTTAAGTTCACCCTTTAATATCCTTACGCCAGTATGGGAAAACGAATAACTTGTCGCAACTTGTGTACAGGTTGTGGTGCGTTGAGCTAATTCCCATTAAGCGGTTGTTTTACCTGGTAGCTATTTCTTACGCCTCAGTCTTCCTCAAAACGCGTGGCGTCTTAATTCTAACGCGTAATAAACGCTTCTTACGCTTTATTGTTACTCATGCGTATGTGGCTTTGTTCCGAAGCAGGCATGTATTTATCCCCAAGCATTTCTATAAATGTGGCCTTGTTATGATGCCGAAAGGGAGGGGTAGAAACGGGCTGCCAATCAGGCGTGAGCAGATAGAAAAGGGTTGAGGTAGATTGCTTTTGCAGACTAGAAAATGTGTGGCTGGTAACCAGTGGATCATTTTTCGCCTTGGTATCGCTAAGCTGGAACCCTGTTCCATGTCATCTGGAACGTCATTCCAACTTATCTGGAACATCGTTCCAACTTATCTGGAATCCTGTTCCATCTTAGCTCCAACAGGGCGAAAGGTAATTTATGTGCAATCATAGGGCCGTAAATGGCTTATAAGGGACTTAAAAGAGAGAGCCCAAGGGGAGCGTAGTGGTGGTATCTTGGTTGACCAAAAGCAATTCTAATTTTTCGAGTTGGTTCGTTGTTAATGGTATTCGTGTTGCTGGCTTATGGTACTTGTCCACTCATTAGGTTTGGCCTTTTCGCGCGCGTACGCGTGTATATATAAGATGAATAATCGTCTAGGCAGCACCCAAAAACCATGGTTCGCAAAACCGTCTGTTAATGAAAATCAGCGAATTGGATGCAGTCAAGCGTGAAAAGTCGTAAAAAATGAGTCTCGGTTTGCCTTTCTCGTTAATGCGCCAAGGTGCCTTATTTATTTCTAAAAAGTAGTTAAAATACCTAAAATCAATGCACAATGAGGGGGTATGTGTGCAATGAAGAGTGCTTTTTTGGGCGAAATGTTTGTGGATATGAATAAAAATGATTTCCTTTGCACCCGAATTTTCGGATGAAATTTATTTACAAACACTATTAAATTTTACAATTATGTCAGAAATTGAATCGAAAGTAAAAGCTATCATCGTTGACAAACTCGGTGTAGACGAAGCAGAGGTAAAACCCGAAGCAAGCTTCACCAACGACCTTGGTGCAGACTCGCTCGACACTGTAGAACTGATTATGGAGTTCGAAAAGGAATTTGGCATCTCCATCCCCGACGACAAAGCTGAGAAGATTGGCACTGTTGGCGACGCTATCGCCTATATCGCTGAAAACGCAAAGTAAAGTGACAAGCTTTTGGTTATGGCCTCCTGCATCTGCCGGAGCCATAACCAAAAACTCTTGATCACCCTTATTTTACCCCTAGGGAAATTAACAACAAGGCCGATTTCGACTTTCGCATCAGGCGGTGGAAGAGCGAAAGATACACACGTGTATTTGCTTATTTACGACCTTTTCTATTCCACCCGCGCGTTTGTTTGAAACGCCCCTTAAAGCAATATTTTTCATTTCAATGGAGTTAAAAAGAGTAGTAGTGACGGGTCTTGGAGCCGTTACCCCCGTTGGCAACACGCCCGAAGAGACGTGGGCTAACCTGTTGGCCGGTAAGAGTGGCGCAGCACCCATCACACATTTCGACACCACCAATTTCAAAAGCAAGTTCGCCTGCGAGGTGAAAAACCTCAACGTGACCGACTATATCGACCGTAAGGAGGCTCGCAAGATGGACCGCTATACCCAATTGGCCATTATCTCGGCTATGCAGGGTATTAAAGATAGTGGTCTGGACATGGAAAAGGAAGACCGCAACCGCATTGGCGTGGTTTACGGTGTGGGTATCGGCGGTATCAAAACCTTTGAAGAGGAAGTTACTTACTATGGCCAGCACCTTGGTGAAGAGCCTAAGTTCAACCCCTTCTTCATCCCTAAGATGATTGCCGACATCGCTGCCGGACACATCTCGATTATGTATGGCCTGCACGGGCCCAACTATGCCACCACTTCGGCTTGCGCATCGTCGACCAATGCTTTGGCCGATGCCTTCAACCTCATTCGTTTGGGTAAGGCCAACGTTATTGTTAGCGGTGGTGCCGAGGCTGCCATCTGTGGCTGTGGCGTAGGTGGATTTAACGCTATGCACGCCCTTTCTACCCGAAACGACGACCCCGAGCGCGCTTCGCGTCCATTTAGCAAGAGCCGCGACGGATTCGTTATGGGCGAGGGAGCTGGCTGTCTGATTCTGGAAGAACTGGAACACGCTAAGGCTCGCGGTGCTAAGATCTATGCCGAGATGGTAGGCGAGGGCGCAAGTGCCGACGCACACCACATCACGGCTAGTCATCCCGAAGGCTTGGGCGCACGACTGGTGATGCAAAACGCATTGGAAGATGCCGGATTGAAACCCGAAGACATCGACTACATTAACGTGCACGGCACGTCGACACCTGTGGGCGACGTTTCGGAGGCAAAAGCCATTAAGGAGCTTTTTGGTGAAGCAGCCTATAAACTCAACATCAGTTCAACCAAATCGATGACGGGACACTTGCTCGGAGCAGCTGGCGCCGTTGAGGCAATGGCCTCGGTGCTCGCCGTTCATAACGACATCATCCCCCCAACAATAAACCACGACGAAGACGACGTGGACGAGAACATCGATTATAACCTCAACTTCACGTTCAACAAGGCACAAAAGCGCGTGGTGCGAGCTGCACTAAGCAACACATTTGGCTTTGGAGGACATAACGCTTGTGTTATTTTCAAGAAGTATGCTGAGTAATCTTATCGACAGAGTAAGGCTTCCTTTCCGTAAAGAAAAGGAGCTTTACTCGTCTTTATTTGAGATTCTTGGGTTCTATCCGCGAAACATTGGCTACTATAAGCTTGCCCTGATGCACAAGAGTGTGATGCGACGAGGTGCAAATGGCAAACCTGTGAATAACGAAAGACTTGAATTCCTGGGCGACGCCATACTCGACGCCATCGTGGGCGACATTGTTTACCGACACTTCCCCGGAAAAAGGGAGGGATTCCTTACTAATACCCGAAGCAAGCTTGTGCAGCGCGAAACACTTAACCGACTGGCACAAGAGATGGGTATAAGCAGGCTGATACTCTCGTCGGGACACTCTTCTTCGCATAATAGCTACATGGGCGGCAACGCTTTCGAGGCCCTTGTGGGGGCCATCTACCTTGACCGCGGTTATGCCAGCTGTATGCGATTTATGGAAAAGCGCATCTTGGCCAAGATGATTAACATCGACAAGGTGGCTTATAAGGAGGTGAACTTTAAGAGTAAGCTTATCGAATGGAGCCAGAAAAACCGCGTGAAGCTCGACTTTATCGTCAAAGAGCAGGGCAAAGACAAAAATGGCAGTCCCTTCTTTCTATTCTGCGTAGAGCTGGAAGGCATCGAAGGATGCAAAGGCCGTGGGTATAGCAAGAAGGAAAGTCAGCAGTTGGCCTCTAAGCTAACGCTCGAAAGGCTGAAGAAAGAGCCGCAATTCATCGACCAGGTGTTTGCAGCTAAGGCCAGTAGGACGAAGAAGGAGGGCACGGCAGATGCCGAAGAAAATGCTGCTAACGAACAGCAACAGCCCGAAGTCTTGGCCAATGGTGCACAGCCTGTTGTCGATGGCAATGCCCAACGAAAGACCGAACCTCAGACGCCACCAACTGGCGCAACGAGCGAAACGGACAAGGCCAAAGCCGACGAGCAAATAGTCGAACGCACAAACAAGTCTGCCAACGCGCACACGGAGAAACCTGCCACTGAATGCACAGACGAACGTTCTTCGGAACGCGCCGCCGAAAGAAAGTCGGAGCGTGCCAACGAACGTAAAGCGCGTAACGAAGCGCACCGCACAAAAGCGGCAGACAACGCCGAAACAAACGGTCAGGCCAAGGAAAAACCCAAGAAACAAGAAAGACGAGTTAACGAGAAGGCGGAAGAAACCGAAGTGGTGGTGTATAGGGACGATGCTCCCAAAGACGAACCAACGGAAAAACAACAGCACCTTTATCCGCAGCGGGAGATTGAAGAAGCCGCAACCGAGACGTTGGACTTCGACGACGATCCTGAATTCGACCTTAGCCATATCACGGCTCGCCAACAGTCGCGTGAAGAGATTATCGCTGCGGCCGAAGCTGCCGCTTTCAGCGAAGAGCACACCGATAATCAAAACCAATGACGAACGCGTTGATAGGCGTGAGTAAGCCTTATTAAAACTGCACCCCAATTTTGCACAGACAAAGTTGGGGTGCAGTTTTTTTTGTAGGCGGGAAGCTAGGGCGGGAGTGCGAGTGAGCCATATCGTATTCTCTCGCTAGCTTACCTTCCCAGCTGCAGCAATGCTATATTTGCATTGCAGGAACTCCGAGAAATTGTTCGTTGGCATATCTTGTCGTTTGCGTCCTATCGTATGGCGTAATGCGTTAGTACTCATGCACACACCATAATATATACACGCGCGTACGCGCGCGCGAGGATTTTGAGGGATATAAGTTGGGATGATGGGACAGGAAGGGTTGTTAGGATGAGGTGCGATAATTGTGTCATTGGTTGTTTTTATGTAATGCATCCAAAATAAATTTATTTATTTTCTATATCCGTCTAAGTAATATTAGTAGGTTAGTTGTATATGTATTGTAAAGGGTTAAAATAAAGGCCCTATATCTATAGATTTACAACTGCTTTATACATAATATTGCTAAACTTATGAAAGAACCCAAGTTTAAGACAGACGGATTGCTGTTGAAGGGGCTGTTGGCTTTGTCTATTTCGGCAACGCCAATGCTTACATGGGCAGGTTCAAAGCCTGCTGAGGCATCTCTTACAGCGGCAACGCCGAAGGTTAACGCCGTGGCTACAACGGCTCAGAGAGCTCAAGCCACGACAAACACCATTAAGGGTGTGGTGAAAGATGCGCATGGAGAACCGCTTATCGGTGTTAGTGTGTTGGTGAAAGGTACGGGAAAAGGTTCCGTTACCAATATCGACGGCGAATATACCGTAGCAGCCGATGGTGCTAATCCTACGCTAGTGTTCAGCTACGTAGGCTACCAGTCGCAAGAAGTGGCTGTTGGCAACAGGCGCGTGGTGGACGTAACGATGCAAGACGACAGCAAGGTGCTGGGCGAAGTGGTGGTTACGGCCATGGGTATCATGCGTAAAGAAAAGTCGCTTACTTATTCTACACAGAAGGTAAAGGCCGAAGATCTTGTGAAGGTACAAGACCCTAACGTGGCCAATACCCTCGAAGGTAAGGTTTCGGGCGTAACCATCACCCCCAGTGCAGGTGGTGCGGGCGGTTCGTCTAAGATTATTTTGCGCGGTAACAAGTCGATTCTTGGTAACAGCGCGATACTAATCGTGGTAGACGGTGTGCCCATGTTGAACAACACCCGTGGCCAAATTGGCAGCGGAAGCAACGTTACCTACTCGGGTGTAGGTGAAGGTGCCGACCCACTTTCGCTGATTAACCCCGACGACATCGAGAGTATCAACGTGCTTAAGGGTGCTAACGCCTCGGCACTTTATGGCTCGGTGGCCGCCAATGGTGTGGTGATGATTACCACGAAGAAAGGTAAAGAAGGCAAAATGGCCGTAAGCGTATCGTCGAACATTACCTTCGACACCCCATTGCTTACGCCCGAAATACAAAATACATACGGTGCAAACTACACGCAAGGTAGTGGATTGGCTGCCGATGGATGGGGCGGAAAGATTGCCGACATACCCGAAGCCGACCGCCTGTTGAAGTATAAGCCCGACAGCAAGATATTCCCCGGCTACGAAAACGTGGCTCACTTGCGCAATTATGCCAAGGACGATGTGGCAGAATTCTTCCGCACGGGTGTGACAACCAATAATTCGGTGTCGGTATCGGGTGGTACGGAGAAGATACAAACTTACTTCTCAATAGGTAATTCGCATGCCAATGGTATGATTCGCAACAACGCCTACAACCGTAACACGATGGCTTTCCGTCAGAATTATAAACTTTTCGACAAGCTAAACGTGGAGGTTTCGGCCAACTTCGTTAGCACCAAGACCACCAACAGACCTGGTGGTGGAACGGTGTTTAATCCCATTTACCACACTTACGTTACCCCGCGCAACGTTGATATGGACTGGTATCGCAACAATTATGTGCACGAACGTGGTAGCTGGATTTCGAAGCAGGCTTATTACGAGGCTGATAAGAACTCGGGTGGCGTGTACAAACGCGAAACGCACGATGTGCGCCTCGAAGGTCCGATGCAAAGTTGGGCTTACATGGAGCACAGCCAGAACAACCCCTATTGGCTTATCAACATGCACTCGAGCGTGCAACGTGAAAATAGGTTCACGGGAATGATGACCGCCAAGTATGAAATAATAAAGGGCTTGGACTTCCAAGCACGTTTCAACTACATACTTACCAACTTTAACAGCGAAGGTAAACGCTACGCCACCAACTTTACTCCTCAAGGCGTAGATCCCTTTGGTATATATTCGTTGGGTTGGGAAAAAACACAAGAATTCTATACCGACTACCTCCTTTCTTATAATAAGGAGCTGACACCCGATTGGAGTTTGTCGGCTACGGCAGGTTATGTTGGTCATACGGTTCGTGGTGAAAACCAAAGCAAATACACAGCTGCCACTTACGTGCATGGCATGCAAGAGAAACCCTCTACAGAGGTTAACTTCTTCGATTCGCGTGCTGGTGGCTCGGGTTCGCTCAACCGTACACTCTCGTCTAACTGGGACCGCGCTGCCCTTGTTACCGCTCAAGTGGGCTGGAAAGACATGGTTTACGTAGATGGTTCTTATCGTGTGGACTGGTATCGCGCTTTCCGCCAATTCAGAAACCGTGGTACTGCCGACCATTATGGTTATTTCTCGCTGGGTGCTAACGCCATCGTTAGCCAGCTGGTTAAGATGCCCGAGTGGGTATCGTACCTAAAATACCGCGCTTCTTATTCGGAAGTGGGTAACTCTATTCCCAATATTGTATTCGCAACAGGTGTGCGCGACTTGGAGAAAGGTTCAACGTCGGTAAGCCCCTTTGGTAAATTCGAGAACCCCGTACCTGAGAAAACCAAGTCGTTTGAAATGGGTATCGAGTCGTCGTTCTTCGGAAGCAAGCTCGATTTCGACTTCACTTTCTACAACACGATATCGGATAACCTTTACATGATTGCCTCTAATGCTGCTGGCAAACGTGTACCCGTAAACTCTGGTAAGGTTCGTAATAGAGGATTTGAAACCACATTGGCCTACAACTTTAAGTTTGCCAAAGACTTCACTTGGCGTACTCAGGCCAACTTCTCGTTCAACGATAACACCATCTTGAACGTGGCAACCAATCCCGATGGCTCAGATGCGCTGGTGTATAACGACATCGCTGGCGTGCGCGTGAACTATCTTAAAGGTGGTCGCATTGGTGACATGTACGTTACAGACTTCCGTCGTAAGGCCGATGGAACCTTCGAAATGGAGGATGATGGTGACGGACTGTTGCGCGAAACGCAGGTGAACAAGCTTTATAAGAAATACGTGGGCAACATGAACAGCAAGATACAGCTGGGATGGAGCAACACCATTAACTATAAAGATTTCCAATTGTTCTTCCTCATCAATGGCCGTGTCGGTGGTAAGGTTATTTCGCTAACCGAGGCTTATCTTGATAACCTTGGCTTGTCAAAGCGTACCGAACAGGCTCGACTAAATGCCGAACGCAACAACTTGCGCACCTCTGATGGCCGTTTGGCTATGTATTTGCCAGATGGTAGCAACCGTCTTATCGGCGTAGAAGAGTATTATCGCAGTATTGGCGACAACAAGAACCCTTCTGAGTACATTTACAACGCCACCAACTTCCGCATGCGCGAGTTGTCTTTGGGTTACACTTTCCGCAATCTTCTCGGACAAGGACGCAACCTGAACTTGTCGTTCATCGGGCGTAACCTCTTCTTTATATATAAGGATGCACCCGTAGATCCCGACGTTTCGCTATCTACTGGCAACGGCATGGGTGCTTTCGAGGCCTTTAATATGCCCTCGTCGCGTTCATACGGTTTCTCACTTAAACTTAATCTGTAACGAACAATGAAGCTAACAAGATATTTTGCCATGGCTATGGCTATGGCCGGAGTGGTGACTTTCTCGTCGTGTCTTGACTATGACGACCCCGAAGACACTTTCCAATCCAATGAAGTGAAGCTCGATGACAACGTGTTTCACGGCAATGTAGACTCCATCGACTACAAAAAGGAGTACACTGTGGAGCAGATCAACGCTGCTCACGACCGCATGGAGCATGAGTTAGGCGCTTTCATTGGCGCACAACAACTGATTTTAGGCGGAAAGGTTAATGGTCAAGGTGGCATAGAATCGCCCAGCGAACACTCATATCAGGCCCACGCAACGATGGCTGATGTCTATGCGCAATACTCGGTAATTCCCCACTCTAAGTTTGATTTCGGCGATGAAATACGCGCCTCTTATCATGTGGCTCGTGGATGGAACGCTGGTGCTAACGGCACTTTCGTGATGACCAAGAACAATCTCACGCCAGTGATGAACCACCCGTCTATCGACACGATTCCCGAGTTGAAGGCCCTTGCGTTGCTTTTCTACAACTTCGCTGCTGTGCGCAACACCGACCTTTACGGTCCTATGCCTTATCAAGAATTTAAGGTTAACAAGCAACACGCACCCTTTAAGTACGATTCGCAAGAGTTTATCTATAAGCGTGTAGTTGAGAACATCAACACGTTCGTTGCTTGTTTCAAGCATCTCAACAACAAATCCGACGCCTATAAAGATCGTATCTCAGATTTACTCGGTAGCTACACGCGTACGCTTAATACGCAGTTTACGTCTAACTTAACAACAGAAGTAGACAAGTTGATACGTTTGGCTAACTCGTTGAAGCTACGTATGGCCATGCATATCGTGAAGCGCGATAAGGATTTGGCCAAGCAATGGGCTGAAGAAGCAGTTAAAGATGGGGTGATTGAAGAACATGCTCATGAATTCTACCTCCCTGCTACTAGTATGCATACAGGAAAGCATCCCCTCGCCGTAATTGGTGGCGACGCTTGGAAAGACTTTGCTCCTAGTGCCAGCTTTGTTACCTTGCTTAAGAGCTTGAAGCATCCTTACGTGGATGCACCTAATGGTAATGAGATTATTCTCTTTAGTCCCAACAGCGGTGATATACGTTCAACAGATGGTACTGTAACCGAAATGGGCAAGGCCATTGTGGGCATACGTTCGGGTTCGAAAGTAGGTGCATTCAAGGGAACGGATAATCCTTACATCTCATTTAGTCGCTATAACGACAAGATGTTGAACAATGCGCCGATCTATCTCTTTAAGTTGTCCGAGGTTTACTTCCTTCGCGCTGAAGGCGCTTTGCGCGGATGGAACATGGGGCAAGGAACTGCAGAGTCGTTCTACAACAAAGGCGTTGAAGAATCTGCATTGCTCGAATCGACGGATCCTCTTGCGGAGACCTTGAAAACCAAACTTGCGGAGTATCTAGAGCTTGAAGCACCCGTGGAAGTTGTATATGTAGACCCCACTGGTAAAACTCCTAAAGAGACGACCCGCACTAAGATAGGTGTGAAGTGGAACGAAGGTGACTCAAATGAACTGAAACTCGAGAAGATCATCACGCAAAAGTACATCGCACTCTTCCCCAACGGCTTTGAGGCTTGGGGCGAAATGCGCCGTACGGGTTATCCCAAACTCTTCCCCGTTCTTACGCGATACAACGACGGAAGCTTGAAACCAGGCGACCTTGTTAGGCGAATGATATTCCCCAACGACGACCAGGCTTCGATAAACGATATTCAAGCGACAGGTCTTGATGCGCTTGGAGGACCCGACCAACAAGGCACTCGCCTGTGGTGGGACGTGAATACCGAATCAAATTTCTAATTCAAGTAATGTGTTTTTGAGTTTATGGGCTGATGAGTTAGGGAATTGGCTTATGGCATTCGTTAATTCATCAGCTCACAAACTCAACAACTTAATAACTCAAAAGCTAACGCACCACAACAGTATTTCATAGGTGTAAATCCGCATTCTGCAATATGCGCCAGCGTAAAATCCACATATCGCCCATCGTTTCGACGGCTTCAAAATAGCCGTTGCAGGGCTTGTGCATCGTGGATTATGGCCTTAGCAGGATGCTTTTTTTGTAGATTATTGTAAGGATGGATACAAATTTTGTTGTGAACTTGTGTCCAAGAAGGTATAACTAATAACAACTAAACCCATTATGAACAATTTTAACAAGAACATGCTCTTTGCTGGTCTTACCCTTTTTTCGCTTGGCGCACACGCACAAGCGTTTAAAGAAGGATATGTAAACACCAAAGACGCAGAGTCATCAAGGTTCCATACCATGGTGCAAAATTGGGAAAGGAATCACAAGTTGAGTGATGACGACCCCTTCTTCATTTCTCGCGTGAAGCCCAAAGTTCGCTTCCGCAACAAGGCCACTCAGGTAAACAAAAGCTTGGATGAGACCAACGACAAGCGTCTAATTGCTTGGTTGCCTTACGACGACCCACACAAGAACGCTTTGCCCGATGGTAATTTCAACTCAGAAGTATTCTCACTTTGGAGCTATGTAGACCATTGGGGAGACTGGTCGATGCCACTTGGCCGTGTTCCAGCTTCTTTGCTCGACGTGGCACACAAGAATGGCGTAGGCGTTTCGTCTGTAGCAGGTATCCCCGAAGGTAGTCTGTCAAACGCATATCGCAGAATGTTTACGGCATTGGCTGGTCAAGATATGCATAAGAAAGCAGCTAGCTACCTGTCTTATTATGGTATCGACGGACTTGGTTACAACTCCGAGTTCACCTCTGGACCTAACGACATTGCCAATGTGCGTAATTTCCACATTGCCTTGAACAAGGAAATGAAAACGAAGAATCCCGTCTTCGAGAATATATGGTATGATGGTACTACCGACTACGGTGGTCGTCTTTTCGACCATGGATTGGCTAGCCATAACCAAAAGAACTTTGGTAAGGAAGGCGAAGAGGCTGCTTCGTTGTTCTTCAACTATAACTGGAGCGTTCCTTCGAGGCTTTCACAATCGGTTTCGTATGCTAACAGCCTGAAGCGCAACCCGCTTTATCTCTATGCAGGTATAAACATGCAGGGTGGTGAACCTAGAAACGGCCGTGTATGGACTGTGCTCAAAGACTACAATATCTCAATCGGATTGTGGGGCGCACACTCGCGCAACATGTTCTGGGAGAGCCGCAACGAGAAGGGTAGCGACCCCGAAACCATGCAACGCACGTATATGCTGCGCACCGAACGCTGGTTTACCGGTGGAACACGTAACCCCGCCAACTGCCCAGCAGTAGGTAATAGCTTGCAATATCATGCCGACAACGTAGAGTTCCAAGGCATGTCGCCCTTCATGTCGGCACGCAGTACGCTCTCTTGGGATCTAGCCGAAGAACCATTCGTAACCCGTTTTAACTTGGGTAACGGTAAGTTCTTCAACTGGAACGGTGCTCGTCAGCACAACGGAGAATGGGCTAACGTGGGTGTACAAGACTATCTGCCCACATGGCGCTGGTGGTTCTCAACCGAGTTGATGGGCCGTGAAAGGTCTCAAGTGCCCGTTGCGGGCATGGATGCCGAGTTTGTATGGGACGATGCCTATATGGGTGGTTCTACGATGCGCGTATATGGCTCAACAAACAAAGGCTATCTGCAATTGTTCAAAACCCGTTTCGACTTGAAGAAGGGTGATGTAATCACCTTGAAGTATAAGATGAAGGAAGGCGCAGCCAACCTTAACCTCGTGCTAACTGCCGAAGGTAGCGAAACAACCGAACACACTTACGCGCTGCGTGCTAAGACCGAACTGGCCGATGCTGAGGAATGGGTAACCAAGACCTTTACGGTTGATAACGATTTCGATGGTAAGAAGCTGGCTCTTGTTGCCTTGAAGTTTGAAGACGCTACCAACATGAACCTCTATATGGGTGAGATGGCCATCACGCGTGGTAACTATGCAACGCCCGCACAACCCGTCAACCTAAAAGGTAGACTGCTTTCGTTCAACGCAAGCGGACTGGACGCTAAGCTAACCTTTGAAATGACTAACCAAAAGGCTAAGGGCGAACCCTGCTATAACCAAGATGTTAAGACCTCGCTCTTCAAACTTTACGCACAAGAAGAAGGCAAACCTGCCGTTTGTATGGGTGTAACCACATCGTGGGGTGCACTAATGTATCGCATTCCTGTTGATCCTTCGAACGCCAATCCGCAAGTTAAGTTGGGTGTATCGGCTGTATCGCTCGATATGAAACACGAGTCGCCCATCACATGGACCAGCAATCTTACTATGCCCCAGTATGTTTACAACGATGGCGTTACGCTTTCGCAAACCATGATTAAGCCCAACGAGCCATTCAAGATGAGCTATGTTGACCCTCGTCACACGGCTGGCCAATGGCGTCTTCTCGACATTAGCGGCAATCCCGTGTTCACTGGCAGTGGTAATTCGGTTGAAGTATCGGGTATCAATAGCGTTGGAACATATAAGCTGGAACTTACTGGCGAAGTTGAAGGTCAAAGCACTACCCGCACTTTCGATGGATTTGTGCAAGTTACTGACGAGCGTGTCGGAGCACTTCCTCGCATCAACTCACTAACGGCCAATGGTAAAACCGAAAACATTTCGGTTGAAGCCAACAGCCAAATTAACCTAGCATATACCGGACGCAAGAGCGACGGACAGCTTTCACGCGGTGTTATGGTTAACGAGAAGGGTGTAGGTATGCGCTCTGTTCCTCTCGGTTTCAACAGCACAACCATGCAAAAGGCATGGACGCTATCCTTCTGGGTGAAGTTCAACACCATACCCCAAGGTGAGATGCAGGTTCTAGACCTTCGCGACCAAACCACTACATGGCCTCAAAACAACTGGGGTTCGTTCTGGTCTACCTATAATCCTAAGACGCAAAGGCTATCGTTTGTTATCCGTAAAGACCAAAGCGGTGGCGACGAACATAAGACTCACTGGAACGTAAACTTTGTGCCCAACACTTGGACGCACCTAACCTTCGTGATGGAACATGTACAAGGAAAAGGTGTACGCGAAATCATTTACGTTAACGGCAAGCAAGCCGAAGTGGCTAATTGGGAGTTTGGTGGTAGCACAGGTACTGGCTTGCCCACCGTTTATCAATCTCCTGGATACCACTGGGGAAGTGACTACAACGACAGCTGGTTCCTCATCGGTAAGGGTCGTCACCAATGTGCCGCTATCGATGGAGCCGTTGACGATGTGAAGTTCTTCGATCGCGCACTCAGTGCTAGCGATGTAGCTACAAGCATGAACAATGTTGAAGGCACCGATAATCCCGTTGCTTTCTGGAACTTTGAAGCTGCACCTGCTGCTAATCACGAATTTGCTAACACCAAAACAACCGCTGCCACCATCGGCGCTGTTGATGCCGTGAAGGGTCAAAATGAAGGTCAGGCTAGAATTCAGGCCATCGAACCCGAGTTTACTGCTGGTAGCCCCTTCTGCAAGGGTACTGGTTTTGACGTGAAAACCACTGCTCAATGGACCGCTGCAAAGGGTAACATCACCGATGCCAATGGCAACGGTGAGGCTGGAACGGCAAAAGTTAGCTACGCACAACCCGGAAACTACAAGGTAACGCTTACCTTGCAGAACTCGTATGGTAAGGCCGAGCGCACGTTCAGCGTGATCAAGGTGGGCAACTCTACGGGTATCGATGGCGTTGAAAACAATGATGCTCAACCCAAGGCTTACACCGTTGGCGAAGACATCATCGTAGATTGTCCGCAGGCTGGTAACTATCAGTTCGAGGTATATACCATCGACGGAACCCGCCTCTTGGCTCAAGCCGTGAAGATTGCCGCTGGCAACAACGTACGTTTGCACATTGCCAATAAGGGTATCTTTATCTTGAAGATACGCAAGGATGGCAAGTCGCTGCCCAGCGTTAAGCTGCTGCGTCAATAAGGCTACAACGCGCCTAAGCGTTAGGCACGTTAGCAAATAATGATATATCCATTACGCCGACAAGAGTGTATGTTCTTGTCGGCGTTTTTTTGTGTACATTGCGAAGCAAGGGGACAACTAGCCATTGCTTGCCAACAACCTAATGCCCCTACTTTTATGCGAATGCGGCATAAGATACGATGCCCTTTGAACACGATTATATGAAAAACCAATGTCCATCTCACCAACTACCGCTACGCGGTAACTGACATAACGAATTGCTCTTAACTCGAACTCGCGTACTTATATATAGGAGCATGGTACACACAAATAATAACGCACACGTTCGGGATAGCCCATAATGCATCATAACCTACGCGAGTTCGGGATACAAGACGATGCTTTTTGAGCAAGATTAGATAAAAAACGAATAATAATATCACCTACTACCGCGTAGCGGTAATTGACATGACGAATTTCTCTTATTCCGAACTCACCGCTTCTTTTATAAGAGCTCGGCATAAGATAAGATGCCTGTTGAACACGGTTAGCTGACAAACCAATGTCCATCTCATTAACTACCGCGTAGCGGTTGGCCTTTTGGTAGGGCAGGGTTGCGAACGAAGTGAGCTACCCTGCCTAGCGAATGGAATAACAAAACAAGGCCGTAGGTCTTGGTCTTTTTACATGTATCACACCTGTTGTCTACTCGATAGGCAGATATGCGGGCAAATGCCATTGGCGAATGATATTGTCTTTGGCCATTGGTTTCCCCAAACAGATAGCTCGAACGTAAAAAGACCAAGACCTACGGCCTTGAAGGATAATATGCACCGCTTAGGCAGGGTAGCTCACTTCGTTCGCAACCCTGCCCTACCAACGGACCAACCGCTACGCGGTAGTTAACATAATGAATTTCTCTTATCCCGAACTCGTCCCTATTTCTATACGAATTCGGCATGGGATAAGATGCCTATTGAGCGCGATTAGCTGAAAAACCAATGTCCATCTCACCAACAACCCTGCCCTACCAAAAGACCAACCGTTACGCGGTAGTTGACATGAAGAATTGCTCTTATCCATTCCCCTGTTCGCATTTCCATAGTTCCGAATGGGCGCTTTCTAAGCCCTGATGATGCATTATTACATTAACCACGGTGTTAAATATGTTTTGGACGCCTGTTCCATGTTATCCGGAATGCTGTTCCAGTTGATTTGGAAGCCTGTTCCAGCTAAGTTGGAACAGGGCTCCATCTTAGCTGGAACAAGGCGGGAGCTGAAAAAGCTCACTACAAGCGCTTATCGAGTGGGCAACGAAAGATGGCGTTTGGAGGTAGCGAGGGTGAGATGGCTGTGGTGATAGGCTGTGGAATGAGTCGCCTAGATAGTGCCAAGCTAGTATCAAACGTTACGTGAGTTCGGGATAAGAGAAACTTGTTAGACCAACCGCTAGGCGGTAGTTGGTCGATGTGCTTCACCTGTACGCTGGCCATTTAAGGCCACTTCCGATTCCGAACTCGTAGTTCAAGCAGGTTCGTCACATCAACCATTCACACGTTTTACACAACCATTTGCCCTGCATCCAGCCAAAAGTGGCGCGCCAAACATTTTTTTCACAAATGGATAGGCAATAAAAATAAATTTTCTATCTTTGCAAAGCATAGACAATCTATTATTGGATAAGAACCTAAGAACAATACCAAAGACTAATATATTTATGGTAAAGAAGCTATTTATATTGACAATCGCCCTGCTCGCCCTTATGAGCTGCTGTAACCAAGATGAGGTGTATCAAAACCTAGATATGTCTCGCCAACCATATACGGGTAAGGAATTGCGCACCGACGGCTATTATTATTCGGGCTATGTTCACAGAAACAAGATAGGCACACTTATGCTTTTTCGAAATGGCGTTTGCATGTTTACTTATTTCAGCAACAGGTATGATGAGCTAAACCTTTATGTAGAGAACCATATTTGGGGAAGCAGCGCTTATGTGGACAAGATGCGAAATACTCCAGACAATATTGGCGTGTTCTCCGTTTCAGGACATGTGCTTGAATTTCAAGTGTTCTGGCAGGGTGGAGGAACAGCAACCAGAAGCTGTATGGGTGAAATTCTGAACGACACAACACTACGACTTAAACGGTGGTGTTACAATCTAGACGGGACTGTTGAAGATATAGACGAGCTGTATTATTTTAAGCCATTCAGTCATAAACCCGACAGTACGTCGAGCTTCATTAAGTAACAGCGTGTGTAAGACATGTGTCGGGGCTTTGCATCCCAACACTGCGCCACACGCCATATATAACATTTATCCATCGCATCATCATGAAAAAGATTATTATAGCACTCGTTGTCGCGGCCTTGCTCGCCAGCTGCAACCTCTTTCGCTTAGACGAACCAAGGGAGGATTTGGGCCTCCAGCGACGTCAATACACAGGTAAGGAACTCCGAACAGACGGATATTACCTGGCAAAATCTACCCGCGAAAATCGACTGGGCTTGATTGTTCTCTACCGAAATGGCGTGTGCCTATGCACCTACATCATGAAAGGGGGGAGCGATACCAAGCAATACATTGAAAACGATGTGCTGCAAAACAAGCCTTATATGCGTAGCCTGTTCGAAAAACCCACGGGTATTGGCACATTCATGATAACAAAACGTACCATTGCCTTGCAGGCATGGAAATACAAAAACAAACATTCTACCATTGTTGTAGACTACATTGGCGAGGTAATCAACGATACAACGCTGCGTGTCAACACCATAACCGAGTTTGATTCCAACACGCCACAGTTCGCTTACGACATCTTCCACTTCGTGCCCTTTACCCACAAACCCGATAGTACCACAAGTTTCATCAAATGAGATGAGGCTTGTACGGCATGGTAGAGTCGTGTGTAGAGCATTCAGGAAGCATGTGCCGACTAACATAAACGATTAAAATACTGGCCAGCACCTCTCGATACCATTCGCAAGTACGTGCCTGTTCTAGATCGCTATGCGTTTACACACGACGATTTGGAACGAATGCCTTGGATCGTTACTTATTCTCCCAGGCCTGAAATGAAGAAGTTGTTGGCAAGAAATAAACTAAGCACAATGCGGTAGTTGGCGAAGCTGACATTTCTTTACCTATTCAGCCTTGCTCAAAACGTATAGAGTTTTATTCCGAAACCATGTTACATTGGCTTGGGATAACAAGTGTTGTGTGGGAATTTAAAAATGTGGAGTGGATAAATAATAATAATAAGTTGATGGGGGTGGGTGTTTGAAAATGGTGGGTTGTATATAAAGAAAAAGATGACGGCATGATCACTCATCCCGTCATCCCAAAGAATAATGTTAACGGACGTTGGTGTGTTGCAAAGCGATAATGCTAAGAGCAGTTACGATTGTAACGCCAACCAACATCGCGATTGTTTCAAAATCTAATAACATAATCTTTAACCTTAAAATCTATCAAACTACTAACCTAATGAAAACTTATTATGAAAAGCATTCTCTCGAATACGATGCAAAGGTACGATGTTTTTTTATTTCCTGCAATATTTGCACCGAAATTTTCTGCAAATATTCCACGAAATTGATTTTTGTCAACACTTTTTGTCTTTTAAGACATATCATGGACGTCAAGGAAAGAATTATAGGGTCAATGCGCAATACAATAAACGGAAGTTTGGGAGAAGTCAAAGGATATCGCGGCCAAATAAAGAAAGGTAAAAACAGACTTGTGTTAAGGTGCACGATTTACGCAAATACCCTGCATATATTGGCGAGTTGGGACGATGATAAGGGTGAAGTTTCTGGGCGTGTCTCCAATCGTATGTGACAGGCGATATTGTTCGGTTGTGGATAAAATTTGCTCCGTTTCTGTTCTTCTTACAAAATAATGTACTACCTTTGCATAGGGCAGGCTGAATAAGGCTGTATTCTAGCAAGCCAACGAAAACTTAAATTACAGACCATAAACCAATATTGACAGATGCTTCAACGCGATTACATTCAGCGGCTTATCCGTGAATTTATGGAAGCTTTGCGCCGAACGCTCGAAAAAGATGAGATAACCGTAAGGCGCGAAACCATCCGACGGCTATACGAGCAGTATCTTGGGCCATATAATCTCTACCATTTTGCCACCATCGACGAGGTGATGATGGGCATGCAATCTTATCCCGAAGAGGAGCGTTTGGACCGATTGGCGATGCTGGCAGAACTGTATTATGCCGAGGCAGATACCGAAGCATCGGTGGAAGATAGGGAAACGATGCTGCAAAAAGCATTTAACCTTTTCGACTATATTGAGCGAAACACCAGCGTGTATTCGTTGGAAAGGCGAGAAAAAATGGCAGAATTGGTAAAGAAACTCAGCAAATAACACCACGGATAATTATAAGCGGTTGGGTTTGTGCATGGTCTGCGGTGACCTTGGACGTGCCCTTTTCGCTATGTAAAGTGTGGTGTGCGTGCTTGTCAGTAATTAATTTAGTGTAAATGTTATGGATTTTTCGGAGTTTATGACTACTTTTGCAGTGTGCATTTCTGTTCTCTTTTCGGGTTTTCTTGTCTATGAGAACGAGCGCAGGGTATGCCTTCAGCTTACGGCAAGTTGACTACCCAACAGGTCTGTGCCTATGTTGGGAGGTTGATGTGTGGAAAAGTTAATCGCTTAACCACATAAAGCGTAGGCTCGAGGTTGTCCGGCGATTTATCGCGAACATGCCAGAAGAACCTCCGTTTTAGGTAGCCAAGACGTAATCTATTTAAAGTTTTGATTTTAATGACGAACCGCGACAAGAAAATAATGCTCATTATGCCACCCGACTTTGATGTCTACATGGCTGTAGAGAGAAACCTTCAATACGTAGGTTTTAGGCAAGTTGTGGTCTTGGCGCCGAGATTCAAGTGCACGTTTAAGGTCAAGTTGCTGAACTTTGTTCAGAAACGGATACTTGGAAATAAAAAGTATAAGAAACGACTTGTTGCTGCATTTTACGCTGCAGCAATTGATAAGGCCGTGAGGAATATGCCTGAAAAGAGCGTGGATTATGCCATCGTGATACGTCCTGACAAAATAAGGATAGACACAATAAGGCGACTAAACGAGGTTGCATGTAAGGTTGTGGGCTATCAATGGGATGGCCTGGACCGTTTTCCCAAAGTTTTTGAGGTGATTCCCTTGTTTGAGCGTTTCTTTGTTTTCGACCCCAACGACGTTCCAAAGTATAAGGCGCAGTTCCCCAACTTGCTTTCTTGTACCAATTTTTACTTTGATTTCCCCATTCCTGGGATAGAAGTGAATGCCAAAGAAGTGATGTATGCTGGCGTATATTTCGATAATCGCGTAGATTCGCTCATGAACCTGATAAACGAATTGGAGAAATATGGCTTCGATTTTAATGTCCGGCTCTTTTGGGGAAGACGAAATACGCCACCCGAACTACCCCACATCACCTTCTCTACAAGAGGAACAAGCTTTCTGAAGTACTTGGAAAGCGTGCAAAAAGCTGGTCTTTTGATTGATATTAAGGCATGCGAACACGACGGTTTGTCGTTTAGGGTGTTCGAGGCGATTAAATATAGTAAGAAACTCATTACCGATAATGCCAGTGTTAAGCGTTACGACTTCTATCGCCCAGAGAACATCTTTGTGGTTGAGAATGGGTGTTTCGACGGCCTTAGCGAGTTTCTCACCACGCCAAACACGCCACTTCGCGAAGAGATAATACAAAAGTATAGTTTCACCAACTGGTTGAGGTATGCCTTAGACATACCTCCATATCAGGCAACAGACAGTAAAATATGAAAGTTTCAGTTATCGTGACCTGCTACAATCAAGAGGCCTTTTTGAACGAAAGTTTAGGAAGCGTGGCCAGACAGACTTATCGCGATTGGGAATGCATCATCATAGACGATGGCTCTACCGACACTTCGGCACAGATTGCCAAAAGTTGGCAGGAGAAAGATGCACGCTTTAGATACTTTTATCAAGAGAACAAGAAGGTTAGTGGAGCACGAAATGCAGGGCTGAGTAAGGTTGAAGGCGACCTGATTCAGTTCTTAGACGGCGACGACATCTTGCTTCCCACAAAATTGGAAGAGAGTGTAAAGGCCTTTTCGCGAGAGAAATGTGATGTCGTTGTCACCAATTTTTCGGAAGAACACCATGGCGAACCGCGTCCGCCTTTTTGCGATCTTACGAAGTACGATTTTACCTATAAGAATCTGTTGTTGCAATGGGATATCGACTTTAACGTGCCAGCCCATTGCTTTTGTTTTACAAGAGAGATATTGGCAGGTCTCACCTTCAAGGAGTTTCTTCGTGCGCAAGAAGACTGGGTGATGTGGCTGGAGGTATTTAAACGAAATCCCAAGGTGTGTTTCATAAATCAACCGTTGGTGATGTACAGAATACATGGTGGTAGCGTTACCCGCAACACACCCTTGATGGAACAATATACAGAGGCAGCCTCAATTTATATATTAAAGAACGAAGACACTTATTTTGAGGAGTTTTACCAAAAGATGGTGAAGCCATACAAGAATAAGCTTAATAGAATATTGTCGCGGCCGTGGTATAAGAAGGTGTTTTACGACATCACGGGTAAGGAGTAGGGCGGTAAGGTGGCTTCATTCCCCCGTCACTCCTCTTTGTCAAGCGGCAAGGGATGGTACATAATAAAATCTTAATCATTATGAAGCGTACATTGTTTATCATGATTTTAGCGTTGTTTTCTTCAACGTTAATGGCACAAGAGAGGCCTCGCCAAGCCGTGTTTGCAGAGTTCCTGGGTGCATCGGGCATAATTGGCGTGAGCTACGACTCGCGTTTTAAAACAAGCGAACATTGGGGATACCGCTTTGGGTTGTCGTTTAACGCGGGTGGAGAAAGCGAAACATTTATCTCTTCTGACAAGGACTATCAAGGCCCATCGCTTCTAGTCGAAGGCAATTATCTGATTGGTAAGGGGCGACATTTTCTTGAACTGGGTTTAGGGATGATGCATGGTTTCTTCAAACCGCTTTTTGATAAGGACGAAATGTTCTATGACGGTAACCTCTGGAGTTCGTCTAGCTCGTGGGGTACGTCTGAAGATTGGGAATATGGCTATTATTGTTATGTGGACGTAGGCTATCGTTTTCAACCGGTCAAAGGTGTTATAGCCCGTGTGGGTATTTGTCCGTCGTTTGTATTTGGCGACGAATATGGGCTACGTCGCTCGTTTTTCTATCCATACGTGAGTGTGGGTTATGCCTTTTAAAGTGGCATAATAAAACAGTTAGCTGGCCTAGTTTTACTCGCTGTCTCAAGCATTTTAGAAATCCTAGGTTTACTAGAGCTTCAAGCAGTAACAACTTAACGAGTAAAACTAACCCAGCTAACCAAAGTTGATGATAGTTGTACGGTGCCCAAAAGAGGCTTTATTTCTCTTCCAGCATCGGCAGATACTTGCCATATCCCTGCTTTTCCATCTGGTCTTTGGGCACGAAACGCAGGGATGCGCTGTTGATGCAATAGCGCAATCCACCCGTTTCTTTTGGCCCATCGTTAAACACGTGACCTAGATGTGCATTGCCTTTGGCCGAGCGCACCTCAATTCGTGTCATGCCATGCGAGCGATCTTCGAGGTTGTTCAGCAGTCGGTTGTCGATGGGTTTAGAAAAAGCGGGCCATCCGCAACCCGAGTCGAACTTGTCGGTAGAAAGGAAAAGCGGTTCACCCGTGGTGACATCCACATATATTCCCTCACGAAACTCGTGGTCGTATTCGTTTTCGAAAGGTCGCTCGGTGGCTGCATTCTGCGTCACCTCGTATTGCAAGGGCGTTAGTTTGCTTTTCAATTCTTCATCAGAAGGCTTAGCATAGACTTTCTTTTCACCTGTTTTCTTGTTGGCTTTGCTGGCCATGTCGAACAAGGCTTGTGGTAAATGGCAGTAGCCCGTAGGGTTTTTGTCCAGGTAATCTTGGTGATAATCCTCCGCATCGTAGAAGTTTCTCAAGGGTAGCACCTCCACTTGCAGCGGTCGGTTATAGCGTTTGGCCACCTTAGCCATCTCTGCTTGGATGATGGGAAGGTCGTCGGCGTTGGTGTAATAGATGCCCGTGCGATACTGCGTACCAATGTCGTTGCCCTGACGGTTTAGCGACGTGGGGTTAATCGACTTGAAATAAAGTTGCAACAGCATCGATAACGGTAGCCGTTCGGGGTCGTAGGCCACGCGTACAGCCTCGGCAAAGCCCGTCTTATCGGTGCAAACCTCCTGGTATGAGGGTTTTTTCCCATGCCCGTTGGCATATCCAGTTTGTGTCTCTGTTACGCCTTCTATTTGTTTCAGGTAATGTTCCGTTCCCCAGAAGCATCCGCCTGCCAGATATATTTCTGCTTTCGTGTTCATTGTACGTCCTTTCTTTTCTTGATTTTTGCTGTTTCCAGTGCAGCATGCCACGACCGCACATAATGCGGTTATGGCCATCTTTAATGTCAGTCTGTTCATTTTTGTTTTGTTTTGAGTTAGAACAAAGCTATACATTTTTACGCAAATAGCCAAAGAAGAATGGCATTTTGAAGGTTATTTAAAGAAAAAACATTACTTTTGCACTAAGTCTATGTTGTGCGGCAGACGCTTAGGTTGGTTTTGTCGCCCATGTTTTGGAAATTCATTTACTTGTAAACAGCATGCATATACGACTGGCAACCCCGGCCGACCTTGATGCCGTGATGCGGCTTTTAGACATCGGTCGCCAGCGGATGGAAGCCACAGGGAACACCCAACAGTGGGAAAGGGGCTATCCATCGTACACCACCGTGGAAGAAGATCTGCGGCGTGCGCAATGCTATGTGGGTGAGCAAGAAGGCCGAGTGGTGGCTACCTTTGTGCTGGCACAAGGTCCCGACCGCACATACGCACACATCTGGCAAGGCGAATGGCTGGATAACGAAAGGCCTTATTGCGTGATACATCGCATGGCGGCCGACGAAACCCAGCACGGCGTGTTTGCCGAAGTGATGGCCTTTTGCAAGGAGCGGGCAACAAACCTGCGTATCGACACGCACAGAGACAACGCCCCCATGTTGCATAATACTAGGAAGCACGGCTTCGAATATTGTGGCGTGATACACACCGACAATGGAAGCGAACGCCTGGCGTTTCAATGGTTACGAACAGAAACATACTAAATAAAGACTATATGAAGAGAGTTTTAAATCAAGCCAATATGGTTGCAACCCTCATGCTGTTAGCATTGGTGATGGTTGCACAGCCCATTCGGGCACAACATGAGTTCGGCGCAAAGCGCAAGAGCTATGGTTATGGGGTGGATAGAAACGCCGTTTATTATGAAGGACGCATGATGGCAGGTGCCGATGCACGTACTTTCGAGTATTTGGGGCATGGTTATGCCCGCGATCGCAACGTGGTTTATTATCGTGGCGAGGTGATACGCGGCGCCAATCCACGTACGTTTCGTGTGGTGGGCGATGTTGAAGAACAGCCCACAATCGTGTTCCCCGACGAACGCACACCCGACTACGACAGGCGAGGGAGTGCCGACTGGGAGCGTTTCCCCGAAGAGTTGTTGCCTGGTAACAGTTTGGGTTTCGGCTATTCGAAGACCAATTTCGACGTGTATTACCTCGGTAAGAAGATTGGCGCATCGTCTAGCAGTTTCCAAGTGCTGAGTTTTGGTTATGCCAAAGACGCGTTTAGCATCTATTTTGAAGGCGTGGAGGTGAAGGGAGCGTCAAACGGTTCGTTCCGCGTACTTATCGATGGTTATGCCAAAGACGCCTTTAACGCCTACTATCGTGGGCGAGAGATACCCAACTGCAATGTTCGAAACTTTGAATGTATGGGCAGAGGCGTGGCACGCGACGATGAGAATAAGTATTATTTGGGGCAAAAGGTGGTGTGGTGAACGGCCTCACCTCCAACTTCCTCTCCAAAAGAAAGAGGGGAGAGGTATGCTTTGTAGATTGATTGACAGCTTTGCCGGCTGCTTCAATTTGGCAAAGTGCCTTGTGAAATAGTCAGTTTACCAATCAGGAAAGTTAGGAAAAAGATGGAAAAAGTATTGAGAATACTGCTGCCCAATGCGCAGCAAAGTTGCAGAACGGCCCTATATTTGCTAGTGGCACGTGTGGTATTCGGCCTCTTGTTGGCCATGCATGGCTGGCAAAAGCTGCAAGGATTCGAGCAGATGTCGGCTCATTTCCCCGACCCACTAGGGCTGGGCAGCAGCCTTTCGCTCACCTTAGCCATCTTTGGCGAGTTGGCTTGCTCGTTGGCTTTGGTGATAGGTCTAGCTAGTAGACTGGTCTTGTTGCCCATGATATTTACCATGTGCGTGGCCTTTTTCATGGCTCATGGTGGATCGATTGCCGAAGGCGAGTTGGCTTTTGTCTATCTCGTGGTGTTCGTTTTGCTGTTCCTAACAGGCCCGGGACGCTTCTCGGTAGACGGATGGATAGCCAAAAAGATAGAGAGAGTGAAAATATAAAAAGGCGAAAAGGCGAAGATATGGCTTCGCCTTTATCCTGTTTCCCGTTAACTTGTTTACTCGTCAACTCGTTAGCTTGTCAACTCGTCAACCCGTCAACCACATTAAATAGATGATTGAACACCAACTCATCGTATCCATTCTACTTATCGTAGCCATTTGTTTGCTGGTCATGGTTAGCCAGCGCATCAAGGTGGCCTACCCCATCATGCTCGTATTGGGCGGCATTATGTTGAGTTTCATACCCGGCATACCCAGCTTGCGCATCAATCCCGATGTGATATTTCTCGTATTCTTGCCTCCAATTCTCTACGATGCAGCTGTATCCAACTCGTGGAAAGAGTTGTGGAGATGGCGTCGAGTCATTGGTTCGTTCGCCTTTATTGTGGTTTTTATCACGGCCTTAGTGGTGGGTTACATCGCCAACACCTTCATTCCAGGCTTCTCTGTGGCGTTGGGCTTCTTGTTGGGTGGTATCGTATCGCCACCCGATGCCGTGTCGGCGGCAGCCATTATGAAGTTTGTAAAGGTGCCACGACGTATTTCGGCCATTCTCGAAGGCGAGAGTCTGTTCAACGATGCCAGCTCGCTTATCATCGTTAAGTTTGCACTTATCGCCATCGGTACAGGCCAATTTGTGGTGCATCAAGCCGCAGCGTCGTTTGTTTGGATGGTCATTGGCGGTGCAGGTGTGGGCGTGTTGCTATCTTATGTGCTTATCAAACTGCACAAATGGTTGCCTATGGACGAGAATATCGACACCATATTCACCGTTATCAGTCCTTACCTGATGTACGTTTGCGCTGAAACCGTTGAGGCTTCGGGCGTGTTGGCAGTGGTTAGTGGTGGACTTTATTTCAGCTATCGACGCATACTTATCATCGGTTCGTCGTCTAGGTTGCGTGCAGAAAACGTATGGGACTTCCTTATTTTCTTGCTCAATGGCATGGCCTTTTTCCTTATCGGGCTCGACTTGCCCGAGATAATGACCGGTCTGAATGACGATGGCGTTAACCTTTGGGTGGCAACGGGCTACGGTTTGCTTATCACTGCCGCGCTGGTGGTTATACGTATGGGTGCTGCTTTTAGTGCCGTGTTCATCACGCGCTTTATGAGCAAGTTCATAACCGTGGCCGATGCACGCTCTCAAGGTATTTCCGGACCCTTTATTTTGGGATGGACAGGCATGCGCGGAGTTGTTTCTCTGGCCGCGGCATTGTCTATTCCGCTGTACATACCAGGTACGCAGACACCCTTCCCAGAAAGAAGTTTGGTGTTGTATATCACCTTCGTGGTGATAACGCTTACCCTTATCTTGCAAGGATTAACGCTCCCCGTGTTGTTGAAGTTGGTTAAGCTACCTAACTACGACGACCATCTACCCCATGAAGAAACCGAACGCATTATCCGTATAGGCATGGCGCAGACCAGTCTCGACTTTCTTCGGCAGAACAATAAGTGTGAAGACGTTACCCGTTCGGCCACGCTGGCCAACCTTGTGAACCATTGGGACGAGCAATTGGAGACCGAAGGATCGGCTACACTCTATGATGCCGAGTTGCGAAAAACCTATCGCAAAATACTTATCGAACAGCGATTGTGGCTCAACAAATTGAATAACGAGAACGAGCGGGTGGACGAAGAGACCATCCGACACTTCATTCACCGCATCGATTTGGAAGAAGAACGGCTGCTGAAGGAATGAGTAGGGGGTGCGTGAAAGAGAATAATAAAGACATAATAACATGGAAAAGACTAGTTTTAAGAAACAATTGTCGCAGCTTTTTGTGGCTGCCACTGTGGGCATTGTCGTCATCACCGTGCTAACTAAGGATGCAGTAACCGTGCATTGGGTATTGCCTCTCGACTTAGAAATGCATGCCCCGCCCTACTTCCTCCTTGTTGTGCCTGTGGCGGCGGTTATCGCCTATTTGGTCTTCACCAAGGTTTCCTTCACGTCTTACAGGGTGAACCATCGCAAACATGCCATACCTCAAACAGAGCGTAACATGGAATTGATAAGCCATTACAAGGATAGTATGTTGCTCGCTTTAACGGGGCTTATGCTTTACATTACGATCGGCTTTGCGGGTTTGTTTCCCTTCACACCCATTGCCATAACGTTTTTTGCGCTTTACATGGGCTTTCAGTCATACCGTTTTCACTCTCAGGTGATGCGCGACAACGATACCGTCTGACGCCAGCATACCCATTTCACGTTATTTTGCAGCATGGTTTAGAGCCAGTTGCACATTTTTGCGTAACTTTGCAGTCGCTAAAAGCTATGTTTCGCCCATAACAATAAATATGGGCGGTGCATGGCGTATGGGCATACACAATATTTATAGATACACAAAATAGTAGCATTATGGCATATCTTTTTTCTTCCGAGTCGGTATCAGAAGGTCATCCCGACAAGGTGTCAGACCAAATATCCGACGCATTGGTAGACCAATTCTTGGCCTACGACGACGACGCACACTGTGCAATCGAAACTTTCGTTACCACAGGACAGGTAGTTATCATGGGTGAGGTGCGTTCTAACTCGTACATCGACCTGCAAACCATTGCCCGAAACACCATCAAGCGCATTGGCTACACCAAGTCGGAGTATCAGTTCGACGGCGACTCGTGTGGCGTGCTTACTGCCATTCACGAGCAAAGCGAGGACATCAACCGTGGCGTTAGTCGCGAAGAGGCCGACGAACAAGGTGCGGGCGACCAGGGAATGATGTTCGGTTACGCGACAAACGAAACCGAAAACTACATGCCGCTCTCGCTAGACTTGGCCCATTTGCTAATGAGCACGTTGGCCGAGATACGCAAAGAGGGTAAGGAAATGACCTATTTGCGCCCCGACTCCAAAAGTCAGGTGACGGTGGAGTATGCCGACGACGGACAGCCACAGCGCATCGACACCATCGTTGTTAGTACCCAGCACGACGATTTTGGTCCCGACGACGACCAGATGTTAGCTCGAATTAAGGCCGACGTGCTCAACGTGCTGATGCCACGCGTTAAAGCGCAGATAAAGAGCCCTAAGGTGCTAGCCCTTTTCAACGACGACATTAAGTATTTCGTTAACCCCACGGGTAAGTTCGTTATTGGCGGACCCCACGGCGATACAGGTCTTACAGGCCGTAAAATCATCGTAGACACCTACGGAGGTAAAGGCGCGCATGGCGGTGGAGCATTCTCGGGAAAGGACCCAAGCAAGGTAGACCGCTCTGCAGCATACGCAGCACGCCACATTGCCAAAAATATGGTGGCGGCTGGTGTGGCCGACGAGATGCTGGTTCAGGTGAGTTACGCCATCGGTGTGGCCGAACCTGTTAACATTTACGTGAACACTTACGGACGTAGCAAGGTGCAACTGACCGATGGCGAGATAGCCCAAAAGGTGGCTCAGATGTTCGACCTGCGCCCCAAAGCCATCGAGCGCACACTCAAACTGCGCCAACCCATCTACACCGAAACCGCTGCCTACGGGCACATGGGTCGTAAAAACGAGGTGGTGAAGAAAACCTTTACCAGTCGTTATCACGAAAAGAAGGTGATGGAGGTAGAGCTATTTACTTGGGAAAAGCTCGACCGCGTAGACGATATCAAGAAGGCTTTCGGCCTTTAAATCCATAAGCGGCATGCTCTGAATTCAGTGTCTGTGCAATCGTAGCAGCACTTCTCGGGGCATGCCACTCCCTTTTCGTTCCTCTCTTCATTTTGTGTTGTGCATCGAAAGCCGGCTCTCACTAGGGCCGTTGCAAGGTAAAACCGCTTTCGGCATAGCCCTAACACCCTCCACCAAGCCCATTCCAAAGCGTGCTAGATCCCGTTAAAGTACATCATTACAAAACCCCTGCCGACACCACGGCAGCCCATACCGCCTTCGCCGACAGTGCAAAAGCGGCTAAACCCAAGGTGCTAACGCCCAAGGAGGTGCTTAGTTGGCTGCCCTATGACGCTACACCCGAGCAACAAGACTCGGCTATTCAGGCGCATTTTAAGCCTGCTCCCATCAAATGGAGCAATCGCCCCGACACGCTACACCTACCTGGGCATACCGTGGGAAAGGATGTGCGCATCGTTAATTTGCCACTGTATTATCGCGAATCGTTTTTCTCGAAGAGTCATTTTTACCACCCCGAGCTACCCGCAGGCAGACCAGGCGTGGCTGGCGACCCCGTGCCTTATACCATTGCCAGCGACAATTTGCTCACCTCACTGTTGTTGGCTTGCTTCATCTTGGGTTGTGTTGCTTTTGCCCAATCGCGCGATTTTATCTTCAGGCAGGTAAAGCACTTCTTCCGTGTGCGCAACGAGGGCACATCCGAAATAGCCGAAACAACGGGCGAAATACGCTTCCAGCTATTCCTCGCGTTGCAAACCAGTCTGCTCTACGCCATTCTTTTCTTCCTTTACCTGCGTCATCTGCGTGTCGAAACATTCATCGCCGAGCAGTTTGTGGTTATCGGAATCCTCACCGGTCTTGTAGCCGCCTACTTCCTACTCAAGGCCTTTTCCCACTGGTTTGTGGGTTGGGTGTTCTTCGGCAAACGAAAAAATAAACAGTGGCTTAAGTCTTTTCTCTTCCTTTTATCTTCGCAAGGCGTATTCCTTTTACCATTAGTGATGTTGCAAACCTACTTCGAGCTAAGTGTAAAGAGTAGCGTAATATATGTGATCAGTGTGTTAGGGGCAAGCAAAATACTATCGTTTTACAAGACCTACCTTATCTTTTTCCGCAAAAAAAGCCCGTTTCTGCAGATTTTTTTGTACTTTTGCGCTCTCGAAATTGTGCCTTTGTTTGCCCTTTGGGGCGTATTGACAATAGTTGCCAATTATTTGAAAATCAATTTTTAAGTAAGTAGATGGTAAAAAAGATTTTAATATCTCAACCCAAACCGACGAGTGATAAGTCGCCCTACTTCGATATAGAGAGAGAGTATGGCGTTGATTTGGTGTTCCGCCCCTTTGTTCAGGTGGAAGGCATCACGTCCAAAGAGTTTCGCCAACAAAAGGTAAGTATTCCCAATTACACGGCTATCGTGTTTACATCGCGCCACGCCATCGACCACTTTTTCAAGCTGGCCAAAGAGCTGCGCGTAACCATTCCCGAGACGTTGAAGTATTTTTGCGTAACCGAGACCATTGCGCTCTACATCCAAAAATACGTGCAATATCGCAAACGCAAGGTGTTCTTTGGTACAACGGGCAAGATGGAAGACCTATTGCCCACAATGGCCAAGCACAAACAAGAGAAATATCTCGTGCCGATGAGCGACAACCACAACGATGACATCGCCAAATTGCTCGACTCGAAGAAACTGAACCATACCGAATGCGTGATGTATCGCACCATCACCAACGACTTCACAGCCGACGAGATAAAGAACTTCGACTACGATATGCTCATCTTCGTGAGTCCCACGGGTGTGAAATCGTTCGTTAAAGACTTCCCCGATTTCAAGCAAGGCGACGTTCGTATCGGTACGTTTGGCCCCGCAACGTCGAAGGCTATCACCGATGAAGGCTTGCGATTAGACTTCCAAGCCCCCTCGAAAGAATATCCTTCGATGTCGGGTGCGCTAAAAGCCTACCTCGACAAGCAAAAGTAAGGCTTGCTGTATAGGCCTGGTCGCTTTACGGGGCGTATGCCAGCAGGCCGTTTCCGCCACCTTATTGGCAAACCCAAAACCCGCCTTTAAGGTACAGGCTTACGGCCAAACCACCCTCAAATCCCTGCAACAATGCCAGCAACGGTTTCACAAAAGCTAAGAAAACAAGAGCGCGCCTGTGGGAAGAAGCTCACCGAAGCGCTTTTTTGCGGCACCCAAAGTCGTTCGCTAGCAGCTTTCCCGCTACGGGTGGTTTATCTAACGCAGTCTTTTTCGGCCACCGAACAGCAGGCCAAAGCACCTGTGCAGATGATGGTGAGCGTACCAAAACGCAAGTTTAAGCACGCCATCGACCGTAATAGGGTTAAGCGGCAGGTGCGCGAAGCCTATCGCAAAAACAAGCAATTGCTCTACGCCAAGCTGCCAAACGATATGCAAATAACGCTGGGTTTCCTTTGGCTCGACCCCAAACACCATGCTTCGGCAGAGGTAGAGGCCAAGATGCAAAACCTGCTACGTCGTATAGGAGAAAGCCTATGAAAGTTCTTCGCTCCCTTTTAGCTTTGCTTCGGCGCATCGCGGTGTGGCTTTTGCTACTGCCCATCCGCTTCTATCAGCTGGCCATCTCTCCCTATACTCCCCCCTCGTGCCGTTTTACGCCTAGCTGTTCCGAGTATGCTCGTCAGGCCATCATAAAGCATGGTCCGTTCAAAGGCTTGGCCTTGGCCGTGTGGCGTCTGTTGAGATGCAACCCCTGGGGTGGTAGTGGGTACGACCCCGTGCCGTGAAAGCCTCACCCCCAGCCCCTCTCCAAGGGGAGAGGGGAGTGATATGACTTGCGAATTTACCACTTACTAGTGGTCAATCACTCTGCTTGTCAATTGGTTAGCTTGTCAATTCATCAACTTGTAAACTCGTCAACTTATCAACTAACAAGCTTTTCAGCTCGTTAACTTGTGCACTCGTTAACTCGTCCACTCATAAACTAATAAACATCCCATATATATCCCGATGAAGAAAAATTTTGTAGAAGAACTAAGATGGCGCGGCATGTTGGCGCAAATAATGCCAGGAACTGAAGAGCTGTTGCAAAAAGAAACGGTGACGGCTTACCTGGGAACCGACCCCACGGCCGACTCTTTGCACATCGGGCACCTTGCCGGCATCATGATGTTACGTCACTTGCAGATGTGCGGTCACAAGCCCATCATCCTCGTAGGAGGCGCAACGGGCATGATTGGCGACCCCTCGGGCAAGAGCATGGAGCGCAATCTGCTCGACGCACAAACGCTATACCACAACCAAGAGTGCATCAAGGCGCAGGTGGCTAAGTTCCTCGACTTCGAAGCCAAGGGCGATAACGCTGCCGAGATGGTGAACAATTACGATTGGATGAAGGACTTCACCTTCCTCGATTTCGCACGAACGGTGGGCAAACACATCACCGTTAACTATATGATGGCTAAGGATAGCGTGAAGAAGCGCCTAAATGGCGATGCTCGCGACGGACTTTCTTTCACCGAGTTTACTTACCAATTGTTGCAGGGCTACGATTTCTTGCACCTCTATGAAACCAAAGGTTGTAAGCTGCAACTGGGTGGTAACGACCAGTGGGGTAACATGACGACGGGCGCCGAGCTAATTCGTCGTACCTTGGGCGTAGAAACCGAAGCCTACGCACTTACCTGTCCGCTTATCACCAAGGCCGACGGAACCAAGTTTGGCAAAACCGAGAGCGGCAATATTTGGCTCGATGCCAAGCGCACTTCGCCCTACATGTTCTACCAATTCTGGCTGAACGTGAGCGATGCAGATGCTGAACGCTATATCAAGATATTCACTTCGCTAGATAAAGAAACGATAGATGCACTGGTGGCCGAGCAAAACGAAGACCCCGGACGTCGTCCTTTGCAAAAACGATTGGCAGAAGAGGTTACGGTCATGGTACACTCGCAGGCTGCGCTCGACCAAGCTATGGAGGCCAGCAACATCCTTTTCGGCAAGGCCACAAAGGAAAGTCTGCTTAAGCTAGACGAACAAACGCTGCTCGACGTGTTTGAAGGCGTGCCCCATTACGAATTGGATAAGGCTTTGCTTGGCCAGCCCGCCATCGACCTTTTCACTCGCGAAGACGTGCCAGTGTTCCCCAGCAAGGGCGAAATGCGTAAGCTGGTGCAAGGTGGGGGAGTGTCGCTCAACAAGGAAAAGCTTGCCGCTGCCGACCGCCCCGTTACTGCCGACGACCTTATCGACGGCAAATACCTGCTCGTTCAGCGTGGAAAGAAAAACTATTACTTGCTTATCGTGAAGTAACTCACAGCGCTTTAGCACATACCATACTATAAAAATTCGCCCCTTTATCTGTTTCGGGTATCGCAATTGGCTTTTTAGCTTTGCGAGTTCCCAAAGGGATAAAGGGGCGAAACTTTGTTTAAGGGTTTGGGGATAACGATTGGGCTAATTGATTGAGGCAGGTGTTTTAGGGTCTCTTGTTATCCTAAGCATGGGCGTTGCCTTAAGCATCTTAGGTTGTCCTAAGCTTTTTAAGGCTTCCAAGTAACCCTATCTTTGCTCTTAAACTAGCCTTAGCACCTTTTCTTTATGCCTCAACTCGGCGTGTGCCCATACGTGCCTCAACCACGTTCACCACATAGTCGGCCAGCTTTTCGCATTCGTTGATGATGTCCATATACATCGTACCCACGTTGTAGGTGTACTCGTGGTTGTTGATGTCGTAAATGTTTTGGGTGCGAAGCTGTGTGCGATAGTTGTTTATCTCTGTTTCGATGTTAAACGAACGGTTAACGTCCAGATACTCCTTACGGCCACGTATGATAACGTTCATCTGCGAAAGACTATCGTCGGTAAGTTCAAACATCTGGTGAATGCGTTCATATTGCTGCTCGGTAAAGTCTTCCTTCGAGTTCACCAGTCGGCTAATGGTTCGTGCCAGGTTATAACAGCTGTCGCCGATACTTTCCAGTTCGGTTATCTCGCGCATCATGTCGCGTATCTTCGCCTTAGTTTCGTCGCTCAAGTGAGCATCGCTCACGGCGCTCAGATACTTGGCAATCTCTTGCTCCATGTTGTCGGATATGGTCTCATATTTCTCTATCCGCGTGTAAAGCTTCACAAACTTCGAGTCGTCGCGTATGCCAATCAGCTCGCGTACCATACCAAACATACGCTGAATGCGTTCTGCAAAACTCGCAATCTCTTTGTGTGCTTCGAGCACCGAGAGTTCGGGTGTCTTCATGATGCCAGCTTGAATGAAGCGCAAACGGAAGTCTTCTTCCTCGTCTTTCTTACCCGACTTGATAATCCAACATACAATCTTCTCTATCTGCGGTATGAACCAGATAAGTATTCCGGTATTAAAGAGGTTGAAAAAAGAGTGGAAGGTAGCTAATATAATGGGCAATGTCTTGGCCAATTGCGTTGCACTCAGCGTTGGGCCATTGGGGTCGTAGCCCACTAGATGGCAAATCATGTTAACGAAGGGGTAGAAAACGATGAGCACCCAAATCACGCCAAAGACGTTGAAAACCAAGTGGGCCATAGCCGTTCTACGTGCCTGAACGTTCGAACCCAATGCAACGAGGTTAGCCGTACCCGTTGTTCCGATGTTCTCGCCCATCACTAGGGCAATGCCCAAGTAGATAGGCAGCACGCCGGTGGTACACAATAGGATGGTGATAGCCATCACCGCGGCCGACGATTGCACAATCAATGTGATTACTGTGCCTATGCACAAGAAAATAAGAATAGAGAAATAGCTATTTACATCGAATGAGCCAAAGAAGTCGATAACGGCCTTGTTATGCTGTAAGTCAAGTGACTTACCTGTATCGCTAAGTAAAACAAGACTATAAAAGAGGAATGCGATACCGAAGAGAAAGTCGCCCTTATAGCGGTGTCGACGTGAGTAAATAAGGATAATGCCCACCATGAACGCGGGGAACACAAAGCTTGTGAGGTCTACCGAGAAACCCAGCGACATGATCCAGGCTGTGAGCGTGGTGCCGATGTTGGCACCCATAATCACCGATATGGCCTGAGCTAAGGTTAGAAGACCAGCGTTGACAAACGAGACGGTCATCACCGTGGTGGCGGTAGACGACTGGACGGCACTGGTAATCAGTGTTCCCGTAAGCATGCCCGTGAAGCGGTTGGTGGTCATCGCTGCAAGCACATGTCGCAATTGCGGACCAGCCATCTTCTGCAATGCCTCGCTCATAATCTTCATACCATAGATGAGCAATGCCAACGATCCTGCAATCTTAAAAATAAAAACTAGATAATTGCTTGTATCCATAAATTAACTATAATGTGGTCTCTTTTTGTTGTGACTTTGAAATATATTCTTTAACTTTACGCTCACTAAATTCTTAACGTCGCTACGCATGAAACAATTCATACAAATCCGATGCAAAAATAATAAAAAAACCGCAAAGGTAGCAATCGGAAGCACACTTTATGATGTTTTTCACGAATTAAAACTCGATATGCCTTACGGGCCAGTGAATGCCAAAGTGAACAATAAGATTGAGGGAATGCACTATCGCCTGTATCACAACAAAGACGTGGAGTTTCTCGACTTACATTCGCCCTCGGCCCACCGAGCCTATACGCGCACGCTTTTCTTCGTGCTGTGCAAGGCCGTTCACGACCTTTACCCCCACAGCCGCGTAGTGATAGACATTCCCGTGAGCAATGGCTATTACGTGGATCTTGATATTCAGCGACCCGTAACGCCACAAGACGCCGACGACATTCGCCAGCGTATGCAACAGATTATCGCTGCCCGCATGCCCATCTCGCGCCACGAAACAACCACCGAGGCTGCTATCGCCATGTTTAAGAAGGTGGGCGACGAGTCGAAAGTGCGTCTGCTCGAAACCGTGGGAACGCTCTACACTACTTATTATCAACTCGATCGTTACGTAGATTATTACTACGGGTCGTTGCTCACCAACACGCGCGAACTGCGCCTTTTTGGTCTTGAACCCTATTACGACGGCTTATTGCTACGTGTTCCTTCAGCTAGCGACCCCTCAAAGCTAGGCGAACTGGTGCCTCAAGATAAAATGTTCGACATATTTAAGGAGCACCACCGCTGGCAACACATATTGGGCATACGCACCGTGGGCGATTTCAATAAGGCTGTGACCAATGGGTTCAGTGCCGACCTTGTGCATGTGTCCGAGGCTTTGCAAGAGAAGAAGATTGCGCGCATTGCCGACGAGATTGCCGCACGCCCCGAAGTGCGCATGGTTCTCTTAGCAGGCCCTTCGTCGTCGGGTAAAACCACCACCTGCAAACGCCTCTCGGTGCAGCTCCTAGCCAACGGAATAAAGCCCGTGCAAATATCGTTAGACGACTATTTCGTGAACCGCGAACAAACGCCCAAAGACGAAAGTGGAGAATACGACTATGAAAGCCTCTATTCACTAGACATCCCCTTACTTAACAAACACCTTGCCGCGCTGTTTCGTGGTGAAGAGGTACAGATGCCAAAATATAACTTTGTGGAGGGGAGAAGCGAGCCCAACGGCAAGCGTTTGCATCTACCCGAAGACAGCATCTTAGTGGTTGAAGGCATACATGCCCTTAATCCCGAACTCACAGCCCTTATACCCGATACGCAGAAGTACAAGGTGTATGCCTCGGCCCTAACAACTATCTTGCTAGACGACCATAATTACATACCCACCACCGATAACCGACTGCTTCGGCGCATTGTTCGCGACCATAAGTATCGTGGTGTTTCGGCCGCCGAAACCATCAAGCGTTGGCCCAGTGTTCGTGCGGGCGAAACCAAATGGATATTCCCCTATCAGGAACATGCAGATGCCATGTTCAATACGGCCATGCTTTTCGAGTTGGCCATTATCAAGACGCAGGCCGAGCCCTTGCTCGAACAAGTGCCCGAAAATAGCGCCGAGTATTCCGAAGCTTATCGCTTGCGCAAGTTCCTTCGCTATTTCGCCCCCATGCCCTTTCATCAGCTGCCCCCAACATCATTGCTTCGCGAATTTCTTGGTGGCAGTTCGTTCAGCTATTAAAGGCTGGTTGCTGGCGGTTTGTTAAGCGCTGGTAGCATCATCTTTTAACTCCTGCTTCGTTATCGTTTAGATGTAACCCTGTTCCAGATAAGTTGGAACAGGATTCCATATCAACTGGAACAAGGTTCCAGCTTATCTGGAATCGGGTTCCAGCATAGCTGTGACGTTCCGCTTGCACAACTTTACCATGTTTAGGGCATGTTCGTTGGTTGGCAACAGGCTAGCTTATGCATTGTATCCAGATACGAGTAAGCATGTAGGCAACAATATTACACTTGCTATTTTTCCCCCTTAAACGAGAACATATAAACAAAAACGTGGCGGTGTAACACTACACCACCACGCCAACACTTAATCTTTTCGCTAAATGAAACCCATATATGCGGGTCTTGTTGTAAACTCTCTATAGTCTCCCAAGGTGTTTGCCGTTTTATATTTGCCCTTGCCCCTGGATGCAAGCGCATGGCAATCGGCCAAAAAAAGGCGGCGACCCCATGATGAAATCGCCGCCAGTCGTTTTTAACCTGATTATACGTAAGGGTGGAAAACCACGCCTAAGCGTATGCGGCTGGCTATTTCTAGCCGTGTTCTTACTTCTTGTAGCTCTTGTCTAAGAAGGCCACAATCATCCATACGTTTTTCTCTTGTCCTTCGAGGAAACCGTCCATCAGTCCTACCGTAGCATCGTCGTCGGCCTCGGCTGCAAGCTTAGCGATGGCGCGTTCTTGCTTGATGAGGTTGCTAAGGTTGTCGAGCACCGTCTCAAGACCCTCTTTTCCCTCGGGCTCGTTGCCACTTTCTTTTATCGTTGCCACTTTAAGATACTCGCTAAAACGATTCTCGGGTGTTGCGCCCAGTTGCAAAAGGCGTTCGGCAATCTCATCAACCTTCTCGGCTGCGTCGTTGTAAAGCTCTTCGTACTTGGCGTGCAAAGAGAAGAAACGCTTACCTTTCACGTTCCAATGCAAACCGCGCAGGTTGGCATAAAACACTTGGAAGTCGGCCAGCAGTTGGGCCAATCCTTTAACAACGGGTTGAACTTTGTTCTCGTCTAGTCCTAAATACATCAATGTGTTCATTTCTTTAATCCTTTCTATATTTAAATAATGAGTATAAATCCTTATATCCTTACGATTGCAAAGATAGGTATATTGCATATCACGCACAAACTTTTTTGCCTATATTAATATAGAATATTTCTATAACCCACGAGTAAGGGCTAGCAGGAAACCAACCCCATGCCCTACATCATCCATGTATGCCACACCCACGTAATGGCCCATTGCTACGCCCCTATATATAATAAGGAGTGGGCGAGGATATAAAATGGGGTGGGTATGTGTTGTAACTGAAATAAAAAAACTATCTTTGCAAAATGATTATGTAGTGGTCTGCTATGCCCAGCAACAATGCCGCAGACTTGCTACACAAAGAAAACGATATAAGCGCATGAGCAGAATAAAAATCTCTAACTTTGGCCCTATCCACACACCAGCTAACGAAAACGAAGCGTGGATCGACGTTAAGAAAGTCACGGTGTTTATCGGTGACCAGGGATGTGGCAAAAGCACTATCGCAAAACTTATCAGCTTATGCTGTTGGATGGAAAAAGTGCTTGCCCGTGGAGACTTCAATAAAGAGGTGTTCACGGCTTCGAAGTTTAGGGACGACTATTGTGGCTATCATCGAATGACCAACTATTTCAAGCCGGGTAGAACCGAAATAGAATACGAAGGCGATGCTTATAGCTTGAAGTACACGAAGGAAGGTGATTTGGTGATAGAAAAGATGGCTGATGCCACGCAATACCCTTTACCTCAAATAGCCTATATCCCTGCTGAAAGAAGCCTTATATCCACCATTAACAAACCCAGCTTGATAAAAGGTTTGCCAGGTTCGTTATCTGAATTCTTAACTGAATACGAAAGGGCTAAGGGGATTTTGGTCAACGAACTGGAACTCCCCATAAATGGTGCTTTGCTAGATTATGACCAACAGAGTGATATTTTGTCTATAAAAGGCGATGACTATAAACTGCGCCTACAAGAGTCGGCAAGCGGTTTTCAATCTGTTGTGCCGTTGTTTCTTGTGTCGAAACATCTTTCCGACATTGTTTCGAAGCAAGCGAAACAGTCCAATAGTATGAGCGGTGAGGAGGTGAGGCGTTTCCAAGAAAGTGTGGCTAGCATTTGGAACGGTGTTGATCTCACCGACGAACAACGCCGAATAGCCCTCTCTACTTTAGCGGCAAAGTTTAATAAGGCGGCATTCGTAAACATTGTTGAAGAGCCCGAACAAAACCTATACCCTTCTTCGCAAGTATTGTTGCTACAAAGCTTGTTGCAGTTTAATAACGCGCTTGATGCAAACAAACTCATTATAACCACGCATAGCCCCTATTTGGTTAATCATTTGGCCGTGGCTGTAAAGGCACATACGTTGAACAATGCTCACGAGGACATAGCTGAACGAATAGAGGAAATCTATCCTTTGGACGCAGCTGTTGCCCCCAACGACCTTGCCATATACCAACACGATGCAAACGACAACTATTTCTATGCACTAGAACAATATAAAGGCATCCCCTCTGATGATAACCTGTTGAACGTGCATCTAGATGAAAGTAATGAAAAATTCGCCTCTCTACTTGAAATTGAACAAAGAATATGACCAACTTTTTCCCTTCCGAGGAGATCTGTACCACGAAACGAAAGATATTTGGACTGTGTGACGCGCCTACGCCACCAGGAGGTAAGGCGTACTTAGACGAAGACAATGGTGAGAAATGGGTTGCAGTGGTGCATAATGAAAGCCAAGAAGCGGTTAGCTTTGTACCTATTGACCATTGCATCGATCTAAGAAAGCCCGATGGGAAGATGGATAATCGATGCGATTGTTGTCTCTTTCATCATGACACTATTGCCTTTGTTGAGCTGAAAAAACGGAGTGGAAGAGACACCAGATGGATTATAGAAGGCGTAGAACAGCTGCGCGCTACTATCAAACACTTTGAGAAAGAAAACGAGGCAAAGGCGTTTCGAAATAAGAAAGCCTACATCGCCAATAGTATGCGCCCATTATTCAGGAGTGCACAAGCAGGAAGAATGGAACGGTTCTCCAACGAGACAGGTTATGTTTTACGTATTGAGAGCCATATTAAGGACTTATAAATGGTAGGTGTGATGCTACTCAAATTCATCACCCATTATGTTAAAGCTACTATCTAAGCGCCTTTATTTCGATTATTTTCACTATCTTTGCGCCATAGTTATTGTGTGCCAAGCTTGCTTGATACCTCTGCGCCATTGTCGCAAAGGGTCAAACGAAGGGAGAAAGGCACACCAGTTTTGGATTAGATACAGGATTAACAAATGAAGAGAATTCTTTTTTCGGCAGTCATAATCATGTTTTTCGCTGCCTGTGGAGGCGATGATGGACTAACCCCCACACCACAAAAGCCGCCAACACAAGAAGAAACGCCCGAGGTGAAGGCCGCGGACATCGTGAAATATTTTGCCCTCAATAATCAGCTTAACGTATCGCAAGCCTTGGAAAAGGCAAAGGCCGACCTTGGAAAGAAAACCATCGACGGCAAGGAGATAAACGTTACGAGTGTGACCGAGGTGAAACGCGACGAGGCAAAGGGTACGTTCACGCTTAAAGTTGCGGGCTACGTAGGTAAGAAACCTTTCGGAATGGAGGTTGATTTCGCTGGATTCGCACAGAAGCCAAGCGACCAAGATATGGCTATGCGTGCCGTTGCAAAATGGAAAGAGGGCGTAGACTACCTGGCGGAGTTCGACTTCGACACGCTCTATCGCTTGAAAAAGACCGACAAGTTTACCGCAGCTTATCTCGCCAAGTATGTCGATCTCACGTCGTCAGCACCCGATGGCAACAGTCGCTACACCTTTACGGCCGACGATTGGGCCAAGACCACCGTTAGTGACGTAAAGTATATCGCCGACAATAGCCATTCGGGTCGCATCTCATTTACCATCACCTACAACGGCATTAAGGGCAAAACGGGTAACGGCAACAATGGCGCACCGAGCCTTGCCATTGATAAGAATGCCTATTATGCCAAGCAATTTACCGTAGATGCCGATGATGTGAGCAAGCTATATATGCGTGGCGTGTACAGGCATCTTGACGTATTCTATGGTTCTTTGATTGATTATGACGATGATAAGTTTGCTCCGCTTTTCGCAGGTAAGCAGAAGAGCGATGGCAATAACACCATCGACCTGACGATTAAACTTACGCCCAAAGATGGTTCTGATACCGAATTGGCCCAGTTTACGATGACGCTTACTGGCTTCAAACCACTATCCGACCTGAATGAAGAGTGGGCCATAGCTGGTAAAACAGAGGTAAACCAATTCTTTGGAAAGAAGTTTAGGGGTAAGCCCGATGGCGATAAAACGGCAGAAGTGAAGGCAATATCTACGAAGTCGTGGATAAATCTTGTGCAAATGTCTGTTAAACGAGGTGGCAATTATGTAGACTTGTCCCCCGAAAAAGTGAAAAGCGAGAACGGGAACTACACCGTAACGGCTTGGGTTCCATCGAACGGCAAGACTGAGTATCGTGACATTTACCTGGAAGAACCTCAGATTGAGGTGATATCGGCTAGGAAAGAAGATAACTTCCTTTACATAAAGTACAGGCTCACGCAAGTTAACGAAACAGCCGTAGACGGTAAAGAGAAAGAGGTGCAGATTCACCTGATTTTGCCATAACCTGTAAAGGAGTAATAGTAAAGACCCAAAGCGGTCTAAGCACTATATCAAACGCCCCCTTGCACAGCACGTACGAGGGGGCGTTTAGCCTACTGTCTAGGAGGTGTTGTTCGCCTATTGCGATGCGTTTATAAAAAAGGTGTTATACGACGCTTTGGCTTTCTGTGCACTGCTACATTGTGGCTGCAGGCGTTTAACCCCAAAACTTATTGGAAGGGTTTGTCTATGGCGTGGCGTACACATTTCTCTGAGGTGATGTCGGTTGAATGGGGAAATGTCATAATGTCATTTCACGACCCTGTTTTACGGCATGTTTCCATCGTTCTTAGTGTTAAACAGACAGCCTTTACCCCCTAATCCTTCACCTAGGACCCACTTTTTGAAGTGAAAAAAAAGTAAAATCGAAAAGAAAATCAGCTTGAAATAATTTTTATGCAGTTTTTTTACTATATTTGCCCCGTTAAAAACGAAACAGTGCAATGTGGCCGTTTGTATGGCCATTGCAATTCACAAAAACGGTAATCTGAAGTAAAATCTTACCTGTATCACATAATATCAATACTCTTTTAAACTTATAGTATGGCAGTATATCTGAAACGCTATCTACTCGCAGTGCTTTTAGGAACAATGGCTTTGGCCGTGTTCCAGCCCGCCGAGGCCGTTGCCCAGACCACGGGTAAGCGTATCTCGGTATCGTTTAAAGACAAGCCGCTGGCCAGCATCCTCGATTTCGTGGGGCGGCAAGGCGACTACGAAGTAACTTACACCGACGATGTGCGTAACGACACCTTGACGGTAACTATCTCTTTTGAAAACGTAGACGCCCTGCAAGCCGTGCAAAGCTTGCTGGCTAAAACTGCTTTCGCCTACAATGTAGACGGGAAGAAGATCAACGTCTACCGCATGGAACAACACAAAGAAACGGCATTTACACTTAAAGGACTTGTGAAAGACAAGGACGGACAGGGTGTTTCGTTTGCCACCGTTCAGATTAAGGGTACTACCCAAGGGACTACCACCGACCTTGATGGTCGCTTTACCATGAAGGTAGACAACCAAGAGGGCAACGTAACCATATCGAGCGTGGGCTTCGACACGAAGACCGTGAAGTATGATGCACGTCGTGAGTTGAGCGTACTGCTGCCTTCGGCTGAAAAGATGCTGGGCGAAGTATCTGTTATTGCCTATGGTAAGCGTAACACTCGCGAACAGGTGGGAGCCATCGGCTCTGTAAATGCAGAGGATTTGCAAAAGGTTCCCTCGCCTAGTCTTGAAAACTTGCTGCAAGGACGCATTGCCGGTGTAGACGTAACCAACCTATCTGGTTCGCCAGGTGGTGGCGGTTCGAAAGTGACCATACGTGGATTTAACTCGTTGAACCAACAGGGCGTAAACGACGGAACACCACTTTACGTGGTAGACGGTGTGCCCGTGGCCAACGATCCCCAAAACATGGGTGGTATTAATGCCCTTGCTGGTCTTGACCCATCTAGTATCGAGAGTGTGCAAGTACTGAAAGACGCAGCCTCGGCATCGCTTTATGGCTCGCGTGCAGGTAATGGCGTTATCCTTATTACAACAAAGAAAGGTAAGGCTGGACGCAACGAAATACAGGTGAACGTATCGCAATCGATGTCGTGGTTACCCGCAACGCCCAAACAAACCATTGGTAAGGCCGAACGAGATATCGCCCTGATGCTGGCGAAAAAATACCGCACGGCACACTACGACGCAGCAACCGACCGCATTGTGCTGCCTAATGATTATGGCGACACTTGGGGATGGGGCGACGACCTTGATGGTGGTATGGACTACTTGTGGCGAAACGGAAACGTGATGACTGGCGACAGGAAGATTAGTCCCATCATGCAAGACTCGCTGAACACCTTCTACAACAACCGAACCAACTGGTGGAAGTACGGATTTAGACTAGGACGCGTAACCAAAGCCGACGTTCAACTGGCTGGTGGAACTGAAAACATGCGCTATATGGCCAATGCAGGCGTGTACGACGAAACGGGTATTATGATTAACTCGAACTTCCGTCGATACAGCTTGCTCACAAATCTCGACTTCAAGCTTTCTACCAAACTCGATGTCTTTGTTCGTTTGAACATGGCATATACCAACCAAAGTGCAGGTTCGGGTGGCCGTGTGCAGGGTCTTACGTTTGATCCCAAGCAAACGCCCAGTGTTCTACCTGGTAAGGGTAGTACGGCTGAGCGCGAGGCGGTGAAACAACTGCGCGATGTTGACCAAACAAATTCGAATTATAACTTACGACTGAACGGAGGCTTTAACTATTCGCCCATAAAGGGTTTGAGAATAACCTCTACTGCGTCGATTGACCACTACTTTACACGCATTTATATCTTCCGCCCCAGCTACCTGATGTACGACAACCTGTCTGAGGCGCGTGGTTCGAACGCAGCGATGACCAATCTCCAAACCGAAAACATTGCCACATACAATGTGCCGTTGCCTCAAGAGCATAAGTTGGAGTTGATGGCAGGTGTTACTTATAACTACGATTTGATGCAAACCATCGGCGGATGGGCTAAGGGTGGACCCACCAACCAAGTGAAATACGTTGGTGAGGGATGGCCTTCACTGCTCAAAGACATTAGCGGAGAGGCTAAACCTGCGAGAAGTTTCGACTCGAATAAGGAAGATCAGGCCATGCTCAGTTTCCTTGGACGTACCGCTTATGGCTACAAAAAGAAGTATTTGGGCGAGTTTTCTGTTCGCCGCGACGGTTCTTCCGTATTCGGTAGCAACGTTCGTTGGGGTACTTTCCCCTCAGTGGGTTTGGGTTGGGCGTTCAGCGAAGAACGTTTCATGAAGAAGCTTTGGTGGCTTAGCTTTGCCAAGCTGCGTGCTTCGTGGGGACGTTCTGGTCAGAAGTTCCAAGAGCCTTACTTGGCGTTGGGCGTATTGTCAGAAACCGACGTGTTTGATGGTAATGCAGGATTGATTCCCGCGCAAATGAGTAACCCGCACCTGACGTGGGAAAAGAGCGACCAATACGATTTGGGTCTGGACCTGCAAGTGTTGGATTATAGACTGAAATTCAAGCTCGACTACTATTATAAGTATTCAAGCAACTTGCTTATGCAAAAATACTTGCCGGGTAACTTCTTCTATACAGACAAGGTTTGGGACAACATTTCGGCTATATCAAATGAAGGTATTGAGTTCGAGATGCAAGCCGATCTTATCCGTAGCAAGGACCTTAACCTGAGCGTTGGCCTCAATGTGTCGCACAACCGCAACCTTTTCCGCAAGACACACAACGGCGAAGACCTCAACGACAAAGTGTTGGGCAGACCCGTATACGGTATCTACACCTTCCAAGACGAGGGAATAGTGAAAGACGAAAGCGAAATACCTTACCATTACAGTCAGACTGGCGCACGCTTGCCGCTCTACTTTGGCAATCCTAACTATCCCTTGCGCGTTGGCGGAAGAAAGATTAAGGACCAAAATATGGATGGTAAGATAGACAACAGCGACCTGTACTATGCAGGAAGCACCTTACCAACTGCCTACGGCGGTATCAATGGACACTTGGATTGGAAAGGCTTTAACGTAGACGTTCTTTTCAGCTACGTGCTTGGACGCAAGGTAATGAACATGGTTCAAAACAGTGCATTCTCCTTTAATAAGACCGTTAACCCCCTGATGGGTCATTTCAGAGCCAACGAGTATTGGAGTAAAGATAACCCCAACGCCACTAAACCAGCCTTAGAGTTTGCTGATCCTGGCTATCTGGGACACTTTGACGGCAATGTAGACTCGAACATCGAGAACATTAGCTTCCTTAGATTGAAGCAGCTGGTGTTGGGCTACACACTTCCCGCAACGTGGTTTAAGAGCAAGTTCATCAAGAGCGTTAATGTTTATCTCTCTGGTGAGAACCTCTTCATGCTCACCAACTACTCTGGATTGGATCCCGAAGTTATCGACCCATATACGGGTAAGGACGACGGATCGCAATATCCGCTAAATCGTAAACTGACACTTGGTATCAACGTGAAATTCTAGAAAGATGAGAAAAATAAGCATAGCAACACTGCTCTTGGCATGCACTCTAACGTCTTGCAACCTAGACATTATGCCAGAGAATGCGCAAACTTATGGCAGTTCGTTTGATAACGAGGCCGGAGTGAACGCTGCCACTACCTCTATAGAATACTTTATCAATATCTACGTACCCAACAATACCACGTTTACCACCGTTGGTATGTTTGCCGACACGCTACAATATGGGATGGAGATACGCCGATGGAACCCCAGACAGGTTATTGCGCAAAACGAATCGTGGAAAGAACTCTACGACATTGTGTTTGCGTCTAACGTCATACTGGATAATATTCACCGAACAAAGAACCTTGCAGACGACCGTCGCAACCACTATGTGGGGCAAGCGGAGTTTGGATTGGGCTTTGCTTACTTCCTTTTGGCGCAACGTTTCGACGACGCGGTTATCACCGAGAACTCTCAAGTGATTAAGGAATACGCCACTTCGTCGCGAATGGACGTGATAGAAACGGCCATCGATCACGCAACGAAGGCTTTCAACATGCTGCCCACCTACGACAAATTGCGTAAGATGGATGGAACGCCCATTACCAACAGGCAAACGGCATCGAAAGGAACATGCGCTGCATTGCTGGCACATCTCTATGCATGGAAAGGGAGTATCATCGAACTGATGAAATTGGAGGGCGACGCACAAGCCGCTTACACCAAGTCGATGGAGTATTCCACTATGTTGATAGACAAGAAGGTGGGCGATTACAGCCTTTGTAGCACGCCTGAGGAGCTTTGCCAATATCTCTCCGCGCCCGAAAAGACAAATCCCGAGACGATATTCAGTTTGTTCTACGACAAAGCACGCTCGGCTCAGACTTTCTCACCAAACAGAGTGGCAGAGGCGTTTGTAAGTTGGCCGGTAGACGAGACCCAAACACTGCCCGACATCGCTGACCGTCCGAAGTTCAAACTCTACAAGGAAACCATCAGCAAGTTGTACCCTGACGCAGGCGACTTGCGCCGCAAGGCTTTCTTCTACAAGTTTGATACGAATCACACAGTTGCTGGCCGAAACTACGCAATACCTTATAAGTTCCGCACGGCGGTTCTGGACCCCGATAAGAATACGTCAACGGGTAAGCTATATCGTTCGATAAATGCCGACTATGTGTACTGGCGATTGGCTGACTTCTACCTACTTCGCGCTGAATGTGCGGCCAAGTTGGGTAATGATGCGCAAGCTATTGCCGACCTTAACGTTATCCGTAATCGTGCAGCAGCCGCCACTTACCCCTCGGCTAACGATACCAAGGGATTGCGTAAAGCTATCTTCCGCGAACGCGAACGCGAGTTTATCGCCGAGAACGATGCGCGTTACGCCGACATCATTCGCAACAACTATATTAAGGAAGAGCTAACAGGCAAGTTCACCACCCTTACTTTGAGCGACATACGTGGAGGAGCTTTGGGGCTACCACTGCCTACCGACGCCAAGACGGATAAGAACGGAAACCCCATTAACAAGCTTATCAGGCAAAAAACGTATTGGCAACGATACGAATAAGCGATGTAACAAGCAACATTTCCTAACCGCGACCGCCATGACAACAAGTTAAAGGGCGGTCCAAACAGAAAGAAAGAAAATGAAACGCATTAAATTTTTCGCTGCGGCATGCTTGCTGACACTTATATCGGTGAGTTGCACGCAATATAACTTCGAAGATTCGGGCGAAGCAAACGGCAACCACAACTGCACGATGTGGGAGTATTTCAGCAAAGCCCCCTACAATTGGAAGCTGTTACAAGAGATGATAACGCGCGCCGGACTAGAAGATGTGTTCAAAGGAACCAGCTCTTACGGTAAAGACATTACCTATTTTGGCGCTACCAGCAACTCCATACGCGCCTATCTCTTCGAAAACGGTATGAAAACCGTTGACGAGATACCTGTTGACGACTGTAAGGCATTCGTGCTTAACGGCCTACTTACCAAGCGAAAACTGCTCGACGACTTTAAGGAAGGACGAAAAAGCAGCGACCCCAATGTAACGATTGGCACAGGTGGAGAAACTTTCGAGATGGCATCTGGTAAGCAATTCTGGGTGTACACCTTCCGCGACACATACAGCGGTGTGCCAGGTGCAGGTCCTAAGCGGATTTACGTCACCTCGTTAGACACAAGTAAAGAGAGTGCCGTGGCATCGAGCAACATACAAACGCTCACTGGCGTGGTGCATTCAATGGATTATGATTTCAGATTAAGAGACTTTTAACACATGAAGAAGATATATAACTTGGGCAGCACGCTCTTTGTTGTTGCGCTTATCACAATGGCAGTGGCTGCGTGCAACACCATGCCCGTTGGATTTCTACGAACTGAGGGTGCATCGTTCAGCCCCGACACGCTCAACGTGTACCACAATCCACATGCTAGCACCCCGCGCTATGCAGACCATCTGCCATGGGTGTCGTATCGCATTCAGGGCGTAGCAGGTACCAATCCCATTAACTTCGAACTATCGGATGTTAAAGCCACCGAAGGCGGAGATGCCGAAAAGTTCAAGGCTTTAGCCCAAAAGGGATTGCTGAAAGTAGATGGAGGCATGATTGTATTGATGCAAGAAGGTGTGGCCGAACTGCCAACCAGTGGGCGCTACACACTTTCGCTAAGAGTATATAACGAGGGACATTCGCAAATTATTAATGATGCATACACCATCATTGTAGGACAAGATGAACCCGAACCAGAACAACAAAACCCATAAAGATATGAAACGATTGATATTATTGCCGCTCCTGCTGTTTGCCCTGCTATGCAAGGCACAGGGCGAACAAGGAATAACGTTCTTCAAGGGTTCGTTTAACGAAGCCTTGGCTGAGGCCAAAAAGCAAAATAAACCGCTCTTTGTGGACTTCTATGCCACATGGTGCGTGCCATGTAAGCGTATGGCGAAGGAGGTTTTCACGCTCCCCGAGGTGGGCGAATACTTCAACTCGCGCTTCATCAGCTTGCAAATTGATGCCGAGAAACCCGAAAACAAGGAGATTGCTAAGCAATATAAGGTGGAGGCTTACCCCACAGTGGCTTTTATTGCACCTGATGGGAAAACCATCGGAGTGAACGTTGGCGCCCTCGGAAAAGAAGATTTGCTTGAAGCTGCCAAGATTGTGGCAGGCGAAGGCGTAAGTTTCGAACAGCTATACGAGGCTTATAAGAAGAACCCCAACGACCTTGAGGTGCAACAACAGATGCTGATGAAGGCCCCGAACTTCCTTGCTGCGCAAGAAGGAATGGAAGCCGACAAGTGGGTTGTGCGCATACAAAAGCTCTATAAGGGCTATATCGCCGCCAAGAAAGGTCCGAAACTCATCAACAAAGACGACTATGCCATCATCTACAACCTTGAAGGCAACGACGACAAGGCACATAAGCAAGAGATGGTAGACTTTATCAACCAGAACCTAGATGCGTGGAAGGCGGCCATTGGTGCTCCCGCAGCCTACTATGTGGTGATGTCTAACGACGCTTGGGCTGAAGAACTGGTGAAAGAAGGTAGTGACAAGTACAAGCAATACGTAGAGAAGATAAAGAACGAGTATGCTAAGGCATACGAAGTTGCTGCTCTGCCCACGCTGCCCGCCTACGAAAGGGCAAAGCTTTACTACGATGCGCTCTACAATCTTTATAAGAATAAGGACGTGAAAGGCTACATTCGCGACATGAAAACCCTCTTGCAAAAGATGGGCGATAAGGTTGCGCCTGCCGATTACGGTAAGGCCGCACAAGACCTTTACAATGCTGCGGGCAAAAAGCTAACGGCCGACGACCACAAGCAAGCCATCGAATGGGTGGAACAAGCATTGAAAGCCGAAGAGGCTGTGATGGAACGCGTAAACTATCTCGTGATGATTGGCGACTCGTATCGTGAGCTGAAGAACTACGCTAAGGCACGCGAATGCTACAACCAAGGCTATGCCGAGTCGCTCAGAATGCAAAACATGGAGATGCCGCAGGCTATGGTGCAGAACGCCATCAAGCATAAGCTGGCCACATTGGAACTGCTAGAAAAGTAAATCCCGTATGAACACAACGCTCTTCAACCTAGCGCAACGTATGCGTACGGCCATGTTGTGCCTCGTCGCCTTCGTTTTTGCGCAGCAGGCTTATGCACAAAACGAGGTGCTAAGAACGGGTAAGCTGCCCAACGGTCTTACCTATTATATATATAACGATGGCTCAACGCCAGGTGAAGCACAGTTCTACCTCTTCCAAAACGTGGGGGCAGTGAACGAAGCCGACAACCAAACGGGTTTGGCCCACGCCTTAGAGCACTTGGCGTTTAATGCCACCGATAACTTCCCTGGTGGCGTTATGGCTTTTCTTAAAGCCAATGGCCTTACCGATTTCGAGGCTTTTACGGGTGTGGATGAAACGCGCTATGCCGTGCACAATGTGCCCACGGCCAACACGCAACTGATGGCGAAGATGTACTTGTTGCTCAAAGACTGGTGTCATGGCATCAAGATACAGCCCGCCGACGTTGAGAAAGAACGTGGAATTATCCTCGAAGAGTGGCGCAGACGTGAAGGTATAGACCGCCGTATCACCGATAGCACGGCGCGTGTGATGTATCCCAACTCGCGATACGCACAACGCAACGTCATTGGCAACGAAGCTCGCCTACGCTCCTTCACGCCCAAAGATGTGCGCGCGTTCTATGATACGTGGTACAGACCGCACTTGCAGTTCGTGGCCGTCATAGGTGATGTAAACCTAGATCAAGCTGAACGCACCCTCAAAGCCACCCTCTCGTCGCTCCCCAAAAAAGCAACGCCCAGCGATATCGAACTCCGTAAAATCGGCGACAATGCTCAACCGCTGTTCATGCAGTTTGTAGACAAGGAGAACAAGAGCCTCTCGTTTGGTCTTTACCAACGTGTGCGCCTGCCTAACAATCCCAATTCTGACGAGGCAACGCGTAATTTCCTTTTCACGCGCATATTCAACACCTTGGCACCGCGCAGTTTTGCTCGTCTGAAAAACGCCGATGCAGAAACCTTCATTGCTGCTTCGGTAAGCCTTTCGCCTCTTGTGCGCGGCTTTGCGCAAATGGCATGGGACGTTGTTCCCTATGCCAATAATGCCCAACAGGCCATGGAACAGCTGCTTGCCATAAGAGGGGCAATCGCTCATAGCGGCTTTTCGAAAGAAGAATTCGAAGCCCAGAAGAGCGAGATGTACCAAGGAATGAAAGACGCATTGGAAGCTAAGGGGCTGGGAACACCCGATAACGTGTTCAATTTGATGAAGCAAAACTTCCTTTATGGAACACCTATCAACGACTTCCGTGAGCAAATTCAGCGCAATATTGAAGTGCTGGTAGAGCAAGACGTGGAAGATTTTAACAGCTGGGTAGCCAAATTGCTCGACCAAAACAACTTGGCTTTCATCACCTACGAACGTAAACCCAACGAGTTAGGCCTATCGCAAGACGCCTTCCTCGCATCGTTAAAACGTAATGAGAACCCAGTCTTGGAGGCTAGACCAGACAATACGCTGACCAGTCTTGACCTCAAGCACATCGTTGCAGGAAAGATTGTAAGCGAGAAGCCCATATCTAAGCTTGCCGCTAAAGAATGGAAACTATCTAATGGCGCACGCGTAATCTACAAGTACCTGCCGCAAGCCAAGGGTATGCTATTCTTCTCGGCTACGGCTCCTGGTGGACGCGCTGCCGTTACGCCCCAACAGCTGGCTAACTACACGGCCATGCGCAATCAGCTGATGCAAACGGGTGTGGGTGGATATAACCGCAACCAGTTGGCTTCGTGGCTGCAAGGCAAGGATATAGACCTTAGCATGTCGCCAGGCGACTACTCCGACGACCTCTCGGGCAGTATGCCCGTTGCGCAAGCCGATAACTTCTTCGGTTACCTCAATCTCATCTTGTCGCGCCACGACTTCTCGCCCAACGTCTTCTCTAAGTACGTTCAGCGCAGCAAGTATCTCTACGCCAACCGCTCGCTCGAAGGAATGGAAGCCGCGCAAGACTCTATTCGCCGACTGCTCTTCCCGCCATCGGAGGCCAACCCCGAACAAGATGAGGCCTTCTTCGACCGTATGCAGTTTGAAGAACTTCCCAAACAGTTCTTCGCCCACTTTGGCAATGCAGCGCGCTACACCTACTTCATCGTTGGCGATTTGGCCGAACCGCAGGCTAAAAAGTTGGTAACAACTTATCTGGCATCGATTAAAGGCGATCCCAAACAAACGTTGCCAGCACCTACGGCCATGAACTTTGCATCGAAAGAACCGCTCATCAAGCGCACGTTCAACGTCGAAATGCAGGGCGATTTGGCCGAGATAGAACTGTCGTTTGCCAACAACTTGCGCCTAACCGACAAAGAACGGGCTGCGTTTCAGGTAATGCGAGCCATCTTGGAGGCCAAGTATTTCGACGAGTTACGCGAGAAACAACACCTTACTTACACCGTTGGTGTGAAGGCCGACTATGTTTCTGAACCCGAAACCACCGAGACGCTCAGCATACACCTTTCTACCGCGCGCGCATCTGTTGCCACGGCGTTAGACAAAGTCAATGCTTTGCTCGACGATGTACGCCTTGGCAAGTTCTCGGCCGACGAGTTTAAGGCAGCCATTGTGCCTCTGGCCGTAGACGAACAGACACCTGCCTCGCCCGACATGGGTACCAATCCCATGCTGTGGATGGCCACATTGGGCGTATATGCACAAACGGGCGAGACCATAACGCCCGAAGAAAGTGCAGCTGTCGACCCCGTTTTCAGCACCCTAACACCTGCCGATGTTTCGGCCGTTGCCACTAAGGTGCTCAACAACGCTGTTAAACGCGAAATCGTTGTACAAGCCATTGTACACGAGGGTAAGCTAAGCTAAGGTGCAAAAAACATCTTCAAGACAGTAGAATTTTAATAGAAAACATCCTAAAATCGGCGTTCGCATCTCGTAATAAGAGGTGTGGATGCCGATTTTTTACAAGTTTTACGTGCATCCGGGATAAGCATGCGATGCTTTTTGAGTAAGATTAGATCAAAAGCGAATGGCTATTTCACCAATCGCTATGCGGTAGGATGGCGCACCATCACTAACATGTGCATGGATTGTTGTAAGTTTTTTGTGCTCCCAAACTCCTATATAATAAGCAAAATTTAAACGAGATACCATTCATTTTACGCAAGAGAAAGAAGCAAGGAGATACTGTTATACCATCTACCGCGTAGCGGTTGGCCTTTTGGTAGGGCAGGGTTGGGAGCCAAAGCGACCTACCCTGCCTAGGCTGCGGCGAGAGTAAACAATGCCGTAGGTATTGGTCTGTTTCCGTTTATCACGCTTGTTTTGGTGAAGAATGCACACAACGCTCTCCTCGTCGCCCTATTATTATGCCTCTTTATTGATGCCATTCCCTCTTAAAATATGCCTGATTACACCCACAATAGCCAGCACTCCCATACAAACTAACCAATGAGAAAAAAGACCAAGACCTACGGCCTTGTGTGGTTATATGCGCCATTTAGACAGGGTAGGTCGCTTCTCTCCCAACCCTGCCCTACCAAAAGACCAACCGCTACGCGGTAGTTAGCGCAACGCCGCTAACATGTGCATGGATTGTTGTAAGTTTATTGTTCTCCCAAACCCATATATAATAAAGTGAGATTGGGATGGAACACGATATGTTTTACGTAAAATCAAGATGCAAGAAGACACTAAAAGGTCAACCGCTACGCGGTAGTTAGCGCAAAACTAGCCGCTAATAGCCATGTTTAAAACAAGCTGTGGCATGGCGTTCTTCCATAAATGACCAACCGCTACGCGGTAGATAATGCGATACTAGTTGCTAATAGACATGTTTAAATCAAGCTGTGGCATGGCATTCGTCCCCAAATGGCCAACAGCTACGCGGTAGATAATGCGATGCTAGCCGCTAATAGTTATGTTTAAATAAAGTTGTTGAATGGTTTTTCGTCCCCAAATGATCAACCGCTACGCGGTGATTGGCTCAACGCCACTAACATGTACACAGGCCCTTATGAGTTGTTTGTTATCCCTAACCCGTAATCATTACGAAGCTGTTTATGTGTTAACCCGCATGAGCCTTCCTAAACGTGATGCCATAAAACTGATTATTCCAAAATAGCTCTGTTTGCTTTTCTTCGGCCGCAGGCGGAATACACTGCTCAATCTCGTGAAGGTCTACCGTCTTACCCTTGAAATACGACTTTGAAAAGACGCTTTTCTTATACTGCGATTCCACAAAGTCGGCAGTCTCGTCGGCAACAAGAATCTTGCTTCCAGGTTTCGCAACCCTCAGCATCTCGTTCATTGCGCGAGCCTTATCGTTAAAGAAGTTGATGGCCCCATTATGAAAAACGATGTCGAAAGAGTTATCCGCAAACGGCAGTTCTTCGGCAGGACATTGCACAAGCGTTAAGTTTGTTTTCTTCTCCCATTTCTTTTTGCACCTCTTGAGCATGCCCATCGAGATGTCTGCACCAACCATCTCTAACGTTTTAAGGTCGATACCCTGTGGCAGACAACGCAAGTCGGCCCCTGTACCAATAGATACGTATAGCACGGAGATATTGTTTCGCCACTCCAAACGACTCATTAGTTCGGTGCGCATCTGCTCAAGTCCCCTGCCAAATTTAAGCCGTCCTATCCATTTCTCTCCAAAATCGTACACATACGACATCCAATCGTACATCTTCATGTACTTATGGTTATCTCCACCCACAAAGTCATTATTCATATACAAGAAAATACCATTCTCTTGCTGCAAACCTTCTGCCTTTATTTCGGGCATCAGCCATGTTGAAATATCTGTTGCCATAATGATAATTTGTTATATTAAATCTATGAGATGTTAAGTTCTAGATTTTATGAATTTTATCTACGTCGTCGCACGTTAAAGGCCAACGAACTTATAGCTTGCGAGAGAACGCGAAGGCTAAACGGTTCGCAAACAAGGAAACCCACAGCCTCAGGAACTTCGGTTGCCATTTTATGGCACACGCATTCTTTTCGTTGGCCCTTGTGAAAAAGGCCAGTCATAGGGTTCAGTAAGCTGTTTTCCCGTAGGCAATGCCGGACGTATAAGCGTGATATGATGTGGTTTAGGGAAACATCATCACAACAATACAAAGGTAAAAATAAAAATAACAACAAGCAAGGCTTTAGCCCTTGTAATGATATATAATTCTTCTTGGCGTGGTTCGCATCATCGGGACTCGTGTTCCATGTAAGTTGGACTCCTGTTCCAGTTGATATGGAACATTGTTCCAGATAAGATGGAACAGGGTTCCAGCTTAGTGGAAACAAGTTAGGAGATGAAAGAACGTAACTCTAAACCTTATCTGTCGTCTTTCAATAGTTGTTTTGGTGCTAATCGTTCTTTGTGATAAAGGCAGTTAATGCAAATATGTGTTCAACACGTTGGACAAGCCATTATCGTAGATTTTGTTTATTGCCAGCACAGGTACGGACAATAAACATGAATTGAAGGATGTGAAGAAGACAGACGAATGTAAGTAGGTGAGTCCTATCAGGTCCTTTTATGGCTTTGTTCTATGTTGTTTCGTTGATTGGTTTCTTAATCGCATAGTTCACTATACGTTTTCAAAAAGAGTCAATGGGTATAGAATTAATGATCCATTAAAAGTAAATGATAGAACCCGCCTAAGATAATAGTCTTTGCAAAAGACATAGGGGGAGTCTTGAATAAGATACTTAATCTACAGGCAACAGAATGCCCCTCTTTAGTGTAACTTGTGTTACCTTACCCTGTGCAAGATTTATTTCCCCATCGTATACGAGGAGTTTGTTATCGCATTTAACAACGCTTCCTGCATAATACACTTTCAGGTGATAATTTCCTTGGGAAATTTTGCCCATCTTGAAGTCAACATCATACCAGCATTCGCAGTCGGCCAACAGCTCAAAAGGTTGCTTGTGATGAACAACTAGAGTAATTTGATTGCCTTCGTTACTAACATTCACCACTCGTTCTCGTATTGCGCAATTGTCTCTTACGTCTTCTACTTTGCATTGGGCAACGCCGTCTTTACCTAGCTCAATACTGAGTTTCGTTAGCTTATTCCTATCATCCTCGCGCGGATTGCTTTGCAAATCGGTCATAGTAACCTCTCTTTTGCATGACGAATTTGTAACATCGTAAGTCTTTAACGAGCCAACTACCGCGTTTTCTGTGGAACATGCCGATAGCCCTACAAGGCATATCAGGCTAAAAAACACTTTTTTCATATATACTTTTCCTTTCCATTAACTGGTCCTAATGTTTACTCTTCAATTAGTTTACCATGCTTTTTAAGTACAGAGAGAAACTCTTCCCATTCGGCGGCACGCTTTTGTTTAGCCTCTTTTATCGCTTCGTTTTCTCTCGCATAGTCGCTATTGTTTTCTATATGTCGCGGATAACAGTCGCTCAGATAAAATTTGCCGTTCTCAGAGACCAAAGACAGGTCGGTAAACAGTTGGCTGTTGACTTCGGATACAAACGTAGTGATATGAAGCAATACTTTGTTGGGCGTACATATTTCTATTCTTTGGTAAATGGGGAACAAGGAGCTGTTCGGCTCAAAGTTAACGAACACCATCTCTCTTGTTTTCGAATTGAAGTTTTTGATGTTGTCGAGTGTGAACAGATACTGTTTGGAAATGACAGAACGGTTGACGGGAGTTGTACCAATTGCATACAGTTCGGGCTTGATGTCTGTTTCTTCAGACTGTGTTTTCTCGTCACTACTGCAACTTATGCTCGCAAACGAAAGAGCGAGAATAGATAAGATAGATAATAATTTTTTCATAATGAATGCGGTTTAGAATTATATTGATAAGATATACACGATGTAAAGAGGCGGTTTTTAGGCCGCATCTACCATAAAGAGTGAGGATACTTGAAAATACTGCACGCTTGATGGAGATTTTTGTTATCTGCTTTTTCTATGGTCTACCACGTTAGGCGCAAACCGAATGGTACGGTTATGATGAACGGATGTTCGGTGCGATAGGTCTCGATACCGCTTCCATTGCCGAAGTAATAGAACATGTTGGGCTCTAAATAGATACTGAATGGCTTGAACAGGCGATACTGCACGCCTACGCCAAGATTAACCGACCATTGGCTATGCACCTTAATGCTCTCGTGTAGGGTGTACGATGAGTCCGCTGTTACGGTGTATTTCTTAGCGAGCGAGCTATAAACGGGCAACTCGAACGTTACGCCACCGGTTGTGTAGGCATTGAAACGGCCATTAGCCCAAAGGCGGTAGGTAAGGCGTAAGGGTATGCCAAGGTAGTCTACCTTTTGCGTCTTATTCAGTGTGGCACCAAGATATTTGCTTTCAAACTCCGATTTTAGGCGTGTGTAGGTTAGCCCTGTGCCAAACGCCCAGCGTGGACTTAGTTGCTTGTTGAGTGAGATGCCCAATGTAATGGGGCGATGGTGATTGGCCTTTTCGCCTAAGCCTGTACCGTCTTTTCCCGTGGGTGCGTCGATATTATTGTTTACAATCCAAGCAAGTTTTGCACTTTCAACAGAGTCCATAAGTGCCTTGTTCCTTGTGAGATAATTCTCATAGTCTTCCCAAGTGTAGAGTTTTGCAGTGGCTCCACCATTGGCATAGTCGATCATAGAGAGGTAGTTCTGGCTTGATAATGCGCCATTTGCACCTGCATTAGACGAGTACCCAAGGCTGAAAGTCCAAGGGTATTTCTTCTTGGGCTTGGTGGCGTGGGCTATTTGCTCGTTCAAGGCAATTTCCTTGTTTATTACAGTTGTTGGAAGTGAAGGTGGTAGCGTGTCTTTTGGGTTGCCTGTTACGGCCAGTTGGCTTTGTATCGTATCTGCGTCGAGCGGTAAGGTGATTTTTGCAGGCTTTGTGCTATTAGTTCTGTTTTGAAGGTGATACCTGCCGTTGTGAGCAGCCGCTTGTGTCAATTGGGCCTCACCAACGTTGTGCGCAGTTGTCGATGGGGTGGAATATGCAGGTTGGTTGGCCTTGAGCTTCATGTTTTCGGCTTTTGTTTTTTGTGGGGTGGCTTGCCGTTGTTTCGTTGCTCTTGGCTTTAATGTGGTCAATCGGCCTGCCTTTTGCCTTGTCACCATATATATATATATAGGAATGAGAAGTGGTAACAGCAGCAAACCCCAATAATTAGCCAGCATTGCCCGTAGCATCTTCTTTGCCCTGAAGAGTTGTGAAGACGAGCTGTGCGGGTTAATTCCAAGCATCTGGCCTATCTCCTTATGAGAAAGCCCATCCAAGACCGACAGCTTAAACACCTCTCGGTTGCCTTTTGGGAGGGCGTCGATAGTGGCTAATAGCACGTCTAATTCCACACCTTGTATGTTTTCCAACGTTTCGTCCGCCACTTCTCTGTTTAGGTTCGACAGCGAAGAGTTGTGTTTCTGCATGTGCCGGAGGTGCTTTAACGAGAGGTTTTTCACAATGGTTACCATCCATCCTTCCAATTTACGGTTCTCTTTCAGTTCGCCAATGGATGTGAAGATGATGATGAATGCGTCGTGTAGAATGTCTTCTGCCACGCTTTGGTCCTTAACATAGCTGCGGCATACGCTCTGTAGTTTGGGAGCATACGCCGAATATAGTTCACCAAGGGCTTCTTTGTCTCCCTTTTTGCAAGCGTCTATATCTATCATATATTTCTTAACAAGAAAATGTCTATTCCTTATTAAAAGAGGAGTGAACCAAGGTCAAAAGACTGCATGACAAATGCTATTTTTCCATTATTTGGCATTTCAAAAGCTCCGCAGACTGAACTTTTGAGCGAAGATGAACGTGAAATGGTGAGAATAACACAAAACTACGATATTAAAAAGAGAAAGCCAAATGTTTTTGATGTTATTTTATTCTTGATGCGATTTTGCAACGGAGAGTTTCTGTTTCAGGCTAATTTCCGACAATGATAGGACGAAAACACGGTTGAATGTCAATAAACTTAAAGGCAGAAAATATGCTTGAAAGGATCGGCGTAACGCGTATGTGTGGAAAAACTAGGTAGTTAGTCGCCAACTTTCTCTTATAAAACCTTGGTTCGAAACCGATTTTTTGATAAATTTGCAGGAGTTAAACACGAAACGAAAAAAATGTCGAGGCGCCTTATGCTTACGCAGATACGTCCCAACAAACCAACACCTGATATAGACAGATATGAGAAGAAAAACATTTACAGCACTTTTCGCCCTTGTGCTAAGCACCGCTTTGGCTGCGCCAATGTCGCAAGAGCAACCTGAAGAACAGCGCTTGGGCAACGCTGTTAGCTACGACTTACCACGACTCGTGGCACAAAAAGGCGTGGAAAACGTTTACGATGCCATTGGTGCATTGCCAGGAATAACCGTGCAAAATGGCGTTTACATGCTCGGCGGACGAACCATTGCCGTGGCCATAAACGGCAAAACGCAGAACGTGGCCTACGATCAGCTGCAAGAATTGCTACGTGCCATGCCCGCAAGTGGCATCGAACGGGTGGAAATTGTGTACAACCCTGCTGCGCGCATGCAAGCCAATGCACCGCTAATCGCCCTAACCTTTAAGCGCGGAGATGCCGAAAGCGCACCCTTTACGGCCGAAGTGGGTGGCGACATGTCGTTAAGGCATCGCACATTGTTTGGCGAAAGGGTTTCGGGCACTTATCGCAAAGGGCCTTTTTCGCTCGACCTGAGCTATCTGCACACGCACGGCAGGGTTCTCGATGCCTTACGAACGGATATACCTGAAGTGCTTTCGCCTAGTGGCGGACCGATTACCAACACGCAAGAGCGCCTAGCCGCAACCAGCAAGCATAGCTACCGACTTGTCGGCACCTATACCCTTGGCGAGCGCCATACGTTGACGGCCACTTATCAGGGCTTTAACACCAACAACGACCTAAGCGTTAGCAACACGGATTCGCACTTTGGGTCTGCCGATGGTAAAGTAAAGGCGTGGCTGCACAACGCGAGGATAGACTATTCGATGCCTTTTGGCGTCAGACTTGGTGTAGAGGCAGCCTTCTATCGTGCACCCGAAAGGCACGTATTGATGGATTATGTTAATCCCTTTTCACGATATCCTGATTACAATCCTTGGCTTCCCACGCTATCGCGTGAAGATTTCTTGGTGACAGATAGCCTTCGAACAGACCTATGGCGTGCCTATATAGCAGGTGAACACGAATTGAACAATGGCTGGACCATCAACTATGGTGCATGGTTTAAGAAGGTGAAACATAACTCGGTGCACCATCAGCGACGTCATGTGCTGGGATACAACGTGGAATGGAATTATCCTGAGGAGCATTTCACTACGGCTTATGTAGGCGTGAGCAAACGATTTGGCGAGAAACTATCGGCAGAAATGTCTGTGTCTGCCGATTACTATCACCGCATAATCATTACGCAATGGCGCGTGCTACCCACTTTCAGCATCAGCTACACACCCTGCGAAGGCAACGTTTTGTCGTTGGCCGTGAGTGGAAGTCGCGCTTATCCTCACTATTCAGACATGAACGGCATCTCGCAACCCGACAATGGTGGATACTTGTACACGCTTCGCACTATGTCGTTAATGCCTTCGCTGCATTATCAGGCGCAGCTTTCGTATGTCACGAAGGGTGGTTTCCAGTTTAGGGCATGGTACAATCGTGCCTCGGGACATGTCATGCAACAGCTTTATCCCGATGTTTTTCTAAGGTGTGTTATCTTGAGCAACAAGAATATCGACCGCCATCAGCAAGTGGGGTTGCAAGCCGTTATGCCACATCAGTTTGGCTCGTGGCTCTACACTTGCCTCACTTTGGGCGGCGCGTGGACGCGAGATAAGTACGAACCTACGCTGTGGGAAGTGCCGGTGAACAGTCGTATCATTCATGGCGAGGCTAAATTCACGGGTGTTGCCACACTCTGCAGCAAGCCCAATATCACTTTGTCGGTAGACGCTTTCGGGCAAACCAAAACGCAACAAGGGGTTTGGGAATTGCCGGCTCATGCCCAATTAGACATGAGTTTGCGCTGGATGCTCTGCAAAGACATGGCCACTTTGCGCCTGTTTTGCAATGATGTTTTGGCAAATGGCACCCCCAAGTATCGCTATATGGTCTATGACAAAGGGTTTGACTTAAGGAATGTGCCTCGTAGACATGTGGGCGTATCGCTCACAATGAGGTTAGGTGGCACGCGATAAGTTGGTTTCTGCGTGACTTCCAACAGTCGGGCCAGGCAGGCTAGTTCAGCTAGTTTGTCTGGCCCGATTAGCATGTAGATGGCAATAAGGTTGAATATCTCAATCCTTTACTTTCACGCGTACGCGCGCGCGATATATAATGGTGTGTTGTTGGGTAGTTATATGGTGTGTTGTTGGGTTGTTAATTGGGGGGCAATTCCAAGTGCTGGTATGGCGTTTGCATGCATGTCGGTAGGCGATAAGGCAGTTCGAGTTGCTAAACATTGTTAATAATATATAACGCTAAGGTTAAATATGCGATGCGTTTATTAGTTAAAGCATATTAATGCGTACCTTTGCAGTCCGATTATTACGGGGGTAAACCTTAGAGCCTCCACCGCAATCGTGTTAATAGTCACGCTTTTGGCCGAGCTTGGCGGTTAGTGAATCGGTTGCGAAAACCAAACAAACGTTTTTTAGTAGTATTACAATTAAAAATTAGAATGGACACTTTAAGTTACAAGACTATTTCCGCCAACAAGGAAACGGCTAAGAAAGAGTGGGTGGTTATCGATGCTACCGACCAGGTAGTGGGCCGTCTTTGCTCGAAGGTAGCTAAGCTTATCCGCGGCAAATACAAACCCAACTTCACGCCTCACGTTGATTGTGGCGACAATGTAATCATCATCAACGCCGCCAAAGTGGTTTTCACTGGCAAGAAAGAAACTGATAAGGTTTATACACGCTATACTGGCTACCCCGGTGGACAGCGCTTTAACACGCCCGCCGAATTGCGCAAGCGCAAAGGTGGCGTAGATCGCATCATCCGTCACGCCGTTAAGGGCATGCTGCCCAAAGGTATTTTGGGTCGTCATTTGCTAGGCAACCTCTACGTTTTCGAAGGAACCGAGCACGATAAGGCTGCACAAAAGCCCAAGACCATAGACATTAACCAGTATAAATAAGGAAAAGAAATGGAAGTAGTAAATGCAATTGGTCGCCGCAAGAGCGCTGTAGCTCGTGTTTACCTCTCTGAAGGTACTGGCAAGATAACGATCAACAAGAAAGACATTAACCAATATTTCCCCTCTGCCATCTTGCAGTACGTGGTTAGACAACCGCTGCAGCTGCTCGAAGCAGCCGAGAAATACGACATCAAGGCTAACCTCGACGGTGGTGGTTACACCGGACAAAGCCAAGCTCTGCGTCTAGCCATCGCACGCGCACTGGTTAAAGTAAACGAGGAAGACAAGAAAGCACTGAAAGACCAAGGCTTCCTTACCCGCGATTCGCGCGCTGTTGAGCGTAAGAAACCGGGTCAACCCAAAGCCCGTCGTCGCTTCCAGTTCAGCAAGCGTTAATGTGTCTCTGGCCCACCTGCCGTTTGCAGGCCTGCGCTTGAAGCTCGCCCGATGGGCAGCCTAAGCCAAACCGCGCCTCGCAATGTGGCTTAACGGAGGGCAAACACAAGCTGAGCAACGTTTAGTATCTAAACGGGCACGACTCGATAACGGCTTCAGTCGCGATTACCTGCCCGCTGGTTCTAAATCAAAAGGTAAGCTCTGAAAGTATTCTTTGGTGGAACTGTTCCATCGCAAAGCCCTTTCATGACTCGCCGCAAGAATTAAAAAGAAAGTAAACATCCAAACAAAACAAAGACATGTCAAGAACAAATTTTGACCAACTGTTACAGGCAGGTTGCCATTTCGGACACCTCCGCCGCAAGTGGAACCCTGCAATGGCTCCCTATATCTTCATGGAACGCAACGGCATCCATATCATCGACCTCCACAAAACTGTGGCTAAGGTAGACGAAGCTGCCGAAGCGCTCAAGCAAATTGCTAAGTCGGGAAAGCGCATTTTGTTCGTCGCTACTAAAAAACAAGCTAAGGACGTTGTAGCCGAAAAGGCTTCAAGCGTAAACATGCCCTACGTTATCGAACGTTGGCCGGGCGGTATGCTCACCAACTTTCCTACCATCCGTAAGGCTGTTAAGAAAATGGCGAACATCGATAAGCTGATGAACGACGGTACCTTTGCCAACCTCTCTAAGCGCGAGTTGCTACAAGTAACGCGCCAACGCGCTAAACTGGAGAAGAACCTTGGCTCTATCGCCGACCTCACCCGCTTGCCCAGCGCACTCTTCGTGGTTGATGTTATGAAAGAGGCTATTGCCGTTAAAGAGGCTAAGCGCCTTGGTATCCCCGTGTTTGCCATGGTTGATACCAACTCGGATCCTCGCGACATCGACTTCATCATCCCTGCTAACGACGACGCAAAAGACAGCATCGAGGTGGTTCTCACCGCTTGCTGCGCTGCCATCGCCGAAGGTTTGGAAGAGCGTAAGGTAGAGAAGGCCGACGAAAAGGCCGCTGCCGAACAAGCCGAAGAAGCTCCACGCGCCCCCAAGAAGGCTCGTAAGGAAGAGGCTAAGGCTGAAACCGAAGTAGCAGAAGAAGCCAAAGAAGAGGCCTAACAAACAATATGAAGCGGCAAAGGGGCACTAATATGGCCGCCCGAGCCGCTTCTTTTCTCAACCCAACAAAAAAGAAAAGGAAAAGATTATGGCTGTTTCAATAGCAGACGTACAGAAACTGCGCAAACTCACCGGTGCTGGTTTGGCAGACTGCAAGAAAGCTCTCGACGAAACCGGTGGTGACATCGAGAAGGCAATAGAGATTATCCGTGCTAAGGGTCAAGCAATTGCTGCCAAGCGTTCAGACCGCGAAACCTCTAACGGATGTGTGCTCGTGAAGGTTGAAAACGGCTTCGGGGCTATCATCGCCTTGAAGTGTGAGACCGACTTCGTGGCCAATGGCAAGGATTATGTTCAACTTACGCAAGACATTCTCGACGCTGCCGTAGCCGCTAAGGCTAAGAACCTCGACGAGGTGAAGGCCCTGACGCTGGGCGATGGCACGAAGGTTGAAGACGCCGTTATTGCTCGTTCGGGTATCACTGGCGAAAAGATGGAACTTGACGGATATAGCTTTATCGAAGGCGAGAACATCTACACCTACAACCACATGAGCAAAAACCTGCTCTGCACCATGGTTCAAACCAATAAGCCTGCTGCCGAAGAGGGTCACGCCGTTACCATGCAGATTGCCGCGATGAAGCCTATCGCACTTGATGAGGCTAGCGTTCCCCAATCGGTTAAGGACGAAGAGTTGAAGGTTGCCATCGAAAAGACCAAGGAAGAGCAGGTAGAGAAGGCTGTGCAAGCTGCTTTGAAGAAGGCTGGTTTCAACCTCTACATCTGCGAAAACGAAGAGCACATCGCTGAAGGTATTGCCAAAGGTAATATCACCGAAGCTCAAGCCGACGAAATTCGCCGTATTAAGAAAGAGGTGGCAGAGGAAAAGGCTGCTGCACTTCCTGCTGAAATGGTGAACAATATCGCTAAGGGTCGTATGGCTAAGTTCTTTAAAGAGAACTGCTTGCTTGAACAAGAGTTCATCCAAGACTCTAAACTCAGCGTAAGCCAATACCTTAAAGCTGCTGATAAAGACCTCACCGTTGTGGCCTTCAAGCGCTTTACGCTTCGTGCTGAATAAGATCAAAATCTACGACTAGTCTGTTACCGCTAGGTTTCAGACTTGTTCGTGTGGTATTTTTCATAATTTATGGTTTGTCCCCACAGCCTTGTGCTGTGGGGATTTTATTTTTAAGGAGTTAAGAGGAGGTAAGGAGTAAAGGAGTAAGTTCTAGGAGTAAAGGAGTTATGGAGTTAAGTAGTTAAGCCAAATGCTTTGACGGCGTTAGCCATCTTTTCACCCTTTCACTTTTTCACCTTTTTACCTTTCCCATCCTTTCCCATTCTCTCATCCTTCATCTTTTCACCTTTTCACTCTTTCACCTTTTCACCTTTCTCATCCCTTCATCTTTTCACCCTTTCACCCTTTCCCCTTTTCCCCTTTCCCATCCTTTCACCTTTTTAACCTTTTCTACGTTCTTGTAGTTTGCAAGATAGCCAAAACATCGTATCTTTGTAGTTAAATAATTGCACGCATTTCGCAACCGAACGCTATTCTGGTATTTGTTGACTGTGTGCCCCAAAATAAGTAACCACATGAGTTTAGAAGAGATTTTGAACCGCCGACGCTCTGTGCGCCACTTCGATTCAGAAAAGCCAATCGACCCCGAGCAGGTGAAAGCGTGCCTCAAGCAGGCCACACTTGCCCCTACAAGTTCTAACATGCAGCTGTGGGAATGTTACCACATCACCGACAAAAGCATGATAGAGAAGATGGTACCTGCCTGCCTTGGACAGCTTGCCGTTAGTTCGGCGCAACAGCTGGTGGTGTTCGTAACACGCCCTGACATGGTTAAGCGCCGTGCCCAAGCAGCTCTGGCGTTCGAGCAAGGCAACGTACGTCGCAATAGTCCTGCCGAGAAACAGGAGAAGCGCATACGTCAGTGGGAACTCTATTATCGAAAAGCTATGCCCCTTTGGTACGGCCGTTGCTTTGGTTTGTTAGGACTTTTCCGCAAGGCTTTGGTGCAATTGATAGGCCTTTTCCGTCCTGTACCGCGTCAGGTAACCGAAGCCGACATGCGCGTTGTTGTGCATAAGAGTTGCGGTTTGGCTGTGCAGACGTTCATGTTGGCCATGAGCGAGGCGGGATACGACACTTGTCCGTTCGAAGGGTTCGACAGTTGGCGCGTTAAACGCTTGCTCCATCTTCCCTATACGGTTGGCATTAATATGGTGGTAGCATGTGGCATTCGCCTCCCCGATGGAGTTTGGGGCGACCGTTTCCGCCTTCCGTTCGATGAGGTTTACCATCAAGTATAGCCCATTAGAGCAGTGATGGGGTTGTGAAGTTAAGAAGCTAAGCCTGTGGTTTCTGGGCTTTTCAGGTTATAGATATATGAGTTTACGCCACAATTGAGGCGTAAACTCATCTGTTATAGAGGCATTTTGTGGCTTTCTCGCGCGTTAGTTCGAAGCGCAGTTGTAAGTGAACGTTTTAAGCTTTTAATGCTCTTGCGGTGCATTAGCACAGCCCATTTCATACGTAAGTTTGCTAGTCGTTTTGTTCCCACTATGCTGGACTACTGTTCCAGTTGACATGGAACAGTGTTCCAATTGATATGGAACCGTGTTCCGGATAAGATGGAATGGGGGTACACTTCACATGTAACACGGGCATCGTTTATTTTAAGCCTTTCTAGTGCTTAAAACGCGCTCCGGAAAAACTTGTTGGGCGCATTGCCAATGCTATGAAAACGTGTTGCCTGATTGTGAATATAAGACGATAGAAGGGTGAAAGATGCGACGCAGGGGCGGGGTAGGCGTACCAAGGCGAATGTGTATAAGCTGGTTTTTAGAGCCTTTTCCCCACTTGTTCCGCCCTATTTACCTTCGCCCAATAGGCGTAACAAGGCGTGTGTGCGCTGGTCGAAATCAGCGGTGGCGGTAAGCGTCAGGCCTTGCGATGCGGTGTTTTCGGCTTTATCTTTGGGTTCGAAAACAATCTGTTGGAGGCCCTGCTCGTCGGTACGGATGTGTTTTTCAAGTACGCGCAGTAGTGTGGCGAGGTGCTGAGGGGCTGTGCAGGAAGTGTTCTCTTGTGGCGTGTTGGTGGCTTGTTGGGCTTTGGTTACCACCCAAAGGGCATCGGCCGTGTGCACGGCTTGTTCTAAGTCGTGGGTGGAAAGCAACACCATCTTGTTGGTTTCGTGAGCCAGACGACTTAACAACGCCAGCATTTCCACCTTACTTTTGTAGTCGAGAAAGGCCGTAGGCTCGTCGAGCAACATCACGGGCGTATCTTGTGCCAAGGCTTTGGCAATCATCATTTTCTGCCGTTCGCCATCGCTTAGCGTCTGTACCATACGTTGGCGCAGGTTGGTTATGCCCACAACATCCATCGCCCACTCAACCATGCGGTGGTCTTCGGCCCTAAGCGTGCCCCAGATGTTGGTATAGGGCGAGCGACCTAGGCCCACAATTTGCTCTACGGAGAGGTTTTCAACACTGGGTTTGGCCGTTAGTACCACGCTCACCAGTTGTGCCAGTTGTGCTTGCGATAAGGTGGCGATGTCGAGAGGCGTAGGTTTAGCATCGGCCAAATAGAGCATTTGGCCCGCGAGTGGTGGCTGGAAGGCGGCCAAGGTGCGCAGCAGCGTGCTCTTACCAATGCCGTTGGCACCCACAAGACAGGTTAACCGCCCCGAACGAAGGGTGGCGTTGAGACCTGCGAGCACAGTGGTTGGTGTGCGGCGGGCTTGCTGGTAGCCTACGGAGAGGTTGCGGAGGGTTATCGAGGGCATATTTTTCTGAGGGGGTTGGGTTGCTAGGGGATTTTGGTTTTCTAGGTTTTCTAGGAGGCACTAGGCTTTTTAGGAAAGCTGTTAAAAGGGTATTAGCCATTTTCATTCTTTCACCTTTTCACCCTTTCACTTTTTCACCTTATCACTCTTTCACCTTTTCACCCTTACAGCTTCCTTCTAACTTCCGTATCAGCGTTAATCCATCGCGCAAGGGCAGGATAACTTTCTCAACGCGTGAGTCGGTGGCCACGAGGTCGTTAAAGCGACGTATGCCAAGGGTTTGTTGGTCTTTATCGTAGGCAGAGTCGAACACATGGCCGTCCCATAGCGTGTTGTCGGCCACGATAAAACCACCTTGCCGAAGCACCGAGAGGGCCATTTCGTAGGTTTCGACATACGTTCGCTTGTCGCCATCAATGAAAACGAGGTCGAAAGTGATGCCCAAGCGTGGGGCCTCGGTGATGGCGTCGCCGATGGTGAAGCGTATTTTGTTGGCCACGGCACTGCCTTCTATCCACGGGCGGGTGAAGTCTTCTTGCTCGTCGTTAATCTCGAAGGTGTACAAAAGGCCGTCATCTGGCAGTCCTTCGGCCAAGCAGATGGCGCTATATCCGCTGAAAGTGCCCACTTCGAGCACGCGTTTGGCCTGCGTCATCTGCACAAGCATCTTCAGCAAACGCCCTTGTAGGTGTCCGCTGGCCATGCGTCCGTGCAGCGTATGCAGGTTTGTGGCACGGTAAAGGCGGTATAGATAGTCGCCTTCGGGGTCGATGTGGTTGGCGATGTAAGTGGTTAGGTCCATGCCTTAGGGTTTGAAACTCTCTATCGCCAAGCGGTAACTGTCAAGTCCGAAGCCGCATATCACGCCACGGCAGGCAGCTGCGATCATGCTCTGGTGCCTGAAAGCTTCGCGTTGGTGAACGTTGGAAATGTGCACTTCAACCACAGGCGCGCTGATGGCACGTATGCAATCGGCGAGCGCAATGCTGGTATGTGTGTAGGCTCCGGCGTTAAGCACGATGCCACCGCACTGAAATCCTACGTCTTGCAACTTGTCGATGAGTTCGCCCTCGATGTTGCTTTGAAAGTAATCTATCTGTACATCGGGGAAGCAAGCACGCAGACAGGGCAGGAAATCGTCGAACGACGTGGAACCATAAACGCTTGGTTCGCGCACGCCAAGTAGGTTGAGGTTGGGCCCGTTGATAATTTGTATCGTCATGTCAGCTTTATTTTGTACTTTTGTTCACAAAATTACGAATAAACGATGGAAAGAGAAAATAAAACCGTCGACAATATGGTGAAGGCTTATATGCGTTACTTGAAATTGGAACGCAACCTTAGTCAGAACACCATTGAGGCTTACCGCAACGACTTGCGTTGGCTTTTGGCCTACGTTAACTATCATGGGCTAAAGGTGGAGACGGTGAAACTGGAAGACTTGGATAACTTTTCGGCCTCGCTTCACGACCAACGCATCACGCCACGGTCGCAAGCGCGGATACTGAGTGGTGTGCGTTCGTTCTTCAAGTTTTTGCTTCTTGATGGCTTTATCGATGCCGACCCAACGGAGTTGTTGGTGTCGCCACATGTTCGTAACGCCTTACCCGACGTGTTGAGCACGGCGGAGGTGGACCGTTTGGAGGCTTCCATCGACCTTTCTAAATGGGAAGGGCAACGCAATAGGGCCATTATCGAGGTGCTGTTCAGTTGTGGCTTGCGCGTGTCGGAGCTTGTTAACCTGAAGCTTTCTAACCTTTACGTGGAAGAGAAGTTTGTGCGCGTAACGGGAAAGGGCGACAAAGAGCGGCTAGTGCCTATATCGAGCCGAGCGCTAGACGAACTAAATGCATGGTTTGCCGACCGTAATGCGATGCGCATTAAGCCTGGCGAGGAGGATTATGTTTTCCTTAATAGGCGCGGGGCACATCTTACTCGCACCATGATTTTGATCATGATAAAGCGCCAAGCGGTGGCTGCGGGTATCACTAAGACCATCAGTCCGCACACGTTACGCCATTCGTTTGCCACGGCTTTGCTGGAAGGTGGCGCCGACCTTATCGCCATTCAGGCCATGATGGGTCACGAAGACACCGCCACCACAGAGATTTATACGCACATCGACACGTCGTCGCTAAGGGAGGAGATAACGAAACACCACCCGAGAAATAAGAAAAGGTGAGAAGGATGGAAGGGTGAAAAAGTGAAAGGGTGAAAAAGTGAAAAGATGGCTGACGCCCAGTAAAGGGGAAAAGATGAAAAAATGGAGGGGCGAAAGGTTGAAAAGATGGCTTTGGCTGTTAACTTGTTCACTCGTCCACTATAAAACGACTAGGCCTCTTGGTATATCTAGAAACCCTAGAATGCCAAGAGGCCTCGAAGCCTTTATAAAGTACAGGGAAGCAGGGACGCTTCTATTTCTCTGTATATAGCGTTTGTATAACCGTTTGTCCCGCAGCTTTAAGCGTATTGCGGTCGATGTTTTGCAGGTTATCGTTTAACGTATGCCATGTTGGACCAAATGAGCTTTGCACGCAATCGGGGTATAAACCGATGATGTCTATCGTGGGAATGTTGGCCTTTTGGTTAAGCGGCACGTGGTCGTCGGTAATCGTTCCGCCATCGGTTTTGGGGAAGAAACTGCCAAAACCTGCAGCTCGTGCGGCTCGCCAAACCTTCTTTACGATGTTGGGGGCAAAGGCCATCGACATGCCTTCGCGATAAAACTTGGCCCCAATACCACCCACCAAGTCGAGCAAAATGCCGTAGCGTGCCTCGTAACCAGCGGGTAGGTTGGTGGCGAAATATTGTGCGCCAAGTGCCCAAGTTTCTTCACTGTCGGCCTGACCGCTCCACTTTGGCGTGCCCCAATCTTCGGCATCGAAACACACGAAGTCTACACCGATAGCTAAATCTTTGTTTTGATTCAGCAGTCGGGCTATCTCCAGCATCACGGCTACACCGCTAGCGCCATCGTTTGCACCATCGATGGGCTTACGCCAGTTGGCACTATCGGGATCGTTATCGGCCCATGGGCGCGTGTCCCAGTGTGCACAGAGCAATATTCGGGTAGTGGCTTCGGGCTTATAGCTAGCTATAATGTTGCGACTTCGTAGTATGGTGCCATCGTATCCGCGAAGGTCGGCACGCTGATTGGTTATTTTACAGCCGTAGCTTTCAAATTTCTTAGCGATCCATTCGCCGCAATCGTCGTGGCTCTTAGTGTTCATCGCGCGTGGTCCGAATGCGCATTGGGCGGCTATGAAGGCATAGGCCGAGTCGGCATTAAAGACCGGTCCGACGGGATTAAGCCTTTCGGCAGCTGCCATTTCAGCGGCTTCCGCATCTTCCGCCGCACTATGCGATGGTGAGAATAAGCCCAAAGAATAGGCTATTATGGCTATGATGGCAATCATGATAACTGCTATGATGATTTTCTTCATTGGATGGTGAATATTGAAAATGGGAGTTAGAGAGTTGTGGAGTTAAGGAGTTAAGCCAAATGCAGAGAACTTAAGGAGTTTAAGGAGTAGAGGAGGCTGTTCGAGAAGCTAAGGAAACGTGGAGTTAAAGGGTTAAGCCCTAAGCCTTGATGGCCTTAGCGATATCTTCATCCTTTCACCTTTTCGCCTTTTCATTGCTAAAAGGCGTTAGCCTATCTTTTCACTTTCTCACCTCTTCACCTTTTCATTTGCGCTTCCTCCATCACTCTCAACCAATTGCCGCCCCATATCTTTTCGATGTCTTGCTCTGAGAAGCGGCGGCGCAATAGTTGGATGGTGAAGTTGATGATTTCGGACGAATTGGCGATGCCACATACACCGCCGTCGCCGTCGAAGTCGGTTCCAAGTCCCACATGGTCTATACCCATCACCTTGATGGCATGTTCCAAATGTGCCATGGCATCAAGGATGCTGGCCTCGCCTTGTGCACGAAGGAAACCGTGATATAAGGTGATGTGCGCCACTCCACCCTTTGCGGCGAGCGCACGCATCTGATCGTCGGTGAGGTTTCGCGGTACATCGCAGAGGGCTTTGCAGTTGCTGTGACTGCATACAATGGGATATTTACTAATCTCCAAGGCATCGTAAAAGCTCGATTCAGCACCATGACTTAGGTCTACCATGATGCCCGTGCGGTTCATCTCTTCGATAACGCGTCGTCCAAAGTCGCTCACACCGCCATGAGTAGCCGTTCCGCGCGCGCTGTCGCAGATGTCGTTGTCTCCGTTGTGGCAGAGCGTGATGTAGGTTACGCCACGTTTGGCGAAGTGTGCAACGTTTGCAAGGTCGTTCTCTATCGCCAAACCGTTTTCTATTCCCAAAACGATGCTCTTCTTTCCAGCAGCCTTGTTGGCATAAAGTTGTTGGGGCGTGCGGGCCAAAGCCACATATTGGTTGTTTTCGGCAACGATGTTTTCAATCTTGTTAAAGATGAGGTCGGCATAGTCTCGCGGCCCTTTCACATCGAAAGCGACCTTCTCGCGGAAGGTTTCACCTGGTTTAGGCTGTGGCAGATAAGCCACCATGGTGGTGGCATCTTGGCGCCCTTCGGTCATCTTATGCAAGTCTACGAGTATGCGTGGGTCACGTTGGTCGAACCGAACGTTAAGCGGGAAGAACATCGGCGTATCGCAATGGGTGTCGAGCGTAAGCACTTTGGCGTGCACGCGCTTGGCTTCGGCGAAGGTTTCGGCCTGCTGAACGATCCACTGAAATAGTGGTAAGCCCTGCTCTTCCATCCATTCGGGATGCCATTGCACACCAAGTAAGGGCTTGTGTTCGATGCTCTCCATGGCCTCTGGGATGCCATCGACGGTGGCCGCAACGAAGCGAAACTTACTGCCTGCACTGCAAACGGCCTGATGATGGAACGAATTGACGTGCAGGCTGGTGGCGTGGAAGATTTGCGCGGGTATCGAATCGGGATCGAAAAACACCGTTTGCGTGGCCAGATTGCGTGGCGCATCTTGCGAATGCTGTATCAGTTTGTCGGCGAAAAGGGGAAGGAAATGCTTAAATTCACCCTCTGCCAAGGCTCGGCGTACATCGTGGGTGAAATGCTCTTCGATGTCTTGCGCCACCTTTCCGCCTAGGGCCATGGCCATGGTTTGCATGCCGCGACAGATACCAAGGATGGGTATTTGGCGGTTGTAGGCCAGTTGGGTGATGAGAAGTTCGGGCAAATCGCGCTCGGGATTAACAGAGTGGAGCAGGGGCGAAGGCTCTTCGCCGGCCCAAAGGGGATTGAAATCGGCTCCACCCGTGAGTATAAGTGCGTCGATATGGTCGAGCGTATTGACGATAACGTCTATGCTATCGACGGGCGGGATAAGCACAGGCGTTCCACCAGCATTAACCACTTGGCGGTAATATTGGTCCATAAGCATGGCACAACCATCCTTAAAGTTGGCTGTTAGTCCAATTACGGGCTGGCGTTTTGCCTGTGGAAAGCTGTCGTATATATTTTTTAGATGCGCTTGAAAATCAAAGTTGTTCATGAGCGAGGTTTGTTGGAGTTAACTGGCTAACGAATAAATGAGTAAACAAAGCAGGTCTACACCATGTGACAAAATATTTGGCTAAATCACTGTTTGCTGTCAACCTTTACTCCTTAATTATATTGACGGTTTTACGCGAGTGCGAGTTAATGGAATTGGGAGCTAATAAGCTGACAAGGCGAAGTGAATAGCCACATATCAAACAGCGAGGTTATAGGCAGAGCTATTAATTTGTTGCAGGAGCAGATAAGCCCACACGGCAGGCCAAACAAAGCAGCAAGATTGTCAACTTACTGCCTTTACTATTTTACTCCCTTACTTCTTAACTCCTGAAAGAATTACTTTTCCTCGGGATCTACTAATATCTCGCGTTTAATACTTTGTTCTAAAGATATGAGCGTTTCAGTAGACACAACGCCTGGTATGGTTTGCAGCTTGTTGTTCAGCAAGTCCATCAGCTGTTCATTGTCTTTTGCGTAAAGCTTGATGAGCATGGTGTACGAGCCCGTAGTAAAGTGGCATTCAACGATTTCGGGAATGCTGGCTAGTCTGGCAACCACGTTTTTGTACATGCTTCCACGTTCGAGATTGAGCCCGATATAGGTGCATGTAGAGTATCCGAGACTCTTTGGATTTACATCAAACCCGCTACCGGTTATCACACCATTTTCAATTAGGTGCTGAACGCGTTGGTGTATGGCTGCACGCGATACACCGCACTCTGCTGCCACGTCCTTAAATGGAATACGGGCGTTTTGCGACAAGATGTTCAGAATTTTCTTGTCTAGGCTGTCTATTTTCTCCATGTGTTGTTATCGTGTTTTATGTATTTAGTCGTTTTAATGCGTTCGGAAACCGCAGCAAATGTAAACAAATTAAATGAAACAAACAACAAAAAGTTAGACAAAAAGGTTTTAATGGCTACTTTTGACAATTGGTTAACGTCATTAAAGATAAATTAAGGGGTCAGAAGATAAGGGTGATGGGGCAATTAGCTAGTGGTTTTAGGTGTTCTTGTGGGTATGGATATCCAACGAACAAGAAGTTAACCTCATTAGGAACTAGCCCAACGCTGCCACGAGGCAGTCATCTGTTTTGCCTAGCCATTACGCTTAGCTTCTAACCTCTTTTTTATGTGCTAGCTGTTAAAGCTTTATCTTCTTTTCTTTGCAGCAGGTTTTGCGCCTTTCTTGGCAGGTTTTACCGCAGGTGTTTCGGTCTTAACATTGCTCACTTCGGGCTTAGACTTGTTCACCTTCAGCAATTCTACGGTAAAGATCAGTGTAGAATAGGCGGGAATAGAGCCCATTTCTCTTGCTCCGTAGGCCAAATCTTGGGGGATATAAAGCTCCCACTTGCTGCCAGGAGTCATCAATTGAAGGGCTTCTGTCCAACCTGCAATAACCTGATCGCAGCGGAAAGAGGATGTGTCGGGTGTGCGTTTGTAGCTGCTATCGAACACTGTTCCGTCGATAAGTTTGCCTTCGTACTTCACAACCACTTCATCGGTAGCGGTTGGTTTCTCGCCCGAGCCATTGGAAATAACCTTATATTGCAGTCCGCTAGGCAGTGTAACCACGCCTGCTTTCTTAGCATTGTCGGCCAACCAGTTCTTTCCTACGCTGATAGCGGCTTCGGTTTTAGCCTTCTTTGCAGCTTCCACACGTTGCTCGTAAAACTGTTGTGCCTCTTCTTCGGTATATTTCGTGAAGTTCTTTTGCAGGGCATCAATAAAGCCGTTGTAGAAGTTTTGGGCAGCAACCGAGTCTTTCGTGCCTACCAGTTCTTGCTGAACCGAGGGCAAAATGCGCTGTTGGGCCATCTGTGCAATCTGCATTCCGGCAGCATAAGCCGAGAAAGCGCCATCGCCTTTGCTCTCTAGCGCCTTGCGAAAACCGCGTACAAAGTCGGCCATATAGGTGGTATCCACCTTATATTGCTGTTGCACGAAGGGTATTAAGCCTTTCGTTGCGGCCATTCCGGCAGCATAACTAACCGAGTCGGAAGATGTTTTTAACTCTACAGGGGCAACGGTGGCCACCTGAACTACGTCTTTCTTTTTGCCCGCAAGGGCGGTATTAAATGTGGCACTCGCTAAAAGCGCGAGTGCCATATAGGTTGTATTCTTCATTATTTTTCGCCTACAGAAATCAATTCGATTTTAAACACTAGTGTAGAGAAGGGCTTAATGTTTGGTTGTTCACGAGCGCCGTATGCTTGATCTTCGGGAATATACACTTCCCAAACACTACCAGCAGGCATGCGGGTAAGAACTTCCGTCCAGCCTTTAATCACTTGGTTGGCACGCATCGTTACGGGTTCGCCACGCTGATAAGTGCTATCGAACACCTTACCATCAATAGTCTTACCCTCATAGTTTACCTTTACGGCAGAGGTATCTTTCGGAATTTCTCCGTTTCCTTCTTTAATCACCTTGTATTGAACACCGCTGGGTAGTTGTTTTACACCTGGTTGCTTTGCGTTTTCTGCCAAGAACTTTTTGCCGGCTTCCTTATTGGCGCCATAGGTGGCTTCGGCCGACTTCGATTTTATCACTTCTGCCTTTTCTTGAACATACTTAACGGCCTCTTCTTGTGTCATCAGGCCCTTCTTGTTCTTAGCTCCGGTGATAAATCCAGATAGGAAATTCTTCATCGAGATGGTCTTGGTCGAGTCTTCTCCAAACAGTTCGTGGTTGATACCCTTCACCATTTGGTTAGAGATTTGCTGTCCAATCTGTACGCCTGCATAGTAGGCGGCCTTCTTTTTGTCGTCGCCAGCGTTGGCTCCGTCGTTAAGTCCCTTGATGAAATCATCAATATAGGCCGTGTCTACATTAAGACCACGGGTTAGATAATCCCTTAGACCCTGCGTTTGGCTATAACCCAAGGCATAGCTCAACGTGTCGATGTCGTTCTTTAGGTCGGCTTTGGGCGTAGAGTTGCCGCAAGCCGTGAATGTAACGGCAGCAATAGCAGTTGCTGCGAGAATAGTTAATTTCTTCATTGATATATAAGTTGTATTTTAAGTTTCTAAAAGCTTCACCTCCAATCCTTCTCCAAGAGCAGGGAGAAGTGATGTGCCTTGTTGTTAATTTGTTAAGATGAGAAGTCGGGCAAGTTGAATGGGCGTTTGGCTAATCAAACTAGTAAGACCAATCAGACTAATCTTGTAAGTCGGACAGGTTCAACAAGTTCAACTGCCATCTGCAACATCGCTATTGGCTTAACTTCTTAACTCCATTACGCCTTGAACTTCTTTGAGGGCTTATTTCACCTCAATCAGTTCCACATCGAACACCAATGTGGCGAAAGGAGGAATTGAAGCACCAGCTCCACGCTCGCCATAACCCAGTTGATAGGGGATGAAGAAGCGATATTTTGCACCTTCTTTCATGAGCTGCAAACCTTCGGTCCATCCGGCGATAACGCCATTTAGGGGGAACGTTGCTGGTTCGCCACGCTGAACAGAGCTGTCGAACATCGTTCCATCTATCAGCATACCCTCGTAATGGCACACCACCTTGTCGGTAGCTTTAGGGCTTTTGCCGTTGCCTTCTTTAAGTACCTGATATTGCAAACCGCTGGGCAGCGTCACCACGCCTTCTTTTTTGGCGTTCTCGCTGAGGTATTTCTCACCCTCGCTCTTGGCTCCTTTGTACTTCTCGGCTGCCTCGGCGCGTTGTTTCTCTTCTTGTTTGCGGAAGAAATCTTCCACAATTTGCTGTGCTTCGGCTGTGGCTACTTGGGGTTCTTTGCCGTCAATCATGTCCTTAACAGCTTGTGCAAAGTCGTCGATGTTCAAGTCGGCTGCACCCATTTGCGACAATTGGCGGCCAATGCCTAGGCCCAAAGCATAACTAAGTTTATCCATAACAATATTGTCTTTTATCTCTTTATTTTTCGTACAATGGCACAAAGTTACAATTAATTATCTTATCCGATACGCTTATTTGCAAAAAAAACACTAAATTTGGGGTTTGCAAGCTAACCTGCCCGCTTGTTTTTCAGACTCGTTCTGAAAGTACATCAGCCTCGGAGCGATGGTTTTTGCCGCAGGCAGACCTATCCCGCGCAACAACGGAACATGCACCGGCGATGCGAAAAAGGGGCATATTACCATTTAAACCAAAAACGTCATGAACACAAAAAACAAGCACGTCGTCTTTCTTACAGGCGCAGGGATGTCGGCAGAAAGCGGCATTAAGACTTTCAGAGGTAACGATGGACTGTGGGAGAACTATCCTGTGATGCAGGTGGCATCGCACGAGGGATGGCTAGCCGACCCCAATTTGGTAAACCAATTTTATAACGAAAGGCGTCAGCAGCTGTTCGCCGCGCAGCCCAACAAGGGGCATCAGCTAATAGCCGAATTGGAAAAGCGATGCCAAGTAACCGTTATCACGCAAAACGTAGACGATTTGCACGAACGTGCAGGTTCGTCGTATGTTATTCATTTGCATGGCGAATTGTTGAAGGTTTGCTCTTCGGCCGACCCCAATAATCCGCGTTACATCCGCACGCTAACACCCAACGATGCCACCGTTGCGCCCGACGAGAAAGCCACCGATGGTTCGCGGCTCCGTCCTTTCATCGTTTTCTTCGGCGAGGCGGTGCCACTTATCGAGGTGGCAGCACGCACCGTGCGACAGGCCGACGTGTTGGTCGTCATCGGAACGTCGCTTAACGTCTATCCCGCAGCAGGTCTTTTGGCCTACGCTCCACCTGCAACGCCCATCTATCTGATCGACCCCGAGCCTGTAGAAACTCAGTCTTATCCGCGGGTTAAGCAGCTGCGCATGGGTGCTTCGCAAGGGATGGAGGAGCTGATGGCTATTTTATAAGACCAAATAGCTTCATCCCCCAACCCCTCTCCAAGCCGAGAGGGGGAGTGATTTGCTTTGCTGTTACAAAGCATAATGACATCGTTTGCTACTTGTTTGGCTGTTTTGAAACAGAAAAAGGGATGGTGTTATACGTCAAAACCAAGCTTAGTTGGCAAAAAATTCATAAGACATGCAGCTCACTTCTCCCTTTGGAGAGGGGCTGTGAATGAGGATTTTATATCCTTAACTACATCATGTTGTTGAGGCTAAAAAAACAAAAAAAGTCCTTTTTACTTTTCTTGTTAAAGCCAATTGTAGTACCTTTGCGCCATATTAATTCATCAAAAAGAAAGGAATAAGCTCATGAAAAGTACCATTTTAAAGAACCACATCTTGCATTTTGCTGCAATGTTCGTGGTATTGATTGCTGGTTTGTCGTTTGTTTCTTGTGCTAGCGAAAGTGGCGAAGATCAAGAGGCAAGCCCAATAGTAGATACTTGGATGTCGCAAGGTAGTAGCACTGGCATTTACTACATGGTTTTTACCGAGTATAAGCAGTACTTCGTTACCACCGATCTTAAGGACCCAAACAAGAACAGCGAAATCGGAAGCTATAGTTTCGCAAACAATAAGCTGACATGCAACCCTAAGGGAAAGTCGCAAAAGGTGTACAACTGCGTTATTACGGGCTCCCGCATGAGGCTGACTCCCTCCTCTGGCAATGAGGGTGTAAAGGAATTCATACGCTACACCCCGTCTTCAGCAGCCAAGCGCGTAACGCACGTTCAGCCCTAAAACACCATTACGTAATCGCCATACCGTCTTTATGGACATGGTATGGCGATTTGTTTTTTGTGAAAAGCACACTTATTCAAACCTAATCATTTCGGCTAACCGCACGAAATAGTCGTTGGTCCAGATATCCAAATCCTTTTCGTTTTGTATAAATGGCAACACATCGGCTTTCACCATCTTAATGTCTGTGGTGGCAAGCCGCTCTTTAAGTCTTGCGATGAAGTTGTCTTTGGCGATTTCTTCCTGATTAAATTGGAGGGCACGTTCCCGAAAATGGACGAAATCTAATGGTGTTTTGTGACGCACATACCATTCAAAGTCATACCAATCTCTGCCCTTTACGCGGTTTTTCCATTCACGATAAACCAAGGCATGCATCTTACCGGCGAACAGAGAGGGTAATGTAAAACAACGAACCATAAAAGATTTGGGGAGTAATAGTATGCGTTGTTCTGTGGCGAACTTCAAGGGTGGTTGCGTGTCTACCTCTATCTTGATTTTGATAGACTTCTCCGACTGAAACATTACGTTGTAAACGTCGGTATTATCTTTAAGAAACGCCGACTCAACTTTGCTCATTAATCGTTTCTCTTTCTTCCTTATCTCAACTGTTCTACCCACCAATGCAAATTCATCTACGATGGGTTGGAAGTATTGGGTGAAGTCAAAGTCGGGGTCGGGGATAAGCAACGAAAAGTCCATATCTTCGGAAAAGCGCTGCAATCCATGGAAAATTCGAAGGCAAGTTCCTCCGTAAAACGCAGCAATATCGAAGAACCCGCCATGATACAACCCAGCAAGAATGATTTGCTGGTTTACTTCAAGTGTTGCATTTTGCCGTTGCTGCTCTGTATCTAGCGGGTAAGCTGCAAGCATTTTGTTGTATAGTTCATTCATCTGCGTAAGTAATTAACAAGCGTTTGTATAGAGTTCGCCTTTTTGCCAACCGCTACATACTGTTCAAATATGCCCACATCCATATTCCGAAAGTCGTCGATATCCATACGTATGTCTTCTTCGAGATACACATCAACATCTCTGCGATAGCGTAGGTTTAGCTTTGGCGAATTGGCGATAAGGTCGCAAAGGGCTTTCTCGGGCGTTGCCATCAGGAAGCTGTAGCTTTGCTTGTTGATGCTGGTAATGCCTATGGGAAACGCCTCGCGACTGATACGTGTAAACTGGAAATGACCAAGGGGCGTGTCGAAGCTACGACTATGCTTTACGGTCATTGATTGCATGGTGTACACCGCCTCGGGTATCAGCCCATAATATCGTAGAGCCGAAGACATCGACACATACGAGGGGGCGTAAAGATGGTTGGCGATGAGTTCGGTAGATAAGGGCGAACGCAACACGTATGGGGATACCACATAAAGCCCTTTCTTAAGTCGAACGAGCTTTCCGCTCAACTCAAGATTGCGCACCTTTTGGTTGCCAGCCTTTATTTCGGGGAAAAGCGAGGCGATAGTTGTTGTGCTAATGGGAAGATTCCCTATACTGGCCAATTCGTTAGTCATAATGCAAAGATAGTCAAATTTTGAACACCAAACTAACTTTTTCTTGTTTTTCTGTACCAAATCTTACTGTTTAGGGAGTGAAAAACAGGGCGATTAAGCCGCATACAATGCATTTAAAGACAGCAAGAATTAAGCATTTACGTGATTTTGGGATAAGCATACGATGCTTTTAGAGCAAGATTAGATAAAAAACAAATGGCTATCTCTCCAACTAGTATTATGCGGTAGTTGGCATAACGAGTTGCCCTTATCCCGAAGTTTCGTAACGTTTGATGTTAGCTTGGCACCATCTAGGCGGTTCATTCTACAGTCTATCATCGCCAACAACTCACCTTTCCACCCTCCAAACGCCATCTTTCACGCCTCACCCTATAAGCCCTTGTAGTGAGCTTTTTCAGCTTCCGCCTTGTTACAGCTAAGTTGGACTACTGTTCCAGATAAGTTGGAACAGTGTTCCAATTCAACTGGAACAACATTCCAATTCAACTGGAACAGGCGTCCAAAACATCTTTAACACGACGATTAATGTAATCATGCATCATCAGGGCTTATCAAGCGCATTTTCGGAACTATGAAAATGCAAACGAGGGAGGGGTTGATTGGCGCGTTCGGGATAAGATAACATGCCTTTTGAACAAGACAGAAGAGGTAAACGAATGGCTATCTCGCCAACTAGTGCTACGCGGCAGTTGGATAACGATTGAGTTTTATCCCGAACTCGTGCAAGTATTTGATAAGGCTCTAGCTTGCCAATCTACTTGTTCCATTGCCTCCTTGCCAACGATTTGGGTGAAAATCTCCCATTAAAAACCGCCGCACTACATCCTATAAAGGCGTGAAGTGCGGCGGTTTGAGTTTACCTAGTAACGTCTTTCGGCTTAACTCCTTGTTAAGCTAACGAAGTGATTATATGGCGAGTTTATAAGTTATTGGGTTGATAAGTTGATGGGTTGCCGAGAATGTAAGTAGAGGAGCTTACTCAGTTGACGAGTTTACAAAGGGACTTTGCTTCTCAGTAGCAAGGCATACGGCTTAACTTCTTACGCCTTCTTCTCTTACTGCTTACTTCTTAACCTCCTTACTCCTTGTTCTCTTACCCCTTATCTCCTTTCAATCCACTGCAAAATGGTGGGGTCTTTCAGCTTATGGTCTTCGGCCAACAGCACCACTTTCGACACGATTTCCACCGTCTTGGGATCTTCGTCGACAAAGGGCAGGTAGAGCTTACCACGTTGTGCGCCATGCACGGGCACGATGGGGATTTCCTTTCCACCCTGTTGGCGCACGTTGGCAGAACCTAAATGCACGGTGTAAGCGGCCAAGCTGCCCTCGATAAAGGCGAAGTTGCCATCCACGCGCACGTTGTTAAGCTTGAGCATTTCGGCCGTACAGCGAACGATTGCTGCACGAAGCTCGCGCGTAGACTGACCCGTCTCGGGATCAACGCCACCTACGAAGGCGATGCTTACGGCCAAATCAACGTCGCGCATCACCTCGCTGTAAAGCACGGGGTCTACATCGGCAATGTGTAAAGGCTCTATACCGCGCGTGCGATCGAAGCGAACGTATTCGATGGCGGGCGCTTCAGCGTCCGACGGACTGAACCAATCGGCTCGCGCATATAGCGTAACCACCACCCCTTGCTTATGAAACACCTTCCGCAGACCCGCTTCGTAGTCGGCCACCCAACCTCGCGAGCGCAGTGTTGCCAACGTTTGGCGCACCTGTATTTGGTAACCGCTGTAACGACGGCTCTCGTCTTTGTCGGCTTCTTCTTGAATGGGCACGTACAATTCGCGGAAAACTTGTTTGAAAGGTTGTACCAGTTGCATCTCGAACAGCCTACTCTGCCATACCGCCCACTTGCCCGAGGCGTGCAGGTGATAAGGATGTGCGATGGTTAGAGGCGTTTCGGGGTCAATGTTTTGTGCGCCATCCAGCGTCTGCAGCTTACCTTCGGCATATAGTCCGATGTGTTCGTGCTGTTGCACCAACAGTTTCGCGAAGAGCGGGGCCACAATGGGATTGCTCTCGATAACGGCTGCATCGGCAGGCATGATGGTTGTTTGCTGGCGCATCATGTCTTCGAATATCTCGCGTGCACGACGATGTTGCAGTGTCCACTCCTTGTGCGTTTGGGTCACTTGCAGGTAAGTGGCGTTCTTCTTCAGTTTCGTTGGCACCGTCTTCAGCGGTTTGTCGTCTTTCTCTATCACCACCTTGTTTGTGCCATCGGGTGCAATCTCAACGCGGATAAGGTAGCCTTCGGCCTTCATGCCATCGAGCATGGCCTTGTTGTCGGCCACCAAATGGCCTTCCATACGCCACACCAACTGTATCACGTCGTCGTATCCTGCCGAGCGCGCAAGGTTAATCAAGGCAATTTCCACGGTGCGTTTTTCCGACGCCTGACGCTGTGCGCCAAACTCCTTGCTTTCTTTCAAGAAGGCTTGAATGCGTTTGTAGCGTTTCAGTAAGGCCGTGTCTATGTTTTTCTTTGGCAGTGGCACAAGGCCCAAGGCGCACAATGCGTCTTTGTTGCGCGTCTTGTCTATCTGCTCCATCAGTTGCTTTTCTTTTATCAGGCCTTGCGTAACGTCGGCGAATCGGCGTGCACGACCATGGTAGTTGCTGCTACCCATGTACTTGGCTGCATCGTAGAAAAGGGCGAAACGCTTTTTCCCCACCTTCTTAAATGCCTCGTTAAAGAGGCGTGCATCAAAGGCACCATCGGCCAGGTCTTCGGGAGCAAGGTCGGTGTAGAGGGCTATTTGTGCGCGCTTCTCTTCGCTGTCGCTCTCTTTGGTGTGTGCCACGAAGTAATAATAAGCCTCGTCGAAACCCTTCCAATCTAAGTGTTGGCGCACCAATGGCATCCATTGTGGGGCGAAGAAGGCCAGTTCCACCAGTCGTTCGGGGTCTATACCCTTCAGCATGTTGGGTGTATCGGTGTCTAGCGGATAACAATGCACGATGCATGCGGTAAGCACAGCGCGCTTTTCTTTGCCGCTACAATCGCGCACCAAGTGTTCTTTGCCCAGTGCCGACATGGCCTTTTTCAGCGTGGCAGTGCCCCATAGCACCACATTGCTGCGATAGCTGCCAGCCAAAAGGTTGGTTGCCGGCGTGGGTGCGTTGCGCCGTGTCAGTTCTATTTCTAGCAGGTGGTTGGCTATGCGGTTAACCACCGAGCGCAGATGTTCGTACACGGCCTTATCGTAACGTGGCTTCTTGGGCGCAATATCCCAAATGGGCTTGCGGCGATAATCGCCATCGTAGTATAGGTTGAACGTGGCATTCTCGAGCATACTGCCTTTTTCAGACATTAACATCTGCATCAGCTGGTCGTCGGTTAGCATGCCTTCTAGGTTCATTCGTGCAGCCATGAGCGACGGCAGTTGGTAGTTGCTCCTGTAAGTGCCACCCCCTTCGAGGTAGAATTTACGACTAATGGCCAGCAAAAGCTTAGCCGCACGGGTAAATTGCTCATCGGTTTGCCACGTCCTTGCAATGGTATGCACCGCCTCGCACAGCGGTTTGCAGGTTGGTATGGGATAAACGTAGGTGCTGTATGTTGTTTTCCTTACGATTTTTTTCTCGTTAAAGAAGAAGTAGAAGAGGGCGGCGATCTGGTAAGCGGGTTCGAAAAACAGTTCGGGACGTTGCTCCTTTACCTCCTCATAATGTGCTTCAATCACCTGTCGGAAGTGCGAAAGATACTTCATTTCCAGCTGCGGACGTTCTTTTGTCAAAGGATAGTTGGGCAAGTCGATAAACAGCTTGTCGTCGTTATTGTTGCCTCGCCAATCGAGCATCAGATAAATGCCATACAACTCTTCATCCTTTATGCCGCTTTCTTGTAAGAATTGTCGCCACAGTTCGGGGAAAGGCAGACTATTGAAGTTGTTGTCGTGGTTGGTTCGGCGCAGGTAAGTGTCACCCAATAGCTGGTCATCGTTCCACCTGTCCTTATATTGCTTGTCGGCATTGGCATTTACAATGTCTTCCAGTTTCTGGTAGATGCCGTGCAGTTGCTCGTAGGTATAGGCGAAAACACTGCTCAAGTCGGGTGCGCCATTTTTGCCCGTGATTTTCGAAAGGGCGTTTTTCAGCGCGCTTTGTGGTGCCTCGGTAAAGGGATAAGCCACTTCGGGTTCGGCAATCTCTGCGGGTTTGTACAGGCCGTAGCCACCTTCTTCGCCAGGATAAACCTTCATGGGCTGCCCTTTGCCTTGTGTTGTGGGGGCACCGAAAGCCTTAGTCAGGGCGGTCGAACCCTCACGCAGCTCGCTCAGCGTTCCCTCGATGTCGGGTGCTTTTAGTTTTTGTAGGCGTGTATAGCTTTCAATAAGCTGTTCGTCGGGCAACCACAAGAGCATCGCTACGACACGTTGGCGAGTGGTAGAAACCTTCGACTTCAACTTGTTTTCTAGCGTCTTCACCTGCTCTTCGTTGTAAGTTTGCTTGGCGGCAACCTTTGCAAAGCGTTCGAACTTACCGCTTTCCATGCCCACGAGGTTGTTAACCACAAACTGGGCACGACATTCGGCACTGCCTTTCGAGAAGAAATCTTCGATGAAAGCATCTACCGGCACGCGCTTTTTCTTTTCTTCGCCCCAGATATAGTCGCGCATACAGTGCACGTAAGACGACGGTTGCTTCAACATGAGGAAACGGTCGATGCAGCTTTGGTCGCCTAGTCGGGCTGCCAAATACCACAAAACGTCGATGGTGGTAGATGTTCCGATGTTCATGGAAAACCATTCGAAGCCACCATAACGCAAAGTTTCGTTGGATTTCAGTTGTTTGTGCCATTGGTAAACGGTCTCGAACAGTTGCATGTGCAGCGTGTGTTCGTTGCCCGTATAGCGCCCCAACTCGCCCATATCTACCTTTTTAAATAGTTTCGTATCATTGAGTTCGCATGTTATAAGGCCAAGCACATACTTGTCGTCGAGATGTCGGCACAGCAGTTCGATATACTTTTCGCCCTCGAAACTGTCGGCGCGGTGCAGGTAATATATGGCTGCCACGCGTACTTGTTGCGGGCATTGACTGTCGATGAGGTTAAGGGCGGCCGTTTCGCTTTGTGCGTAATCGTCGAGCCCAGCCGAGTAAAGGGCCACGTAAGTGAGTAAAGGGTTGTCGCCACGATAGGCCTCTTCGCGCATATCGGGGTTGCAAAGGAAGGTGCGGATGGCGTTAAAGATGGTCTTGATGTCCTTGTCGTCGATGTCTTCATATCCCACGCCAGCCCACGTTTGCACAGCTCGCCTCACCGAAGCGAAGCGTAACATGTTCTCTTCGTCTATGGTTTGCAGCAGTCGTTGGTAAAAGTTTAGGTTATATTCGTCGCCCGTTTCAACGATGCTTTGCCTTAAACCCTCTTGCAGTTGTGCAGCTTTTAGCGTTTGTAACAGCAGCGTGTGCAGCTCTTCGTTATCCGTTCGTTCGATGCTTCGTATCAAACCACCCGTCAAAACGCCCACGTTGTTTTCGCTGGTAAGCACCTCGCGTGCCGCTTCAATGGTGCGTTTGTCGTGTGCCAGCAGGTAGGCCGTTATCACATGTTCGTAACGCGGACGACCATAATCCCAGTCTTTCACCTGGTATTGGTCGCGGGTAAGAAGTGAGATGTCGCCACCCAGTCGTGCGAACATGAAGAAGGCGAAGTAAGCTTCCTTGATGTCTTCTAGTCGGTTTTCAAGTCCGTCTTTTCTTTGGCGTAAGCTAATGCGGTAGATGCCACGTGTAGGCGAGAAGTCGCCGAGAGCGTGTAGGTAGCTTGCCAACATCTCCGACAGTTCGGCGGGTAAGAGGTTGGGTAGCGCGCCACCAGCCTTTACCAGCGCATCGGCACTTTGTAGGGGCATCGTGGAAATGATTTCGCGATTGAAAGAATACTCGCAGATGTCGTCTTTGTCGTTAAGCAGTCGTTCAACAAATTGCTTTTCATACTTGTTGAGCTTACCCTTGTCGAGGGCTTTCAGATAGTCGTGGCATTGCGCCACCAGTTCTTTGAAGGTTTGCATATTATATATAAGGTGTGGTTTAGGCGTTTGTTAAATTGCCGTCATGTGTGGCCGATGGCCTTTTTAGTTTCTTCCGTAGGCGTTTGTTTTGGGCGTTTGTATGCTGGTGCACAAAAAATCTTCTAGAAAATCATTCGCCAGCAGAGGCCCGTAAGCATGGTGAAGCGAATGAAAACCAGCTCGCTGTCTTCGGGCAAGGCCAATGGTGCCTGCCATTGGGTAAGTTCTTCACCGTCGGCAAACACGCGAAACAAGCCATCATCGAATGCTTGTCGCATACGTTCGAGCGATTTTTCGGGTGTGTCGTTGTTGGTGGCGTAGCTCTCGGCAAATCGTACACGCCCCTCTTCGGCCTGCGCATCGATGTCGCTTTGCGATAGGGGGAGGTTTGTACGTTCGGCTTGTGCATCGGCCAAGCCCATCAATGTAAGTTCTTCTAGCAGTTGTTGCAGCGTCTGGGGTGACTTCGTCAACTCTATTGGGCGTTTTCCCAGCTCCTTTCTTCTGCCTGCGTTTTTGGCAATTACGGTTATTCGCATTGTTATGGTGTTTGTAAAAGGTGAAAGAGTGAAAAGGTAGAAGGGTGAAAAAGTGAAAAGGGTGAAAGGGGAAAAGTGAAAAGGTGAAAGGTTGAAAAGGTGAAAAGATGGCTAACGCCCTGTAAAGGTGAAAGGGTGGAAAAGTGAAAAGATGGCTAAAGTCGTCAGGACATGCGCCTAAGCTACTTATTCCTTACTCCCTTACTCCTTACTTCTTACTCTCCTTATTACCTACTTTTTATTCTTTCCTTACTTTTTATCTCCTTACTTCTTTACTTCTTAAATCCTCAAACTATTTTTGTTTTCCTTATTTCTCTCAAACTGAATTCACAAGACATATTACTCTCCTCTCCCCTTGGATGGGGGTTGGGGATGAGGCCGAGAGGAGTAGAGGATGAGGCTCTTCTCTCGCTTTTGTAGCACAAAGATACATTTTTATTTTACAATTTTATGGTTGTTAGCAATATTTAAGACAACCTGAATAATCCCTCTTTTCCTTATTTCGGTATTGTTATTAGTTTTGTTGTCATGTAAGTAGGGGGCGTTTAGGGTGTCGTCGCAGTGCTTTTCGTGCGGTTATGTCAAGTTTTTGCATGGGTTTTTATGGCTTTGAAGTGGGGTGTGACAATAACAAACGATGCATTGGCTATATTTTCTCCAAGCCCTATCACGCTGCATGTCGCGCCACGATATAACCAATGCGAAGTGACAGATAAGTTTTTCAACAAAGCCTTTATAACTCCCGCCGTGTTATATGTAAGCTGTAACCATGTTCCATATCATCTGTAACATCGTTCCATCTTATCTGTAACCTTGTTCCATGCTATATGTAACAGCAGTCCCAAATGCATGTAACACCCCACGAGTTTTGTTTATTGATTATCAAGGCTTTGTGTTCGCGTTTCGTTTTCATGTAAAACGACCTCCATAACATACTTACGGCTGTTTAGGATAGTATGCTAAAAAGATTCTGTACTTCTGTCGAAGCGAGAAGAAGAGAAAAGGAACAGCGCCTTATAAAAAGGCATTTGGCTTAGCTCCTTCACTCTTTCATCTCCTAATTTCTCAATTCGTCACGGCGTCTCGGGCGTCAACTCCACATCAAACAATCCGTTTTCTTGCACCACGAGCATTTCGGTGCGGTAGCCAGCGAGGGCGAAACGGAGGGTGGAGCCAATGCGAACGGAGAGTGAGTACTCGCCGCGGGCGTTGGTTTGAATCGTTTTTCCATCGGCCATTACCTTTACGCCTGCCAACGGAAAAGCCTGAACGTTGCGCACAATGCCTGCGATACGAATGGTTTTATTTGTGGCGGGCGTGGTTTGCGATGTGCGTTGGGCGTTTGTTTTAAGCCTCGTGGGCGCGTTGTTGCCAGACTTCTGTTGGGCGATGGACACCACGGTGAGCGTGTCGCGAAGGCGAATGTCGGTTGATGAGGCACCAATGAGCAACTCGAATTTGCCTGGTTCTACCACACGACGCATGTCCCTATCGTGCAAATACAATTCGGCGATGGGCAGACGAAGGATGAAACGTTGTTCTTTAGCGGGATCGATGGCGGCCTTGTGGAAAGCATAAAGTTGCTTTACGGGTGTGGCAACCGAACTCTTAAGGTCGCGAACGTAGAGCTGTGCCACCTCCATAGCAGCGCGCTTACCAGTGTTGCGCACCACGAAACGCACCTCCACGGTGTCGGTTTCCACGGCCGTGCGACTGGAAAGTTGCAACGTGCGATAGTCGAAAGAGGTGTAGCTAAGGCCATGACCGAAGGTGTAGGCGGGGTAAGGGTCGGAAAAAACGTAGTCGCGACCAGGCTTTTCGGGCGTGCCTTTCTTGTTGTAATAGCCCTTATCGGTAGGTAGCGCGTTGTAATATACGGGCAGTTGCCCCACGCTTTTTGGGAACGACACGGGCAAACGACCTGATGGCGAGAACTCGCCGAAAAGCATTCTGGCCAACGAAAGGCCTGCTTGTTCGCCGCCATACCATTGCACCACCAATGCGCCAACGCGATGTCGGAAACTCTCCGTTATCAAAGGCCGACCCGTTACCAATACAACCACCAGCGGTTTGCCCAAAGCCACGAGGCTATCAACAAGTTGTTGTTGCGCACCGGGCAGGGTTAGCTCGGACAAGTCGTAGCCTTCGCCACTGGTAGATGGTTGCGAGGCACGCGCCAACAGCATGCTTTGCGTGCCCACAACCACGATGGCGAGGTCGGCTTTGGCTGCCAAACGAAGGGCGTGAGGGATGGAATCGGCATTGGGCGAGTAGTAGTCGCAACCGCGAACATAGTCTACTTGCACGCCTTTGCCCTGCAAATACTGACGAATACCTGCCAAAGGCGTGATGCCGTGACGATTGTCGGCCGTCCAAGAGTAGTCGCCAAACTGCACTTGATTGGCGTTCGGACCCACCACGGCGATACGTTTCAGCGACTGGGCGTTAAGTGGCAGCAGGGCATTGGGGTTTTCGAGCAACACCAAACTCTCGTCGGCCAATTGCCTAGCGGTGGTCACGGCAGCTGCGGTGTGTATGCTCTTGCGCCAGTTAAGGGTGTCGGGGCGAGCGTCTTCAAATAGTCCTGCGGCTAGCTTTGTGCGCAAAACGTTAGCCGCAGCACTATCTATCAGTGCGGCGTTGAGTTCCCCTTCGGCCACCAACTGTTTGACCGTGCGATAGTAATCACTACCAGCTTCGAGGTCTATGCCTGCCTCGATGGCCTGCTTAGCGGCTTCGCGTTCGGTTTCGGCCGTGTGATGGAAGTAGCGCAGCATAGGAATGGAACCCCAATCGCTGTACACATAACCGCGAAAATGCAGGCTATCGCGCAGCAACTGGCGCATGAAGAAGGGCGAGGAGGTGATAGCCTCGTTGTCGTAAGCGCTGTAACAGTTCATCACCGAGCCAGGACGGGTGCGCGAGATGACGTGTGCGAAGGGACGAACGAAGACATCGAACAACTCGCGACGTCCGCCTTTCACCGACGCGAGGTTTAGTCCGCCTTGCGGTGTGCCATGTGCCACGAAGTGTTTCAGCGTAGGAATGCATCCCTCTTGCTGAATGCCCGTGGCGTAGGCCAAGCCCATTTGCGCCACAAGTACGCGGTCTTCGCCGAAGGTTTCTTCAACACGACCCCACCGAAGTTCGCGTGCGAGATCGAGGTCGGGTGCTAAAACCTGCCTTGCACCTATGGCGCGCATCTCTCTGCCCACATGTTGGGCCATGCGTTGGATAAGTGCAGGGTTGAAGGTAGCCCCTTGCGCGATGGCTTGGGGGAAGATAGTGCAGCCGTCTTGCACAGCTCCGTGTATGCCTTCGAGCACGGGAATGAGCGGAATACCTAATCGGGTGCTGTCCATGACATGGCGTTGGATGGTGGAAACGGCCGCTAGATATTGCGCCGACGAGTATGGGAAGGCCTCGAAACAGCCGAAACTAAGTCCGCCGGTGTAGTTGGAGCGCAGCTTTTGCAGGTTAACCGCACCGTTGTCGTTATAGTGCTTGGCGTGTATATGCCGTGTTTGGGCCAGCTTCTCATCAAGTGTCATTCGCGAAAGCAGGTCGTTTAGTCGCGTCTCGACGTCTAGGCTTGCGTTAAGATATGGCGGAACGATGGTTTGCAACACGCGTTTGGCCATCTGTACGGCATCACCTTGGGGCTTGGTGTTGATGGGTTGGGGCGTGTTGGCCCAACGTTTCTCCATCTCGAAAAAGTCGATGGCGGGTGGATTGCCCGTGTTGATGGAGGCTTGCAGCGTTCGGAAGAAGGCTTGCCAACGCGGAAGATAATAGGTGGAGAGCATGCCCGCCCACTCTTTGTTGGCATAATCGTGCACCTTTGTTGTGGGTTCGTCGGGCCCCCAGTAGCTAATCAGGGTTTGTGCGTTATGCAGGCACAATTGCCTATCGGCCTCGTTGGGGGCATATTGCGTGGCTTGTTGCAGCCAGTTGCCTAGCAAGAAGTGGCGATTGGTTAGCAACAGACTGTCTTGAAGCACGATGAGGCGTTCGAAACGCTGTGTGGCCTGTTGCAGTTGTTCGGCGTTTTTGGCCTCGTAGGCCTTCACCACGTCGGCGTATGCTGTGCGGGCGTAATTGGCTAACGACTGTCGGGCCAAGTCTACAAGGTCGTATTGGTATGTTTCGCTATCTCGTAGCTTTGGGGCAGCCTTTAAGAAGAGTCCCAGAGCACGGTAGAGGTCGGCCGGTTGATATTGCATTTGCTTGGGTCCCCATGTAGATACGCTGGTGACGCGTAGCGATGGGCGTGCGCAGAACACCGACTCGAACGTGCCTTCACCTTTAATGGCAAACTCGCCATACACAGATTTGAGCATGATACGCCATGCCGCGAGTAGGTCGGGATGAACTTCTCCGTAGCGATAGCTAAGGTATTGCACCAGCATACTGTCTACATCGGGTGTCGTAGTATGCCAAGCGGTTTTTAAAGCCAAGTCGTACACCACGGGATTTGTACCTATTCCCTCGGGCAAAATACCTATTCCTTGCATCACACTGTCAACTGTGAGGGCCAAGGCACGATGTGGTTCGGTTACGACAACGGGCAATTGTCCGCCCATATCTGTCTTTCCGCCGAAGTGATTGACGCTTCCCCAAAGCCAAGGCGTGCCTCCAAACTCATCGGAACTTTCCCACGAGGCGGCAATTTCACCGCTGAGGTTAACCAAGAGGGTGTGTCGCTTGTCGAGGGCGCGTAGCAATTGGGGCGAGGGATTTTTGTTCCAGCCCTGTAACACCCATTTGGCACGAGGAAAGAAACGTAGCATCTGGCGTTGAACTTGTGCGGCAACGCTGCCCACATCTACGCCAGTGGTTATGCCCCCTTCGTGAAAAAGGTCGCCACCAAGAAACTCGAAGTCGGTCCCGAAAAGCTTCGTTAGACTTTGATAATAGGCCTCGGCCACCTTTTCGAACACACCATCGTTGTTGGGCAACAGAACGGCGGGCCGCTGAAAGCTACCCCATTTGCCTTGCTCGATGATGCGCGCTTGTGGGAAACGCTCTTTAAAGAAGGTGGGGACGATGCCTGGAAAACCCTGCACCACGGGTTGTATGCCCAGTTGGCGCATACGTTGCAGCATTTGTCGTTGCTGTTGTAGTCGCAGGGTAATAAGGCTTTCGCTCATTGGTCCACCCCATCCTTCGAGGTTTCCCATTAGCCACCACGCCGTGTAGGCTGGTCCGGGGATGAAGCATTGAACGTCTTTCTGCCCGAACCCCAGTGTCTTAAGCGTCTCGGCCCATACGGCTTCCATGCCCAAAGGGGCTAACATGAGGTTCACGCCGTTAAGTGCCATCCAATCCAATTCCCACTCGAAGTCGGACCAACGATAGAAGGCGTAGCTGTAATTATAGGTGCAGTAGTTAAGGGCGTATCGGTATTTAAAAGGTGTGGTGCGCCTAACGGTGCCTTGAATGGGCACTAGGCGAAAGTGGGTGGGTAGGTTGTTGCCACATCGGGAGATGCTGATGTGGCAGTAGTGGTTGAGGTAATGGTTGAGGCCCACAGCTGCAGCCGAGGGCGAAGTGGCCTTTATCACGAGGCGTTTGCCCTGCGTTTGCAGTTCGAACGTTTCTTCGTTAGTGCCAACGAGGGGCTGAAACGCCACCTTGCCAACCATAAACGGAAAGCGGCGAGCCACCAGTTGGTGCACGCCGTCGTACGTGGCTGCCTCTATATGTATGCTGAATGAGTAGGCAACCAGTATAAGAAGGAGGGAGGTGAGAAGTTTATGAGGTTGTACGTTCATGAGTTGGGCTTTGGGGTTGCAGGTTTTTGAGGCAGGTTCTAAAAATTACCTTTGCTGTATTTCTAGCTTTTAGCTGAGCAGGTCTTGTTTACGGCTTGAAGGAGCATAGTGAACTATGCGACTGAAAGCGTAAGCGAAAGATGCCAAATAAAAGCAGAAAGACAGCGAAGAGCAATACATAGAACAACAATTGAACATTTGCGGGGAATTTTTAGAACATGCCTTGCGGTTGTAAGTCTTTGAGTTTTTGAACTTATAAGTTATTGAGTTGGGGTAGCGGTCGAAAGGGATTGGTTCTGATTTTGTCTGCCAATAATTTCCTTTTTCCCTTAGATGATACCGTACAAGGGCTTTTGTACTGCGACTACAAGCCTTTTGTAGTGTGGCTACAAACCATCTGTAGTGTGACTACAAACCTTTTGTAGTGGGGCTACAAGCCTTTTGTAGTGTGACTACAAGCAACTGGTAGCCGAAAAGACAGTGAAGAGCAATACAAGGAACAACAATTGAACCTTTGCGGAGAACTTTTAGAACATGCCTTAATGGCTGATAAGCGTGCCCCTCACAAACTAAAAACGAACATCTACAAACACGGGATAATGGTCGCTTATCGTTTGCGTTTCGGTTACTTTCCCGTTTATTTCGAGTTGCTTTACCACGGCCGTTTGAACCACTTTCACCGCGTTCTTGTGCGCCTTGTCAATGAGAACGTGGTCGATGGTTTCGTTGGGCTGGTCGACAGAAGTGCCAGATTGTGGGGTGATGATGTCGAAAGCCTTGTTTATGATGGGAAAAGCCGACTTCTCGGGATTCCACGAAGGCGAGTCGTTAAGGTCGCCAGCGAAGAACACGGGCTGTGTGGCGAGTGTGGTTAGCTCGTGGTTTACGATTTCGGCACTGGTTTTTCGGGCCGTGACGTCTAGGTCGAGATGTGTGCCTAGCAGCGTAAATTGCGGGAAGGTGAGCACCGCTAGCGCACGGGTCTCTTTGCCAGGCAGCCCTATCTTCTTAATGGATGTGGGTTGCATGGTGCGTTTGAACAGCACGCCCGGTCCTATTTTGCCCTCCGAATAAGGGGCAGCCGAGGCGAAGAAAAGGTCGTAGTCTAGGCCTGTGGCACGGCGAATGTCGTCGAGGAGGTATCGTTTGGCGCGTTCGGTTGTGCCGCTGTCCAACTCTTGAATCACCACCACGTCGGGATTCAGTGCCTTAATCACTTGGGCAAAGGCCGCAGTGTGTTCTGCAGAGAATGTCTTGCTGGCGGTGTTGCTCTTGCAATAGAAGCAGTTGTAGGTCATTATGCGCACGTTGCCTTCTGCCTTGACATACTTATAATCTTCTTTTCCGGGCTTCGGTTTGTAGTCGGGGATATGCCCCGGCGTGTCTTTTCCGCCACAACCCATGATGGGAAGCGAGGCGATAAAGAGTGAAGCGGCGGCGATGAGGGTGCTGAATAGGGGTTTCATAAGCAATGAATGTATTTAAGAACCTCACCCCAAACCCCTCTCCAAGAGGAGAGGTGGAAGGGTGAAGAGGGTGAAAAGGGTGAAAAGATGAAAGGGCGGAAAGGTGAAAAGATGGCTAACGCCCACCAACTTATCAACCCGTTAACTTGTCAGCTCGTCAACTTATCAATTTATCAGTTCGTCAATTTGTTAACCGAATTACCATCCTGGATTTTGTTTTATTACGCCTCCGTATAGCGTTATTTGGTCTTGTGGAATGGGATAGAGGTAGTCGCGGTCTTCGTTCCACTTGCGTTGGGTGTTGGCAAGGTCGTGTACAATGATGTTACCGCCATTGGCTCCGTTGGCCAGATGCAGGTTCACACCAAGCTTTAAGAACTGTTTGATGTCGGCCACTTCGGTATTTGCCTTGATGTCTTCGATGTTTCCTTCGTATATACACACGTCTTCCGCATCGGCTTTACCATTGCCATTGAGGTCGCAAACAACGAAATGTTTGGTGTCATCAAGCTTCGGAATGACCATGCCTTTAAACTGCCGTTCGAAGGTTTTGCCTTCTTTCCATCGCATAAGGTCGTCGTAGCGGAATCCCTCTGCCAACAATTCGATGGTGCGTTCGCGCCTAATCTCAAGTATTATGCCCTTGTTTGCACCCGAAACGTTGGGATAACCCGTTTCGGCTGCTTCGAGATAAGGGTCGGGGTTAGCGTTGGCCGTGGCCAAATCGATATTGGGCATGCCCACCCTTTCTCTGATTTTCTTCACCGATTTATCTAGATCGGCTTGCGTAAGCGTACCCAATTCGGCCTTGGCTTCGGCAAAATTAAGCATCACTTCGGCCGCACGAAACAGCGGAATATCGTTTTGCGACTTGTTATAGCCATCAGATGCGGGGGTGGAAACCCACTTAATGATTTGATAACCTGTTGTTGCGGCAGCAAAGCTAACGGGTGTGACGTCGGTTGCGCCTATTCGTTTGTAGCCAGGAGCTACGATCGTTTGTGCCAATCGCGGGTCGCGGTTCTGCATTTCTTCGTAATATTGCATCTTATCGTAGTCTGTTTGGTCGGTAAAACGCGACCCGTCTTTCAGCAGATAGCTATCAACCACTTTCTTATTGAGGCCAGGAGCAGAGCCGCCACCGAGGAAATACAGGTTGGCTGAATGCACAATGCTTAGTCCGGCGAAGTAGTTGCGGGCAAGAACAACCTCTTCAGCCTTGGCTTTATCAGCGGCAAAGAGGTCGCGATAGGGCTGATCTCCAGCCGAATAGATGGTGTATTGGCTGTTGTCGATGAAGTTTTCGGCGGCCGTTGCAGCAGCGGTGAGATAGCTTTCGTGGCCAGATATGCCATGATATTTGCGCCAAGTGCCTTCGTAAAGACAAACTCTAGACTTCAACGCCAATGCTGCCCACTTTGTAACGCGATAGAGATTTTTTGCCGTCGGCAGGTTGTCGATGGCGTAATCTAGGTCGGAGATGATATGGTTCATCAGTTCGTCGCGTGGCGTGCGGGGTGAATATAGGCGGTCGTCGGTAGACGATAGCGCTTCGTTAAACCATGGCACTTCGCCAAATCGCTTTACCTTATTATAATAGAAGTAAGCTCTGAAGAACCTTGCAACGCCCTCGTACTCTTTGCGAGCAGCCTCGTCGCTGCACCGCGAGCAGTCTTTCAGGAAGCTGTTGATGTTGGCCAATTGTCCCCAACTCCATCCGCCACCGCTCTGCGGCACGGCTCTTGTGCCCAATACTTCGGGTATCAGGGTAGTTGGTACGATGATGTCGGCCGTTTCCGAGTATAGGTTTTCGGCCGTAGGGAAGTCGGCATAGAAGCCGTTGGTAAACACTTCGAGCTCCTTGCGGTTGTTGTAATAATTCTGATCTGCGAGCTTGTCTAGTGGTTCTAGGTCTAAGTTGCAGCTTGTAAGCAATGCGGCTGTGGCCAGGCACTGTGCTAATAATATCTTTTTCATGATTGTTTGCGCTTAGAATGAAACGTCAAGTCCGAAGGAGAAAGTCTTCGAGAAGGGGTAAACACGCCCGTTTGAGTCGTGCATCATTTGTTCGGGGTCCAGATAATCGCTCTTTAATTTGCTGGCGATGAAGATGTTTTCGCCGCTGAAATATAGGCGAACCTTCTCCAAGTAGGCTTTCTTGGTGAGCGATTTTGGCAACGTATAGCCAAAGGTTAGGTTCTTCAACCGACAGTAAGCAAGGTCTTGCAAGTACCTGTCGTTAGGTTTGCTCATGGCGAAGTTGCGTGCAAGATCGGCAACGGGACGTGGGAAATATGCGTCGCGATTGTTTTCCGACCATGCCTTAGCAGGAAAATCCTCGGGAATAAATGAACTATAAGCGCGTGCATACGGTCCCCAGAACATCATGTTGTTGCCACCAGGGTAGACGTTTTGCTTGCCAATACCTTGCCAGAACATCGAAAAGTCGAAGCCCATCCATGCTAGGTTAACCGTGAAGCCATAGTGATAGCGCGGAGTTGAATTGCCTATGCGTACCAAGTCTCCGTGATCGTCAAGCGTTCCCTTACCTTGGTCTATCTTCTTGCTATCGTCAACGTCGTCGAAAATTAAGTCGCCGGCTTTGTCTGTGAACCTCGTGCCAAGGAAAGATTGGTCTACGCCACGGTCGATAGCTTCTTGATCGCTTTGGTAAATGCCCTTAATGCGATATCCCCATATCTCTCCCCATTCCATTCCTTCGTAGTCTTGGCCAAGCACTTTCGACTCGTTGCCCTTGAATTTGGTTATTTTCGTCTTGCTGTCGGCCAATGTCAGGTTCACGCCATAATAGAAAGGCTTGCCTGCAAGGTTAAACTTATCGTTCCATCCTACCACTAGTTCGAAGCCATTGGTACGTAGTTCGCCATTGTTTTCTAATGGTGCGGCGTAGCCATATACGGCAGGTAGGGCTCTCGAAGCGGCCAACATGTCTTTGGTTGTACGGCTATAAACGTCGAGTGCAAGTGAAAGGCGGTTGTTAAAAAGCCCAACGTCGAGTCCAACGTTTTGCGTAACGATGGTCTCCCACGTTAACGAGCCCGATGTTGGATCGCCTAACGAAGCGTAAGTAGCCTGTGCATTGTCGAAGATATAGTTGAGCGTTGTGGTGTTGGCCAATGTTATCAGGCGCATGTAAGGATAGAACGTGTTCTTGTTGAACTTTTTGGCGTTGTCGGTTATTTGGTTTCCGAGCGAGCCAAGCGATGCGCGTAGCTTCAAGTTGCTAACCACAGGGCGAACAGGAGCAAAGAAAGCTTCTTCGCTAATACGCCATCCCAAGGCCAAAGAAGGGAAGAAACCCCAGCGATGGTTACGTGGAAAACGCGATGTTCCGTCGTAACGCATGTTGGCTTCAACAAGATAACGTCCGTTATAATCGTAGCTAAGACGGGCGAAGTAGCCCATCAATGCAAACTCGTTTTGCGAAGACTTAACCGACTTTTCGCCAGTTGAGAGCGATAGGTCGTTCAGAACTTCGGATGTGAGATCGCGCCCCGAGGGTTCCACAAACTTATAATGTCCTGTTTCGTAGTTTGTTCCCACCACTGCACTCACGTTGTGAACGTCGGCAAATGTACGGTGAAAGTTGGCGTAAAGGTCGTACACGTAGTTCTCGTAAGTGTCGCGTCCGTCTTTCAACCTGTTGTTAAATGGCCATCCATTGGCGGTCAACACCTCGTTAGGGCGTATGGCATATTGGAAGCTGGCAGAACGTGCTAGCTTTTCTTTCGCATAGTTACGATAGGTAAACTTACCCGTTATCTCTAGGCCTTCCATTACTTTGAGCACAGCGCCAATGGCGTAAGTTTGTTCGGTTTTGCCAACTTGCGTAAAGCCATTGCCTGTTCGTAGCATCGCAGCAAAGCCGTCTGCGGGTTTGTCTTTGCTCTTAGGAAGGAGGTAGACATTTGTTCCGTCGGGGTTAACAGGTACTACCCATGGCATGGCATGGAAGGTTAGGTTGCCCACATTGCCGCCATCTTCATAGTCGTAGCCTGGTTGTTTGTACTTGGATTTGAAAAGCGAGGCGGTGCTGAACACCCTCAGCCATGGCGTAACTTCGGCATTGAACTTGGCCATAAGCGTACGCGTGGAGTATTTGTCTGTGTTAAGGGCATACAATCCGTCGTGATCGTTCATGCCACCGCTAATCATATAGTTCATCTTATCTGTTCCGCCACTTACGTTGAGGTTGTGATTCCACGTGGGTTGCGAAAAGTCGAAGATGTAATTGAACCAATCGAAGTTGCCATAATAATGGTAGCGGCCATCCTGTGGGTCGACAACAACCCATGGTCTTGCAGGATTTTCTGTCACGTCGTATCGGCGTTCTTCCAACATTTTGTAGTCATCGGCGTCCAATCCAGAGTATCCACTGCCCGCTGTAGCTGTGTTAAACTCGTCTACCAATCGTGCTACGTCGTAACCTGTGGTCATGAATTTGGTCTTTGTTGTTGGTGCCGAGACGCTGAAACGACCGTTATAGCTGATGTGCGCTTGCCCGTCTTTGTTGCTTTTGGTGGTGATAAGCACCACGCCGAAGCCTGCACGCGCACCGTAGATGGCTGCCGAGGCGGCATCTTTAAGCACCGAAACGCTCTCGATATCGTTGGGATTGATGCGGTCGATGCTGCCTTCTACACCGTCGATAAGCACTAATGGCGAACCAGAGTTGGTGATTGAGGTCTTTCCGCGTATGTTTAATGTGGCCGCTTCACCAGGCGTGCCTGTGCCGAAGCTGATGTTTAGGTTGGGCACTTGCCCTTGTAGCATCTGCCCCAGGTTGCTAACGGGGCGGTCTTTCAGTTCTTCTGCCCCCACGGTACTTACTGCGCCGATGAGGTTAGCCTTCTTTTTTGTGCCATACCCTATCACCACAACTTCGTCAAGTCCTCTGGTTTGCTCGTCTAACGTTACGTGCAGGCCGTCGGTAGCCTTTACCGTCTGTGGTTTAAACCCCACATACGATACGGTGATGAGGCTTCCAGAAGAAAGATCGAGGGAAAAGTCGCCGTTGATGTCGGTAATAGTCCCTCCTGTTCCACCTTTTTCACTAATGGTTGCACCCACGATAGGCTCGCCCTTTGCATCGCTCACGTTTCCTTTTATCCGGCGTTTCTGTCCCTTGTCGGGTTGGCCGGACAGTCCGTTTTTTGCTTGCGCCAAGCTAATTTGGTTGCCTTGCGCCTTATAGGCCAGTCCTGTGGCGGTGCACAAGTCGTCTAGAATTTGCAGTGCTGATCGTCCGTCAAGGTTCACTCTCACCTTGTTGGGCATCATCTTTTGCACCTCTGCATTGTAAACGAACACGTAGTTGCTGTTTCTTTCGATGTAGTTGAGCACGTTTTTAACCGTAGACATGCTGTTGCTAGCAGTGTTGGCGGTGTGTTGTTCATGCAGTGTTGTCGCCAGTGCAGGCGTGGTTGAACCCATACATACTGTGGGAACGAGCAGTAAGAGGGCCGAAACGTAGCGTCGGACGCTGCGCCAACGCCAGGTCTGTAAGTAAACGTTTTCTCTCATGGGGTGTTGTATTAATGTCGTTTTTATAAGTCCTTTAAATAGAAAGTTTAGGCGAACACCACCTTATATATAAGGTGTGCTCCTATAATTATGTCGTAAGGAAAGGGAAAATGTATAGGTAATAATGGGAAAAAAGTGAAAGAAAGGGGGTGTTCTTTGGCTCATTATTGCATTGTTGTAATTTTAAAGACAATTTATTTGGTTATGGTTCACTTATTCGTTACCTTTGTCGTAAAGTTATAATGATGTCTAAAAGAAAGTATGTCAGACAGATTGTCGCCTTTGGAGATTATTTCAAAGACTTTAAGAAAAAGCTGCCTAAAACAGCTTTGAATAAGATATATCAGGTGTTTTTGTACATCATGACATTGCAGGTTATACCTAAAACCTTCTTGAAAAGTATTGAAGGAGTGCCTGGATTGTTTGAAATTCGCGTAGAAGAGAATGGGAATATATATCGAATATTTTGTTGTATGGATAAGGGAAACCTTGTTATTCTTTTCAATGCCTTTCAAAAGAAAACGCAAAAGACACCGCAACAAGAGATAGAACGCGCTAAACGGATAATGAATGATTATTATAAAACAAGGGGAGGATTATAAAAATGAACAAGGAAAAGAAAGAAAAGGTGCAACTTACGCCCATTGAAGAGTTTATTGCAGAAGATTTTGGAGCAGAAGGAACAGTAGAACGAACTGCTTTTGAAACAGGTGTAGATGCTTTCATTCTTGGTGAGCGCCTGAAAGAAGAACGTAAAAAATCAGGGCTTACACAGGCACAGTTGGCAGCAAAGATTGGTACGAAAAAGAGCTATATCTCACGAATTGAGAATGGCCATGCAGATGTGCAACTGTCTACGCTGTTCCGTATCTTTGCAGGACTAGGTAAACGGGTGTCCCTATCCGTATTTTAAGGGCGTTTCTTTGCCACTTTCATCACCCCATAAATAAAAAAGCGACCCGCACAGAGGCCAGCGTTCACGCCATTGCCAGCCAAGTGCGGGTCTGTGGAGCATAATGCTCCATTTCTTGTGAGTTGTTGTTCTAGGAGTTAAGGAGTTATGTTGTTAAGGAGTTAAGCTAATGGCTTTGCAGGCCATTAAGAAGATTACAGGCTTGCCAGTTTACGGCTTTCTCAGTATAACTTACAGTTCTGTTCAAAGGCCTTTAACTTAACATCTTAGTCACATGAATAGTTTCCTTTTGACATTTAAAGCTATTGGCCTAACTCCTTAACTACATAACTCCTTGAATTCCTAAAACAAATTTATCTGCGTACGATCGTTACCACGCCGTTTTTCACCGTAGCTTCTGCCCTCGATATGTTGCAGAGGCTTGTTAAAACATCGGCTAAGGGTGCGGCCGTAACCAACTTGCCGTATAGCTGCTCGTTGCGCAGGCTGTCTTGCACCTTAAAACGTACACCGTAATAGTTCTCTAAATATTCGGCCACATCGGCCAAGCGCATGCCACGCATGGGCAAAACGCCTTTCAAGCGGTCTACGTATGCCGTTGCGTCTACCTTTGTTTTCGATGCAAACTGCCCTTGGGCGATGTTCAACCGTTCGTTGGGCAACATGTTCACCTTATCGTTTGTGGCGGTGTTTACCTCTACACGTCCCTCGGCCAACACCACGTTGGCCTTATCCGCAGCATAACTGTTAACGCAGAAGTGGGTTCCTAGCACCTTCACGTCAAACCCTTGGGCATGCACCACAAAGGGACGTCGAGCCTCGTGCGCCACTTCAAAGTAGGCTTCACCTATTATATATATATCGCGCGTACGTGCGCGGAAGGGTTTCGGATAGCGAATGCGGGTGCGCGAGTTGGCCGTCATGCGGGTGCCGTCGGGCAAGGTGAATGTCAATGTATGACCCGTGGGCACCGCCAATTCTTGCATCACGCTGGCAACGACTTGCTTGGGGCGTTCCGCTTGCTGTTTGGTCGCTTGTTGACCATGTTGCATATTCAGTCCCAACCACAAGCTACACGCCACCAAAGGCACAGCAACGGCAGCCGCCACACGCCACCATCTGCGACGCTTTTGCGCCTTGTCGGCCTGTATCTTCTCGTAGATGCGCGCCATAAGGCGTTCATTTACGGCGTTGGCGGGTTCTGCTCGTGTGATGAAGTCTTGCAATATCAAGTCTTCTTCCGAACCATCGAACCGCATGTCGTATATATCCCTGTTCATGGGCGTTTGTGTCTTATTCGTTTTTTGCATTGCTTACAGACCGCTTGGCACAGCCCCTGAGCATCTGCCTAAGCGTCTGTACGGCCAGCCCCACATGATAGTTCACCGTGGCGAGGGCAATGCCCAGCATGTTGGCGATGTCTTGATAGGGCATCTTTTCTACCTTAGCCAAGAAGAAAACATACTTGCACTTGGGTGGTAAGGTGTCGATGGCAGCATTGATGCTAGCCAGTTCTTCGGCCGAGATAAGCGTGTCGGCGGGCGTTTGCATGTCGGGGAAGGCGAAATCGCCCATGCCGAAGTGCTCAACGCTAATCTGTTTCACGCGGTTGCGCTCACGTCGCAGGTAGTCAACGCTCTTGTTATACACAATGCGTGTTAGCCATGCGCGCACGTTTTGCAGCTGCGTAAGCTTCTTGCGCATGCGCCACGCCTCTAAAAATGCATCGCTCACCACCTCTTCGGCCATCTCCCTACATCCTAGAATGCCGTAGGCATGGCAATAGAGGGTGTTAGAGAAACGGCTGATGAACCCGTTGAAGGCCACTTGGCTTCCTTGCGAGATAAGCACCAGTTCATGATAGAGTTCGTTCATAGGTGGCGTGTGGGGCGCATGCTGCGCTTGCCCGTTTAATGAATAAGACGTAAAACGACGATAATATTATAGGTCGACATTTCTAAATAAACGTATTTTAACGAAGGAATGTTGGTTGGCGATTGGGTAAGTCGACGAATTAACAAGGTTGGTCGGCAAGTTAATGCGAAGACAATTTGACGAGTTTGCAGGGTTGGTTGTCAAGTTAGCATGATGACGAGTTGAAAAGCTGACAATGCTTTTGCCGCTCTGCACCCTATTATCAAGATTCTATATGCCTAAAAACACATAGTCGCACAAGGCATATTGCTCCTCTCTTCCCTTCGAAAAGGGTTGTGTTGAGGCCTCTCTCGTTCCCTCTCTTTTAGGCAGAAGGGGGCTGAGTAAGACCTTTATTTACAACGCAAAGGTAACAATAAATTAGCGATTTGGAACATAAATTTGATTTACATTTGCCTTTAAGATGTTAAAACAATTCGTCGCACAATAAAAATAAGCGTGAAAAGTGTTTGTCATGAAATAAAAATCCATGCGCGAGTTCGGGATAAAACACAATCGTTATGCCAACTGGCGCGTAGCACTAGTTGGCGAGATAGTCATTCGTTTACTTGCCCTGTCTTGTTCAAGGGGCATGTTATCTTATTCCGAACGCGCCAATTAACCTCTCCCTCGTTCGCATTTTCATAGTTCCGAAAATGCGCTTGTTAAGCCCTGATGATGCATGATTACATTAACCGTCGTGTTAAACATGTTTTGGACGGCTGTTCCAGCTTATCTGGAATGCTGTTCCAGTTGAACTGGAACCCTGTTCCAACTTAGCTGGAACAGGAGTCCAACTTAGCTGTAACAAAGCGAGAGTTGAAAAAGCTCACTACAAGGGCTTATCGGGTGAGGCGTGAAAGGTGGTGTTTGGAGGGCGGAAAGGTGAGTTGTTGGCGATGATAGACTGTATAATGAACCGCCTAGATAATGCCAAGCAGGTATTAAACGTTACGAGAATTTGGGATAAGAGAAACTAGATGTGCTAACTATCATGTAGCAGTGGCCACCTTTGGATGTGTGTGTTTTTGTGTTATGGATAAGTTCTTGAGTTGACATTTTCACCTTTTCGCAAGTTTATCAGCTATCTTCCAAGTCACAAGGCCTTGCTGTTTGAGAATTGTCAATATGCCTTTTGGCCTGCTTAACTAACAATATAATCAAGTGATTATACTGCGTTCACAACCCGCGTACTTATATCTTTTTGCCTAGAAAACATAAAAAAGTTGGGCTAAAATTTGGTCGCATCCCCGAAAACAAGTACCTTTGCACCCGTTAATGTCCTATGGTGTAATGGTAGCACTACAGTTTTTGGTTCTGTCAGCGGTGGTTCGAGTCCATCTGGGACAACATTAAAGGAGGCTCTTTCTTCGTGAAAGAGCCTCTTTTTTTATTCTAACACGTCTTAGGTCGTTTGTTTGAATAGTCAGAAATGTTCGTCAGAAACGTTTTGTTTTTTACCGTTGGTGATAAAATGTACAAAACATGACATGCCCTATCACAAACAAAACCTACCTTTGTAGAAAGGTTCTGCCTTGAAAAAAGTAAAGACAGGCAGACCCGTGTTTGGGCTAAGGTGGGCAGTTGGCAAAATACCGAAGCAAAGACTTACCGCATATCGCCATAACTAACAATGAACCTTTGGGTTCATGAGATTATCAGTTTATAAGCCATGTCGCTCAAACAAGAAACTTAGAAGCTCAAAAACTCAAGAACAAATAAACTTAATGTATCAACGAATGAAAATATCTAAACTCCTCGTAGTGGGCATATCGATGCTCGTAGGCATGGCTGCCAATGCCAAGAACATGATTTCGATACACACCGATAACGTGCAACTGGTGCTGGGAGTGAAGTCTAACGGGCGGATTTACCAAGCTTATCTGGGCGAAAGACTCAGCGAGGGCACACCCCTCTCCCTGCTTTTTATGCCACAGGCCAACCAAACTTGGCCCATGCCAGCAGGCAACGAGGTATATCCTGTTATGGGAACGGAAGACTATTTCGAACCCGCGCTGCAACTAACCCACAACAACGGCAACCCCACTTCGGTGCTTAAATACGTGTCGCACACGCAAACTGCGCGCAATGGGATAACCGAAACCATTGTGAAACTGCGCGATGAGAAGTATCCGATAAGTGTAAACCTGCACTATTTGGCATACACCAAGGAAGACGTTATTTGCCAATGGGCGGAGATTAGTCATGGCGAGGCCAAGCCAATAAGCCTCGGGCGATATGCATCAGGCATGCTCTATTTCGAAGAACCCACGTATTATCTAACCGAGTTTAGTGGCGATTGGGCGCGCGAAATGCAGATGAGCCAAACCCAACTCAACTTCGGGCGCAAGACGATAGACACCCGTTTGGGCACGCGAGCCGCCATGTTGGCCTTTCCTTTCTTCGAAGTTGGGCTCGGTTCGCCTGTTTCCGAAAACCATGGCAAGGTGCTCATGGGCACCATCGGATGGACGGGCAACTTCCGTTTTACCTTCGAAGTAGACCACGACAACCAACTGCGGGTGTTGGCTGGCATCAATCCCGACGCCTCGACCTACATGCTCGAGCGCGGCAAAACCTTTAAAACGCCCGAATTTATCTTCACCCTAAGCACCCAAGGAACAGGGCAGGGCAGCCGAAATTTTCAGCGTTGGGCCTTAAATCACAGGCTATACATGGCGCAAGAAGACCGCATGACACTGCTCAATAACTGGGAAAACACTTACTTCGACTTCGACGAACAGAAGCTGAACAACCTCTTTGGACAGGCCAAAAACCTAGGTGTAGACCTCTTTTTGCTAGACGATGGCTGGTTTGGCAACCGCTATCCGCGCAACAATGATAAGGCTGGGCTGGGCGACTGGCAGGCTAATCGTGCCAAACTTCCTGGTGGAATACCCGCCTTGGTGAAAGGGGCCAACGAACAAGGAGTGGACTTTGGCATCTGGATTGAGCCCGAAATGGTGAACCCCGAAAGCGAACTGGCACGCAAAAAGCCACATTGGATATTGCGTTTGCCCGACCGCGAGCCCTACCTTTTTCGCCATCAGCTGGTGCTAGACCTAACAAACCCTGAGGTGCAAGACTTTGTTTTCGGTGTGATAGACGGGCTAATGAAGGAAAATCCCAACATTAAGTTCATGAAATGGGATTGCAACAGTCCGATAACCAACATCTTTTCGCCCCATCTAAAAGCGCGACAAGGCAACCTATACGTTGACTATGTGCGCGGACTTTATGCCGTTCTCAACCGCGTGCAGGCCAAGTATCCCAAGCTATACATGATGTTGTGTTCGGGCGGAGGTGGCCGTTGTGATTTCGAAGCGTTAAAGTATTTCACCGAGTTTTGGTGTTCAGACAATACCGACCCTGTTGAACGCATCTACATCCAGTGGGCTTTCTCGCACTTTATGCCTGCAAAGGCCTTGTGCTCGCACGTAACCGACTGGAACAAGAAGGCATCGGTGAAGTTCCGTTTAGATGTCGACTTCTCTTGCAAGTTGGGTTTCGACCTCGACCTCAAGCACCTTTCGGCCGACGATTTGACCTATTGCCAAGCCGCCATCAAAGAGTATAACCGACTTAAACCCGTTATTTTCTCTCCCAATCTCTATCGTTTGGTGTCGCCCTACGAAACCAATCATTGCGCCCTGATGCGTGTTAACGACCACCAAACGCATGCCTTGCTCTTCGCCTACGACCTGCATCCGCGGTACGGCGAAACCATCATCAACACCCATTTGCAAGGGTTAGACCCCACCGCCACTTATCGTGTGCGCGAGATTTGCCTGATGCCAGGGCATGAAAGCAGGCTACCCTTCCACAACCAAACCTTTACAGGCGACTATCTGCATAAGGTTGGCCTCAAGGTTTTAGGTGGAAATCAACTCGACAGTCGAATTATCGAATTGGTGAAAGAGTAGGGAGACATCGCTATTTTTGGGTTAGTTTGGGATAAGAAACAAATCATAATAGCCCATGTACGCGTTAGTTGGCATCATAGATGTCTGTTGTATCTGGCCTGGTTCAAAGTATATGGTGCTTAATCCCGAATTAGCTGAATATGAAAAAGACATGAAGGGAAATGGAGACAACGAACCAGATGGGGGTTGATACACAACAAGTCCCGAACAGGAAGAACCTGTTCGGGACTTTTGCATGTAAGGTCAAATATACGAAAGGAGGTTTATGCAGGGCGTGAAATGGCCAACACGATGGCGCATAACCATTTAATGGCTTGCGCCATGCCTATCTAGCCGTGGCTTTAAGATAGGCGGTGCGGGCGTTGAGATAGGCCACAACGGCTTCGCTGTATTGGTTGCGTGCCTTTTGGTCTTGCGTTTGGGCATCGAGTAGATTACTCATCGTACCCGTGCCAGCCTCGTAAAAGTCTTGGTTCAGGCGTAGATTCTCGGAAGCTTGCTCAATGCTTAGCTTGGCCAGTTGTATCTGTTTGTAGGCCGTTTCCAAATTGTCGTATGCGCTTTGCATTTGTATGAGCAGCAGTTGCCTGCTGTCTTCCTTCTCTTCTACGGCTATCTGCTCGGCTATTTTCTGACGTTTCAGTCCGCGATTACCCCACCAGTTGCTGATGGGCACACTGAGAGTAGCCAATCCCACCACGTTGGTGCGCCCTTTGTTGGTGAGGTCGTGATACATGCCAGCAACGCCAACGGCCAGTGTGGGCATCAGTTCGCCCCGCTTTACACGCGTTAGCAGGTGGTTGGCCTCTACCTTCTTGTCGAGCAAACGCATTTCGGTGCGCTGTTCCAAAGCCGTTGTGTGGTTTACGGAGAGCTGTCGTGGGTCAGGCAACTCGGTGGTAAGGGTTCGGTCGATGTCGATGTCTTCACCCTGTTTGCCGATATATTGCGCCAGTACCATTTTGCACAGCGAGATTCCGTTGTTAAGTTTCAGGCGGTTAACGGCCATCTCGTTTTGCTTCAACTTTACGCTCAGCACATCGTTTTTGTTAGCCACGCCCGCTTCGTAGGCGTTGTTGGCATCGTTAAGGATGTTTTCCAGCTGCTTGTCGGCTGCGTCCAGTGTCTTTTCTTGTTCGTAGAGCGCCAACAATTGGTTGTAATAAACCTCGGTGGTTTGTGCCACTTCGTCAGCGCTTTGTTCAAGCATCAGCTCCTTCACCTGCGTTTGCACGGTGGCTAGCTTATTGGCATTGATGATGCGCCCACCAACAAATACGGGTTGCATAGCCACGAGCGACGCCAACGTACCATGCTTAATGGCCTGCAAAGTGTAGCTGGTGGGCAGCGCAGCCAGTATGGCGGGGTTCAATCCAGCACCCTTTACGATGGCAGCTAGCTTTTGTTGGTCGGCAGCGGAGAGTGAAAACTCTTCTTGCACGAGGTAATCGGGCGAGTGAAAATAGGTTGCGTTGGCCGTAACCATTGGCAAATATTTGGCTCGCGCCTCTTTTTGTTGTTCCTTGGCAGCGGTTATTTCCAGTCGTGCCCGTTTCAGTTTCACGTTGTTTTCCTTAGCCAACGCCTTGCATTGGTCTAGGGAATATGTTGTCTGCGCGTGTAATCCCATTGTCAAACAGGGAATTAAGAGCAGGAAAAATCTTTTTAAGTTCATGAGTTTTTTATTTAAGTTCATGAGTTTTTGAGTTCATGAGTTTATGAGGAGTTAAGAAGTTATGGAGTTAAGGAGTTAAGCCGTATGCTGTGGAGTTTAAGAAGTTATGGGGCTAAGAAGCTAAACCGTATGCAGTGGAGTTTAGGAAATGATGGTGTTAAGGAGTTAATCCGTAAGCATAACGACTAAGCTAATGACTTAACTCCTTAACTCCATAACTCCCTAACTCCTAGAAGTGGCTTCCATCTTTAGCGTTCTCTTTCTGTCTTCCCACCTGAAAATCATCCAATAACCGATAGGTATCATGGTGACGATGAAGAGTAGCGAGATGATTGTACCGAAACAAACCACCACGCCCATAGGACCCCACAGCGGCGTATTGGCAATAACCATGGGGATAACGCCCATTGATGCGGCCGCACTTGTAAGGAAGATAGGGCGCATACGACGTTGGGCAGCTTGCAGGGCAGCACGCTTTGCCGATAGGCGATGATGCACGCGGAGCTCTTCGGCATAGTCTATCATGATGATACCGTTACGCACGATGATACCCATCAGCGAGATAATGCCCAGTATGCCAGTAATACCCACCTCTTGTCCCATGATGAGCACGCCCGTGGCAGCACCCAACAGCGAGAACAATAACGATACCATGATGACCAACGACATACGAATGTCTTTGAAATGGAATAGCAAGATGGCGAAGATAATCATCACAGAGATGGCCAAACCGCTATATATCTGTGGCTCGGTTTCTAGGTCTTTCTCCCTTTGACCTCCAATAGTCATGGTCACTCCTTGTGGAAGTTCAATCTTATTCACCTCTTCTATCACCTTATCCGTTACGTCGTTGAGGTTCAGTCCGCGTTTGGTATCGGCCATAACCGACATCGAACGAACACCGTTGCGATGGTGAATGGAAGTGTATGTCCAGTCGGGCGTCACCTTGGCCACCTGTCTTAGCGGCACGTTTACACCGGGGAGAAGTCCGCTAACAGTAGCGTTTTCGAGGTCTTCAGGTGTTTGATGACCCGCATGACTGTCTTTTAGCGTAACCTTTACAGGGTAGTCGCCCTCCCAAACCGTGGTGAGTGGAACGCCATCGCCAAAGCGCGTGGCCAAGTTTAAGGCCAAAAGACTCTTGCTCATACCCAATCGCGATGCCTCATAATCGTCAATCTGCACGTCGAGACCCGAGGTAGTGCCGTCGAAATTGTTGCGAACCAACAGCAATTCGGGCATGGCACGCATGCGACGCGTGGCGCTGTCTACTGCCTGACGGATGGTGTTGAGGTCGTCGCCACTGAACCTTATCTCTACGGGCGAACTGGCATCGCTATAATCAAGCTGCTTGATGCGCACCTGTGCTTCGGCAAAATGGTCGGTATATCGCGTGGTGAAGCTGTCTACGAGTGCCACGGTGGCAGCGTCGTTGTCGGTGTTTACGATAAACTGAGCATAGTTGGTGCCACCCAGTTGGGGTGCGTATGTATTTTGGAAGCGGGGCGACGACATGCCGTAGAAGGTGGAAATGTTGCGTATGCGCTTGTCGGCTTGCATCATGTTGCGCAGACTGTCGGCCACGGCAGCCGTGCGTTCGATGCTCGTTCCCTGTGGCAGGTAAATCTCTACGGCAAACTGGTTGCGTTCGGCACGTGGCAAAAGCTTCTGCGGCATCTTCGCAAAGAGCGTGGCACCAAGCACCACCGAGAGCGCACCAACACCCAAAGTGATGAACGGATGGGCGAAACAACGCTCGATTAGACGATCGTAATAACCCTGCATGATGTCGAGAAAGGTGCGCCGCTGTTTGCCCTCGCCCTTGTTTTCTTTCTTCAAACCCTTACGTATAAAGGTGAATTGCATCCAAGGCACCACCAGCACGGCCACCAAAAGCGATGCGCCCAGCACCACACTGATGCCTAAGGGGAACCACTTCACGAAGTCTTTCATGATGCCTTTCATTGTGAGCAACAAGGGGAAGAAGGTGATGGAGATGGCCAATGTGGCGCTGAAGATAGACGAGAAGAACTCTTTGGCTGAGTAGGTGGCGGCATGCCAGCGGCTCATACCTTCGTCTATCTTCTCCACATACGAGTCGATGATAACGATGGAGTTGTCTACAATCATACCCAAGGCCACTATGAGCGCGGCAAGAGTTACGGTGTTAAGCTCTATTCCGAAAGCGTAGAACAGTCCGAGGGTTATAAATATGGTGATAGGGATGGTGCTAGCGGCCACGCTTGCCACGCGCATGGGCAGCAAAAGCATGATAACCACCACCACCGAGGCAATGGCAATGAGCAATTCTTTGAGGAAATCGACAACCGAGGAGTTAACAACCTCGCTCTGATCGGTGATGGTATAGATGCTCACGTCTTGTGGCAACGCTTCTTGGAACTGACCCAAGATGTCCTTTACCTTATCTCCAAATTGCACGATGTTGCTTCCCTCGTTCATCTCTACCGAGAGCACGAGGCACTTTTGCCCGTTGTTTTTAACGTATTTGTTGGCTTGGGGGTACTCGCGCTTGATGGTGGCGATGTCGCGCAGACGGATAACGTTGCCGCGCGGGTCGCTGTACACGATGCGGTTGGCCACATCGTTCTCGGTGTTCATTTGTGAACGAAGGTGTATGGGACGTGTCGTTTGTCCGTCATCAACCTTTCCGCTCACCAGCGTCATGCCTTGTGCGGAGAGGTTAGCCAAGAGTGTGGCCGAGTTGATGCCGTAATCCGACAGCTTGTCACGGTCTACATACACGCCAATTTCTTCGCCCTGCTCGCCGCTAACACGTAGGTTAGCCAGTTCGGGAATAGTACGCAGGCGGTCTTTCAGCGTGTTCATATACTCGTGCAACTCGCGATAAGTCTTGGTTTTACTCTCCAATGTGATGAGCATGGCCGATGTGTCGCCAAAGTCGTCGTTGGCTATTAGGGCCAGAACGCCTTGCGGCAACGACACCTTAAACTGTTGCAGCTTAATCTTGAACTTGCTCCAAAACTCGTCTTTGTTAGTTACGTCGTCGTTCAGTTCAACGAAGATGTAGGCTATTCCGTCTTTTGTTTGTGAGCGCGTCTTATCCTTCTTTATCTCCTTAAAGCTCCAAAGGAATGTCTCTAAGGGCTTCGTCACCTGCTCTTCCACCTCGGCAGAGGTGGCGCCAGGATAAACGGCGGCCACCACGCCTTGGCGGATGGTGAAAGAAGGAAATTCGTTTTTGGGCATGTTGATGAGTGCGAACACACCGAAACCGATGAGCACCACCATCAACAAGAGCATGATGCTGTTGTAGTGCATCACACTTTCTATGATATTTCTTTTGCGTTTAGACATAATGTGCCAATGTTATGTGAGGCCTATTAAAGGTGAAAAGCGGGAAAATAAGGATGGTTGTCTTTCAAACTTGTTAGTCTAGCGGTAATAGTTAATCTAGTTTGGCTAGTCTACAACTAGCTTACTAAGGCCAAGAACATGGCTTAACCCGCTCTTTACACTTCGAACTTACTCCTTATTCCCTTACTCCTTACTACTATTTAAATCACTTTCACTCCTTCGCTCACTTTGTTTTGTCCGTTTATGATAACCTTATCGCCTTGCGATAGTCCGGCGTTAACCACCACGCCACTTTGGCATACGCCTCCCTGCGTGATGTCTCGGCGATGTGCCGTACCGTCTTCCACCACCCAAACGTATGGTTTGGCCCCGTCTATCAGCACGGCTTCTTGTGGCACAACGATACCTTGCACGCCACCCTTACTGGCCAATTGTGCGCTGCAAACCATGCCCGGAAGCAGCTGATGGCCTGCGTTGGGAAGACTAACGATAACATCATACGTATGACTTAGCAAGTTGGCTTGTATGCCTTTCTCGGTAACCTTGCCCACAAAAGCCTTTCCGCCTAGGGCCGACACCGTGAAGGGCACCGACTGGCCTTTGCTAATGCCCGAAATTTCGTTTTCGGGTACGGCGATTTTCATCTCCACTCGGTCAAGCTTTACCAACTTAAAGCATCCCAATCCAGGTGCCATATTGTTGCCTGTGTCTACCATTCGCTGCGAGATAAACCCGTCGAAGGGAGCACGCAGTTCACAGTTTTGCAGCGTCTTGCGGGCAATACGCTCGGCTGCTTCGGCCTCGGCCAACTTCGTTTGCACGTCAACAAAGCGTATTTCGGGCAAACTACCTTTCTTATATAGTTGTTCCAGACGCTTAAAGGCATCGCGTGCTTGCGATAGGGTACTCATCGCCATGTCGTGCGCACTTTGTGCCGAGGTTTTGTCAATTACTGCTAATAGCTGGCCTTTACGCACTGCCTGACCTTCGTCGGCCAACACCTGCGACACTGTTCCCAGTGTGGCGAAACTCAAAGTAGAGCCATAGCTCTCTTGAATAACGCCCACGTAGGTGCGGCTTCCGTCAACGCTGCCAGTCTGCACGGTCATCGTTTTCACCTTAATAGGTGCAACGGCTTGCTCTTCTTTCTTACTGTTGCAACCGCTCAACATCACGACGAGCGCCGATGCAACCAAAAAATTGATTTTTGTCATATTTCTTTCTTTTACCATATACTTACTTGGTGATTACCAAACACTTTTTGGTCGAAAACGACCATTATGTCCCTAAAAACGACTTGATTATGTTTGACAATGCAAAATTAAGGATATAATTAACCCCGTACAAGGTTGAAAAACGCTCAAAAATGTTCTATTTTATATATTAACAAAGATTTTGGGGTGTATTTGCCAAGTTAACGCCAAAAAGTTAGTACATTTGCAATAAATATGTACAAAGACATGGAACAACGATTGCAACTTCCGTTCACGCTTCAAAGCTTTAACGCGGCCGACATTGACACCGAAATGGAGCGCCGACTGATATCCATTCATCGCATTTTTGCTTTGGTGTTGTGTACCCAAGGCAGCATCAGCGTGAGCATCGACAATAACGCATACCATATTAATAAGGGCGACACGCTTTTTATTCCCCCTGCCATCTACGCCAATATCAATAATTTCAGCAACGACCTTCACGGCATCATATTCTACGTGGACTACGATTTCATCATGTCGATAGTGAACAAGACGATGGACATCACCACGGGATTGTATTTCAGTGAGCACCCGTTTCTGTCGCTTTCCGTGAGCCAATACGACCGTATTCTTACGCAAATGCAAACCTTGATGGCGCGCGAGGCGCACGAAAACGAGAGTTATGCCAACTCGCCCAACCCGCAGGTGATAACCGAATTGTTGTCGTCGATGTGCCGAACGCTTACCTACGAAATTGTAAACTGCTACATGGTGAGCCACCATTTGCAAGTGGGCACGTGGAATGTGACCGATAAGCTGGCGCAAAACTTCATCGTAGAGGTGTACAACAACTACCGCAAGCATCGCGATGTGGCTTTCTATGCCGACCTGCTTTGCGTTACGCCCAGCTATCTATCGGTGGTTGTGAAAGAGAAAACGGGTAAAACGGCCCTGCAATGGATTAACGACATCGTGATGAGCGATGCTCGCCAACTGTTGCTTTATAGCGACCAAAGCATCAAGGAGATTGTGGCGACACTGGGTTTCCCCAACCAATCGTTCTTCGGCAAGTATTTTAAGCAGCACACGGGCAAGTCGCCCAAGCGGTTCAGGTTTGAAGGTAGAGGGGGAGCTAAGGCTTAAGGGTTGGGCAAACGGGCGGTAATGCGGTGCGTGGAACTAATCAGATAGGCAGGCGACATGTGTAATTGCCCAGCCCCTATCAGGCTAGACACATCTTTATAACTAGCCTCTCGAACCCTACAACATTCCTTGTAGCCACGCTACAAGCCTTTTGTAGTGTGGCTACAAACAAATTGTAGTGCCACTACCGCTTGTTTGTAGTGTCACTACAAGCAACTTGTAGTCGCCGTACAAACGCCTTTGTACTGCTCCGTTAATGAGAAAACGCTGCTCATAGGCATTATTAAAGCCTATATCAAGGTAACAAACAGTTTGCCAGACGTAATCAAATCGGGGGGGGTAGCCAATGCCAAAGCGCATATCGGTTTCTTGCTTGTTCCACCGCAGGTTAGCATAAAGGCTGAGATCAAAACAGGATTTCAGGTCTTGTGCCAATCCTCTTCTTTTTCTTAATATACAGCATGGTGTAAACGATTGAGATGGCTATTCCTATCACAATGGTTATTATCGATGCCTCTGGCCCAAACTCTCCGCCTGTTAATATGTCGGGGCCAGATATTGACGGTGTGATAAGTGGGGTGAGGCCTGTTGCTTGCCCAGACACGCTGCAACCAAATATGTTACCTTGTATATAGTTCCATGCCCAATGCATCCCTATTGGAACCCATATCGTTTGATGGTAAGCGTAGGCAATGGCCATTAGCCATCCCGAGTTAAGGGCTAGTGCCAAGGAAGACCATACCGTTCCTCCTGGGTTAACGATGTGCATAAATCCAAAGAGTAGAGAGGAAACTATCAGGCCAACAACAATGTTCCACTTGTCGCTTATTAGGCGAAAAATAAGACCTCGGCATACAATTTCTTCGACAACGCCAACCAACAAGAAAACAGCCAACCACCCCAATTGACTGTCTAAGTTAAACTTAACGCCCACAATCGTATAGTGGCCTGTTAAATACAAGTAAGCCACAATTGCCGAAAAATACAGGACAGACACGATCCAACCAATACACATCTTGTGCATTTTACTAAGAACCGATAGGCGCGCGCTATCCTCTACATACAGGCCCAGATACCTTTTAAAGGCGTATAAAGTAACGCCCGTCGTTAATAACGACAAGGGTAACTTTATGTAGGCAGAAATGTCATACATCAGAATGATTATAAGGATGCCAGGTAGGATAAAGAAGGCCACAAATCCTATAAGTAAATAAGCACCCCACGCAAGGTTGTCGTCTTTTGATATGATAGCCATAGCATATTGATATGATGTTATACATTTTTGTTTTATGGTGCCACAACTTACGAGTTTGGGATAAGAAGCAACCTTTATACCATCAACCGCTACACGGTAGTTGGCGTAACGACTGCTTCTTACTTTGAACTCGTATTGTTTACAAATGGTTATGATACCGATACCCCAATGGTACAGATGGCTGTTTGTGGTGGGGTAGGCGTATACCTATTATATAATATGCGCGCGTGTACGAGAAGACGGTGCGTGCATAGCATGCTTATGAGGGTGTGTTGGCCGTGTAAGCTGGTGTGGCCAGTGGCTTAACTTATTATAAGTTCTCATAAATGGTGGCTAATGAAATTTACTGCAATCGTATGGTATTAAAGTGTCACAGCTTACAAAACATCAATTGCCATCGTTACAAAGGCAAAGTTACAAAATTATTCTGTATGGTAAATAATTTCTAAAAGCTTTCTCTTTTGGCGGATATAAAATATAATTGCCCTCGCATAATTTAAGTGCGAGCTAGGAATAAGGCATCGTATAATCCAAGCAAGATTAGACGTAGAAACCTCTGTTTCACTATCTACCGCGTAGCGGTTAGTCTGTTGGTAGGGTAGGGTTGGGAGCCAAAGCGAGCTACCCTGCCTAAGCTACGGAGGGCGAAAACAAGGCCGTAGGTCTTGGTCTGTTTTCGTTGAATGCGTTTCTAGGTGAAGAATGGGCGCAATGTTTTTCGCACCACTCTATTATTTTGTCTGCCTTTTGATACTATTGGCCCGTCAAATGTGGTAAGTTTCGCTCATGAACAATCCCTTTTCTTCATGCAAATTCGCTGTTGGAAAAAGACCAAGACCTACGGCCTTGTGGGGTTAGGTGCACCACTTAGGCAGGGTAGGTCGCTCTCGCTCCCAACGCTGCCCTACCAACGGACCAACCGCTACGCGGTAGATGACTCAATGCCACTTGAGCGTATATGGGTTGTTGCGAGTTATATGTTTTCCCTGGCAGGCCTATCATGTTTATCCCGAACTCACGCATCCATTTAGAATGGCACGACACTTACAAGTTGCTGCCCGATGCTTTACACCCCGCTCTTCTCATCTTTTCACCTTTTCACCCCTTCACTTTTGTTTCCCTGCCTTACCAAAAGCCCAACCGCTACGCGGTAGTTGGCGCATTATCCCCAACTAACTATTCATGTTTACACCAGCGTTGCTTGTCTTGAACGACCATAAACACCTGCTTTTAGAGCAGAAATGAATGTTGGATGAGGACAGAAAGAAGAACTTTGGTCGTCAGGACGTTATGCGCTAGTGTTGGCATTTACCGCTTATGGGTTTGTTCTAGATGATGTGGAATGCTGTTCCATGTGACATGGAACGATGTTCCAGATGATATGTAACAACGTTCTATCTTAGCTGTAACAAGCGTACAAGATTGTGATAGCAAGGCAAGGAATAAAAAGATAGAGTGTAGGAGTTATTTGGGGACTATTTGAACGTTAAGTTCATGGCAGTAGAAAGTATGTCGGTGTAAGGCCATAAAACAAGAGGCGAGCTATTGCGAAACACCTTTTATCCCGAACGGACATACATTATCGTTTATAAAAAATGCCTCACTCCTTATTATATAAAGGAGCGAGGCACTTTGTTTCTGTACGCGTTGTCGCGTTGTCGTTATGCAGTCGCAGCTTCCAAAGCGCGTCCCTTGTGGGTTTTACCCAAGGTAAGGAAGGCGATGGGGGCAGCGATGAAGATAGACGAGAGTGTTCCGAAGATAACACCAAGGCTCATGGCGAAGGCGAAACTCTGGATGCTTTCGCCACCCAAGAACAAGATACAGAGCAACACAATAAGCGTTGAGAACGACGTGTTGATGGTTCGAGCCAACGTTTGGTTGATACTGTCGTTGAATAGGCTACGGAAATCTTGTTTGGGATGCAACTTCATGTTCTCGCGGATACGGTCGAACACCACCACCTTGTCGTTAATGGAGTAACCGATAACCGTAAGGATGGCACCGATAAACGTCTGGTCGATTTCCAAAGAGAAAGGCATGAAGCCCCACAACAAGGAGTAAAGACCGATAACGAACGTGGTATCGATGGCCAAGGCCACTGTAGAACCCACAGAGAAGGCCACGTTGCGGAAACGTATAAGGATGTAAACGAAGATGGCGAAGATGGCCAACAGCACGCTGATGATGGCGCCGTAGGTGATGTCTTTTGCCACCGAAGGACCAACCTTGGTACTGCTGATGATGGATCCACCTTGACGAATGTCGGGGTTTTTAAAGGCCTCGACGTTCTTTTGCGAAACAAGTCCCGCCTTCTTCAAGGCGTTATACAGTATGGTTTCTGCCTCATCGTCTACCGTGGGGCTGTTGCTTTCTATCTTATAGTTGGTGGAAATACGGATGGTTTTGTGGTCGGTACCAAGGGCCAAGGCACCAGTGGTGCAGCCAGGGAAGGCATTGGCCAAGATGGTGCGCACCTGTTCGGGTTGCACTTGCTTCTCGAACGTAACCACGTAGTTGCGTCCACCAGTGAAATCGATGCTTTGACTCAGTCCGCGAGTTACGAAACTGCCGATGAATACGGCCAAAAGTACGGCCACAAGCACGAACGTGTTCTTATAAACGCTCATGAAGGGGAAGCGCACGTTCTGCATGAAGTTCTTCGAGAAGGCCGTAGTAAAGGTGAGTTTCATCCAACGATCTTTGTTCAGCTGATATTCGTAAACCAAACGTGTGAGGAACACGGCGGTGAAGAACGAACAAACAATACCGATGATAAGCGTTGTGGCGAAGCCGCGGATAGGACCTGTACCGAACGAATAGAGGATGATACCCGTGATGATAGAGGTAAGGTTCGAGTCGAAGATGGCAGAGAATGCGTTGCCATAACCCTCTTTCAGAGCCTGTTTAAGGCCTTTTCCCGCTGCAAGCTCTTCCTTAGTGCGTTCGTAGATAAGCACGTTGGCATCGACAGCAGTACCTAGCGAGAGCACCATACCTGCGATACCCGATAACGTTAGTGCGGCTTGGAACGACGTAAGGATACCTAACGTGAAGAATAGGTTGACGATGAGGGCCATGTTAGCCATCATACCTGGCGTAAAGCCATACATCAATATCATGTAAGCCATGAGCACCACGAAGGCGATGGCAAACGATTGGATACCTTGTTGGATGGATTGTGCACCCAGTGTAGGACCAACTACTTCTTCTTGAACGATGCGTGCGGGTGCGGGCATACGTCCACTCTTCAGCGTATTGGCAAGGTCTTTGGTCTCTTCGATGGTGAAGTTACCGCTAATCACAGAAGAACCGCCATCAATCTCATTGGTCACGCGAGGTGCGCTGTACACTACGTTGTCCAAAACAATAGCAATCGCCTTGCCAACGTTGGCCTTTGTGAGTGCTGCCCATCGGCGGGCACCGTCGGAATTCATGCGCATGTTCACCACGGGAGCACCATTGTTATGGTCGAACTCGTCGTTAGCGTCGGTCACAACATCTCCTTCGAGCGGTGCACGACCGTTAGTGCTGGTCACTTTCAATGCATGCAGTTCGTAAATGTTCTTTACGCTAACCTGGTTAGATGGCTTAGCACTCCACAATAGTTTAAGGTCGGAGGGCAAAATCTGCTTGGCCAGGGCGCCATAGATAAGCTTGTTGATGGCAGCCGTATCGCGAACGCTGGCATAACCTACAGTGCTTAGGGAGTTTCCGCCCACGGTTTGCAGGCGTGCCAGCAGCGGATGGGCCTTGATGGCAGCAGCCATTTGGGCATCGTTGGCACGTTCTGCCATTTCGGGTTTATTATCTTCGCCTGCATTCAGCTTAAATTTGGGTTGCTCGTTCTTAGCCTTTGCCACCTCTTGTTCGGCTTTCGCCTTGGCGTTGGTGGTGTCAACGGCTGCTGTATCTGTGCCGTTTTGGTCGTTGGCCAATCGTGCATCCAATTGCGTGAGATAAGGAACAACCTCGGCAGCGTTGAACGTTTCCCAGAATTCTAGGTTGGCCGAGCCCTGCAGTAGCTTACGAACACGTTCGGGTTCGCGTACGCCAGGCATTTCAACCATAATGCGGCCTTCTTGTCCTTCTAGCTTTTGGATGTTGGGTTGCACCACGCCGAACTTGTCGATACGTGTGCGCACCACGTTGAACGAGTTGTCGATGGCGGCTTGCACTTCAGCTCTCAGTGCCTTTTCAACGTCCGAGTCGCTGCTCTGGGGCGACACCTTGCCTTGCAATTGTTGCGTGGCGAAGAGCTCGGCGAGCTTATGGCCGGGTGCGTTCTGCTTATAATACTTGATGAATAGCGAGATAAAGTCGCTCTGGCTTGTTTCTTCTTCTTTCTTAGCCTGTTCTAGCGACTTGGTGAAAGCCACGTCGGTCTTGTGGTCTGCTAATGTCTCGATAACGTCGGGAACGCTAATTTCAAGAATAACGTTCATACCTCCCTTGAGGTCCAAGCCCAAACCAATCTGTGTTTCCAAACACCTTTGGTAGCTATAGATGCCAAGATACTTCACAGAGTCCTTGTAATCTTGTTGGGCAATGGGGTCTTTCAGCTCGGCAGCTTTCCCGTCATAGTAACGGGTTGCTACTGAAAAAGAGAGGTAGAAGATACTTGCAAGCGTCAGCAAGACGGCAGTTACAATTACGATACCTTTGTTTTGCATTTTACTTTATTTTTGTTTTATTGTTTTTCTGTGACCATACAACCCTGCAAAGTTACTTATTTTTCTCAGATTAGTAAACAGTTCGCTCTGTATATTATCATTTTTTGCCTATTTGCGAACTTTTTGCAGCTGGCAAAAGATGGGATAGTGGTCTGATGTTTTCACTTTATTCTCTACCACACATTTAAGCGGTTGCCAATCGTCGCTACACATAATATTGTCTATGCGCACGTAAAAGGCGTTGCGGTGGTAGCTTATTCCCGGTCCGTTTCCGCTGGCTACGTAGCAGTCGGTGAGTTCTTTTGCCATGCGATGTCGGGCGTAAGAGATGGGGCTGTCGTTGAAATCGCCGCAAAGTATCACGCTGTGTCCCTTGTGCTTTCGCACGAAACGGGCCACGGCATCTACCTGCGGAGCACGCACTCGGGCATATTCGCCCAGCTTATGTATCAGACTTTTGCCCAAGCCTGGCATTTGTTTGGTGCGCAGGTCGCCTTTAAGCATGTTCTTAAAATTCTGCCGTTGGGCTTCGGTTAGTCCGGTCGTGGCGAAGTGGTTGTTGATAACCAACACCGTATCGTCGGGCGTGGCTATCCAACAAGCCTGACTGAAGTCTGCGCTTTGCGGATACATCACGCGCTGCGAACGCAAGATGGGGTACTTGCTATATATCGCAAGGCGATCGTAGATGGTGGTTTTCTCCTTTATGTCATGATAAGGGTAGATGCTGTTAAGCAACGAATCGATGGTGGTTTGGAACTTTCCGCCCAGATTTGCTTCTTGTAGACACAGTATGTCGGCATCTTTCGCCTTTACGTAGTTCAGCATTTCCCAGCGTTGAGCCTCTGTTGCCTCGCCGCCACCCCACATTAAGGTGTTGTAGGATAAAACTTTGAAGCAGCTGTCGGGCACGGTTGGGTTCATGTTAAATGGTATATATGCCCGCACTGGACCATAACAGGCCACGAAGCCTATCACTGGAATGAGCACCCTACGTAGCCTGAAGAATACCCAAAACACCATGAAGGCGGCGTTGATGGCAAGGAAGACGGGGAAGGTTAGGCCCAAAGTAGCCAGCAGGGGATGACCCTCGGGGTTCACCCTGTCGCTATATCCCACGGCAAGCATCACCAGAATGGTGGCCACATTGGCACCACTGGCGAGCTGCACAATCCATTTTTTCACGTTAGCCTGCATCGTCTCTTCGCCTATTGTCTTTTGCTTTGGTCGAAAAGGCGTTGTTTCTCTTCGCGCGTAAGACTGTCGTAGCCACTCTTGCGTATCTTGTCCAGTATGCGGTCTACTTCGTCTTGTTCGGCCTTCTTGCGTGTGTTATAGTCCCAATCGCTTTCCGTTCGTGTTTCTTCACGCGGACTTTCGGGTGTGGACTGGCTATGTCGTTCGTAGAAATCTTTCATCTTCTCGAAGGCATTAGGACCTCTTCGTTGCGAGAAATCGTGCGAAGGATGGCGCTGCCAATAGCGTATCATGAAGAAACCGAATATCATTCCGCCCAAGTGAGCTAAGTGCGCCACGTTGCCACCTGTGCCCGCCATGGCCTGGAACAGCTCTAATGCGGCATAGCCCATAACAAACCACTTGGCCTTGATGGGTATTGGGATGGGGAAAATAAAGATCTTGTTTTCGGGGAATATCATTCCGAAGGCCAAGAGGATGGCGTAGATGGCGCCAGAAGCACCCACGGTGGTGAGCGCGTTAAGCTGGTCGGCTATTTTACCCATCACCACGAAGGCCTCGCCCACACCTAACGGGGCTTGCTCGTTAAGTTGCAGGTAAATCTCCACAAACTGCGCCAACTCTTGCATGATGCCTGCACCGATGCCACAAGCTATATAATAAAAGAGAAATTTACGTGGACCCCACACGCCTTCTACCACAACGCCGAACATCCACAAAGCAAACATGTTGAAGAATAAGTGCGTAAACCCACCATGCATGAACATGTAGGTTACAAGTTGGTAAACGCGGAAGTCGGACGCCCTAAAAAAGTGGAGTCCAAATATGTTGTTGAGATCTATGCCAGAACCGCTTTGCAGCACCAATGTAGCCAAGAACACGAGTACATTGATGATTAGCAGATTTTTCGTAATTGTTGGTATGTTGCCCATTAACTATGTGGTTTGTTTGAAATGTTATAACATGGGCAAAAGTACTAAAAATATCTGTCAATGCGCATAAAAAGCCCTATGGAACGACAATTTTTCAAAAAAAACTTCACTTTTTTTTCTTTTTTGTTTGATTTTCGAAACGAAACGTCTATATTTGCCCTCAATTCAGCATAGCACATACACATTTATCACTTATTTATAATTCAAAGTTATATGAACAAAACAGATTTGATTGACAAAATCGCAGCAGGCTCAGGCTTGAGCAAGGCTGACTCAAAGAAGGCGTTAGACGCAACAGTTGCAGCAATTAAGGGTGCTCTTGTAAAGGGCGATAAAGTTCAGTTGGTGGGCTTCGGCACATTCAGCGTTAACGAACGTCCTGCTCACGTAGGTGTTAACCCCGCAACGAAACAAAAAATCACTATCGCCGCCAAGAAGGTTGCCAAGTTCAAGGCAGGCGCTGAACTGACGGAATCTATTCAGTAATCACTTCTACCAAAGAAGAGAAAAATAAAGAACGCTACCCCCGCGATACGTGAGGGTGGCGTTTTTTGTGTTTTATCGGGATGCATCCCTTACCGTTTTGTCGGGCAGTTTGTTGTCGCAAGGTTGGCGCCTTACCGCCTAACAAAAGAGTGCCCCGAAAGTAATGTTCTAACTTTCGGGGCTAATTAAACAATAGAGAGAGATAGCTGATGAACAAGCCAGCACGTGGGGCGTTCATCGTAAAAAGTGCGATTAACGAGCGCAAGCCCATGCAGAGAGCCATCAGGCCTTATTCCAACGTGGATGCCGCATTGACGCACATCAACAACCACAACTAGGCCACCATGCCTAAGTAGTACGCCATGCCTGCAATTCCTCACTGTCAGTTAATGCTGGGGTTAGCAGCGCTCGTTTTCACAATATCGTTTCTGGTTTGTGGGCATCGCGTAAGCAAACTTGACATCGCCCTTTTTATCACCCAAAACCGATTTCTTTTTACGATGCTAATATACGAATTTAATTCTTTCGTTCCAAACATTTTGATGCAAAAATATCTAATATAGAAGAATTTAGATAGTTTAAGAACAATAAATGCGGCATTATGAACAGTGAAAGAGGTCTACTAGTGAAGAGATTACAAGCGCATTTTGCCTGTTGATAAGCGAAAGAGCGGACATGTGAATGCGTGAATAAGTAAACAAGCAGACAGGCAAACAAACTGCCTAATGAGTAAACAAGTGGGCGGATTAGCTAGTTGAAGAGTTGGCAAATCAACTACCTGACGAGTGCCTAGCGAGCCATTAGCTCTATCTCACTTTTTAGCACTAAACTAACTGCGCTTCAAAAATATCCATTACCTTTGCATAAGCAGGCGAGAGCGTTCGCCCTGTCCATTATAACCAGCTACGTAATAACACTACCACATAGAAATATCAGGAATGACGTCGCCCAAAACCACTATTAAAGACATTGCCAAGGCCTTAGGGCTATCTGTTGCCACCGTTTCGCGTTCGCTTAACAGCAGTCATGAGGTAAGCGAAGAAACGCGCATGCGTGTATTGAGCAAGGCTCGCGAATTGAGTTACAAGCCAAACATCCATGCGCGGAACTTGTTGAAACGCCGAAACAACATGGTTGGCGTGGTGGTTCCAGAGTTCACCACATTCTTTTTTCCCGAGATTATCATTGGTATTCAGGAAGTATTGAATGCCGAAGGCTATCAGGTGTTGATTTGCCAGTCAAGCGAATCGGCTACACTCGAACGACGTAACATTGAGATGCTAGAATCCAGTATGGTGGAAGGGCTCATCGTTTCAGTAACCAAAGATGCTCAAAACACCGCTCTCTATCATCGTATCATTGGCGAAGGGACCCCTGTTGTGTTTGTCAACCGCGTGCTTCCCGAGCTTCACGCCACACAAGTGGTTATTGACGACCGCAAATGGGCATTTAAAGTTGTGGATCATTTGGTGCGTTGTGGTTACCGCAACATCGCTCACCTAGCGGGCAACGAACATCTTTCCATAACCAAAGAGCGTTTGCAAGGTTATCTCGATGCTCTCTCACTGCACGGCATTCCCATCAAAGACAAATACATCATGCACGTTGGCGTGCAGCAAGATCGCGCCAAAGTGGGCATAGACTATCTGCTTAGCCTTAAAGAACGCCCAGATGCCATCTTCACCGTTAACGACCCTATTGCCGTGGGATGTATGCTCGAATTGCGCAAACGAGGCCTACGCGTTCCGCAAGATGTGGCTGTAGCAGGTTTTTCCGAGTCGCCCATTGGCCGTATTATGGAGCTTACCAGCGTATCGCAACCCACCTTCGAGATGGGTAGAGTGGCAGCACAACGTCTGCTCAGGCAGATGGCAGACGCCACAACACCCATCGAAACCATTGTTCTAGATGGGAAACTAAATGTTAGGGGCTCTACTTTACCTGCTAGAAAGATGGAATAAAGGGGTTCGGACATCGCTGCCTTATCCCCACTCGCAGAACTAGCTTTCCTGCACAGCGCGCAATTTACAAAAGCAAACGACAATAACACACAAAACGCCTAACCGCTAATTGGCTAATTGGGCAAGGCTTGCTAGATATGCTTAGGCTTGCTAGGCATACTAGCCACACGCATTCATTAGTAGGCGCAGCCATCTTTTCACCCTTTCACCCTTTAAAGTCCTTTTCACCTTTTTACCACTGCAAACGTTTACGTAGATATTCAGTTTTTCCGTTTTACCTGCTGTTTTTTCGCCGTATCTTTGTCCTGTTAAACATCTCCTATTAGGTATAGTAGCAACAATAAATCCTAACAATCATGAGCCTACTCGACTTCATCATGGTGACTTTGCTCACCATCGGCGTACTTTCGGCAGGCATGGCCTTTGCCAAACAAGGTAAGAACATGACCTCTTTCTTTGCCGCAGGCGGTGCCGTTCCTTGGCAAACCAGCGGTCTTTCGCTCTTCATGAGCTTTTTCTCGGCCGGCACTTTTGTCGTTTGGGGTTCTGTTGCCTACCTACACGGCTGGGTTGCGATAAGCATACAATGGACAATGGCCTTGGCAGGACTGCTCGTGGGCACGTGTGTTGCCCCCCGTTGGCACCGAACAGGCTCGCTCACCGTGGCCGAATACATTGACAAGCGTCTAGGCGTACATGTTCAGAAAACCTATACCTTCCTGTTTCTCTTCATCTCACTCTTCCTTACGGCGTCTTTTCTCTATCCAGTAGCCAAGATTGTGGAGGTATCTACTGCACTCGACCTCAACCTCTGCATCATTCTCTTGGGTGCATTCTGCATACTCTACGTATCGGCAGGCGGACTTTGGGCCGTTGTTTCCACCGATGTCTTGCAGTTTATCATTCTCATGGCGGCCATTATTATAGTTGTACCACTATCACTCGAACGCGTTGACGGGCTACACGCACTCCTCTCGCAACTGCCCGAGAGATACTTCCACCTCACAGCCAACGAATACCCACTACTTTTTATCCTCGCATTCGGACTTTACAACGCCATCTTCCTTGGCGGAAACTGGGCCTACGTGCAACGCTTCACTTGCGTTCGCACTAGCACAGACGCCAAGCGTGTGGGGTGGTTCTTCGCTGCCTTATACTTCGTGAGCCCCATATTGTGGATGCTTCCACCAATGGTCTACTATCTACTTAATCCCTCTTTGGGTATCATGGAGAGCGAGGGCGCTTATCTAATGATGTGCAAAGAAGTGTTGCCAAAGGGTATATTAGGGCTGATGATAGGCGGAATGATATTCGCCACCACCAGTGCGATGAACTCGAAGCTCAACATTGCATCGGGCGTAGTAACCAACGACCTTTACAAACGCCTCTATCCGCACAGCTCGCAGCGGCGGCTTATGCTTGTGGCACGCCTTTCCACCGTGGCCTTTGGCGTTATAAGCATACTCATAGCCCTGCTCATACAGCACATGGGCGGCGTTGTCAATGTGGTAATCAGCCTTGCAGCCCTCACGGGCGTTCCACTTTACCTACCCGTTATATGGACATTATTCTCACGTCGGCAAACAGGCACAACAATATTGGCCACCACCATCACCACATTGGTGGTTAATGTGTTGTTCAAGTTCGCGGTGCCAGTACTAACGGGCTTTACATTTAGTCGCACGGGCGAAATGGTTTTCGGTTGCGCTTTGCCCATTATCATGCTCGCAGCCTTCGAGATTTATTTTGTGCTGACAGGTAAAACCAGTAACCGCTATGCCGAATATGCCGCATGGGAACAAGCCAACAATGCCAAGCGCAACGCCCTAACGACACAAGCACAAGCCGAAGCCAAAAGCGAAAACACATACAGCAAGCGCATCATAGGCCTGGGAATATTCTTCATCGGCCTTGCCATCGCCCTGCTAGGACTACTCTCCGAGGGGCATACCATGCTGGTTACAGGCACTGGGGCTTGCTTTATGCTCATTGGAGTGGCCTTAACATGGAGCATTAAAAAAAACAATGAAAACAAGAACTAGCAATGATTGAAGAACTATTTGAAAACAATAAGCGCACACAACGCACTCAACACGTGGCCGCCGACCTGCTTGTAGCTGGTGGAGGCATGGCTGGCGTATGCGCCGCCATAGCTGCCGCCCGACAAGGACTTCGGGTTGCGCTGGTGCAAGACCGGCCTGTGCTGGGCGGAAACGCATCAAGCGAAGTGCGGCTATGGGTGCTGGGTGCAACATCACACATGGGCAACAACAACCGCTGGGCAAGAGAAGGCGGCCTGCTAAACGAGTTACTGGTTGAGAACACCTACCGCAACAAGGAAGGAAACCCCGTTATCTTCGACACCGTATTGCTAGACAAGGTGCTGGCCGAAAACAACATATCGTTGTTTCTCAACACTGTGGTATACGACATCGAGAAAAATGGTTCGCGCAATATTGCCAGCGTAACGGCCTACAATTCCCAGAACGAAACCCGCTACCTCTTTAACGCAAAGCTGTTTTGTGACGCAACGGGCGATGGACTGTTGGCCTACATGGCAGGAGCACATTATCGACAAGGGGCGGAAGACGCCGAAGAGTTTGGCGAAAAGTTCGCACCCAACAAAAAAACATACGGCGAAAAGCTGGGCCACACCATCTTCTTCTACATCAAAGATGCAGGAAAGCCCGTGCAATACGTGCCTCCACATTTTGCACTTAGCATCAACGAGGTGGAAAGTAGCATTAACAAGATACACAACCAAGAGTATTTCTCTACCAAAGAAGCAGGCTGCAAATACTGGTGGATTGAATACGGAGGCCGACTAGACACCATCAAAGACACAGAAGAAGTAAAATATCGGCTGCTCAGTGTGGTGTACGGCATTTGGAATTACATTAAAAACTCAGGCCGTTTTCCCGAGTCGCGCAACCTTACATTAGAGTGGGCAGGCACCATTCCGGGTAAACGCGAGAGCAGAAGGTTCGTGGGTTATTACATGCTTACCCAACAAGACATCATCGAACAGCGCATGCAGCCCGATGCTGTTGCCTTTGGCGGATGGTCGCTCGACCTGCATCCAGCCGACGGCGTGTTTAGCAAAGAGAAGAAAGCCTGTACACAATGGCATGCCAAAGGCATCTACCCCATTCCCTACCGCTGCTACATCACGCCGCATTTAGACAACCTTTTCCTGGCCGGGCGCATCATTAGCGCCACCCATGTGGCCTTCGCCTCAACGCGAGTGATGGCCACTTGCGCCGCTGGTGGCGAAGCAGTGGGAACAGCCGCGGCATATTGCATACATCACAATTGCATCCCAGACGAACTGATGGACGAGCAACACATGGCCAAATTGCAAACCTTGCTCACGCGCAATGGCGTTTACCTGCCTCAAACCGATGTGCAGATAGCCAATCACGCGCTGCAAACAGCCACCATCATGGCATCGTCGACATTGGTTTTAGATCAATTACCACCCAGTGGCGAGTGGAAAATGCTGGTGCATTCGGCAGCACAGATGCTCCCGATAAGCAAAGGTGCAATGCCCCACATCAGCCTTTGGCTTCGAGCCGGCGAAGAAACAAGCCTGCAAGTGGAGCTACGCATCAGTAGCAAGCCCTTTAATCACACCCCCGTCCTAACGTTAGAAAGCTTTGAGCTGCCATTGCATGCGGGCGAACAAGAGGTTATATTAGCCTTTAAATGCCGCATCCCATCAGACTGCTACGCCTTTGTGTGCTTCATAAAGAACGAACATGTGGCACTGCAAGCATGCAACAGCATTGTTAGCGGCGTAATGGCAACCTTCAACAAGTGCCTTCCGGCCGTATCCAACTGGGGTAAACAAGAACCGCCTGCCCACATCGGCGTAGAAAGTTTTGAGTTCTGGTGTCCCGAAAGGCGCGAAAAGGCTTACAACATCGCCATGAAAATAACGCCCGGTTTGCGTTGCTTCGCACCCGAAAACCTGCTCGCACCGCCCTATCGACCCGTAAACAAACCCAACGCATGGGTTGCGGCCTTGCACGATAAGCAACCCACACTAAGCTTTACGTGGGAAAAAGAACAGCAGATAAAGGGCATAAAACTATTCACTGACGTGGATTACGACCATCCGATGGAAACCGTTCAATGGGGACACGCCGACAACCGCATGCCTCAATGTGTAGACGGCATCGAGATTATTGCCTCGCCCAACACGCATATCACCATTACTAATAACTATCAGGCCATGATAGAGGTGCAGTTCGATGGTCAAGGCATCACCACCAACCATTTGGAAATACGCCTCTCTAACGCTTCGCCCAATGCGGCTGTGGCCTTGCTGGGCATTCAATTCATATCATTATGACGCAAAGAAGCATTACCCTCGCCCTAGGCCTGTTGCTTTCTGCATGTGCTTTGCTCCATGCACGCACGCCTAAGCAAATTGTTTATCGCCCTGCCGACAACACATTGGTTGTGCCTACCACGCACGGTCAGGTGCGCTTGCCCCTTAGCGGGCAGCACCTCTTCGTTGCCGACACGGATTTTAAACCACAAGTAATCGACACTTTCAAAACTACGCACAACATACATTTTATTGAAGACAACTTTATTTACCCACGGCGGGCATGGCTAAACAACATCACCAACGTATCGTTGCTTACGGCTGGCACGCACGTTAAGCTGCAAACATATCATGTTGTATCGCTCCAACCGCTCACATTAAAGGCCGAAAGCCAGTGGGCCGATGTGTATCTGCGCATCTCGGGCAAAGGTAACTCCCTCTTCGTAAGCCAAACCCTCGTGCCAAAACAAGATGGCTGCTACTCGTTATCCACCCCTAGCCTACCCATCGCCAAACCCCAAACGGGGTTTAAGGCAGTAATTCCTGGCTACGTGCATGCCGAATGGGTAAATCCCGATTTCGTTTCGGCCTACGTTTACGAACACGGAATGCCCAACAAGCCCGTTGTATACCAAGACAAGTGCGCCACAACGCCCGTGTCTATCATGCAAACGCAGGGCTTAACCATCGGCATAGCACCCGAAAGGCAGTTCCCACGCAAGCCTTACCTCAACGGAGAGAATACGCATGCCCAATGGAACGTGGGCTATGGTGCTATGGATGTCGAGGGAAAACTTAGTCCCCTGTTATATTATCCTGTGCTAGGAACGCCCAAAGCAGCATTAAAGAAAGGTCAAAAGTTGCATTTTGCCTATCGTATCATCCTCTCTAAAAACAATTGGTACGACGTTTATAAGCAAGTGATTTATAGCATGTATAGCTTCGATGCTATGCGTAAGGCCACCAACGAGCAACCACTCACAGCCCGCATAAACAAGATTTACCACTATATGCGTACCCAATCGGCAAAGCTTTTCCGAAAGGCAGAGTGCGAAGGCGTGTCAATCAGCGCACAAGATTATCGTGGAGGCGTGCATGGCGCAAACAACGATGCCATGAAAAACGCCGACTACGGGGCCATGTGGATGACGGTGCGCATGGCCAACGACACGGTATTGGCTAACAACCTGCTACCCTACGTGCGTAACTTCAAACTAAAACAACAGTTTGCCACAGGCAAATACGCAGGTGCACCGCAAGGGCAATACTTCTTGTGGAAGAGTAAGCGTTGGGTGGAAGAATGGGGCGAACACATCGAACCCATCGCCATTACCTATTATTCGCTCATTGATGTGGCAAACATGCTGCTGTTCGAGCCCCACGACACTGCTCTGCAAGCAAGTCTGCGTACATCGGCCAACCTATTGCTGGCTATGCAAAGGCAAGACGGCAGCTGGCCTTTGGGCGTAAGCTTAAAAGACGAAACCGACATCTTGCCCGACCTAAAAGACCTTCGTCCCACGTTCTACGGCATGTATGTGGCCTATAAAATGCTGGGCGACGACAAGTACTTGCAAGCCGCCGTACGTGGTGCCAACTGGTTTGTACAGCATGCCGTGCGCCCAACCGCCTTAGTTGGAGTATGCGGCGACACGCGCTTTGCACCCGATTTTGCCACAGCCATGTCGGTTCAGGCTTTGCTCGACATGCACCAACTAACGGGCGATGTGCGCTATAAAGACGCAGCATTGGTCACGGCACGCTATTTCACCACCTATATATACACCCATCCTGCCGACGTAACTCCCCTTAAAGATAAGGAAGGACGCAGCCTCAACCCCCTACAATACACCCAAGCAGGATTGGCTTGCGAACATATCGGCGTTATTGGGTCGGCCAATCCGCAAGGACCAATCCTCCTTTCAAGCTTTGCGGGCATGTTCGTAAGGCTTTATCAACAAACGGGCGATGTGCTTTATCTCGACATGGCACGCGCCTCGGCCAATGGCCGCGACCGCTTTGTTGAACCCGAATCGGGCATTGCAGCCTATTATTGGGCACATTTCAACAAGGTTGCCTTACCCTATCCACAACACGCATGGTGGCAATTGGGCTGGCTAACCGATTACCTTGTGGCCGAAGCCGAGCTGCGCAGCAAGGGGCGCATATCATTTCCGCGAGGTTTCGTAACGCCAAAAGTTGGGCCACACAAGGTTCTGGGCTTCTCTTCGGGCACTATCGACGGCGAAAATGTAGAGCTAACCATTGGCAACGAGAGCCTTTCGTGCCATAATCCCAACCTCGAATTGCTTGTTGCACGTTCCGCAAAAGGCAGTCATGGCTATGCCATCGTTATGAACAGCACCAACCGCCCCACACAAATGCGCCTAACAAACGTCAGTGGGCAGTGTTTGAAAGCGGGCCTAGTGGCCCCCTTTGGTATCGAGATTGTGAAACTAAAAAACATATAGCGCAAACGAAATGACTTTGAAGTTTAGTAAAAAAAGTATTAGGTATCCATCGTAATTTCCTTTAAGCAGCGTACGGCTGCACGCACATGCCCCAATACAAGGTGCTTGTAGCCCCACTACAAAAGGCTTGTACTGACACTACAAAAGGCTTGTACTGGCACTACAAAAAAATTGTAGCACGACTACAAACAGCTTGTAGCTCCACTACAAAGGGCATTGTACAGACAGGTTGCTTATAACTTGTTGGCAGATGAATACCTAAAACCATTTCTTTTAAAATGAAATAAGTTGTGTTATGGCAAAAATAGTAGCTTTATTGTTGACTTTGTGGTTGACCTTGTCGCTAAAAGGGCAAACCTATATGCTGGAAGCAGAACGCTTTCAGTATGTGGGCGGCTGGAAAGTAGCGAAAGATGTCGAAGCTTTCAATAAGGCTGTGCTTATGGTTACGGCTGGCGGGAGTGGTGCTGCGCATGCCACAACGGTATTGGATGTGCCTCAAAGCGGGCGTTATGTGTTTTGGAGTCGCACGAAAGACTTCCAAACTAAGGCTCCACGAACCCGCATTTCGCGCCTAATGCTAGACACCACACAGCTAGCCCTGCAAGGCAGACACGGCAAGGAGGGTTATCACTGGGAACAGATAGGTACTATTGAACTTCGCAAAGGGCTGCATGTGTTGCGGGCTTGCGATGTGGCAGCCAACTATGCGCGTGTTGATGCCGTGCTGTTTACACGCGACGAACGTCTCGACCCCAACCAGATGACCTACAAACAACTTACGAAATACGAGATACAACCCATCCCCACGCCCTTGGAAAAGCCCTCAACAACAATGATCCAAAACGGTCTTGCGTTGCTCAACACAAGTTCGCCTGTGGTTGATGAAATCTCAAACGGCCTGTTAAGGCTCCGTATTCATACGGCAAACAACCAATTGGTGCAACACATATCGGTACACACAAAGGGGCAATGGCGCAGCTGGGACAGCCCCCAACCTCACAACCGCTTATACATTATTAAGTCGACACAGCCCCAATTGGGCTACAACTCCATCTTTCCACTATGGTCTGGCGGACAAGCACCATTGCTTCGCATGGGCAACAACACCTATCCCGTATTTGAGCAAGCCCACTTGCAAAACCCATTTCTAGCAGGCAAGGTTTGCCCAATGCACATATACCGGTACGAAAAGGCAGACCAAAACACGCTACGCATATGGTATGTGTCGAACGATAACGACACAATAGCCTCTACTTGGACTTTACATGCCAACAGCCACGTGGTGGACGTGCACTTCGAATATGTTGTACGCACGCCTCAATATTACAGTTTAGCTTTCGAAGCGTTTCAGCCACAGACAGAAAGTGCGGTAACGAATGTTCTGCTTTCGCCCCTTTACCAGTTCAAACGTCTGCCAGCCACACCCAATCTCTTGCCTATAACCCTCACGCCACAGCCCGTGAGCATCATAGAAACTGGCAGCCTAAGCTGTTTTTTGGCGCCCAACCCCCACCATCTAAAACGCAATTGGGGCATATACGACATGGGGTTATCTCTTAAAAATGCAGCCAACCAGGTGCAGCCCGTGGCCTTTTCGCCCATATTGGGCGAAAAAGACTCGTACAAGAAGAAAGACGAAAAACTTACAGCCTACTTCAAACTGGGGCTATTGCCTCTGCAATGGCACAACACCCTGCAATATTTGTCTGACAGTGTGTTTGCTGTTCGCGATTACAGAGTACAATCAACACCACTCACCGATGCCGTTTTCCACACCATCAACTTAATAAAGAACGATGAGGCAGCAGGTTGGGATGCCGCCATGAGGGGTTTTCTAGATATCGAAAGCAATCCAAACGTACGCACGGAAGTGGTTCAGGCCGCACCTTTGGCACTGGTTTCGGCTGCTGTCATTACCCACGACGAGCAGCTATACACAACACGTGCCCTACCCGCCATCGAGTATATGCTCTCGCGAAAGGGGTTCAGATGGGGCTATCCCCAAGCAAGCGACCCGCAAACACAAACCTCAACGAACACATTCTCGCCGTTTGGGTCGCAATACAACACGGCTCACTTCGAGGCACTACACCGACTTTTGGGTCAAAACAACCCGTGGCTCGCCAACATTGCCATGCCCGAAGGCAAACCCAGATACAGCAAAGGCTATGGTGTAGACCAGACTTGGGCAGACGACTTAGCCGCCTTCCGGCTCACAAAAGCAGACAAATGGTTGGTGAAAGCCACTATCGGGGCCAACCACGAGCTGCATACGGCATTATACAACAATCCATCGAAGTCCGTTTTGCCGTGGATGTTCTACCACGCGCAGGCTTATCCACAGTGGTTCGACCTGCTCGATCTCTATGATGTGTCCAAAGACAAGGCCCTAGTTGCGGCCTCTGCCTACGCCGCGCACTTCACTCTCGCCGGCATTCGCACTTATCCGCCTATCTGCAAAGACACCATCCTTATCCATCAAGGAGGCAAATATGTGGGCAATGCCAATGTGTTTTGGAAGAAAGACAAGCCTTATAAGCTGGGCTACCCGCGCAAAATGGGCGACGTAAGCGAGAAAAAGGTGGCACAACACACGCTTTCGCCCGTAGGTCTAGGCTTTGAACAGCCCATGACCTTCTTCAACCGCGAGGGCAATATCAACCATGTTTTCATGTCAACATGGGCACCTTCGCTCTTGCGGCTTAGCGGTTTGTGTGGCAACAGCTTGTTCGAGACCTATGCGCGCAACGCCGTTATTGGGCGTTTCGCTTCTTATCCTGGTTATTATGCCGCTGGCTACACCGACCTCCCGCAGGATTCGATTTATCCTTACAAAGGTCCCGACGTCACTTCTCTCTATTATCACCACATCCCCTCACATCTTAGCTTCGTGCTGGATTACCTACTTACCGAGGCTACACAACGTTCCAAGGGGGCCATTGGCTTTCCTTATGGTAAGCAAGAAGGTTTCGTGTGGTTCAACAACAGGGTCTATGGCGGCGAGAAAGGTTACATCCTGAACGACCACGACGCGCAACTTTATATGCCACAAGACATGTTAAGGCTATCTTCCACCGACGTAAACTGGCTTTCCGCAGTATCTGCCAACAACCTTTGGCTCATTCTGATGAACGAGAAAGATAGCGAGCTGAACGTAAGCTTGCAGTTAAACACACCGCTGGTATCGCCTAACGGGATGGCTACCGAGCACTACTTTGCACAAACCAACTCGGTTGTGAGCGAAGAACGTGGCCTGAAACAAAACGCACTTACAACCACTATCGCGCCCAAGGGCATAACATTCGTGTCGTTTCCCTTGGTTAAATCTCTGCCAACTTACACCTTTTCGCCCATTAGCAATGGGTTTAAGATGGTGCAACTAGATCCAAACCACAGGCTATATCTCTTTCGTGTACGGTCGCCTTTTGGCTGGGATTCGCTCTATGGATACATAGACACGCCGTTAGCAAAGGATTACTCGGCAAGTTTAACCTGCCAAGTTGGTAGCGCGAAGCCACAGATGGACGAGCGTATAGCCTTTCCCTACGAATGGAGCATAGCCCACTTGCCCGCAGCCATGCCTCTTAACATCACGATGAAGGTTAGCAACGAGCGCAAAACAATCATCACCAAGCAGATAACAATGTAATTACCTAAGTAGCAATCTATATGAAAAAGTTTCTTTTAGCATGGGTAGTATTCGTTACTACTAGTTTAAATGCACTGGCCCAACACACGATTGAGGGTACAGTGGTAGACGACACGCGAACGCCTTTGTTAGGTGTAACCGTGATGGAAGAGAACACATCCAACGGAACTGTCACCAACCAAGATGGCCATTTCAGCCTTTCGGTATCAGGACAGAAGTCCGTACTGGTGTTTTCGAGTATTGGAATGAAGGCCGTTCACCAACAGGTGGGCAAGGCCAAAAGCATGTACATCGTGCTAGAACCCGACGCCAAAGACCTAGGACAGGTGGTGGTTATCGGCTATGGCTCAATGTTGAAGAAAGACCTAACAGGCTCTGTGGGGTCGATAGACATGCAAGACCTGCGCAAATCTAATTCGGCTTCACTGCTTAACTCGATGGCGGGTAAGGTTGCAGGCGTAAACGTAACGGCCTCGTCTGGCGAATTGGGTGGAGATGTCAACGTGGTTATCCGCGGAAACAACTCCATCAATGCCGGAACGCAACCGCTTTATGTGATAGACGGCACGCTTATTGACGTGAACAACGGCGAAGTGGCAACCTCTACCATATCGGGCCGCGCCACATTTAACCCGCTCGCGGGCATCAACCCAGCCGACATTGAGTCTGTACAGGTGCTTAAAGACGCCTCGGCCACGGCCATTTATGGCTCGGCAGGAGCAAACGGAGTTATCGTTATCACCACGAAGAAAGGTCAATACAACAAGACCGAGGTGAGCTTCGATGCACGTTTCGGCATCAGCAAGGCCACAAAGCACGTTGAGATGCTGCAAGGACAAGAGTTTGCCGACTATCGTTTCTCGCGTTTCCCCAACAGTCTTGAATGGGGAATAGACACAGATGGCGACGGCAAACCCGACCGCGCACGCATCTTTGGCCAAGAATTTGAAGACAACACCTCGCACGATTGGCAACGCGAGCTACTTCGTACAGGCTTTTCACAGAACTACAACCTCAGCATTAACGGCAGTAGCAAATCTAATTCGTTGCTATATTCGCTTAGCGGAGAATATCTTAAGCAGAACGCCATAGCCAAGAACAACAGCTTTACGCGCTATACGGGACGCTTTAAGGTGGAATACGCACCCAACGACAAGCTGCGCATAGGCGGTAACGCCACCATCGCACGCACCGAACTCTATGGGCCAGTGAGCATGGGAGGCGGACTTCAATACAATGGTTGGCTAGAAGCGATGTTCGTTTACAAGCCGTTCAACTTTAAAGTAGATCCAGGTGACCCCGATAACGGCAATGTATCGAACCCTGCCCAATCACTATTCGACTCGTACAAGAAAACGCCACTCACGCGTATTATTGCTAATGGTTTCCTGCAATACAAGCCGTTGCCCGGACTAACCCTACGCACAAGCCTCAATACAGGCCTAACCTTCTCCAAATCAGAAGAGTGGTACCCTTCAAGTACATCGTGGGGATATGCCCGAAACGGGCTAGCCAACGTGCTGGAAACAACAACCGAGCAATGGCAAAGCACCACCACGGCCACCTATGTTAAGAGTTTTGCTGGCGGCCACAGCCTAACGGCCATGCTGGGTTTTGAAACCAGCAGCTACGTTTGGGCCAACCTGAACGTAACGGCCGAGAATTTCCCCGTGCAAACCTACAATCCCGTGTTCGACTTGCAGCAGGGTGGAGCCGCTATGCGCAAGCCCTCCACCAACAAGTACCGCAAAACGCGCATGTCAGAGTTTGGCCGACTATTCTATTCGTTTAAGGATCGCTACCTCACTACGCTCACTTTACGTCGCGACGGCTCGTCAAAGTTCGGTGCCGACAACAAGTACGCCACCTTTCCATCGGTAGCCTTGGCTTGGAAAGCCCACAACGAGCAGTTCATTAAAGGCATAAAGGCCATTGATGAGCTGAAACTTCGCCTCAGCGCAGGTGTTTCTGGTAACGACCGCATCACGCCTTATCGCTCGCTTCAACGATTAGACAACACTTATTACCTCAACCTTAACGATGCAGCCGTCTTGGGTTTGGCTCCATCAGAAAAGTCGAACCCCAACCTGAAATGGGAATCTACCGCCCAATACGACCTTGGACTAGACGTTAGTCTGCTGAAACATCGTCTCGGTTTGACGTTTGACGTCTATTACAAGCGCACCTCCGACATGTTGTTGCAAGGCGATGTGCCTGGCCAAAGCGGTTCGTACAAGCAATGGCAGAACATTGGCGAGGTTGAGAACAAAGGCGTGGAGGTATCCATTAATTCGCTCAACATCAACGCGCGCAATTTTAAATGGCGTACAACATTCAACATTAGCAGCAACAGCAACAAGATTCTTTCGCTTGGCAAAGTAACCACCATACCCGTGAGCATCAACGACGGCACCATCAACGAAGTGTCACGATTGAAGGTGGGCTCGCCCATTGGTGGCGCGTGGGGCTACGTATGGGATGGCATTTACCAAAAAACAGACTTCGACGAGCACGGAAACCTCAAGCCCGGTGTGGTTAGCATCAAGGGCACTAAGGTAAAACCCGGCGACTTGAAATACAGAAGTCTTAACGGCGACAATGAGGTAGACCCTGTAAACGATAAAACTTTCATATCACGAGGCGAGCCAAAGTTCTTCGGCGGCTTGCTAAACAGCTTCGAATACAAAGACTTCTCGCTCTCATTCTTCTTCAATTACAGCTATGGCAACGAGGTTCTCAACATTTCTCGCTGGAAATTTGAAGGCTATTCGGCCCACTACAACGTAGCTGCCGAATACTACCACAACCGCTGGACCGAGACAAACCCCTCCAATCGTTACCCCGACATCAAATCGCCCAGAAAGAATGACGTGTCGTCTTACTATGTGGAGGATGCCTCCTTCCTGCGCTTACAAAACCTTACCTTTACTTACAGCTTGCCCCAAAGCGTGCTTAAACCCCTGAAAATAACAGCTTGCCAATTCTCGCTCTCAGCTGACAACCTATTTGTGCTTACCAAGTACACAGGTTTCGACCCCGAAGTGTCTTACCACAACAAGCTCATCACAGGCCTAGATAACGTAACCTACCCCCGCAGTCGTTCGTTCTCGTTCGGCATTAACATTAACTTCTAAACACATAGCATTATGAACACTAAGATAATGGCAGCCTGCCTATCGCTCACACTCTTTTGCAGCTGTGGCGATTTCCTTGACGAGAAGGTTTATTCCTTTGCCGAGGGCAACACGCTCTTTGCCAACGCCAGCAACACAGAGAAAGCTTTGACGGGCGCTTACGATGCCCTAAACGCCAATGCCATACAAAGTCAAGCACCACATGCCTTGTTCTCGCGCAACATCCACTTGCTTACACAACTTGGGTGCGACGAAATGATTGGCCGAACCGACTATATAGGCATTGCAGACATTAAGCCCTTTTGCAACTACACCTACAATTCCGAGTCGCGTTTTCTCGGCGATGCGTGGTTTGCACTTTACGCCGGCATATACAGAGCCAACGGCGTAATAGAGAATGCACCCAAAGTGGCAGACATGACCGAGGCTCGCCGCAAAGAGGTTGTGCTCGAAGCGCGCTTCCTTCGTGGCTTCTACTACACTTACTTGGCATTGTTCTGGGGCGGTGTTCCCTTGCAAAAGTCGGTAAACGACAGCGAATTGACACCCCGTTCCAGTTTAAAAGACGTGTATGAACTTATCATTGACGACTTAAAGAGTGCTTACGAAGGATTGCCCAATCGCAACACATACGACTCGCGCGCCAACAAATACACAGCCGCTGCCATGCTGGCCAAAGTGTATCTCTACTTAGCTGCCTGTAAAGAAAACAATGTTGGGGCCGACCTTAACTTCGCGCTCAACTCCTTCGACTGGGTAGACAGCAATGCACTTTATGCAGAAGCTAAGACACTCTGTACAGATATTTACGAGCATGGTGGCTATATCTTGAACCCCGAATATGCCTATAACTTCATTGCCGACCGCCCCGTACTGAAAGCCGAGCAAGCCAAAGAAGCCGTAATGGTGGCTACCTTTGGAAAAGAAGCGCCAAAGTATTTTGTCTTCGCTCACCTCACGGGAACTGTGGGCAACGTAACGCAAGACGGAGGAGGTGCAGGTTGGTTCCCTGCTATGGGCGAACTAATAAGCCTTTACGACAAAACGGATGTGCGTTACAAGCAAAACATAGGCGGAGCAAACACCAAAAACAAGGTAAACATCATGGGCGTGGAATACTATGTACCTTCGGGGCTCTATCAAAGCGGTGTAAACACCTTCCTCACGAAGTTCCGTCAGAGTTCGCCAGCAGCGCGATTGGCCGTGGGCATACCCGCTGCATCCAGCGTACTAAACTTCCCCATCCTTCGATATGCCGACGTTATACTGATGTATGCAGAGGCTACTTACAAAACGGGTGATGAAGCCGAAGCCCGTAAACTGCTCGAACCCATTCGTCTACGCGCGGCAGGAAACAACGCTGACGTAGCCCAAGACTTGGCAAAGGCTTATCACAAGGAAAACTTCATGGACGAGTTGAAGGACGAACGCTCGCGTGAACTGTGTGCCGAAGGCTGGCGAAGAATGGACCTTATTCGTTGGGGACGCTTACAAAACGTGGTGCAAAACCTCAAAACCAGCAACGAGAGCGGTGTAAAGCCCAATATCTTCCACTACAACACCAAGCATGCACAAGCAGTTAAAGACAATTTCCAAAGCTACAAGATATGGTATCCCATACCCAAACGCGATAGGGAGGCCAACCCCAACCTTGTGCAAAACCCCGGATGGGAATAAGATAAGTATGTAGATAAATGCACTTGCTAAAGAGTTGTCGTTAGAAAACATTAGGCAAGTGTAAGAAATCTACTTTACCACGCGCCTTCAAGCGTCAGTACAAGCGGCTTGTAGTCCCACTACAAAATGCTTGTACTGACACTACAAGGTACTTGTAGCGCAGCTACAAATACTTTGTAGCCCCGCTACAAACGACATTGTGTAGTGTACTGAGATTAGTTGACACTTTTCGTTGTTAAATACTCCTTTGGTTGACAAGAAAAATCCTTATGTTGTATTTAGGTTGTCATGTCCTTTTCCAAAGTCCAAATTTGGTTTACAACAGCCATCCGTTTGCAAAGTTAAGCATTGTTTGTTGTCTGTCCAAGTTTGGGCTGGCCTTTTTTGCGTGAATGAAAACAAGGCCATGAAAAACAC
>NZ_KB899214.1:0-169091 GCF_000378085.1 Hoylesella loescheii DSM 19665 = JCM 12249 = ATCC 15930
TCCACTGTGGTGGGAATATTCTCTTTCTTCATCAGCTCCTGTATTGAGGACAAGTCGGGATTGCCATACTCCCGACAAAAATTGAGGAATGTGGTATAGGGCACACCGCAACTTAACGCAAAGCTGCGGGCATCCATACCGCTCGTGATGTACTTACTTAATAACAGAATTTTCTCCGTTTCATTGTACTTTACCATGTTTTTTTACTTTTTTTTGTTTGAGGTAAAGTGTCAACTTATTTAGTACACTACAACAAGCGACTTGTAGGGTCCGTACAAAAGCCTTTGTACTGCTCCGTAATTTATCTATGTTGTGGAATTATATCGCTTATGGGTAGACGATGGTTGCATATACTCATCCCTTAGAACTAGTATGAAGGCTCTTTTGAGGGAAATGATGTACCTATTTTATAAAGCAATCGAGATGCTATCTTTCGACAGCATCTCGATAAAATGTGCTTTTAATGGTTAGCTATTTATTTGTAGGTGTGGTTAAGACCAATTTTTTGTATCGAACTAAAGCCTCTACATAATAGTAATCGGCATAGGTGAGTGGAACGTCGATCTCTGTTCCTTTGGGATAATTGCCAACAGAATGTTTGAGAATAAATCCTCCATTCGTTCCTTTTTCTGCGAGATATTCAGGAGATGTAAGTGTCCGCAGTTGCGCTTCTGCTATATCCTGGCACTGCTTGGAGAACTCAGGTGTGTCCTTGGTGATACTGCTCAGTTCAAGGAAAGCTGATGCCATGATGGCTGCGGCAGAAGCATCGCGCTTGGCATTGGGTATGTCGGGCGCATTGAAATCCCAATAAGGAACTTTGTCGTTAGGCATATTGGGGTGCGACATGATGAAGCGGGCAATGCCTTTGGCATGGTTCAGGTAGGCGGAATCTCCCGTTTCTCGGAACATCATTGTGTAACCATAAAGTCCCCAAGCCTGTCCTCGTGCCCAAGCAGACTCATGCGCATAGCCTTGATGAGTGTTCTTCTTCTCCACAGCACCCGTTTCGGGGTTATAGCCTATCACGTGATAAGAGCTAAAATCAGGTCGGAAATGGTTCTTCATTGTGAGCTTGGCATGACTGGAAGCTATCTTAGCGAATTTGGTACTATCGGAATGGCGAGCCGCCCACTCTAAAAGTTCCAAGTTCATCATGTTGTCAATGATAACAGGATACTGCCACTTGTCTGTTTTAGTGTCCCATGAACGAATAAGTCCGACTACTGGTTTAAAGCGAGTGGAGAGAGATTGCGCCCCATTAAGCAAGATTGGGACATAACTTGAAGATTGGGTCAAGCGATAGCCATTGCCAAAACTGCACATCAAAATGAAGCCCACGTCGTGGTTATCGGTTGTGTATTGTTGGTCGGCAACACGCTGAGTATAACTCTCCGCATAGCTTTTCAGTTTAGGGCTACCTGTAGCCTCATAAGCATACCATAAAGTTCCGGGGAAGAATCCACTACACCACCAGTGTGAATTGGATTTGATAAGGCCCGTTTTTTCAGTATAGCTTCTTGGCAGACTATCTTTTTCGGATTCCATAGCTTTGGCAAGAAATTCTGCTTGTTCGGCAGAGCGCTTGACGCCCCTATCGATGACAGCATTCATAGATTCGTATTGCTTGCAGCTGGAAAGGAATACTGCCAAGCCTGCCATAAATAATATTCTCTTCATAGTTATATCTTGTGGATTATTACTCATTATAGTGGATACTACTCGGGTATTAACTTAACTCGGAACTTGTAGTGGCTGTTGGCCGGTAACGTAGATTCGAAACCAACAAGCACAGTACCAGGGTTAGGAGCATCGTAAGAAGTAGTGGGTGATGTGCTCCAAGTTTTCAGGCGAACCTTAACAGGCGCACTTACTTCCATAACCAAGCGCTTGCCGTTACGGCTTAGTACAATTTTATTTTTCCCTTTCAATTTGGCATCTGAGGGAGTTAACATCGTCCAACGCATTGTGGTGGACTTTTTACCTGTGTGTATCTCGTCGCTCACCAGCACATATTTCCCATCTACAATTTCAACTTGGCGTTTGGCCGACTTAACCTGGCCTGGATAGACAGGAGTTAGATCGGCTGATACAGAAGGCTGTTTGGCCAAGGATGATGAGCCGTTTAAGCATACATAACCCTTCACATCCTGCATAGAGTTGTTAAATGTAAGCGTGTTGTGGGCCAGATTAGTGTAACGAAAAACCTTCCAACGATCAGAGTTTTGTGTCTTATTCCATATATCAAGCCCCAATGATTCCAATGAATGGTAATCTTGTCGGCCGAAGTCCATTGCCCATCGTTCTCCGTTGGCAACCATTACAAACGAACCCGCATCTAAATGGGCGTGGCTAGAAGATGCAGACCCACCTTTAAAGGCAAGGTAAATGGCCTTCGTGTCATCCCAAGAAGTGCGCATAAGGGCAACGGGTGTGATGGCAGTAGGGGAAACCCACGTTTTCTGCTGTGGTTCAGGTAAGTGGCGCATGTCTACACCAGCCCCCCATAGCATGGCGAGTGTGAAGAAACGATAATCCATCAGCTTCTTCTTATTGCCTCTCTTAAAGAGGCTACGCTCATTCCACAGCAGCGAGAGGTCGTTATTCCGCTTAGCAAGCCAAAACATGGCGGGACTCATTCTGCCTGTATCCTTGTTGTCACCATAGTTAAACGACTCGTGATCGGGCGCTACCATGTGAAGGATGAAACCTGCTGACTCTAAGAATCCCTTCTGCTTGGATAAGTTGAAATCAGTGCCGAAGCATTTCTCCAGAGCATCAATGAGCATGACATTATAGGTAGTTCCAAACCCCCAATATGAATATCCCTCGGGATAGGCTCCATCAGGGCCATAGTTCTTCATCGGCTTGCGTATAGAAGTAATGGAACGTTGAATGACGCTATCTGCTAAGGTTGAAGCATCTTCGTAAATGGCAAGTGCCCCATAAGCCATAGCAGAGTTGCAGACTTGATTCCAGTTGTTTTCTTTCTGAAGCCATCCGTTGTACTGGGCATCAAAAGAAGGGTTTAGGCCTTTGTTGATAATGGCCTTCCGAATGGTGTCCTTAGTGTCGTTGCTCATTACGTCGAACAGCCAATCATAGCCAACGGCAACCGCCGTTGTCATCTCCGCCACATCCAAGAAGTGGCTTGGGTTCCAATCGGAAAAGGCTGAGACAGAAAGTAACTCTTGCTCTGCCCGCTGGGCATAGCGACTATCACCCGTCATACGATAGGCATAGCCCAGCAGCAGAACACGTCGCAATGTCTCTCTAGAGACATCCAACAAACGCCGCCCCGTTACGATACGCTGAGGCGCAGGCAGTGACAAGGTACTGTTGGCGGCTTTCATAAGCAAGCTGTCAACTTGTCGCCAAAAGCCGTTCCCCTTTACTGAAGCCTTGATGGAAGCTTCATCCGCCTTAGTCAGCAGCAAGCGGGGATGTGGGGCTGTCATGTGGACATTCTTTAAGTCTTGTGCTTGTATTTCAGACAGTGAACTGAAAAACAAGACAAGCAAAAGAGCCAGCGGGCGAAAATACATATATAACAAGTTTGTCATAAACTTATTGACCAATTAGTGAGTACTTATCATACTATTCTTCTATTGATTCCACATGGGTGCTCCCAAAGGGCCATTTGTGGTAGAAGCGGTAGCTGAGGTGGAAGAGACGGGATATCTAAATGTGAATGTCTCGTCGTTGGTAAAGCCATCCTTGCCGTTTTCATCTACATAGAAAGGTAAGTCGGCCCAAGGAGACATTCCTTTGTTCAGTACTTCAAAGAATTTCTCTATATAAGCCATTGGAAGTGTAGGAGCACCATCAAATTTCAATACCTCTGAGATGTTATTCTCGTAAACCAGGCGTCCATCAGCAATCATCGCCTGAGCAACTGAGTTGAGTGGAACACGCTCGATATTGCCTGGATACTTGACATAGAGTGTCTTTATTTCCTGATCGGTATAGATATTGTTGTTACGAATATAGATTCGAATATCCTTTGGGTCATAGCTATCACTTTTTTCCAACTCTTTCAAATCCCAAAAGGCAGATGGGGAACTTGCATCGTAGCCAGCCTTCCAACCCACATTGGCAAAAATGTTGTTTTCTATGTAAGCTGTCATAGCATAGTCGATACGGAAATGATAACCTACATTATAAAACGTATTATTTTTAACTTCAACATATTTGGCCACGGCTTGATCGAAGCGAATGATTTGACCTGTAAGGTTGTATACGGTGCTGTTGGTGATGGAGATGGTGTCTGGCGCATTCCCTCGAGAGTCGAACAAACGGCCGTTGGCAGGGTCGGATGTTAGAGCTAAGTTGCGGAAAGTGGAGTTGTCTATGTATACTTTGCTACCGCTATTATCTGTACGTATGCAGAAGTTACGACAGTTTTCGACAAAACATCCTTCGAAACGTAGTCTCAGGTTTTTCTTGTCCAAACGAAAGAGACGTTGCATGATGCTATTTGAAGCAGCATCCTTTCCATTAAAATAGATGTTTTCAAAAGTAGCATTACCTTCGAAACGCAACATGTCGGAATTGAGAGCCCCTTGTTCATCAGAAATAGGCTGGATCGTTGGGAGTGATTCCGATCCGTATGTGGCTCTAATGGTAACATTACTTGAGATGACATTCTTACCCTCCAAATAATAGATACCACCACGTTCCAGCTCATAGATGCCGTCTCCGTTTTCCTTTATGGCTTTGGTAAGAGAATTCACTTTCGTTACTCCATCGTCTGGTTCAACCCGAACAACTTTCTGTCCTGTTGGAGGAATGATCGTGTTTTCCTCCTCAAAGACATCTTTGGGTTCACATCCGGAAAATAGCGATGCAGCTATTATTCCTAAAAACAACTTGACGAAAGTCTTGTTGTTTTTCCTATATCTGACTTTTGCTGTCTTATAAGACAATATTGATTTCGTCTTCATCTTAGAATTCCTTTCTCTTATTTAATCTTCTGTCAATGTTTGATCCCACTATTTAAATATATCATACTTCACACCGATATAGAATGAAGAACCATATACTTCAACACTAGAAGGATAGCGCGTGACATTCCTTTCCTTACTGTCTGACCAGTTAAAGATGTTTGATGCACTTGCATAGACATAGAGTTGCTTGTTGATGCGTTGTTTCAGTTGGAGATCCCATTTGGAGAACGCCCTTGTCGATTCTACGTCAGCTCCGTCAGCTCGATGTTGCTCGGCCACGAGGATATTACCTTGATGCGTATAAGACAGGCGACCAGAGAAACCTTTATAATCATATCCCAACGAGAAGTTAGCCAAGAATGAAGGTTGCTTGAGCAAACGGTCATAATAGACGGTATCTCTATTTACGGGTAAGAAAGGTTTGTCTCCGCTACCTACTACATAATTGGGATTTTTTACGCGAGACTTTGTTGTTTCAAAATAGCCCATCTTAGAGTCCATCAGTGTAATGTTGGCACCTAAAACAATGCCCTTAAGGAGACCTGGAAGCCGACGTAGCTGTGTTTGAACGTCTATCTCTATACCTTTAATTGTTGCATCATACGGACTATTGAGTGAATAAGTGATGCCCGAACCAACTAAACTAGAAGCCAATCCAAAGTTAGCAGGATCGGTAACAGTTCCTTCAAGCAAATATGCTGAACGCGTATAGATGAAGTTTTTGATCTTCTTATAGAATCCGCCCACAGTGAAGAAACCTATTTTAGGATTGTAGTACGAAATGATAGCGTCAATATTCTTGGACAAAGCTGGTTTCAAATTTGTTCGGTTGTACACCACTTCGCCAATGGTAGACTTGATGAGCGTGCGTGGAGCCAACAAGTCATAATCAGGACGCGATAGGGTTTCGGTGTAAGCTAACCTAATATCAAGGTTTGCTAACGGCTTTATTTTCAAATGAATTTGTGGCAACCAATATCCAAATGAATTTTTGTCAGAGGTCTTGGTGTAGTCAAACGACAATTCCTGAGTTTCATCGTCGGGCACATTGACACCGCTATATGCACCATAAGTCATAGAGGTGTGGTCGTAACGAACTCCAGGAATAAAAGTGATATACTTGCCGAAGTTGAACTCGCCCATGATATACGCTGCTGTGAGTCGTTCATGTCCATCGTAATCTTTCTGAATCTTAGTGGTGAGAATTGGTCGATAGATGTCAGAATTGGTTTGATAGAAATTCTTCATTACGCCGCGATCGAGTCCGAAGTTAAAGTCAAGATTGTCATAACGGTTATTTAGGAAGTCATGATACTTGAAGTTTGCATCCAAAAAGTCTGAAATACCAACATATCGATTGTCAAAGCTTGAGCGCTTAATATCGGGCATATTGGCGTAAATGAGGCTTGCATTTTGATCTAGTCGACGATAGTTTCGACTGGTAAGTCGCTCACGTTCTTTATCACGATATTTGCCTCCAATCTTGATATAGCCGTTAAAGTATTTGCCAAAATCAAATGATTTCTTCCAGTCCAGCCATGCGCTATACTCTCTCTCCCTAGTACGTTCGGTGCTGAATGTACCATCATGGAGATAATATTGTGTGATATCAGATTCGTTCACGTTGCTTGGTGCCGACACCATGTGGGGCGGAAGAGTGCCTAAAGCGTCGATGTCTACCGTAAACGGGTTGTTTAATCTATATTCTAAACGATGCTCATAAGGGGTCTTTTGTCTAGATTCACTGCGGCCTATACCCCAGCTTAGTGTTGAGTTCCAAAAATCATGGTCGCCTTGAAGCATATTTGTTAACACGCTACCACGTGCATCGGCATCCGTCTGTATATAACGCAGACGATCTCCTTCAAGATCATAGCGTTTCTCACGGATGTTTCTGTCACGACTGAGTGCACTGAATAAATTGTACATCTTTATCTTGGAACCATGTCCGAGGTTAAAGTCAAAATTCAGGTTGATATTGTAGCGGTTTCTTTTTTCAAGGTTAGATTGCAAGCGTGTGCTTGAAATCCATGGCTTGGTATAAGCAAGACCTTTAGTTGGCGTATTTCCGTTAACCTTGTAAGCTGCGATAAAATGATCGTTACTACGGTCGGTTTGTTCAGCACTAGCCGTAAAGATAAGGCCCAAACGGTGGTCAAAGAAGCGATTGCTTACCAATATGTTTCCCTTAATATTGCCAATGTTATTGATTTGAGAGTGATAACCAGTCTGTCCAGTTACACTTAATTTAAAGTCTTTAGGGGCATCTTTCATGATGAGATTTACGGTACCACCCAATCCGTCAGCGTCTTTGTCGGCAGTATTAGCCTTTAATACCTCGGCTCCACCAACGATTTCAGGAGAAATCATATTCAAGTCTGAACTGCGGTCGCTAGAACTGGTAGAAGGAGAGTTCATTCCATTGATAGCTACAGAATTGTGTTTAGGATCCAAACCACGAATAATGATCTTCTGTCCTTCACCTCCATCACGCTCAACCATAAGTCCAGGTAGACGACCAATAGCATCAGCCATGTTTACATCGGGTAATTCGCTAAGCTTCTCGGCAGATACCGAACTGATGATTCCCGAAGCATTGAGTTGCCTATTGATAGCTGCTGTTTGTCCTTTAGCTTGGGCACTAACAACAACTTCAGCTCCCAAAATGCTCGCGGGCTGCATGTTGACATTCAAGGTGCGGGTCTCATTGTCCTTCACGGTAACTTCCATGGTTTTAGTTTCATAGCCCACGAAAGTAAATTGCACTTCATTCTTTCCCTTTGGAACAGACAATAGCGTATATTTTCCGTTAATGTCTGTAATGGTTTTGGTGTTTGTTCCTTTCAGCCAAACGGTAGCACCAGGTAGAAAGGCTTTCTCTTCGTCTACCACAACACCTGTAATGATACCATTTTGTGCCATCGCATGCAAGCAAATAGCCAACATGGACAACATAATTAATAGTCGCTTTTTGGTTTTCATATTAAGTCTTTATTTATGTTTTTAGAGATTATATTTGATGTTAATACTGCTTGTTATGACGAGTGGATAATACAACTTTTCCATCTTTCATTAAACGGTTAAATTCTTTTTTCGCTTTCGCCAACTGTTTCATAAAGCCTTTGTCGGCATGTAAACGTGCTACGACAGCACTTGCAACCAAACGGGCTGCATCAACATCACTTTGAAAATGGTAGCCACAAATAACCCTGCTTTCTCCCATTTCGTACCCTCGCTTTAATATCTCGTTCTGTCTATCGATATTAATCTCAGCCAAAACTAGTGCGGTGGCCCATCCTATGGCAGTATGTCCAGATGGATAAGAGCCATTAGAAGACAACTCTTGTTGCTGGGTAGGATTACAGGTTTGTTCTTTGTAATATGTAAACGGTCGTACGCGCATATAATGCCTTTTTGCTAATCTGCAGGCTAAGTCTCCTGCATCTTCACGCATCTTAAGAACCAAGCGGTAGATTTCTGGTGTCTGCTCTTTCGATATCTGAATACCGAATGATTCGGAAAAGGCCAAAGGAACTCCTTCGCCTTCAAGGTTGGCGTCTGCTGCGGCTTGATCGCCACGAGGAGTTTCACGTTGCTTCTTTCCCCATAGATAACGCTCTTCATCATATTTGAAGCGCGTACTGCTCTGCTCAGGAGGAGTAGGAAGCAATTCAAGACTGTTGGCTACATCCCCTAATTTTAAGAAATAACTTTCAGGACACGTCGTAACATCTTTACTTTCTTGTGCATTGGCACCAATAACACAGCAGACGAATAAAAGGACGATGATCCTTCTCAATCGTAGACAGTTACCTATTGTACCTGTTACTGATTCTTGTTTTTCCTTTAATATTGACTCTTTCATTTCTGTTCAAGATAAATCAAACGGTTATGATAATTAACAATTCGTAATAATTGCTTTAGGCTTGTCACAAAGGTAGGCAAAAAGAGACATTCAAAAAGGTTGCATTTTATTATTTCGTATAAAATAAAAAATGCAACCTTTCGCAACGTTCTGCCTTGAAGTGCTTGGAAAAGAAGTGTCTGCCTGTCTATTCGGTCAGTCTTAGAATATAAGCAACTATACTGGTTGGATGTTTCTCTATATAAGAACGCAACCAGTCTTCGTTAGGCTTAACCTTATTATTAACCAAGCGACTGATAACAGGATTCAAGTTTCCATACATGCCAAGCATACCTGGTAGCAAGATTCTTTTTACTTTTGGATTGGCAATTAGTAGTGCCAACACGCGAGCTTGCTGATTGGTGAAGTTGGTGAAATTCAATATCTGCTCAACAACTTCTTTGTCCGTAAAGATAAAGTGGTCGTATAGCTGTATGATTAATTTATCTATCTTGCTGGTTACCGCCTGTGTATGATCAGAAATGTTCACCTCCAGCTTTACGTCCATTCGTTTATATCCACGTGCTTCGTATTCTTGAACAATCTCATTTCTCATCCGATGGTAGCGTTCCATCTCTTCGAAAAGCTGTTGACGTATTTCCAATTGTAGCAGTTCTGCCTCTACGCGTTTCATTAACTGCAATATTTCGAGACGAGGAACAGTTGCAGCTACAGCTTCTAGCTTCGTTATCTCTTCTAAAAGGGCAGAACTCACCTCGTCAATAACCAATTTGGAAACCCGTTTCGCAAAACGATGGAGTTCATCGGTAAGTTCCAATAGGGCGTCATCAGTGAAAATGTGGTTATAATCTGCCTCCGCTTTTTCCATATCTGCTTTTATTTCCGCCAGATGGCGATGACGAAGAGCGTTGCCCAACATTTCAATGTGATGTTCCATCATACTGTTGACGTGTTGTATCACCAAGCAGCCGTCCACGGTAGTTTTATATTTTCTCACATTATCAGTAAAATTCCGATATTGTTGAAACCACAAACTATTCTGTAGAACTCTTTCGCCAATCTCAGAAACCTTGTCTTGAGCCAAAGCAGCCTCAGAATCTTCCAACATCTTCATGCAGTCGTATGCCTTAACATGCTGTAACTCTCCAATCTGTTTCCTTAGCATTTTAGATAATAAGAGCGCCATGTCACGATTTTTATACATGATGCGTTCGGAGAGTGTACTGATTTGCTGACTTGTCTGTTCAGGCCCTACCTCCAAAGTATGTATATCTTCCATGAGCTGCTTAATCTGCTCTTGTTCGTCTTCACTCAGCAGTGCAGCAATCTTTTTCATTCCCAAGGTACGCCCTTTCAAGTCGCTTATACGTAGTCTAATTTGTCGTTTGCGCTCTTGCTTTCTGCGCAAATGCATCCAAAGGAAAATAGCCAGTAATGCCAATATGATCAAGAATACAATCAGCACGGAACGTATAGAACTCACATCAGTATCGAAAACCACATATTCAGGCATACTTTCTTCTCCAGGCTTCATCTTTAGCACGCCAATTTCGGATACCAAATATAATGTACGACCTATGCGGAAGGACGATTTTGAGTTGAACTGAATGTCTTTGAAGTAATACCCGGTTTCTTTCGTCTTTCCATCCATGATGGCATATTTCTGTACGCCAAACTCTGGGAAAGCGTAAAAAAGCGAATCGTCAATAGATAATAGATGATTGTATCCGTTCAGGTTGAGTGTATCTTGGCGGTTTGGGGTCACCAATGTGTGGTTGGTGAGTACTGTTAGGGTTGGCTGATACCCCCCTGATACAAACAAATCTCGGATAAAGGTCAGGTTTTTCGACCCAGGAATGGTAAGATACTGTCCTTTGTCGGCATATAATATACCATCGTCCATCGTTCCTATATAAAGGCCACCCGTTCCTGTGGATGCGAAGAAAGACGTGATATATTTGTCTTCCATACCCTTAACCGATTTGGCTGTACCATTTCCGTCAACGATCATCAACCCGTCTTGTACGCCCAGATATATTCTTTCTTCCTGACCTACATTTTCAAGATGAAGGGCTGTTACTTTCTTTTCAGATTTGTACAGGGTCCTAATATTAGAGAATACCTCGTTTTGCAGATTGCTGCCATCAACATCCACAGCTCGCAATTCTGAGCGATCGTTCACATAGAATAGTCGCCTGTTGTTGGTAATGGCCATTTCCGTCACCTGTTCTTCCTTGGGAAGTGAATACACTTTCACCGCCACGCTGTCGCCCACAGGTTGCCTGAACACTTCATTTTGACTGTTCAGATAGTAGGCCTCGCTGTCATTAGCGCAAGCAGAGACAACTATTCCTTTGTTATTAAAATAGCCAGAATGGAAAGGTATCCTCCAAAATGCATTGTCGGTAATGAAGATAGATGTTTCCGAACGATGGTCTGGTAGCAGTATGTTGTGACATCCTTTCGGGAAATCTCTTCTAAGTGGGATGGTAATAAAGTGCTTCAAGTCTTCGCTGATGACCATAGAGTGGCTGCGTAGGATATAATGCACCTTGCCCACTCGGTAATAGAAACGAGGAATAAATGGTAGGTCGATCGTTTTGATGGACTTTCCCCATGCGTCTTCAATATAGATTCTCTTTCCCGAAAGAGAGCATACCTCATCGCCATACACTGTTACATACTGTACCTTTTCACCTTTATGCAACCGTGAGATTTTGCCACTTTTCAAATCTATCCGTAGCAGTCCATCGATGGAAGCTGCAAAAAGGTAGTTCTGACCGTAAGGACAGAGGTTGTAGATGATATGTGGCATGCCCGCCTTTGCTGTCGGACTATCAAGTGCTGGATACAACAATGAGAAACTATTGTCGCTTCGCAGTAAATAAAGTCCTTGACTGGTTGCCACAAAGATGCCACTCGGGGTGATGGCAAAGTCGTAGGCAGAGTATTCTTTATCTTTAAAAAGTATGCCATAGGTTTGCTCATGTCGCATCTTACCTTTGTGCAGCCGCCACTTCTGAAAGCCCGAGTTTCGCCCTCCCAGCCAACAGGTTGTGTCGCCGCTGGCATGAGGATGTGTTGCAATCTTATAGATTCTGTCAGTACCAGTGATATAAGCCGACACCTTATTTCCGTCTACATGCCATATCTTTCCCGACTCTCCACCTATCCAAAAGGTAGAATCAGCGTCAGCAGATACTGAAGCCAACCTTTCACCTATATAATATTCGTTCTCTCCGAGTGTCTTCATCTGGTTAGAATCAGAACATCCGTAGAGCACGATAGAGGTGATTATGATTATGTAGACTTTCTTTAGCATGGGTTTAGTGGGTAGATCCTAGTGCAAAGATATATAAAAATTATTATATAAACTATATTGGGCAGAGGGAATTCAATTAAATAGATATGGTAGCTCGGGATAAAACACAATCGTTATGTGGAGTATCGGGTGGCGCTAGTTGGTGAGATATCCATTCGTTAATTTTCTAAACTTGCTCACCAAATCATCGCATCTCATCCCGAATTCACGTAACGTTTGATACCAGCTTGGCACTATCTAGGCGGTTCTTCCCACAGCCTATCACCACCAGCAACTCACCCTTCCAACCTCCAAACGCCATCATTCACGCCTCACCCGATAAGCTCTTGTAATGAACTTTTTAAGCTCCCGCCTTGTTATAGCTAAGATGGAACCCTGTTCCAGATAAGTTGGAACAGCATTCCAATTCAACTGGAACAGCATTCCAGATGATATGGAACTGCCGTCCAAAACAGATATAACACGGCGGTTAATCTAATAATACATCATCAAGGCTTAGAAAGCACATTTTCGGAACGATGAAAATGTGCACGACGGAATGGTTAATTGCCGAGTGCGGGATAAAATACCATGCCTTTTAAACAAGAACCGACTGGTAAGAAAATGGCTATCTCGCCAGCTGACGCCACGCGGTAGTTGTCAAAATGATTGTGTTTTATCCCGAACTCGCATAAATAGATAGAAGTTTACGAATTATTCTTGCCAATTGCATTAATCTTTATTTCGTTCACCATATTCCTATCCTCTAACCACTGTTTACGCTTTCTCGTTTCACCAAAAATTGCTACCTTTGCATAAGGCCAGCGCGAAAACGAGGTGCAAAAGCAAGCCCTTTTGCCGATTGTTCGTGTTCCCCTGTCCGAGTTTTAGCTTTGTTTAAAGTAAGCCGTAATGCCACTACGTATCCCCGATAAGTTACCCGCCATAGACATACTCATGCGTGAGAATATCTTCGTGATGGACAATTCTCGAGCCACCACGCAAGACATTCGGCCGCTTCGAATTGTTGTGCTCAACCTTATGCCGTTGAAAATAACAACCGAAACCGATCTTATACGCCTGCTTTCCAATACGCCCCTGCAATTGGAGGTGAGCTTTATGAAGCTTCAAAGTCATACGCCCAAGAACACGCCCATAGCACACATGATGAGCTTTTATGAAGATTTCGCCACGATGCGTAACCAGAAGTTCGACGGCATGATTGTTACGGGGGCGCCAGTAGAGCATCTGCCGTTCGAGGAAGTGAGCTATTGGGACGAGGTTACGGAGATTTTCGAGTGGGCTAAAACCCATGTAACCAGTACGCTTTATATCTGCTGGGCAGCACAAGCAGGACTGTATTACCATTATGGCATAGCCAAGCATCCGTTAAAAGAGAAGATGTTTGGTGTGTTTGAACAGACTCCACTGTTGCCTTTGCTGCCAATCTTCCGCGGTTTCGACAACCATTTCAACATGCCACATAGTCGTCACACGGAAGTTAGGCGAGAAGACATCTCGCAAAACGAGGCCTTAACGCTTGTAGTAGAGTCTGAATATAGCGGTGTAGGCATGGTGATGGCGCGTGGCGGACGCGAGTTTTTCATCATGGGACACCTTGAATACGCGCCCAATACCCTTGATACGGAGTTCAAACGCGACTGGGGAAAGCGCACAGATGTATCTCTTCCGCAGCATTATTACCCCAATAACGATCCCACGCAGCCACCACTCGTAACGTGGAGAGCGCATGCCAACCTGCTGTTTAGCAATTGGATAAACTATTATGTATATCAGGAGACCCCATACAATATCAACGACATTAAATAAAACCATAGGCGAATGAGACACCTTGAGTTACTAGCTCCAGCCAAAAACCTAGAATGCGGTATGGCAGCCGTTGACCACGGAGCCGATGCCGTGTACACTGGCGCGAGCCGATTTGGCGCAAGGGCTGCAGCAGGAAACAGCGTTGCCGACATCGCCGAGCTGTGCACATACGCTCATCGCTTTGGGGTGAAGGTGTATGTTACGGTAAACACCATTGTGTACGAAGATGAACTGGACGATACGCAACGCCTTATATGGGACCTGTATCGAGCAGGTGCTGACGCCATATTGGTGCAAGACATGGGCTTACTTAAAATGCAGCTACCTAAAATTGCCTTGCACGCCAGCACGCAAACAGATAATCGCTCGGCCGAGAAAGTAAATTGGCTGCTAGAGCATGGCTTTGAGCGTGTGGTTTTGGCTCGAGAACTCGCGATTGACGAGATAAGGGCCATCCACGAACGACTTCCGCAGGCCGAACTTGAAGTTTTTGTGCACGGCGCGCTATGTGTTAGCTATTCGGGCGTGTGCTATGTGTCGCAGCATTGCTTCTCGCGTAGTGCCAATCGTGGTGCTTGCGCGCAGTTCTGTCGTATGAAGTTCGACCTGATAGATGCTTCAGGAAATGTCATCGAACGACAACGCTACTTGCTTTCGATGAAAGACCTCAGCCAGATAGAGCATTTGGAGGAGCTGGCAGAGGCTGGCGCCACTTCGTTTAAAATAGAAGGGCGACTTAAAGACATAGCATACGTTAAGAATGTAGTATCTGCTTATAGTCAAAAGCTGAACCAATTGGTGCGAAAATATCCGCAACGCTACTGCCGTGCATCACTTGGCAAGGTGGAATATGCCTTCGAACCCAGCTTGAAAAAGACCTTTAATCGTGGTTATACCGACTATTTTGCCAGGGGAAGGCAACAGGGTATTGCCTCTTTTGATACACCTAAGGCCATGGGCGAACATGTTGGACATGTGAAGGAGTTGCGTGGCAATTCGTTTAATGTGGCTTCTACGGCTAGCTTTGCTAATGGCGACGGACTTTGTTTCATCAATTCCGATCGCGAATTGGTGGGCTTTCGGGTGAACCGAGCTGAGGGCAACCGCCTCTTTCCACTGAAAATGCCCGAAGGGTTGAAACCTGGTATGTCGCTCTATCGTAACAATGATGAGGCTTTCGGCAAGGTGTTGGCTCGCCAAACAGCCGTGCGAAAGGTGCCTTTGCACATGAAGTTGCGGCTGACAAGCGATGGGGTGGAGCTTGAAACGGCCATTGTGCATGGTGGCGAATATGTGCAACGACGTGTAGACCATTTGCAATGCGAGCACCAGCAGGCACAAAAGCCACAACGCGAGAATATCGTTAGGCAGCTAACTAAGCTTGGCAGTACGCCTTATACATGTTCCGAGGTTGAATTGGACCCTGCGGTTGAAGGGCTTTTTATTCCTTCGAGCCTCTTGGCCGACCTGCGTAGACGAGCCACTGACGCGCTGATGAACCCGCCATTGAACCTTACCGACGAACCACGAACGTTGCCCACGCCTCCCGAACGCAAACAAACGTTGGCATGGACACCACAATACAAACGGCATTCGTACCTTTACAATGCCTCCAATCACTTATCTAAGGCCTTTTACGAAGAGGAGGGATTGAAGGGACTTGACGATGCTTTTGAGGTGAAAAAGCCCCAACCCGCAGAGGCTCTGTTGATGCAATGCCGCCATTGCATACGCTTCTCGCTGGGTCATTGTGTGAAATATGGTGGCACAAAACCCACATGGAAAGAACCGCTTTACCTGCAATTGGGTGACAATAGGCGGTTCAGGCTTGACTTTAATTGTGCCGAATGTCAAATGGACTTATATGCTGAATGATATGAAAAAGGGATTGTCGCTTTACATCATGGCTTTGTGTGTAATGGTGTTGCTGTTTTCGGGCTGTTACCATCAGCAGCCAAAGCACAACGAAGGCACGGCCGACTTGACCGAAGAGCAACTCGACTCGCTTTCGTTTTCGGCCTCGCATCATTATTCTAACAACTATAACTTCGTGGTGAAGGCCGACTCACTCCCCCTTATCAGGCAGCAACCCGAAGAACTTGTCACCGATGTTGCCCTCGATACGCTTTACGTTAAGCGCCACGATCATGTGGCGGTGGCCGATATCCGTATTGTTCCTGCAAGTGGCGAAGACTCTGTTTGGGTGCAGTTGGCGCGCGACCAGTCTACCTTTGGGTGGATAAACGAGTCGCAGCTGTTGCCTTCTGTCGTCCCCGACGATCCCATTTCGCAGTTTATCTCCACCTTCTCGGATGTGCATTTGCTCATCTTCTTGGTGGTGATATGCGTTATCGGCATGTTGTATTTGGCGCTTAAAATTGTTCGTGCAAAGGCCTTTTTGGTGCATGTTCGCGACATCGACTCGTTCTATCCCACACTCTTGGCCTTGCTTGTAGCTGCTTCGGCAACGTTTTATGCCAGCATTCAGCTGTTCGCGGCCGACACTTGGCGACATTTCTACTATCATCCCACACTCAATCCGTTCTCCGTTCCGCTGTTGCTTTCCGTTTTTCTCACCTCTGTTTGGGCTATTCTTATCATCGGTTTAGCCACGATAGACGATGTTCGGCATAAGCTTCCGTTTAGCGATGCCATGCTCTATCTGTGCGGTTTGGCAGGCGTTTGTGCGGTAAACTACATCGTTTTCAGCATTAGCACGCTTTATTATGTGGGCTACCCCTTGCTCCTTAGTTACTGCTATTGGGCTATTCGACGTTATTTAGCTTACAATCGTAGTCGTTTTACTTGTGGAAACTGCGGTGCAGCTTTGCATGCCAAAGGGCGTTGTCCACATTGTGGGTCGTTCAATCAATGATGGTTTGTAGCAACATCCTTATTAAGAAACATCCCCCTTGTTGACTTTCGGTCAACAAGGGGGATGTCTTTTTCTTCGCACTTTCTTCTGTTATTTTATTACGTTTGCTGCAAAGCCCTTACGCCCTCAATACGTTTGAAGAGGTAGGTTTGTATCAATCCGCGGCTGGCAAGATAGAGAATAAAGGCCAACCAAAGAGCATGGTTTCCCAGATAAGGCGTTAACAAGTAGAACGTAGCAAAGAAAAGCAGGGCGGCCAAGGCCGACGAGGTGAGCATTCCGCGAGTGGCTGTTATGCCAATAAATACACCGTCCCACACGAAAGCGGCCATACCGGCTAATGGAAGTACGATGGTCCAACCGAAATAGGGTAGGGCAGAGCTGATTACTTGTTGTTCGTTAGTGAGCAATCCCAAAAATCCTCTCCCACCTAATATATATAATAAGGTGAAGGCAAGCACCATCGCGCCACCCCAAAAGAACAAACGGTGAATGGTATCGTTGAATGCCAGCTTGTTTTTTGCACCATAATATTTGCCACCCACAGCCTCACCAGCATACGCAAAGCCGTCCATGAAGTACGAAAAGATGGTGTGAAGCTGGAGTAGAAGCGTGTTTACGGCTAGTATCATTGTGCCTTGCGCTGCCCCTGCCGACGTGAAAAAGAAGTTAACCGCCACTAGGAAGAGCGTGCGAAGAAAAATATCACGGTTCACTTTGAAAAAGGAGGCCATGGCAGAATGAGTGATTACGCCCTTCATATTAAAGTGAAGGCGCAACTTGGGACGGTATTGTGTGAGGAAAAACACCACGGCCGCGAACATTCCCGACCACTGTGCAACCAACGTTCCGATAGCAACGCCCTCGATATTCATGCCTGCAAAGAGCACCAAAGCTAAGCTAACGGCGATGTTTACCACGTTTTGCATGATGGAGATAAGCATGGGTATGCGTGTGTTTTGCATGCCAATGAACCATCCCATGAAACCATATAGCCCCAACATAGCAGGTGCGCCCCAAATGCAGACATTGAAATAGCGCTGCGCCATTTGGCTGATTTCGGGTGTGGGATGCATTAAGAACAATGCGCCTTGTGCGATGGGGTATTGCAAAATGATGATGACGAGGGCGATAAGCAGACCGATGAGCTGCGAACGAAGCAACAGTTTGGTCACCTCTTCAAGATTTCGTGCCCCGTAGGCTTGTGAGGTCATGCCGCTTGTTCCCATGCGTAAGAAACCGAATAACCAATAGATAACGTTGAAAATCATGCTACCCACGGCGATTGCACCGATGTATGCGGCATTACCTAGGTGTCCCATGATGGCCACATCCACCATTCCGAGCAGCGGAACGGTGATGTTCGATACGATAGAGGGGATGGCTATGTTGAGTATTTCTTTGTCGCGCGGTTTCATTTGCATTCTTCTATTTTGGCTGGTTCTGTCTGTTATCTGCTTCCACACAGGGTAATTGAAGCAGGTTTAGGTAGCTAGCCCTTAATTGGTTGCGAAGTTAGCGATAATCGGATGAGTGAGCAAGTTTTGTTGGAAGAAAGTGTTTCTGTCGATGGTTGTTATTGTTGTGCGATTGTTTTCTTCTTCCTTTCGATTCTCCTTAATAGCGCGTGAAATGTTAAAACTTTACATTCACCCATTATTTTCTTTGATAAAGACTTGGTTTATATTATAAACTTATTTATCTTTGCAGTGGAAATAGTTCCTAAAAGGTTCGTTCCAATATTTTTTTTTGCCATATAGTTTATAATATAAACTTATTTATTCGTTAATATATAGCTGCTCGGCCGAAGCTTGTTAGACGAAGATGGCGTTCAATAAATGTGTAACTTTAAAAATCATGAGTAATGGAAGAGAAGAAAATTACTGAGCAAGAGAGTTTAGAACTCATAGCTCGGATGATTGAGTCGACGAAAGAAAACCTCGAAGTAGGCCGCGGAAACCGATTTCTCTATTTTGGTTATTTCGCATTCGTTCTAAGTATAGTGGTGTTCGCCTGTGTTAAGTTAACCCATAACAATCAGTTTTCAGGACTGTGGTGGCTCATGTTTGTGTGTTGGGGCATTGTGTCGTGGAAGTCTAAAAAGCCAAGGGTGGTTACCTATACAGACCGTGCACTTAATAGCGTTTGGATGGTTGTGGGGTTGATGTTCTGCTTTTCTACTGTGTATTTGATGGCTTCAGCCTTCATTACCCGTAATACCGACATGTCGCTTATGATGCCCTTCTCACTCTTGTTTGTGAGTGTTGGTACCTCGATGACTGGCGTAATTGTTCGTAATCATGTCATAACCTATCTGCCATTGGTTTCTGCAATCGTCTCGTTCTACATGCTAAACAGCTTTCTATTTGGCCACCCTTGCGTGTGGTGGCATTTGCTTTTTGGTTTCGCTTCGGTGTTCAATATGATTATACCAGGCCATTTGCTTAACGTGAAAACGTGTAAATGATGTTCAGAGAGTTAGACCCGTTGTTGCATTCGCAACTTCGACTGGCCGTAGTCTCTTTGCTCGTGGGACTTGATGAGGCCGACTTCGTTTACTTGAAAGAGAAAACCGAAGCCACGGCGGGTAATCTGAGTGTGCAGATAGACAAGTTAAGCCAAGCAGGATATATTGAAGTGGAGAAGGGCTTTGAAGGCAAACGCCCACGAACGGTTTGCCGAATAACCGCCCAAGGACGAACGGCTTTTGCCGAATATGTTGACGCATTGAAAGATTATATACGTAAGTAACAGTCACATAAGATAAAAAATGCAAGTTGCATGGCATTGTCTAGGCCATCAACTTGCACTTTTTTTATAGGCGATAATTGTTCTTCTCGCCATAGATTAACATCACCTTAGTGTCAATTTCACATTTTGTTCAATACGCTTTTCAGCGGCATTGATGCTTATTCAGTGGTTCTGTCGCAGTTTTCAAGCGTCTTTTCCACGTATTTATCGAACGCTTTACTAACGTCGAGCATCCATCTTGGAAGCTTGTTTTTGGCGTCTTCCACCAGTTCTTCGGGCATATACTTATAATGTGCGTATGCAATTGGACCAGCGATGGCCGCAAGCGTGTCGGCATCTCCACCCAAAGCGATGGCCAGTTTGATGCAGTCTGCATAGTCGTTGCTTTCTAAAAAGCAAATCAACGCTGCTGGAACGGTTTCTTGGCATGTTTCGTCGAAGCGATAATTGCGCTGAATTTCCTTGTACGAACGTCCTGTCCATTGTGGATAGTAGACATCTAACACATTTTCGCGGATAAAGGTTTTGTCCTTATTTTCCTTGCCATAGAATATGGCTAAGGCTGTGGCCACGGCTCCTTTTATACCCTCGGGATGGTTGTGGGTTGGCATGGCGGTGCGTGTGGCTAGGTCTATGCACTCGCTAGGTGTCATTGCCATAAATCCCGCAGCCGATACGCGCATGGCGCTACCATTGCCAAACGAATTGTAGGCTGGTGTAACTTGGGGTAGATGTATCCATTGATTGAAACGCCCGCCATAGCCTCGCCCCTTCTCCATGCGGCATCTTGACCAAAGCGTAGTGGCCATGTCGGTGCTGTTTAGCAACGCTTCGGCGCACGCGAAGGTGCAAACCGTGTCGTCGGTATATGTGCTATGGGATGTCAGAAGTTGCACATCATCGTAATTCTTTGTGCGATTGTCAAATTCGTAAGGCATGCCGGCGATGTCGCCAACAGCTGCACTGATAAGTAGGTCTTTCATTTCGTTTGGTTTATTATTGATTTGAGTATGTGAGTTTTTAGTTTAAGCGTTTATGAGTTTTAGCGAGGGCACGATTGAATGATGAGCATTCTAAGTTATGGCTTTTGAAGGATGAAGAGGCAGAAGAAGTCATATACTCACAAATTTATGAATTTATCGACCCCTATAATCCTAAACTTATGAATTCATAAACTTGTGATCACACGAACCCACAAGCTTGCCAACCCACGAACTGATAAACTCACAAACTTAAATGATTAAAATTCTAGTCTAAATCCCTTCTGTTTTAAATCATCGTAACTTTCTTTATTAAACCGGTAGAGACGTGCTTCGCGTTTTGGGGTAGGTCTTACGGTCTCGTCGAGTGGCGTTAGGATGTTGAAATGGAGCATTTTTTTCGAGAAGTTGCCACGGTCGAAATGCACATCAAGAATGGCTTCGTAGAGATTTTGTAGCTGTCGCATGGTGAACTTCTCGGGTAGTAACTCGAATCCAATGGGTTGAAAATGGATGCGTTCGCGCAGACGTTTCAGCGCATCGCGAAGTATCACATCGTGGTCGAAAGCCAGCTGCGGCACTTCGTCTATGGCAAACCATTGCGCCTTATTGGCATCATCACCAGCTTCCACCTCTTGTATGCGCACCAGCGCGAAGAAAGCTACTGTGATAACCCTTTCGCGTGGATCGCGGTTAGGGTCGCTGTATGTATGAAACTGTTGCACATAAGTTCCCTTCAATGCGGTTTCTTCTTCCAGTTCGCGAAGCGCACCTTCCTCGCACGATTCGTCCATCTTAACGAACCCGCCAGGGAATGCCCATCTGCCTTTGTATGGCTCAAGACCGCGCTCAACGAGCAAAACTTTGAGTTTTCCACCATCAAAACCGAAGATAACACAATCGGTTGTAACCGATGGGTGTGGGTATTTGTACGAATACTTTTTCTCTTCCATAAACGTATCTTGTGTAAAAATTACACCGTAAAGTTACGCTTTTGTTTTCGTCTAACCAAATAAATGATGTATAATTTACACGAGATAAGAAAAAAGACATAAAATAATTACGCAAGTTTGGGATAAGAGATGTTCTCTATGTCAACTGACATGTAGCGCTAGTTGGCGAGACTGCTACTCGTTTTTTATCTAATCTTGCTCAAGAAGGCATCGTATCTTATCCCCAATTCACGTAGCGTTTGACACTTGCTTGGCATTAACTAGGCGGTTCATTCCACAGCCTACCATCGCCACCAATTCACTCTTCCTACCTCCAAACGCCATTTTTCACACCTCACTTGATAAACCCTAGTAGTGAGCTTTTTCAGTTCTCGCCTTGTTACAGCTAAGTTGGACTCCTGTTCCAGATAAGTTGGAACAGCGTTCCAATTCAACTGGAACAGCAGTCCAATTCAACTGGAACAGCGGTCCAAAACATGTTTAATACGGCGATTAATGTAATCAAGCATCATCAGGGCTTAGAAGGCGCATTTGCGGAGCTATGAAAATGCGAACAACAGAATGGCTAATTGGTGAGTTTGGGATAAGAAATCATGCTCTCTGAACAAGATTGGAAGGTAAATAAATGGCTTTCTTGCCAACTGGCACTACGCGACAGAAGGCATTCCCAAAAAGTGGTAACACAGCAGGTGTTTTTTTATTGAGTTTTAATAATATGGCTGTTGTTGGAGAAAAGAAATGTGGTTTGTTTGTAAGGAACATTTGTCTTAGTGGAAGAGGATGTGCTTGTTCCCAGTGTTATAGTACTTAGAAAAGTGCTTTTTCTCGTGAAAAGGTGCGAAATGAGCAGGTTTTTACTTATATTTGCAACTTAAAAGCACTGATATGCACTGCACGCAAACGATAGGAAAAGAGAGTAATGGATTGTTTGATCCAGACGAATTGCCGTCGCCACAAGAAATGGCAGAAGACGGTAAGCCGTGGTGTGCCGTGCGTTTGTTTTCGCTACGGCTGAACGAAGCGCTTTCTTACTTTGCCAATGCAGGTCTAACGTGCTTCGTACCGATGGAGTGGAGTGAGAAGAAAACGAATGAAAATGATGGTAAACCTGTTTTTAAGCCTGTTGTTTTCAACCTTGTGTTCGTTAAGAAAGACCAGGACGAGGCGGCTTTGCGACACATCTTCACCAACGCCCGCTTTAAACTTTCGGTGATAAAGAAAGATAAGGTGACAGGCACTTACTACGAAATACCATCTAAGCAGATGCTCGACTTCATGTTGATGTGCAGTCCTGAAATTGAGATGCGTAAGTTTTTGTCGGCTACAGAGGCCAAACTGAAGAGTGGTACGCCCGTGATGGTGAAGCACGGACCGCTAAAAGGACTTACAGGAAGATTGGTGCGCAGCAGCAAGAAGTATTTTTTGCTGAAAGAAGTGCCCGAAATGGGCGTGATGATTAAGGTTAGCCGATGGTGTTGTGTGCCCATCGAGCAAGAATAAAAGGAAAACGATTATGGACTTTGATTTTGCACTTAGGATTTTCATCGCTGGTATGTTGGGCGGTGCTATTGGGCTAGAACGCGAATATCGTGCGAAAGAGGCCGGGTTTAGAACCCACTTTTTGGTGTCGCTGGGCAGTGCTCTCTTCATGATATTGTCGCACTCGGGCTTTGATTTCATTTTGCAAGATGGCAACAATGTGTCGCTCGACCCATCGCGTATCGCCTCGCAGGTGGTGACTGGAATAGGCTTTATAGGTGCGGGCATCATTATTTTTCAGAAGCAAGTGGTGCACGGACTAACCACCGCAGCAGGTCTTTGGGTTACATCGGCCATCGGTTTGACGTGTGGTTCGGGTATGTATGTCTTGGCCACTTCGGCCACGGTGATGGTGCTTATCTGCCTAGAAGCCCTGCATTTGATATTGCGCAAGATAGGAACACGCCACATTGTGCTAACCATTTCGGCACCAACGCGCAACGATATCAAAGCTGTGCTGCACGACATGAAGGCTAAGAACATCAATATCGTTAGCTACGAGATGCAAGAAAAGGCTGTGGGCGAGGGTAAACACTTGCTAGTGGCAACCATCGCCTTGAAACTTAAAAAGAAAGTTTATGATAACTATCTGCTCCAATTCATGGAGGAATACGAGGGAGTGGACATCAACAAGATAGAATAAGGAGAAGAAACGATGAATAGTTTTGCCGACTTGATGCACAGCAGACGCAGTTGCCGCAAGTTTACCGATGAGAAAATAGATGCCGATGCCTTGAGCATGGTACTGAATGCCGCCCTCCTTTCGCCTTCGGCCAAAAATAGAAGGTCGTGGCATTTTGTGGTTGTGGAAGACAAGGCCACACTTGAAAAACTGTCGGAATGTAAGGAATCGGGTGCGGCTTTGCTGAGAGATGCAGCCGTGGCTGTGGTTGTTGTGGGTAATGTTACCGAGAACGACTGCTGGATTGAAGACTGTTCGATAGCGACTTTATCCATGCAGTTACAGGCTGAAGACTTGGGATTGGGCAGCTGTTGGGTGCAGGTGCGTAATCGCGGTCTGAATAGTGGCGAGCGCGGAACAGACATTGTACGCGGTATTTTGAACATACCCGAGGGGCTTGATACGCTTTGCATCCTTGCGTTGGGGCATAAGGCGAACGAATTGCCAATGAAAAACGACGATGATGCGCGCTGGGAACAGGTGCATGTGGGCAGTTTCTAACAGGGTATGGGCAAGATTCAAGACATAAAAATCGTACTGCTTGGGGCGGGGAACCTTGCCACTAGTCTTGGCATAGCTTTGCAACAGGCTGGATTTAACGTGTTGCAGGTGTATAGCCGAACACAGATGGCTGCCGAAACGTTGGCTGCGCGATTGGGCGCAACGGCCACGCACGGTCTAGAAAGTCTTTCTGCCGATGCCGATGTGTACTTATTGGCCTTGAAAGACGATGCTTTGGCAAGTGTGCTTCCGCAAGTTTGTCGGCTGAATCCTCATGCCGTGTATGCTCATACGGCAGGAAGTGTGCCCATGAACGTGTTTGAAGGTTTGGCCAAAAACTATGGTGTATTTTATCCCTTGCAAACATTTTCGAAACAAAAGCCGATGGATTTCGCTTCCATACCTTGCTTGATAGAGGGGGCAAACGAGTTTTCGGAAGACGTTTTGCTGCAAATTGCGCGGGCTTTGAGCCACGATGTGCGCTTAACTACTAGTGCCGACCGTCGCGTAGTTCATTTGGCGGCAGTGTTTGGTTGCAATTTCGTGAACCTATGCTATTCGCTTGCCAACGAAACGCTGAAGCGTAGAGGACTGGACTTTGAATTGCTGTTGCCGCTGATAGACGAAACGGCAGCCAAGGTGCATCGCTTATCGCCGAAGGAAGCACAAACTGGGCCTGCGGTTAGAATGGATAAGGCGGTAATGGAACGGCAAATGAGCCTTATCGACGATGCCGAAGAACGTCGACTTTACGAGCTAATGAGTGAAATGATACATAAGCTGGCAAATACATAACACAATGATAAACTATGACTTACAACGTATACGCGCCATTGTCTTCGATGTAGACGGCGTGCTTTCGGCATCTACCATCACGCTTTCTGCCGATGGCGAACCACTGCGTACAGTGAATATCAAGGATGGTTATGCCATTCAGTTTGCCCAAAAGGTGGGTTTGCGCATCTGCATCATCACTGGCGGCGACACCAAAGCCGTGCGTAAGCGGTTTGAAGGACTTGGTGTTGAAGACATTTACATGAAGGCTGGCGTGAAGTTGCTGGCTTATGAGGACTTTAAAACGCGTTATGGCTATGCAGACGATGAGCTGATGTTTGTTGGTGACGATATTCCCGACTACGAGGTGATGTCTCGTTGTGGTTGCGCATGCTGTCCGGCCGACGCTTGCGACGACATTAAGTCTATCAGTCGTTATGTGGCCACATGCGCAGGCGGTATGGGTTGCGGCCGAGAAGTTATCGAGCAAACCCTGCGCGCAAAGGGATTGTGGATGAAAGACGCAAAGGCCTTTGGCTGGTAAACAGTGAATAAGTACGAAAAAGATGAAACACAGATTGGTTTTGGCGAGCAATTCGCCGAGAAGAAAAGAATTATTGCGTGGCTTAGGCATCGATTTTGAGGTGCGACTGATAGGTGACATTGACGAGAGTTATCCCAACGACTTGCCCGCAAACGAAGTTCCTGTGCACATTTCGAAAGCGAAGGCTGCAGCATACATGGACACTATGACCGAGAATGAGGTGATATTGACTGCCGATACTGTTGTGGTGTGCGATGGTGAGATACTGGGTAAGCCGCATGATGCCGAAGATGCACGCCGTATGTTGGGCTTGTTGAGTGGCAAAAGCCATGAGGTGATAACGGGTGTTACATTGTCTACGCTTCAATGGCAACGTAGTTTCGCCGTAACAACGGTGGTTTGGTTTAAGGAATTAAGTGCCGACGAAATTAGCTTTTATGTAGACAACTATCGCCCCTTTGACAAGGCTGGAGCGTATGGTATTCAAGAGTGGATTGGATATGTAGGCGTTCAGCGCATCGAAGGTAGCTACTTCAACGTGATGGGCTTACCCGTGCAGCGCATTTACGAAGAATTGAAGGGGTATTTCGACTTTCTACATCCCTTCGAAGTGTAAGTTCGTGGGGTTGGTAAGTTGATGAGTGCATGAGTTGGTGAGTTGGAAGGCTCATGAGTTGGTGTTTTGACTAACTTATAGCCGATTGAGTTAACGGGTTAAAGAGTATTGTTTTTTTTGTCCGTTTTAAATCTTCTGCCCATCGTTTACACCATACCCAAACAGCGCGAAGTCGGCTTTAAGTGGGTCGTTAGGAAACACCTTGGCCATCTCGGCTGTTAGTTTCTTGGCGATAGACATGGAGGTAGACTTGCTTTTGAGCAGTTTGAGACGATGCGCTTGTGTCAGAACATGTGTGTCTAGCGGCATAATGAGGGTTCGTTTGTCGATGGTGTCTTTCCAAATGCCTAGGTCTACGGGCGAGTTATCACGCACCATCCACCGCAGAAACATGCAAATGCGCTTGCAAGCGGAGCGTGCATTGATGGGAACGATACCTTCTTGACCATGTTTGGCAAAGTATTTGCAAATTGCTATTACAGCCGTTTCGGCATCGTTAGTGGCTGTTGCCTGTATGTATTGGTGCAGGGTGTGATGCTCGGAGAATAGTTTTTGCAGCGTTTTAAGGAAACTATTCATCATTTTTTTTGTGTATAGGCGGTAGTAGCAGTCGTCGGTTGACGGTATGTCTTGTTCAAACAGTCCGCTTTTCACCCAGTTATAAGGTTCGCCTTGCGAGCGTTCCAACATGAAACTTACCTTAGGAAAGAATTGTTTTCGGCTTCCATAGCTTAGGTTTGCTGCAATGAAGGCCATCGTTTCTTGGTTGTTCGCGCCCTGAACAAGGTGCATAAAGCGTGCAGGGTCATTCTTTAAGAATGCTTCCGTTTCATAACGCGTGGCGTATTCTTTTAGTAATGCCTTTGTCTTTGTATTCATATTTGTTGCTGCTTTCTATATTTATTTTTGCCTTGTTCTGACTTAAAGTCGCTAATCTGTTATGCCAAAACGATACACCGTTACGCGAGTTCGGGATAATGCACAATCGTTATACCTTCTGTCGTGTAGCACTAGTTGGTGAGATAGCCATTTCTTTACCAGTCCAATCTTGTTCGGAGGGCGCATGGTTTCTTTTCCCAAACTCGCCAGTTAGCCATTCCATCGTTCGCATTTTCATCGTTCAGGGAATGCGCCTCCTAAGCCCCGATGATGCATTATTACATTAACCGCCGTGTTAAACATGTTTTGGACGCCTGTTCCATGTTATCTGGAATGCTGTTCCAGTTAAGCTGGAACACTGTTCCAACTTATCTGGAACAGGAGTCCAACTTAGCTGTACCAAAGCGAGAGCTTAAAAAGCTCACTGCAAAGGCTTATCGGGTGAGGTGTGGAAGATGGCGTTTGGAGGTCGGCAGAGTGAGTTGTTGGTGGTGATAGGCTCTGGATTGAACAGCCAAGATAGTGCCAAGCTAGTACAAAACGTTACGTGAATTCGGGATAAGATGCGATACCTTGTTGAGTAAGATTAGATAAAAAACGAATAACTACCTCGCCAACTAGCGCTACGCGACAGTTGACATAGCGAACATCTATTATCTCGAACTCGTATACTGTTACATATAGGGATGTGTATTTGGAGTGTGCATCGTGTTGGCGCGAATAAGTAAGTTGCGTAAAAAAGAGGATGTGACAGCCTGTGCACATCCTCTTTCATTTTGTTGCTTAACGGCCAATGACCAAGCGATGAAGCCTGAATGGGCCACGCCTAATTAGCAAACCTTGCGCGAACCGTTGCCAATAACCACGTTGTAAACGGCGGGTTCGTGTTTGTATTTGGCAGCATATTTCTGCTTAGCGTCTGCTATAAACTTGTCGTAAAGTTCGTCTTTAACGAGGTTAATGGTGCAACCGCCGAAGCCACCACCCATGATACGGCTACCAGTAACACCGTTTTCCTTGGCCAGTTCGTTCAGATAGTCTAGTTCTTCGCACGAAACCTCGTACTCTTTGCTTAGTCCCTCGTGCGTTTCGTACATCTTCTTGCCTACGGTTTCGTAGTCGCCAGCGTTCAAAGCATCGCAAACGGCCAGCACGCGGTCTTTCTCTCCAAGTACGAAATGTGCGCGTTTGAAGTCTTCTTCCGAAACATTGGCCTTCACTGCATCCAGTTCTTGCCAGTCGGCATCACGCAAAGTATCGAACTTCTTTTCGGGGAACTTAGCGTTGAGGGCTGCTACTACGTTCTCACAGCTCTTTCTGCGGTGGTTGTAAGCAGAGGAAGCAAGTTCGTGTTTCACTTTTGAGTCGAGCAAAACGAGCTTGTAACCTTGGGGATTGAAAGGGAAATACTCGAACTCTCTCGACCTGCAATCGAGTCGCATGAGCTTTCCTTCTTGTCCGAATACGCTTGCAAACTGGTCCATAATGCCACACATCACACCGCAATAGTTGTGTTCGGTGGCCTGTCCTGCAAGCACCATATCCCATTTAGACACCTTGTTGTCGCCAAAGAGATCGTTTAGGGCGAAGGCAAAGCAGCTTTCGAGCGCAGCCGATGATGACATTCCTGCTCCGAGAGGCACATCGCCCGAGAAGGCGGTGTTAAAGCCTTTGACGTTTACACCCAGCTTTTTCATCTCTTGGATGATGCCGTAGATGTAGCGTGCCCAGCTTGCGCGTGGACCATTGGGGTCGTCTACCTTAAACTCTACGCGGTCTTTTAGGTCGATAGAGTAGCACATCACCGTGTCGGTTCCATTGGGGCGTACTTCGGCCATAATGCCTTTGTCTACCGCTCCAGGGAAAACGAACCCGCCATTATAGTCGGTATGTTCGCCAATAAGGTTGATACGTCCGGGTGATGCGTATATGTTGCCAGTCTTTCCGTCGAAGTGCTTGATGAAGCGACTTCTTACATGTTCTATATCCATCATGTTGTTGTGTTTTAGGTTAATGATGTATGGAATTTGTTTAATACTTAATTGTTTCGCGTTTAGCGTGTGATTAATCCACGCGAATATCCTTGTTCACGTTCTTGCTGCCGATAACGGCATAGAAAAGGATATAGACCAAGCCGATGAGCGGAATGGAGTAGGAGATGAGGTAGCCTGCGTTGTCGGCAATGAAGTTTGTACTAGAGGTAGCACACCACCACCAACGACCATCATCATGAAGATGCCCGAGGCTGCGGCAGAATATTTGCCAAGTCCTTCGGTGGCCAAGTTGAAGATGCTAGACCACATAACCGAGGTACATAGACCACAAAGTACCAGCAAGAGAGCTGCTACGGGTACCGTAACAAGCTGGAACGACGAGCCAGTAAATACGGGCATAGACATCGTTGTGCTCTTACCCAGAATCATGGCCAATAGTATAAGGAAGATGCCAAAGCTTGCCGTGGCGATCATCATGGCCTTACTAGAAATCTTATCGGCGATAAATCCAGCCGAGAAGCGGCCTACAAGCATGAGAAACCAATAAGTACCAGCCACAAATCCACCAATCTTAACGGCCGTTGCAGGGTCAAGTCCACCGCCATTAGCACTTGTATCAGAGAGGTAGAAGTTCAAAGTGCCGGGTATTCCCACTTCAACACCCACGTAAATAAAGATGGAGATGGCGCCAAGAACAAAGTGGCGGAATGCCCACGGACTTCTTTCATACACCGTTTCGGCCGTAGTCTTACCCATTTCGGGGTCGGCGATGGGGATAAAGAGTAGTGCAACGAAGGCTGCAGCAAACACACCCATGGCGATATAGAGCACAAGGTTGATGTCTACCAATGTGGTTTTGGCTGTCACCGAACCAATAAGCGCACCCACGAGCATAGGGGTGAGGGTTCCGGCAAGTGAGTTAAGCGTTCCACCTACAAGGTTTAGCTGGTTGCCACGGTTGCCACCGCCACCCAAAAGGTTAAGCATGGGGTTTACAACGGTGTTGAGCGTACAAACAGAGAAACCCGAGATGAAGGCGCCGAGCAGGTAAACCGAAAAGCCTGCAACCTTTTCTCCAACACCGCCAGCAAGGAATTGCACCATCACACCCACGAAACCCAGAGCGATACCAACAAGGGCCGTGCGCTTGTAGCCAATTTTCGAAAGCAGCTTACCTGCTGGGATACCCATAAAGAGGTAGGCCAAGAAGTTCATTGCGTTGCCAAGCATACCCACGGTATTGGCGCTATCGCCTTGGAAAGCACTTTTCCAGATGATGCCAATGGGTGCGGCGAGGTTTGTCACGAATGAAATCATTGCATAGAGGAACATCATTGTGACAATGGCTACTATGCTTCCACTTTTTGCTTGTTTATTTTCCATTTTAGCTTTAGTAATTAATGCTTTTAGTTATGGCTTGTCTTCAAAAGACGCTCTGCCTGTATTAGTACCGCGCCTGTTAGGGCGTTGTCGGCATGTGGCAAGCTTTTTGCGTGCTGTTTTCTCTGCTTCTCGTTGGCTTATATAATATGGAGAGATGGCAGAAAGGCAAACGGTTGCTTGTCAAAGGCATTGCAGGTGCATTTCAAGAGTGGGCCTAATGATATGAATGTTTTATGCTATTGTTCCGAATTTATAAATCGTCTTCTGCTTATATTGTTCGCCAGGGTTGAGTACCACCGAAGGGAAGTAGGGGTGATTGGGCGAATCGGGGAAGTGTTGAGCCTCAAAACAGATACCGCTTCTTCGTGGGAAGGTAGCCCCATGTTGTCCCTTGTAGCCGTCTGCCCAGTTGTCGGTGTAGAGTTGTACACCAGGTTCGGTGGTATAAACTTCCATTGTGCGACCCGTTGTTGGTTCCATTATTCGTGCTGCGAAACTTAATTCGCCCTCTTCACGCTTGTTAAGCACAAAGCAGTGGTCGTAACCTGCACCATTTTTAATTTGTTCGTGGTCGGCATCGATGTCTTGTCCGATGGTCTTAGGCGTTCTAAAGTCGAACGGTGTGTCTTTTACGAAGCGTATTTCACCAGTGGGGATGCTCACTTCGTCTATGGGAAGGTAATAGTCGGCATTGATTTCACACTCCAAATTCTCAATGCTTGGTGTGGGATTGGCGATGCCCGCCAATGAGAAAAATCCGTGACTAGTAAGGTTGATGACTGTTTTCTTGTTTGTTTTGGCCATGTATTCGATTACCAATTCGTTGTCGTTGCTGAACGTATAGATAACCGTTGTTTTTAGTTCACCCGAAAAACCCTCTTCGCCGTATGCGCTGGTGTAGTTCAGTACAAGGGTGTTGTCGTTCATTTGCAGTGCGTCCCACACCTTGGCGTTAAATCCTTTCTTACCGCCGTGTAGCGAATTGGGGCCGTTATTGATGGGTAGGCTATATTCTTTGCCGTGTAATTGAAACTTGCCTTTGGCAATTCTGTTGCCATATCTGCCCACGAGGGTCGAGAGATAGGGTTCAGGCGAATTCACAACGTCTTGTATGTTGTCGTGTCCTTGTATCACATTGGCCAGATTTCCGTGTTTGTCGGGAACCATAATGGCCACAAGCGCCCCGCCATAGTTGGTTATGGCCACTTCGTTACCAACCTCGTTGCGGAGAATATACAAATCGGTTTCTTTGCCGTCGATGCGAGTCTGAAAGTCTTCGCGTTTCAGCCCGCATACGTTTTGTACCTTATCTGTGTTCGTCATAAAAGAAAGTTTTTAGTTATACTTTGTTGCAAAGTAAACGAAAAAAAATGAATACAACAAATATTAATATATTAAAAGCGGTGGTTTCCTGTTAAAAATGTTCAACAGAAGACTCCACCGCTTTCTTTTTGATAATATATGGTTTGTTATTGATAAGTTTGTGCGTGCTTTTAAGGGTTTGAAGTAGATTTTGCTTTCTTCTCTGGCATGCTTCATTTAGTTTTTTCTGAGCACATTTTAAGATTTGAAAGCAAATCAGCCACCACATAACTACTGCCTCCAACGAAGATGAAATCGTCTTTCTCAGCATCGCTTAGTGCGGCCTTGTAGGCTGCATACACGTTATTATATATAGTGCCTTGCAGTGCATTATTTGCAGCCTTTTGCGCCACCACCTCACTAGGTACGGCCCGATGTGTGCTTGCTTGTGTGAAATAAAAGGTGGCATCTTTGGGTAGAAGTGTAAGGACGGTGTCTAAGTCCTTGTCGTCTACCATACCGAAAACCATTCTGAGTGTGCGGTAGCTTTGTGCACGAATTTGCGAGCTAAGATATTGCCAGCCTGCAACGTTGTGACCAGTGTCGCAAACTACTGTGGGTGCGTGACTCAAGGTCTGCCATCTGCCTTGCAAACCTGTTGATCGACATACTGTGCCCATTCCCTTTGCCACCTCTTTGGCGGTTATGCCAAAGCCCATGGCCTGTAACTGCCGAGCTGCAGTTAAGATGGTGTTGGCATTGTGGTACTGGTAGTCGCCACCTAGTTCAAAAACGATGTCGCCAAAGCTGTGTGTTTGCAGACTCATGCCACCCTCGTTGCGGTGTTGCCACTGCAAAACTTCGGGATTTTGCTCTGCCCAAACAACAGGTGCATGCTGTTCTTTCGCTGTGTTTTCAAACACTTGGCGTGTCTCCACAGTGGTTTCGCCCACCACTACGGGAGTATTTGGCTTGATTATACCTGCTTTTTCGACGGCAATTTGAGCCAACGTGTCACCCAGGAAGCCAGTATGGTCTAAGCTGATGTTGGTGATGACCGAGAGAATGGGGCTAATGATGTTGGTGCAATCGAGCCTACCGCCCAAGCCCACTTCGATAACTGCAACGTCAACATGGCTTTCGGCAAAATAACTGAAAGCCATGGCGGTGGTTAATTCGAAGAACGAGGGATGCAGAGGCTCAAAAAACGCGCGGTGTTTGGCCACGAAATCGACAACGTAGGATTCTGAAAGCGGCTCTCCGTTTATGCGAATGCGCTCTCGGAAGTCGACTAGATGTGGCGAAGTGTATAGACCTACGCGATAGCCGCATGCTTGCAAGATGGTGGCAAGTGTATGTGAGGTGGACCCCTTGCCGTTTGTACCAGCCACGTGGATGCTCTTGAAGGTGCGATGGGGCATCCCTAAGTAGGCATCTAGCGCAAGTGAGTTATCCAAACCCTCCTTATATGCAGAAGCACCCACATGTTCGAAAACAGGGGTGCTATTGTAAAGGTACTGAATTGTTTCCTGATAGTTCATCAGTTAAAGTAATTCTTGAATTTCTGAAATATCGTTTGCTTGGTGGCTCTGTCGCCTTTGAAGTTGTCGCTTTGGGCTAATTTCTCCAAGCTGGCTTTCTCCTCGTTAGATAGCGTTTTGGGAACATACACGCTGAGGTTAACGATGAGGTCGCCAACGCCTGGTCCGTAGCCTTGAACAGAAGGCAAACCTTTACCCCGAAGGCGTAATGCTGTGCCAGGTTGTGTGCCTGGTGCAACCTTCATGCGCACCTTACCACCATCTACCAATGGTATTTCGAGGTTTCCGCCCAATGCTGCAGTGGGGAAATCCAACAGCTCATTATATATAAGGTCGTTGCCGTCGCGAACGAATGTGTCGTTAGGCTCTTCCTCGATATACACTTGTATGTCGCCTGTTATTCCGTTTCGTTTTCCTGCATTGCCTTTACCTGGTACGTTCACCACCATTCCCTCGGCCACGCCAGCAGGAATTTTAATCTCCACTACCTCTTCGCCCTTGGTTATACCAGTGCCGTTACACGTATGGCAAGGGTTCTTAATGACTGTTCCTTCACCGTGGCATGTGGGGCATTCGCTTTGCGTTTGCATCATGCCGAGCATGGTTCTAACGGTCTTGGTTACAATTCCCTGTCCGTGACATGTAGGACAAGTCTCCGTTCCGCTACCCGATTCTGCACCTGTTCCGTGGCAGTGGGTACACGTCACGTCTTTCTTTAACTTAAACTTCTTAGTGATACCCGTAGCAATTTCTTGTAGGGTGAGGCGTACTTTCAGGCGCAAGTCGCTACCCCTAAATTGTGCATGCTGCCTTGTTCTTGATCCCCCGCCGAAGCCTGAGAAACCAGAAAAGCCGCCATGTCCACCAAAGATGTCGCCGAACATGGAGAAAATATCGTCCATATCCATGCTAGCGCCCCCACCAAAGCCACCGAAACCACCCATGCCAGCAGGTCCATCGAAGCCAAATTGGTCGTATTGCTTGCGCTTATTTGGGTCGTGCAGCACGTCGTAAGCCTCGGCAGCCTCCTTAAACTTCTCTTCGGCAGCCTTGTCATCGGGGTTCTTGTCGGGGTGGTACTTGATGGCGAGTTTGCGATATGCCTTTTTTATCTCGTCTTCCGAAGCGTTTTTATCAACGCCCAGCACTTCATAATAGTCTCTTTTTGCCATTTTCTTTCCTTTCCAGCCCCGTCAGTTATTGTCCAACCGCCACTTTGGCATGCCTTATCACCTTATCGTTAAGGGTATATCCCGTTTGTACGCAGTCGATGATCTTGCCTTTCTTGTCGTCGCCCATGCCAGGAACCATGGCCACAGCCTCGTGGTAATCGACGTCGAAGTCTTTGTCTTCAACCTCTATCTTCTTCACGCCCATACCTTCGAGCGTGCTGAGCAACTTCTTGTAAATCAGTTCCCAACCTTCTTCCACGGCGTCTACGCACTCTTGCTTGTGAGCGTTTTCTATGGCTCTTTCCATGTCGTCGATGATGGGGAGTATGGCCGTGATAGCCTTTTCGCCACCATTGAGAATGAGTTCGGTTTTTTCTTTCAGCGTGCGACGCTTGAAATTCTCGAATTCAGCCACAGTACGCAGATACTTGTCTTTCAGCTCTTCGAGTTGTTGAGCAAGGTTTTCTTCCACCGTTTGGGTTTCCTCTTCGGTCTGTTCCTGCTGTTCTTGTGGTTCGTTGGTCTCTTCTTGAGTCGTATCTTGGTTTAGGTCAACAGCCTCCTCGTTATTGTCGAGGTTGCTGTTGGCCTTCTTTTCCATGTTTTCTTCTGTCATTTTGTTGTTCATTCCAAATGCGTATTTGTTTGTTTACTGCTTTTATTGTATTCTGTAAGTAACCTAGCAAATACCTTGCCAACCTGTTTTAGACGTTATACATTTTAGCCCTTTGCTCCTTAATGGCAGGATCGTAGATGTAATCGTCGTAGCTCATCAACTTGTCGATGGTGCCGTTGGGCGTTAGTTCGATGATGCGGTCGGCAACCGATTGTATGAATTGGTGGTCGTGGCTGGCAAAAAGAATGTTGCCCTTAAAGCCAACGAGGTTGTTGTTAAAGGCCTGGATGCTTTCCAAGTCGAGGTGGTTGGTGGGGGTGTCGAGTATCAGGCAGTTGGCATTTTTCATTTGCATGCGTGCAATCATACAGCGCATTTTCTCGCCTCCCGATAGCACGTTCACCTCTTTCAGTACGTCTTCGCCCGAGAAAAGCATTCGTCCAAGGTAGCTTTTCATCACAACCTCGTTACCCGGACCATATTGGCTAAGCCAGTCTACGAGGTTAAGTTTGCTGTCGAAGAATGCCGTATTGTCTAGCGGAAGATAGGCTGTGGTGATGGTTACACCCCACTTGTAGGTGCCTGCTTCGGCTTCGCGGTTGCCGTTGATAATCTCGAAGAGTGCCGTCATAGCTTTGGGATTGTGGCTAAGGAATACCACCTTTTGCCCTTTCTCCACATTGAACGACACGTTATCAAACAAAACGTTACCTTCGTTATCGGTTGCTTTGAGGCCTTCTACCTCTAATATCTGGTTGCCAGGTTCGCGTTCCATCTGGAAAATTATGCCAGGATACTTGCGACTCGAAGGTCTGATCTCTTCAACGTTAAGCTTTTCGAGCATCTTTTTACGCGAAGTGGTTTGCCTACTCTTTGCCACATTGGCAGAGAAGCGACGAATAAACTCCTCCAATTCCTTTCGTTTCTCTTCGGCCTTTTGCTTCTGGTTCTGCGCTTGACGCAAAGCCAGCTGCGAACTTTCGTACCAGAACGAATAGTTACCCGAGAAAATGGTTACCTTACCAAAGTCAATGTCCACCGTTTGCGTACTAACCGCGTCGAGGAAGTGGCGGTCGTGACTAACAACAAGTACCGTTTGCTCCACGTTTCCTAAGTATTCTTCGAGCCAGTTCACCGTGTCGAGGTCCAAGTCGTTAGTAGGCTCGTCCAGCAATAGGTTGTCGGGGTTACCAAAGAGTGCCTTAGCCAGCATCACGCGCACCTTTTCGTTATTCGATAGGTCGCTCATTTGCTTATAGTGCAAGGCATCTGGCACACCTAGATTGCTCAACATCTGAGCCGCATCGCTTTCGGCTTCCCAGCCATTCATCTCTGCAAACTTCTCTTCCAACACGGCAGCGCGGTTGCCGTCTTCTTCAGTCATTTCCTCTTTAGCATATAGTGCCTCGCGTTCCTTCATGTTCTTCCACAGCTTTTCATGGCCCATCAGAACGGTGTCGATAACGCGATATTCGTCAAATTTAAAGTGATCTTGATCCAAAACCGAAAGACGCTCGCCCGGTCCCAGCTCTACTGTACCCTTATTGGGTTCCAGTTCGCCGCTGATAGCTTTGAGAAGGGTAGACTTACCCGCCCCATTGGCACCGATAATGCCATAGATATTGCCCGAGGTGAACTTCATATTCACATCTTTGTAGAGCACTCGCTTACCGAATTGAATAGCAAGATTTGTAACAGTTATCATTCTCTTTTATCTTGATTTGTAATTATGTACAACCTGAATGTGTGTTGTTTGCCGACCAAATTTTCGGATACAACCCTGCAAAGGTAGTGGTTTTCATTGGATTATGCAAATTAACGTGCTGTTGTAAGCTTATCTGTCGTATTTTTCTTGGCTGTTGATGCTAAGGTGTTATGATGTATTGTGTCACTTTAAAGCCTAGTATGCATCGTGTTGTAGAATTGGGGGGATGTTAGTGTTGTTTGGTAACACCTCTTGTTAATATTTGGGAAGAGTAAGATGTTTTTGACCATTTCCCAGAGCGATAATTGTGCTTATCTAGCCGTTAAGTTCATGTTAGAAGCAAATAGGAGCATAAATTTTAGTGGCCAAGTTGAGTTAAAAAATCGGAAAAGACGTAGGGCCTAGCGCTTTTTTGTATACCTTTGCGAAATAATTCACACTTAAATAAAACAAATCTTATATGAAAAAAGCATTATCGCGCATTTTTATTGCAGCTATCTGCATGTTGAGCACAATGCCTGCAATGGCTCAGTTTAATCTTAAAAAGGCTGTCGGCGGTGCAGCAAAAGCTGTGAAAGCAGTTACTTTGAGTGATGCCGACGTGATAAATTACGTCAAGGAATACATCGATTGGATGGACAAACACAATCAGGTTTGCTCCGACGATAACCCCTACGCCATTCGTTTGAAGAAGCTTACGGCAGGACTGACCAACGTTGAAGGCATTCCTTTGAACTTCAAAGTTTATTATGTTGTCGACGTAAACGCCTTTGCTTGTGCTGATGGTAGTGTTCGTGTATTCTCTTCTTTGATGGATATCATGACCGACGAAGAGTTGCTCGGTGTTATCGGACACGAAATTGGCCACGTTGCTCATAAGGATTCAAAGAACGGATTCCGTACTGCCTTGCTTACTTCGGCGTTAAAAGATGGCGTATCTTCAACCAATGGTAAGGCTGCAGCACTCACCGACTCGCAGTTAGGCGACCTTGGCGAAGCTTTGTTGAATGCTACATATTCGCAAAAACAAGAAAGTAATGCAGACGCTTACGGCTATGAATTCTTGAAGAAAAACAACAAGAATCCTTGGGCAATTGCCTTGTCGTTCGAGAAACTGAAGAAACTTGAAGAGGATGCAGGCTACAAGAAGGACAGCAAATGGAAGCGCATGTTCTCTTCTCATCCTGATCTCGACAAGCGTATTAAGACTATGAGCGAGCGCGCACAAAAAGACGGGTTTACACGTCCAGAAAACAAAATGCCTGAGAAACCAGCCGAGCAGAAGGTTGTAAAAGGAAAGAAGAAATAACACTCGTTTAATAGCAGTGTGTTAATAGCCCTTTGCAGACTATTGCCTGATTTCTAAGAAACTTTGCATCAATCTCGATAGGACCTTAGACACACAGCTTAAGTTGTTTTGGATTCATCGAACTCACGTTAATTAGAATTAATGCTTCTTCATTGAACATTTTGTACGCTAAACAAGGAAAAATATGGACTGCTACACGGAAATAGTTAGTCCTCTAAAGTTGTAATAAAAATCCCCGAAACATGCATTTCGGGGATTTTTGTTTGTCAGATGGGAAATCTTAGAAAATAAGATAGCAGACATTAGAATATCTACTCTTCCTTCCTTATTTCTTCTTTTTAAATATCAAATTTATCAAGAATAAAACAACAATAGCTCCAATAGCTCCTGTCAAGATAGAACCAATCCAGCCGTCTCCAAGTGAGATCTTAAGCACACTTCCTAAAAGCCAAGAGCCCACGCCACTTCCAAGAATACCAACAATGATGTTTCCGATAAGTCCTAATCCACTACCTTTGTAGATAATTCCTCCTAACCATCCAGCGATGGCTCCAATAATAAGTGTTGCAATAATACCCATAATATTAATAAATTAAATTTAGAACACAAATATAAGAATTATTATCTAAGGAAACAAATAAAAATTATTATCGTTGTCCGATAAAACTTAAATAGCGACATAAATTTCCTTGTGGGATAGCCTTAAAAAAGGAGTTCCGGATTATTTGTTGAAAAGCCATGCCCCCTGATTAAAGAAGTCAAGTCCTTTTGGTGGTTCATTTGCTCTTTCTGCCATTATTATGAGTTCATTATTCTGTGGATTTTCATAAATGAGATGATATCGGTATAATACACTGGTGTAAGCCTTAACATTGTTACTGGCTGAGAGAAAGACGCGTGTCTTTTTATCATTCTGGGGATGAAAGTGCAGAGTAGATTAGCAATGAGCACACCCATGTTTGTATTTGTATGACATTTACACTGTCACTATATAAGAAATCTGGATAACAAACATTGATGTTATTTGATACAAATAAGCAGCTCGTAAGTACTGACTTGTTTCCAGTAAATGCGTTTCCAACTGTTGTCGCATAAGCCATTTATGTTAATTTGTAATATATTTTGACCGTTCTTTAACACGATGAGTGCCTGTCTGGCTCATCACACAAACATCTCCCTCCAAATAATCTATTCTCGTGAAGGTTAAGCGGGCAGAAAGGTTGTCTATCTAGTACAGAGATCTGGCTACGCTATTTTCGCTTAATTCTGAGAAAGGTAAACTGCTTTGACAACACGGCAACTTGTTAACTAACCATCTTATTGCGGTCAGCCACTTACTCAGAACAGATCATTAAGGCTCTGTTTTAAGGACTTACGGCCTGTGTTTTACGTGTTGGACGGATGTTACATGTAAGTTGGAACACTGTTCCATATCATCTGGACTGTTGTTCCACATCATCTGGAACATGGTTACATCTTAGCGAGAACAACTCGTTTAGCGTAAAACATGCGTGCAAAAGAAAATGAAAGATGGACAAAACTATCAGTAAATGGGAGGGAGTTTGAATGATAAAAACGATGAATAGACAAGGTGATGACTACGAGATAAAGGGATAAAGGTTGTGGAAAATTGAGGAAAAAGTGCAAAGAAAGTGATGCCAAATGCGGTGGCTAATTAATGATTACAATAGAATAATACAGACAATCAAGTCTGTTTTCTAACCCACCAATGCATCTTTTTTCATCGTTAAAGCATTGAAAACGAAGATAAAGGTTTCTAGAAGAGGTGGAAACGGAAAGCGTGTTTTGTAAATATAATTTACTTGACTTAACAGGGCGGAAGGTGCGAATACTTTATTTATCCCGAACTATGATAAACGGGAGTGGTTTAGAAGGCTGATTCAAGCAAGCACGAGTGCTCCAAACGGCTTTCGTCTAGGCAAAAAAGAAACCGCCGACGATATTGCCAGCGGTTCAATTTGTTATTGTTTGCTTGTGCCTTAGTAAGGCTAGCACATTGCATGCGGTTTAATTAGCCGATTGGAACTCTTGCAAGAAACGCACATCGTTCTCAGAGAACATGCGCAGGTCGGCCACGTGATATTTCAAGTTGGTGATGCGTTCGATGCCCAAACCGAAGGCGTAGCCCGAATAAACGGTGCTGTCTATGCCGCAGGCTTCAAGCACATTGGGGTCTACCATACCACAACCAAGGATTTCAACCCAACCCGTGTGCTTGCAGAAACCACAACCCTCACCGCCACAGATGTGGCACGAGATGTCCATTTCGGCACTTGGTTCGGTAAAGGGGAAATAGCTGGGACGCAGGCGGATATCGGTGTCGGGACCGAAAAGCTCGCGTGCAAAAGTTAGCAACACCTGCTTGAGGTCGGTAAACGATACGTTCTTGTCGATGTACAAGCCTTCAAGCTGATGGAAGAAGCAGTGTGCACGTGCCGAGATCGCCTCGTTGCGGAACACGCGACCAGGACAAATCACGCGGATAGGAGGCTGTTGGCGTTCCATCACTCGGCTTTGGTCGTTAGACGTATGCGAACGCAAGATTACGTTTTTAGTAACCTCGTTGGGGTTTGTCTCGATAAAAAAGGTGTCCTGCATGTCGCGTGCGGGATGGTCAGGTGCGAAGTTCAGCTTCGTAAACACGTGCAGGTCGTCGTCGATTTCTGGTCCTTCGGCGAGCGTGAAGCCCATTCGTTGGAAGATGTCGATGATTTGGTTGCGCACGATGGTTAGCGGATGGCGCGTGCCAAGTCTGATGGGGTAGGGCGTGCGTGTAAGGTCGGGTGTGTCTTCGGCCTTCTTTTGGGTGCCCACGCATTCTTTCAGTTCGTTCAGCTTATCTTGTGCAAGCTGCTTCAACTCGTTGATTTTCATGCCCACCACCTTCTTTTGGTCGGCAGCCACATTACGGAAGTCGGCCATCAAGGCGGTAATCTCACCCTTTTTGCTGAGATATTTCAGGCGCAATTGCTCAATTTCGTCGGCATTTTGTGCCGAGAGATTGCTCACTTCGTTCAACAGTTGGTCTATCTTATCGAGTATCATCTTTTTATTGTGTTATTACAATTTGGATGCAAAGTTAATATTTTTATATTGAAATAAACATGGTGTGGAAATAAAGTTGTACTTTTGCATAAACAAGGAAAGTATCCTAGCGGGGTAGAAAAAACGAACGCAGGGTGGTCCGCCTTACGTATAAAAGATTTGAGAGACTAACAAAACATATTGAAACGAATAGAAAGAAGATGAAGAAACTTGTTTTCTTTGCCATAATGGCTGTGATACTGATGGCGATAGGACGCACGGCCACGGGCTGTACGGATAAGAAACCAGCAGCCGACAGCACGCGCACAGATACGCTAGTGGGCGATACCGCGGCGCGCGACACGCTTGAAAGTATGATCGAAGAGCAGCCCATGCCTAAGGCAGCCGATGAACTGTTCGACGATTTCGTGTTTAACTTTGCAGCAAACCGTAAATTGCAGTTTGCGCGAATTAAGTTCCCGCTGGACGTTTACCAAAACGACAAGGTGGTGAAACGCATCGAGAAGAAAGATTGGCGCATGGAACACTTCTTTATGAAGCAAGGATATTACACGCTAATCTTTGATAACATTAAGCAAATGGACTTGGTGAAAGACACAACGATTGGTCATGTGGTTATCGAGAAAATTGCCTTTAAGAACAAATCGGTGAAACAATACCTCTTCAACCGTATCAACGGACAGTGGATGCTCACGTCGTTGAACCTTAAAGCCATGTACGAAACCACCAATGCATCTTTCTTGCAGTTCTATCAACGTTTTGCTTCCGATAGTGCATTTCAGGTTCAGAGCCTGAACGATTTGGTGGAATTTACCGCTCCTGATCCTGATGACGATTTCGGTTACATTACCGGTTCCATCTCGCCCGAGCAATGGCCGTCGTTCAAACCGGGACTAATACCGGGTGGTGAGATTTACAATATCATCTACGGACAGAAGTACACGGAGAGCAACCGCAAGCTGTTTGTTATCCGTGGCGTGGCTAATGGTATGGAAACAGAGATGGATTTCAAGAAGGTGAAGGGTAAATGGAAACTCATCAAGTTTAACAGCTAGGTTTTACTTAGACGTATGACAGACCTGTATGATTGCGACCTTACACCGCATAACACCTTCGGTATTGAGGCGCGGTGTAAACGATACGTGGCCTTCGACAACGTGGCCGAGGCGCAAGCCATGCTGCCTCAGTTGGTGGAAAGCCGCGAACGGCTGTTGTTATTGGGTGGCGGAAGCAACCTGTTGTTAACGGGCGACTTCGACGGGACGGTCGTTCATTCGCAAATCAAGGGGATGGAACGACACGATGACGGTGCTGAATACGTGCTGTTGCGTTGCGGTTCGGGTCTGGTTTGGGATGAAGTGGTGGCCCAATGCGTGGCCGAAGGCTTGTATGGTGCCGAAAACCTGTCGCTTATTCCTGGCGAAGTGGGAGCAAGTGCTGTGCAAAACATCGGTGCATACGGTGCAGAGGTGAAAGATTTGATAACCACTGTCGAAGCCATAGAGATGGAAACGGGTCGCATCGTTCAATTTACCAATGCCCAATGCGCGTATGCCTATCGCCAAAGTCGTTTTAAACGCGATTGGAAAGATCGTTTTTTTATCACGCACGTTACCTATCGGCTCTGCCGAACATTTGTTCCGCATCTTGATTATGGCAACATCAAGGCCGCTTTGGCCGAGAAAGGCATCGATACGCCCACGCCCATTGAATTGCGACAGGTCATCATCGACATTAGAAATGCAAAACTGCCCGATCCCAAAGTTGAGGGTAACGCTGGCAGCTTTTTTATGAACCCCATTGTGGAGCGAAGCAAATTCGAAGCGCTGAAAGACCTTTATCCAGACATGCCACATTATATAATAGACAACGAACGGGTGAAAATACCCGCTGGTTGGATGATAGAGCAATGTGGATGGAAAGGAAAGGCTTTGGGCCGAGCAGGTGTTCACCACAAGCAAGCATTGGTTTTGGTGAATAAAGGTGGCGCAAAGAGTAGCGACGTGCTCACGCTTTGCCATCGAATACAAGGCGACGTGAAAGCGAAATTTGGCATAGACATCTATCCGGAGGTTAACATACAATGAAATTCACGTTATTAGGTACAGGCACATCCAATGGCGTTCCTGTGTTAGGATGCGGTTGTGAGGTTTGCCGAAGCGACAATCCCAAAGACAAGCGCATGCGTTGCGCACTGCTCGTAGAAAGCGATGAGCACCGTGTGCTGGTTGATTGCGGTCCCGATATTCGTATGCAGCTGATGCCCCAAGCCTTTCGGCCCATCGATGCCGTGTTGCTTACCCACATACATTACGATCATGTGGGTGGTGTTGACGATCTGCGACCTTATTGCAGTTTTGGAGATATCCACCTTTATGGCAACATCGACACCGTAAGGGGATTGAAACACAACATGCCCTATTGTTTTTCTGACGATCTATATCCTGGTGTGCCGTTACTGAAACTGCACGCCATAGAACCGCATCATCCCTTAACGTTCGGCGATATACATGTGATGCCGCTTGAGGTGCTACATGGGCAAATGCCCATCATGGCCTACCGATTTGGCAAATTGGCCTATATCACCGATATGAAAGCCATTCGCGATGAAGAATTGCAGTATCTGCAAGAGGTGGAAGTGTTGGTAATAAATGCCTTGAGATTTGAAAAAGAGCACCATTCTCACCAATTGGTGAGCGAGGCAATTGCTTTTTCACAGCGGTTGGGAGTAAGGCGCACGATACTAACTCATCTTACCCATCAAATTGGTTTGCACGAAGTGGCGAATAAAAAGCTACCTCGCGGTGTGGAATTTGGTTATGATGGAATGCAGGTCGAGCTTTGAGCACTCGACCTGCAGTTACAATATTAAGGCTGGCTTTAAAAATCACTCGCTACGTTTCAACGTTACTTTACTGGGTAGCGCTTTGAAGGCCTTTTGCTTTTACTGGCATTTTTCGCTAGGTTTATAGTTGCATAGTGCCACTATGCAACTTCAATACATAAGCTAAGTTTGCTCAGGTAAAGCCCCAAAAGCCACCAAACGTAATTTTTAGAGCCAGCCTTTAAGCCTAAAAAGCGGTTTGCCACTGAACTTACGATAGAGTTTCCACCCTAGAATAAGTACGTCTACAACGCCCGCTCCAGTTTGTACCATGTCGGTAAAGCGTTTCGATGGCGAAGCGTTAGCCGAATCGTTAGGATGAAACAGCTTATCCCATAGCACCTTAACCTTGTCTTCCTCTTCGTCTATTTGCTGCTTCAACGTTTCTTTTCTCGCCCTAATCTGTGTGAGCGACGTATACGAAGGTGTTTGTATCGTTTCGTTTTCCATATCCTAATCCATTAAGATGCTCGCTAGAATTTTAACCACAGGTTTCTCTATCCATTGCTTGCGGAAAGCGAAGATAAGCAAGAAAAGAGCCAAGTAGAAAGCGGCCACCACGCAAAAGCTTCCTGCCATGCCCAGTTTTGGCGCCATGGCGTAGGCCGCGGCAAACGAACCGAAGATGAAAAACATCAGTATCGAGGCCGAAAGGATGCCCAACAAGGTGGCAACGGTGATGAGGCGCACCACCTTTTCGATTACATCGAGCTTCACATATTCTTTTTGAAGCCCGATGTAATCTTTGAGCACCTCGACGAGTTGCCCGATGGTTTCCACGTTGTTGTCTGTAGAGAACATGGCCATGTTTATTCTACAACCGACTCGGGAACGGCGTCCTTAATGTCGTCAATAAGGTCGTCTACCTGTCTGCGGCTCAACTTAAGATTGTGTTTCTTGCAGAAGTCGTCAACGGCATCCGATATTTTGGAACGGATGTCTTCTCCTTTTTCAGGAGCAACAAGCAGCCCTAGAGCTGCACCAGCAACGGCGCCACCTAAAAAAGCGCCAATGTAACCTAATGCTTTCATACCTTTTACTTTTAAAATGGGTTATTGTTTCTATATTATAATATATAGACGCCACTTGTTGAGGCAGTATAGCCTCGTGACATTTAATATTAAAGCAAATGTAGTAAAAGTATGATAATGTTCAAAATCTTTGTGCCATTATTTATGTTAAAAAGCGTGTATAGTCTTCAATTAACAAACTTTATGCGAGCTTATCTCGTGTTTTACTTATATATTTTGTAATTTCGCCCATCATAAAGTGATTGTAAGTTTAATTCTAAATAGGATAGAAGATGAAGAAAAGTATGATTTTATGCGCCGGTTTGTGCGCTGTATTTGCATTCTCTAGTTGTCGATCGAGTAAGGAAAGTGCCTATAAGAAGGCCTACGAAAAGGCAAAAGCTCAAGAGCAAACCATGTCTCCTGAAGATATGCAAGGTGCTGCGCCCATCGTGTCGCCAGTAGAAGAATCGCCTGCAACACAAACCACAGAGGCAGAGAGTGTTGAAAACGCCACCGTAAGGCAAGAAAGCGTCACTGTAGTGAGTGGTGCTGGACTGAGCGATTACAGCGTAGTAGTTGGATCTTTCTCGTTGCGCAGCAACGCCGAAGGACTGTATAACAAGTTGAAGAGCGAAGGACAAGACGCACAATTGGCATTCAATGCCGAGCGTGGTATGTATCGCGTAGTGGCCGCTACGTTTGCTTCGAAGGCAGACGCCGTAGCCTCTAGAAACCAATTCCGTTCAACTTATCCCGACGCCTGGTTGCTCTACAAAAAGTAAAACCAGCGTGGCTAGGATTTTATCCGTAGACTACGGGAAGAAAAGAACAGGTATAGCTGTTACCGACCCTCTGCAAATCATTTGCAACGGGTTGGTAACAGTTTCTTCGTCTACGCTGGTTGACTTCCTTCTTGACTATATTCAAAAGGAAGAAGTGGAGCTTATCGTTGTGGGCGAACCAAAACAAACTAATGGGCAACCTAGCGAAAACTTCGAACGCGTGAAGCAGTTCGTGGCGCGATGGAAGAAAGTATGCCCCACAATACCCATCGTCTACTACGACGAAAGGTTTACGTCGGTGTTGGCTCATCGGGCTATGATCGACGGGGGATTAAAGAAAAAAGCCCGACAAGACAAAGCGTTGGTTGACGAGATTAGCGCTACAATCATTCTACAAAGTTATCTAGAATCAAAAAGAAAATGACATTACCTGTATATATATATGGACAACAAGTGCTGCGGAAGGTAGCACAAGACATTCCGTTGGACTATCCCAACTTGAAAGAACTAATCCAAAATATGTTCGAAACAATGGAAGCCAGCGATGGTATTGGGCTTGCTGCACCGCAAATAGGTCTTGACATCCGACTGTTGGTGGTAGATCTTGACGTGCTTGCTGAAACCTATCCCGAATATAAGGGTTATAGAAAGGCCTTTATCAATCCCCATATCGTTGAGATTGACAAACAATCGCCAACCGAGAGCTTGGAAGAAGGATGTCTCTCGCTGCCTGGCATACACGAAAAGGTTACGCGACACACCCGCATCCGCGTGCAATATGTTGACGAAGACCTTCAACCGCACGACGAATGGTTTGAGGGTTATCTAACTCGCGTGCTGCAACATGAGGTGGATCACTTAGATGGTATACTTTTCACCGACCATCTTTCACCATTCCGTAAGCAGCTTATCAAGAACAAGTTGAAGGCTCTGTTACAAGGGAAGTTCCGCTGTGGCTATCGCACAAAGCTGGCTACTCGTTGATAAAAACACTTTCCTTACGCCAAGAAAACGCTAACAGAATTACATCAGAATTTATCACCATTGTTGCATGAAAAGAAAGATTGCACTAGTTTTGTTCGCCCTTATCTCGTTGATTGCTCGCGCTCAGTTCAATGTTGATAGGTTGATGACAAGCGGACAGATAGCCCTCCACTACGAGGACTACGTGCTTTCCATGCAATATTTCAACCAAATCATCTCTCTTCGGCCCTACCTTTACCAGCCATGGCAATACCGTGCCATCGCCAAATATTATTTGGACGATTACGTAGGGGCCGAAGAAGATGCAGGTGAGGCTATCTCGCTGAATCCCTATATCGAAGATATCTACGATCTTCGGGCCATTTCGCGTATCAGGCAAAGCAAGTTTCAGGAGGCCATAGCCGATTATAACCGGGCAATTAAGCTCAATCCGCGCAATCGAAACTATTGGTACAACCGTGCAGCTTGTCGTATGAACAGCAAGGATTATGCAGGTGCGCACCGCGACATCGACACGATTGTTACGCGTTGGGCCAACTATGCCAACGCTTACACCCTTAATGCCGAGATCTATCTGCACGAGAAAGATACTCTTAAAGCTGCCGATTGGTTAGACAAGGGTTTGAAACTAGACCCCTACGACGCGAATGTGTGGACCATGAGGGCGTATATCAGCCTTTCACGGAAGAAATGGCGCGAGGCCGATGAATTCTTAGGAAAAGCCATTCACTTAAAGCCTAAGAACGTAGATAATTATCTTAACCGTGCGATAGCTCGTGTTAACCTCAACAATCTGCGTGGAGCGATGGCCGATTACGATCTTGCCTTGGAGTTAGATCCCAACAATTTCTTGGGTCATTACAATCGCGGACTGCTTCGTTTGCAGTTAGGCGATGACAATAGGGCCATCGCCGACTTCGACTTCATTATCAAAATGGAGCCTGCCAACTTCATGGCTGTGTTCAATCGTGGTATTTTGCACGAGAAAACGGGTAACATACGCGCTGCCATAGACGACTATTCGGCTGTTATTAAGCAGTTCCCCAACTTCTGGGTAGGCCTTTCTTATCGTGCCCGTTGTTATCGTAGACTGGGTATGACGGCTAAGGCCGAGCTCGATGAGTTTAAGATTTTCAAGTCGCAGATGGACAAACGCTTGGGTGTTCAGGCCCGTTGGAGTCGCGCCAAACTGAAAGAGGTGCGCAAGCGAAGCGAAATAAGCATGGACAAATACAACCAAATGGTGGTGAGCGACGAAAATGAAGTGGCTCACGAATACCAAAGTCGTTATCGCGGACGTGTGCAAGACAACTCTTCTAGCACATCACTCATGCCCATGTTCCACCTTTCACTCGTGCCATACGCCAATGGAATACGTTCGTATCAAGCTTTCGACCGCGACGTAGAGCAGTTTAATCGCGTGGCTAAACCCATCAATCCCTTATACGTGGCTTGTGGAAACGCGCAATTAGACGAAACGCGCTCGAAAAGATACTTTGGTCTGGCCGAGTCGTTATCCTTGAAAATAGGAACAAATAAGAACAATGCCGAACTGCGTGCTCTGTTATTGCAGCGTGCCGTGGCATATAGCACACTGCAAAACTTTGATGCGGCGATAGCCGATCTCACAACGCTGCTCTCAATCGACAGCGTTTCTGCTTTGGCCTATTGGCATCGGGCGGTTTGTCAGATGGCTATGAGCGGTTTCAAGGCATCAAATGGGGCCGACGTGAAATTGCAGGAAGCAGGGGCACTGTCTGATCTCAATCGTGCCATAGCGTTGCAACCTCAAAACGCTTACTTATATTATTGTAGGGCGAACTTGTATCATAACCAAGGCAATAACGATAAGGCCATTGCCGATTATACCTCAGCCATCAAGCTCGATACCCGTTTTGCTGAAGCCTATTTTAATCGCGGACTGTCTTACGTTGCTCGTGGCGATCGCTCGCAAGGTGTCAAAGACCTTAGCAAAGCAGGCGAATTAGGTCTCTATTCGGCATACAACATCATCAAGAAAAACAGCGCTTCGCCAGCGAAGAAGCAATGACGAGGGAAAACGCCCAATGCATTCGTTTAATTTAACGTTTAAGATTGACGCTTGACATCACATCCTTTTGGCAGCATAAACCCATCTCTTGTTGTGTTTATATGTTCAAAATGCTGAGTTTTAAAATACAAAGAATTTGATGTTAAGAGCCTGTTTTAAAAACAAGTTTGTTATAATTCTTTGCTTAAAATTCGTTTTTCTCCTTATATAGCGTTAACTTTGCAATGTCGTTAGGAAGAAATTGCTAGCAGGTTTTGCCTGTTCTGCCGAAGCTGAAAAATGCTCGAAGCGCGGTAGAGACGGTACTTTCGCACGATATTCACTTTATTAAAAGATAAGGATATGAAGAAATTGGTATTGCTTACAATGATGCTTTTCGCATTCGTTGGATTTGCTGTAGCACAGCAAAAAGCAGAAATTAAATTTGATAAGCTTACCCACAACTTTGGTAGTTTCAGTGAGAAGAACCCCGTTCAGGAGTGCACGTTCACCTTTACCAATGTTGGTCAGGCTCCCCTTGTCATCAACCAGGCCGTGGCAAGCTGCGGCTGTACCGTCCCCTCGTACCCCAAGGCTCCCATTAAGCCAGGTGAGAAGGGCGAAATAAAAATTACATACAACGGCAAGGGTAAGTTTCCTGGGCATTTCAAGAAAACCATTACCATCCGTACTAATGCTACAACCGAGATGACTCGCCTTTATGTTGAGGGCGTGATGGAAGAAGCGAAGTAACTAAACGGCGAATGAACGAAGTTGGCGAACCGTAAAAACGCTGCACATACAAAGATTGCTGTGCAAGCGAATTTTATAAGGATGCGCCCTAAATAATAAGGTGTTTAAAGCGCGGCTTTAAACACCTTTTTTGTAACTTTGCACCATTATGCAACTCGAAATACTCTCACAGTCCGATTCTAATACCTTGAACGGATTGATACAGGCAGCCCGCAACATCGTCGTTTGCTGTCATAAGTCACCCGATGGAGACGCTATCGGCTCTTCATTGGCATGGGCAGAGTACCTGCGACAAGTGGGTAAAGAGCCCCTTATCATTGTTCCCGATGCCTTCCCCGATTTTCTTAGATGGCTGCCAGGCGTAGAACGGGTGATGCGCTACGACAAACACACCGCCGTTTGCAATGCTCGCATAGCCGAAGCCGACCTTATTTTCTGCCTTGATTTCAATGCAACGAACCGTGTAGACGACATGCAGCAAGCTTTGGAGGCTGCTACCGCCCAACGAGTTGTGTTCGACCATCATCTCAATCCACAGATTGATGCACGCCTTTTGGTGTCGTTGCCCCAGATGAGCAGCACTTGCGAAATCGTGTTTTGCATCGTTTGGCAGCTCGGAGGTTTTGAAATGTTCAGTCGGCAGGCTGCTATTGCAGTGTATTGTGGCATGATGACCGACACGGGAGGCTTCACCTACAACTCCACTCGTCCAGAAATATACGTCATTATTGGGCATTTGCTCACTAAGGGGTTCGATAAAGACAAGATATATCGCAATGTCTACAATAATTATAGCTCATGGGCCATCCGCTTCCGAGGCTATCTGATGAGCCAAAAGCTCAATGTGCTCAACGAGCTTAACGCCTCGTACTTCTGCATAACACGGCAAGATATGAAGAACTTCCATTTTGTAAAGGGCGATGCAGAAGGTCTTGTTAACGAGCCTTTGCGTATAAAGGGGCAAAAGCTGGTTATATCGTTGCGCGAAGATACCGACAAGGATAACCTCATTTTGGTAAGTTTGCGTTCGGTGGACGATTTCCCTTGCAACGAGGTGGCAGAGCGTTTCTTCAACGGAGGCGGACATCTCAATGCCAGTGGAGGTAAACTATTCTGTTCGATGGACGAGGCTGAGCGCATTGTGCGCGATGCCATTATGGCATACGCAGACCGCTTACGGGCCTGATAGCTAGTTCTTTCGTGGCTCTTCCATTATGTAAAAGTAATTGTACTTCGTATTGTTTACATCGCAAAAGAGGTGTTTTGCGGTACTGGCAGATGTGTAAAAAACCAAAAATACGAGGCTGCACATCCGCAAAACGTAATATTTTTATTATCTTTGCAGCATTGTGAACGAAGTTCGGCCCAATGTTCTTGAGGGAGCGAGTGGCTGTAACGGCAGTTTGCAATCTCACTATATAAAACTTAAACGACGAATGAAAAAATTGCTCTTTTCCCTTTTCCTCTTGGCTGGGGCTCTCTTGTGGCAATCGTGCAGCAAGTACGAAACTTATGCAGACCAAGTGGAAACAGAACGAAATGCCATTAACAATTACATCACGAAGCAAAAAATCAAGGTTATTAGCGAAAGCGATTTTAAAGCAAACGACTTTAAAACCGACACAGCTAGTAATGAATATGTGCTCTTCGAGAGTTCGGGCGTGTACATGCAAATTGTACGTAAAGGTTCAGGAAGCAAGATTGAGCAAGGAAAGACCATGGATATTTTATGTCGTTTCAGTGAAAGAAACTTGTTGACAGATAGCATTGAGCTTTCCAGCTTTCATCCCCGCTTTGTAGCTTGGGTTGATAAGATGGGCGTAACAAATACTTCTGGCACATTCACTGCAAGCTTTAATGGCAATAACGGACTGATGTATAGGGCGCGTCAACGCACTAACGGAACATCAGTTCCCTCGGGATGGCTCACGCCTTTTACCTATATCTTGCTCGATAGACTTTCTTCTTCAAAAGATGCAGGTGCTCGTGTTCGTCTGATTGTACCCCACGACCGAGGTCATGGGGCGGCAATTAAAAGTGTGACACCTTATTTTTATGAGCTTGAATTGAGCAAGGCAAAATAAAATTCATATTCGGTTATGACACTTATAAAATCAATTTCCGGCATCCGCGGTACTATCGGCGGAGCAGTTGGAGACACACTTAACCCGCTAGACATCGTTAAGTTTACCTCGGCTTACGCCACTTTCATTCGCCAAAGTATGCCTGCTGGCAGCAACAAGCTTGTTGTGGGTCGTGATGCACGCATTTCAGGCGAGATGGTTAAGAACGTGGTGTGTGGTACGCTCATGGGTATGGGCTTCGATGTCCTAAACATCGGACTTGCTACTACGCCTACCACCGAGTTGGCTGTTACCATGGCAGGGGCCGATGGAGGAATTATCATCACGGCCAGTCATAATCCGCGCCAGTGGAATGCCTTGAAATTGCTTAACAATAGAGGTGAGTTCCTAACGGCTGCCGATGGTGAAGAACTTTTGAAAATAGCCGAAAAGGCCGACTTTACTTACGCAGATGTAGACCACCTGGGCCATTACACCGAGGACGACAGCTTCGATCAACGCCACATCGACAGTGTGTTGGCGCTTAAATTGGTTGATGCCGATGCCATTCGTAAAGCAGGATTTAAGGTTGTTGTAGATGCGGTGAACAGTGTAGGAGGCGTTATCCTGCCTAAGCTGCTTAACCAATTGGGTGTGCAGTACACCATGCTCAACGGTCAACCGACGGGCGATTTTGCTCACAATCCTGAACCTTTGGAGAAAAATCTCACGGAGATTATGACCGAGGTGAAGAACGGACGCTACGACATGGGTATCGTTGTAGACCCCGATGTAGACCGTTTGGTGTTTATTTGTGAGGATGGAAAGATGTTTGGTGAAGAGTACACGCTTGTTAGTGTGGCCGACTATGTATTGTCGAAAACGCCAGGCAACACGGTGTCTAACCTCAGCTCAACTCGCGCCCTACGCGACGTTACGCTCAAACATGGTGGTCAATACACGGCAGCTGCTGTTGGCGAGGTGAATGTAACCACGCAAATGAAAGCCGTTAATGCCGTTATCGGTGGCGAAGGAAATGGTGGAGTAATCTATCCCGAAAGCCATTACGGTCGCGATGCGTTGGTGGGTATCGCTCTCTTCCTTAGCAATTTAGCCCACAAGGGTTGCAAGGTGAGTGAGTTGCGTGCCACCTATCCCAACTATTTTATCGCTAAAAATCGTATCGACCTTACGGCTTCTACCGATGTAGACGCTATTTTGGAACGCGTAAAAGAATTGTATAAAGACGAGCAGGTGAACGATATCGATGGCGTAAAGATAGACTTTGCCGACAAATGGGTGCACTTGCGCAAAAGCAATACCGAACCAATCATCCGCGTTTATAGCGAAGCTGCGACGATGGAAGAGGCTGATGCCATCGGTAAGGAGCTGATGCAGGTGGTGTACGATATGAGTAAGTAACGGCTAGCTACGCTACTTTGGCATGCCGTATTCCTCGTTGTTACGAAGCACGGTATCAGTTAATGGCAGCGAAACCCGTTATGATCAATTCGCCTACACCCAAACATTGCACGCTTGTCGTTTCTCGTTTGCAATGCGGATAATAACACTTAAAACGCCGTTTTCACATCTCCGGTTCAGCACCACTTATGTGGTATTGCTGTTACATGTTATCTGTAACATGGTTATACCATAACTGTAACAATACGGGAGGAGTGAAAACGGCGTTTTATTGCTCCTAATGGGCTAGCATTTTGTTGTATCGAGGGCCTCGTAATACATGCAGAATGGCGGTTTATCTCATTAGTTGGTTACTCATCTTATACGCGAGTTCGGGATAAGGCCAACTCATTATGCCAACTGCCACGTAGCACAAGTTGCTGAGATAGCCATCCCTTTACCTGTCCATTCTTGTTCAGAGGGTATGGTTTCTTATCCCAACCTCACCAATTCACCATTCCATCTTTTGCATTTTCATAGCTCTGAAAATGCGCTTTCTAAGCCCTGATGATGCATGATTACATTAATCGCCGTGCTAAATATGTTTTGGACGGCTGTTCCATGTCATCCGGAACGCTGTTCCAGTTTAGCTGGAATCACGTTCCAACTAATCTGGAACAGGAGTCCATCTTAGCTATAACAAGGCGGGAACTTAAAAAGCTCACTACAAGAGCTTATCGGGTGGGGAATGAGAAATGGCGTTCAGAGATATAAATGGTGAATTGGCGATGGTGATTGGTTGTGGAACGAACCGCCTAGATAGTGCCAGGCTAGTATCAAACGTTACGTGAATTCGGGATAAGATATGATGCATTCTTGAGCAAAACTAGATAAAAAACGAATATAGAATTCACCAACTAGCGCTACGCGAGGGTTGACATAGAGAACATCTTTTATCCCGAACTCGCGTATCTTTTGTAAATGGGTCACTGTTTATTCCTCCTTAAATTCGTGTAAACAATGGCTTTTTTGTACGTTTTGTTACCAATGGCTTGTTTTTAATGTCCAAAAACTGTCATCTAATCGCTTGAAATTAAGGTCATAAATTGCGTTTTCCCCTTTTTTTTCGTACTTTTGCAGCTAGTATTCGCTCTGCTCGTGGCATTCGCCTTGTGGCTAAGGCATGGGATGGGGGTAGGGCGCGACACTTCTATTTACATTATTCGAAATAAAAAATTATGGGATTATTTTCCTCAATATTCAAAAAACAAGCCGACAACTCGAAAACGGGCGGCATGGAAGACTACATGACACTCGTGCGGGTTTACTTCCAAGCAACCCTCGCAGCCAATTTGGGTATAACCAATTTGGCCATGCTTCCCGACTTACGGACGTACAAAACAACGCTGCGCATACCAACACAAAACAATAAGTTGGGCCTTGGAGAGAAGTCGCATTGCCGCAAAATGCTGAAAGAGCTGTATAAAACAGACGACGATTTCTTTAAGGAAATAGATGCCAGCATCAGGAAAAATTGCCATAAGTTGCAAGATGTTCAGGTGTATCTGATACAATTCCAAAACTTCACACAAGACCTCATGATGCTCATGGGCAATCTTATGAAGTTTAAATTGCGCCTTCCCTCGTTCTTCAAGAAGGCCATTTACACGATGACACAACGCACCATCAACGACATTTTCAACAAGAACGACTTCTCTGATGCGGGCGTGTTGAAGACAGTCGCTTCCATCAGGCAATACAATAAAAGGTTGGGATTTAGCCAAAAATGGGTAACCGACTTTGTATTCCAAGTGGTGATGCTGGCCAAGAAAGAGCCACGGCCCGACGAAAAGGCCAAGTAGGAACGAGGAAAGAACATTTTTTTGCTGCCGTTCTTTTGTTTGTCGCACCCGCATGGCGGGAAATTTGGGCGTTGTTTTCGCTCATAATGCCCTGCCGATACAGTCTAATTACATTTTTTACAAGATGTAACGGGTTGAAAATTTGCGGTATCCAAATAAATAAGTTAAATTTGTAGTCAAATTGGTGTTTTTATGGATGCAAACGAATTCACATTGTCGCTGTTTAGCACACGCCTGCGCCAGCTGCTTCTCCAATACAAAGAATTGGAGAAAAAGAATGCTGAGCTCCAGACGATGGTTGACGAGCGCGATGCCCGAATAAAGGAATTGGACGACAGTTTGCAATCTGTTTGCAAAAGCTACGATAGCTTGAAGATGGCAAAAATGGTCGAAATCACCGACGGCGACATGGAGTCGGCTCAGAAAAGGCTCTCTAAACTCATTAGGGACGTAAACAAGTGTATAACGCTCCTAAGCGAAAATAGCATTGATAATGGCTGAAAATAACAAAGATATCTTTAAGATAACGCTCAATGTCTATAACAGGACGCTGCCTGTTAACTGCACACGCGAAGACGAAGAAAAATATCGTAAAAGCGCGAAGCTTATTACCGACCTCGTGAACTTCTATTCTTCGAAGTATGCGGGGCAAAAAAGCGATATCGATATTCTCTATATGGTGCTCATAGACATTGCCATGCGTTACTTCAACGCTGATGCACGCAACGACGTGGAACCGTTGATGGGCACGCTGAAAGAGCTTGCCACCGAGATAGAAGATGCTTTGGGCATTGAGCCAACATCTGTTTAAGCTGTTTCCCTTTTCCGAGTTTTCTTGCCTTTTGGCTCTTTTAGCCAAGGTGTTCGCCCCCAGAATCACCAAAAGGAAACAGAACAAAAACATTACATAATCAATATAACTCTGTATGATAGAAACGATAATCGCTGCCGCCGTGGCACTTGTTGTAGGGTGCTTTGTTGGCTATCTCCTTTTTAGATATGTCATTAAAGGACAGTATAACGAGATGCTAGAAAACGCTAACAAGGAGGCGGAAGTGCTGAAAGAGAAAAAATTGCTTGAAGTAAAAGAGAAATTTCTCAATAAGAAGAGCGAGTTGGAGAAAGAAGTACAAATTCGCAACCAACGTATTCAGCAAAACGAGAATAAGCTTAAACAACGCGAGATTTCGCTTAACCAACGTCAAGACGAGTTGGCACGCCGTAAACAGGAGGTGGAACAAAGCCAACAGCGCGTAGATAACGAGAAAAAACTGCTGAACATTAAGCAGGAGGAACTCGAAAAGATGCAAAGTCAGGAGCGTATGAAGCTCGAAGAGCTGTCGGGACTAAGTGCTGAAGAGGCTAAAGAACGACTCATCGAGAGTTTGAAAGACGAAGCCAAGACTGATGCAGCTAGCTACATCAATGAGATAATTGACGAGGCGAAGCTCAACGCAAACCAACAGGCCAAGAAGATTGTAATACAAACCATCCAACGTGTGGCTACCGAGACCGCAATAGAAAACTCGGTGAGTGTTTTCCACATCGACAACGACGAGGTAAAAGGTCGTATCATTGGTCGTGAAGGCCGTAATATCCGCGCCTTGGAGGCTGCTACGGGGGTTGAAATCGTTGTAGATGACACGCCCGAGGCCATCGTTATCTCGGCTTTCGATCCCGTTCGTCGCGAGGTTTGCCGTCTTGCCCTTCACCAACTTGTTGCCGATGGCCGTATTCACCCTGCCCGAATAGAAGAAGTAGTGGCAAAGGTGAAGAAGCAGTTGGAGAACGAAATCATCGAGACGGGTAAGCGCACGGCTATCGACTTGGGTATTCATGGCTTGCATCCAGAGCTCATTCGTATTGTCGGTAAAATGAAATACCGCTCTTCTTACGGACAAAACTTGTTGCAGCATGCACGCGAAACGGCTAACCTTTGTGCCGTTATGGCGTCTGAATTGGGACTAAATCCCAAGAAAGCGAAACGTGCCGGTCTGTTGCACGACATTGGTAAGGTGCCCGATGAAGAAAGTGAATTGCCCCATGCTCTATATGGCGCGAAGATTGCAGAGAAGTATAAGGAGAAGCCCGACATCTGTAATGCCATCGGTGCACACCACGATGAAATTGAAATGAACACCTTGTTGGCACCCATTGTGCAAGTGTGCGATGCTATTTCGGGTGCTCGTCCGGGTGCACGTCGTGAGATTGTAGAAGCTTACATCAAGCGTTTGAACGATTTGGAAGCCATCGCCATGAGCTATCCTGGTGTAACCAAGACCTATGCCATACAGGCAGGTAGAGAGTTGCGCGTTATCGTTGGTGCCGATAAGATGGACGATGCCGAGAGCGAGAAGCTAAGTGGCGAGATCGCAACGAAGATTCAAAACGAGATGACTTACCCCGGACAGGTGAAGATTACCGTTATTCGCGAAACGCGTTCAGTGGCATTTGCCAAGTAATTTTTGCCCAACACGGGTGGCTTGTTAAGCCCATATATATAATAAGGTGTGCCTTGTGGCACACCTTATTTTATTTTCCGCGCTTCAGTTATCATGCTGGCGATATGTTGGGCATTGGTAAAATGCACTTTAGCTGACTGACATTGGTTCTGATGTCTTTACCCAAATGTCCTTGGTTAAGCAGCGAAATGTCGACATTAAAAGCAGTTCTCGTCTTTAAAACCTTATCTCCATCCCATGAACATCTTCACCGTTTCGGGGTCGTTATGGTCGAAGAATAGACTCTTGCCAAGGTCTAATGCCTCGATGCGAACCATCTCTTCGGACGTAAGTTCAAAGTCGTAGATGTTGAAGTTTTGTTCCATCCTGTCGCGATTTACCGATTTAGGTATGATGATAACGTCGCGTTGGGTGAGGTATCTCAATGCCACTTGTGCAGCAGATTTGTTGTGATTCTGTCCAATGGCAATGAGTTCGGCATTGGTGAAGAAACCATTTCGCCCTTCAGCAAGCGGTCCCCACGACATGGTAAGCGTTCCAAACTCGTTCATATACTGCTGGGCGCGACGCTGTTGACAAAACACGTGAGTCTCTACTTGGTTCACTGCGGGAACAATCTCAACGTTACTGGCCAAGTCTATAAAGTGATTTGGTTGGAAGTTGCTAACACCTATGGCCCTAAGTTTGCCCTCGCGGTATGCCTCTTCTAAGGCGCGATAAGCCCCGTAATAGTCACAGAAAGGTTGATGTAGCAGCATGAGGTCGATATATTCAGTCTGCAAACTTTTCAAACTATCGTCAATGCTCTGCTTGGCACGTTCGTAGCCAAAGTTGCTAATCCATATTTTGCTCACGATGAATACCTCGCTGCGTGGTATTCCACTTTCTTTCACAGCCTGCCCTACACCCTCTTCGTTGGCGTATGCTTGTGCCGTGTCAACCATTCTGTATCCAACGGCCAAGGCATCGCTAACGCATCGCTTGGCTTCGGCAGGTTCAACCTGATACACTCCATAACCCAATTGGGGCATTTTTACACCATTGTTTAATGTCACTTCTTTCATTTCCGATTTTCCTTTCTTTGGTTCTCTGTTTACAAAGTTACGCTATTCGAACCACATTGTTCTTTTATAAACTCCTAAAAGAGTTTAACTCTTTGTGCACAACCTATTGTATGAAGTACTCCTTATATATATGGTACGCGAGTTTGGGATAATCGTCGCCCCAATCTTTATGCTCTTCCTTTGTTATTCTAATACCACATAGATTGCATAAATATATCACTAGCAATGTGTTTAGCATGCTTTGGTTCTATGCTTAAATTCAATGCAATGCGTACCCTACATCAGGTAGAGCGGCTACAAATGAGCTGTAGTGTGACTACAAGTGGGTTGTAGCGCCACTACGGATAAGCGGTAGTGTGATTACAATTTGTTTGTAGCCGCACTACAAAAGCCCTTGTACGATTCGGTTGACGAGTTTAAAGGGAGTTATGTTTATGTATAGGGTGTATATTTAATAAACAATATCTGTTCAGATGAAGCCTAATAACCTGCTATAGGTAGCTTTTAGAACTTAGCCTTAATGATATTGGTGTAGACAATTAGGGGTGCACGTGCGATTGAAAATTTGTTTGTTGGATGTTATTCTCCTCGTGTTATGATGGAAGTTAGGGCTTGTCGGGCATACCAAAAAAGTAATCGGGAAGCTTCTTGATGTGAAACTTCCCGATTATACATATATGCCTCGATGACGCAAAGATGGGGTTTAGGTGTTAAAACTCACGTTTCGGTCTTCTTCTGCACCCTGTAAATCGCCCAGTGCTTCTCGTACTTCAGCCCTTTCTTTAAACGCATCGGCGTGGAAAGGATTGGCTTCTATCACCTTGTCGTAGAACTCTTGGGCTGCCGCATTATAGCCTTTGGCTTTCTCTACACGCGCTTTCAGCAGCAAGGCATCTTCGTTTCCAGCAACATGTTCAACAAGGAAGTTGGCATCTTCTTCTGCTTCTTCCAAGCTATCCATGGCCAAGAGCGTTTCGCCTCGCAATAGGTAAGCGTCCAGATAGTCGGGTGTTGTGAGTATGGCTTTGGTTAGCATGGCCACGGCATTAACGTTATCACCCTGTCCGATGCAAGCTCGTGCGTAGAGATAATGCACCGTCGGACTGGCCTCATCAATAAGCAAGGCCTTCTCACAGGCATCGGCCATCGCGCCATAGTCGTCCATACGATAGGCCACATCGGCCATACGCATGAAAATCTTAGGGTTGTCGGGTTGTGCTTCGGCCAACTTTTGTAGTTGTTCGTAGGCTTTTAGTGGTTCGTTGGCCATTAGGAAAGCTTGCGAAAGATAGTCGCGCGTTTCCAAATCGTCTTTGTAGTTTAGTGCCTGAGTAAAGCAATTGATTGCGTGATTGGCCTCCCCCAGGTGCAAGGCCTTCACTCCATCGAATTTAAGGATGTCGAAGTTCTTGGCTTCTTCATCTTGTTTTCTCTCTTCTGGGTCTTCGGTTTTCCCACCGAACAAGGCTTTTAGAATATTCATGGCTTTGTTTTCGTTTAGTATTTAGTAAGTGCATGATATGTTTTAGATAGGTTGGTGGGGCGAATTTAGGTGCATTCGCCCCGTTAAATCCTACCTTAATAGTTTTTCAGTTCATCGTAAACGGAACGCGTAAGCACGTCGGTGCGATCCCATCTCGGCCACCGTCCGTTAACCGAACCATAATCTTTGCCCACATCCTTATAGCGTTGAAAGCTAAAGCGAGCGTTGATATAGCCGTCGTCGCCATCTTTGGCCAACACGTAGCAATACATATATTGCAGGTAGCCGATAACTTTTGAGCCATCTTTAACCGTTTCGCTCACCCATCCCTCTTGCGGAATGGTAACGCTGAGAATGCTCGTCCTTGGGTATTTCTTAGCGTACATCTTCTCGCAGGTCTTTCTAAACTTCTCGGCATCTTGGCCGTTGTAGATGTTGAGCGAGTAAATGGGCATGTAGTAAGTGCCGTTTATTTTCACTTCATCACCCTCTCGCCCTTTCTCGTTTATGCCAATAACCTTCTCCAATCGTCTTCCTGCGCGTTGCATAGAGCTTTTCGCCTTTCTAACAATGGTAGAAACCTTTCCGGCCAAGCTTTCGTCTTGATCGTCTCTATTGGTTTGCGCCCATGCTTGTGATGCGGAAAAGAACATCGCCAAGAGTGCGCATATTAACGTTTTCTTCATCTTCATTCTTCTTTTAGTCTGTGCAAAAATAAGGCAAATAGGCTATTTTGCAAAACATTAAGTGGTAAATAATTTAAAAACAGATAGCAAATGGAGCAAATGGCGCTAAGGAAACGCATCGTTTTGCGGCTTGTCTTGAAGAAACTTTGGTATGCTTCAATACTACTTTATCGGTTTACTTTTCACTGGTTTTTGAGTTCTATCTGTCATCTTTTGCTTGATTTCTGCGGTGCATCGTTTAGTGATATACCTTCAAGAAGTAGATTAAAAATGCTCGGCCAGTGCCTTATAATCCTGCGAACATAATGCTTAGTGCCCAACTTAAAAAACGTTTAATGTTTTGTTTTTTGACATTTATCGTTTATCTTTGTTGCATGATGAAGAAACAATTGCTAATAACGATAATATGTTGTACCATCACAGGTACGGTTTTCGCCCAAAAGGAGCGGAAGCAAAACGTGCAGCGCGCATCCGAAAAAAATGTTGCGGTGCAGCCGAAGTTGGCCGACAGCATCGTCGTTGATACGCTGCGTGAGATGGTTACGCCCGTTGTGGTTGCCGAACCAACCGTTGATGTGCCGATGGTTTTGCCTCCTTTAACGCTTGGTGGACAAATAGAGCCGTTGGGTTATCGGCCTTGGATTTGGGCAGGTTGTCATCGATGGGACTTGCATCCAGGATTAAACCTAAGCCTTGGTGCATCTGTTTTCGCACAGTTTGGTAAGCATGCACGGCATGGTGCGGGCTTTATGCAGAACATTTCGGCCATGTACGCCCAGCCATTGGGCAAAAAGTTCACGGTGGCAGTTGGTGGTTATTTTAACAATGTGTTTTGGGGACGCGACAATTATCGCAATGCAGGTTTGCAAGCCATTATGGGTTATCGCTTCAACGAGCATTGGGAAGCTTACCTATATGGACAAAAGAGCTTGGTTAACAACCGACTGATGCCCTATCCGCTTTATGATATGCAGGCGTTGGGCGATAGGGTTGGCGCAGCCGTTAAGTATAACTTCAACCCCTCTTTCAGTGTGCAGGTCTCGGTTGAACAGGTTTGGGGACCGAATATGCCACGTGGATATTACGACACATTTAACGATATAGGGCGTTAAAGGTTGGTTCTGAAAACTCTATGCAGCGTTACAACTCTGCTTAGGTGGGTTTTGGAACTAGGCTAAATGCATTAGCGACATAATAAAAGGGATGGAGGCTAGCAGGCCTTTCATCCCCTTTTTATTTTTCCTGTTGCAGTTCGTTCTATTTCTTTCACAGGAAAATAGGCTTTGGGTTGCCAGTATTTGGGCAATTCCTTTTGGCATATTTGCCTCACAACGGCCATTTCTTCTTCTACGTTTTCAGTCGAAATGGGTACGAATTGCAGGCCAACCACCTCGCCAAACTTCTCGTCCTTACATTTCACTATGCGATAAGGCATTGACAAATGCGGATGAAGGGCGCGTTCAACCTCTTCAATTTGAATTTTAATACCACCGCTAACCAGCACGTTGTCTAGTCTGCCTAGTATGCGGAAAACCACCTTTTGCCCATCGCTACACTGTAAAGCGTCTTCTTCACTGCTTTTTTTCAAGCGCTTAATGGTCGCTATATCGTTGGTTTCCAATCGCTCTTCGCATACGTGTGGGGCATTTATCACCAGACAGCCTTTATCGTTTAGGCTTACTTCTACTCCTGGTAGAGGCGTGTACCATTCGCTGGCCGCTTGCCCATTAAGTCTGCGAAGGGCGATGTGCGATAGCGTTTCGGTCATGCCGTATGTGCTCCAAACGGCATTGGGGAAAGCTTTCAGTTCTTGTTCCATGACTTCGTCGATGGCGCTTCCGCCGATAATGAGGTGCTTTATGCGCATTAACCGCTCGCGTTCGGCAGGAACTTGCAGGCTGTTGTACACTTGAAGAGGCACCATTGCTGCAAAGTCGATGTCGGTTTCAAGGTCTTTCAAGGGGTGACCGTCGGGTTCAACCACAATGAGTTTTAGGTTGGCCACGAGCGAACGCACCACCATCATCTTCCCCGCAATATAGTCTAACGACATGCACAGCAAGGCCGTGTCGCCCGCTTTCAGTCCCAAGTATTGGCAAGTAGCCCTTGCGCTGGCCTCCATTCGGTGTTTTTCCACCCATAGTGGCTTAGGTTTTCCTGTAGAACCACTAGTGTGAACCAGCATGCGCGGTGACTTATCGTTGTTCCATAGTTCTAAGAATTGGGCAAGAACCATAGGCAATCTCCTTTTATTTGTAAGGGCATGGCAATGTTATCGGTAAACAATTGACCCGTGCCGAGCCCTTGTGGCATGTCGATTTGTAGGCCATAGACTTCGGCCGCTAAGTGGGCGATGGCGTTAAGGCCAACGTTGCTTTCCAGCGCACTGGTTATCCACGAACCCATTTGACGACTTTTGGCCAGCGCGACCCATTCTTTTGTGCCATAGATGCCACCATGAAGCGATGGTTTCAGCACCAAATATTGAGGGGCGATGGTGTCGAGCAACTCTTCTTTGGCGTCTAACGTATTTACACCGATAAGTTCTTCGTCGAGCGCGATGGGTAAACGCGACCGCTTACACAATTCGGCTATCTCGCGCCACTGACCTTTGGCGATGGGTTGTTCGATAGAATGAAGGTCAAGTTTAGCCAATTTTTCAAGTTTCGACAATGCTTCGGCAGGAGAAAAAGCCCCATTTGCATCCACCCGAAGTTCTACTTGGTGGGGCGAAAACGTGGCGCGTATGTCTTTAAGCAATTGCAGTTCGCGGTCGAAGTCTATCGCGCCAATCTTCAGTTTCACGCACCTAAAGCCTAGGTTTAGCTTTTCTTCGATGCGTGCAGCCATCTCTTCGAACGTGCCCATCCACACCAAACCATTGATGGGGATACCCATTTTGCCCCGTGCGAAGGCCGTTTGCGAGAGTGCAGCACTGCCGTTGCGTTGCCATTGCCACAAGGCCGCTTCCAATCCGAAGCGTATGGAAGGGTAGGGGCTTAGCTCATCGTGATTGATATTGCCCGTTTCGCAGAATTGTTGGCATGCTTGGCTCAGGCGTTCTTCGTAATTAGGCAGGTCGTCGCAGCTGAGATTGGGTAGCGGAGCACATTCTCCCACACCCACAACGCCAGGCTTTTGTGGCGAAGAGAGCGTAACGAACCACGTCTTTCGGGTAAGGTAAACACCACGTGACGTACCTGCGGGCTGCTTGAAATGCAACGTATGGGGGGCAATATCGATGTGGAACTTCATCCGAACGCTATGGAAGTTTGGGGTATTTCTTAAAGTCAGGTTTCCGTTTTTCAAGGAAAGCCTTGCCACCTTCTTGAGCTTCATCGAGGAAATAGTATAGCATGGTGGCGTCGCCTGCCAGTTCTTGAATACCAGCTTGTCCATCTAGTTCGGCGTTAAGGCCAGCCTTTATCATGCGTAATGCCAGCGGACTGTGTTGCATCATTGTTTCGGCCCAAGCCACGCATTCATCTTCTAGCTTGTCTTGTGGCACCACCTTGTTTACCAACCCCATGCGTTCAGCCTCTTCGGCGTTGTATTGACGACAGAGAAACCAAATCTCGCGCGCCTTTTTCTGTCCCACAATACGCGCCAGATATGATGCTCCGAAGCCCGCATCAAATGAACCTACCTTCGGGCCAGTTTGTCCGAAGATGGCGTTTTCACTGGCAATGGAGAGGTCGCACACAAGATGCAGCACGTGGCCACCACCAATGGCGTAGCCGTTAACCATTGCCACCACAGGCTTAGGCAGTCGTCTAATCTGCATTTGCACGTCAAGCACGTTCAGTCTAGGCACTCCGTCTTCGCCCACATATCCGCCACGGCCCTTCACGTTCATGTCGCCACCTGCGCAAAAAGCCATGTCGCCTGCGCCAGTGAGCAGCACTACACCGATGTTTTGTGCTTCGCGACAGTAGGCGAAGGCCTGACTCATCTCCCACGTGGTGCGTGGAGTGAAGGCGTTTCGGTAGCGCGGACGATTAATTGTTATCTTGGCGATACCTTCATATTCCTCGAATAATATCTCTTTGAAGTCGAAAGCTTCAATGGGTTTCCATTCTCTTTTCATACAATGATATTTGTTTTGGGGTAGGGGTTATTTCTATTGGTGGTGCGTTATTGGATGTATTGTTGTCGCACCGTCCTTTTATTTTAAGTTCACTTCCAGTACGAAGGGGCGTTCTCCATCGTAGTTGATTAGTTCGGTGATACCCGTTTGCAACGCTTCAACGTTGTCTGCAAGTAGATGCTTCGCAGCATTTTGTTGGCAAATGCCTTGTGCCGACGTGTTGTGTTCGGCCGAGACGAAGGTGGTTCGTATGTCGTCGGCGGGCATGCCTTTAACGTGTTGGAATATCTTTCCACCGCCGTTGTTCAGCAATAATATGCGTAGGTTGCCGCGCAGACGGGTGTTCCAGATAGCGTTTTGGTCGTAAAAGAAACTCAAATCGCCAATTACACAATACACATTAGCTTGTGTAGCCAGCGACATACCTGCCGAAGTAGATAGCGAACCCTCAATGCCATTTACGCCACGGTTGCACCAAACATGGTGATGAGCAAACTTATTGGCTAAGCGAACGCTAAGGCTGTTGGCGTAATGCACCTCAAATGGATGGCCGACTTGTTGTAATTGTTGTTCGAAACATTGTACAACGTATGCTTCGGTTAGCGTGGGCGCTAGCTGATTGAGCTGTTTGCGATAAGCGTTGTGTGCCGTTTGCCATAGTTGGCGATAGGCTTTGGTGCGATCTTCGTGCTGCTTTCCGTCGGCTTGTTGCATCATCTGCACCATCAGCGACAGCACTTCGTTGGGTTTGGCTTCAATAATTGCCGTGAGGTGCACAAAGGAGTCAACTACTTCTCCACTTTCATTTGCCAGCCATTGGGGGGCGTTGTGCATCTGTCGCAATAGCGATTTGAGGTTTTTCCCGATGAGATGACCACCCAAATACAGTACGAAATCGGGTATGTAAGGTGCAGTATCTGTGCACGTAGCTAACAATTCGTCGGCGTTTTGCAGTCCGCCGAGATGACTTAAAACCTCTGAAACCACCACCGCTTGTCCTTCCAAGGCCTTCACGAGCGATGCATCGACAGAGCTAGGGTGCATCTGACCCAACACAATCATAGGCTTTTCGGCCTTTCGGAAGTCGGCCATCAGCTCGTTAAGGTCTGCTTCTACAAGGTTATGGGGCGTGTGGCGACTTATCGTTCGCTCGTTGGGCAGGGCGGGAACGTCGTAGCCAAAGAGCGGTTCGGATAAAGGAACGTTGATGTGAACGGGCCCCAAGCCATGATGATTGGTGGCTATGAGTGCCTCGTTTGCCAAGCGGTTGCAATGCCAGCGCTGCGTTTCGTCGGTAGGTTCGTTTAAGGTTACGGCCTTCTTCACAAAGTCGGCAAGGGCGTTTTGTTGGCGAATGGTTTGACCGTCTTGTTGGTCTATCCATGCCAAAGGTCGGTCGGCAGAGATAACTATCAGGGGAACGTGCTGGTAATAGGCCTCGGCCACGGCAGGCAGAAGATTGAGTAAGGCCGACCCCGACGTAACGCAAACGGCCACGGCATCACCATCGAGCAAGGCCATACCTAAGGCATAGAAGCCCGCCGAACGTTCGTCGGTGACGGGATAACAGCTAATGCACCCCGACTTTACCAGATTGTGCACGATGGGCGCATTGCGCGAACCTGGGCAAACCACAGCTCGCCTTACACCGTGAGCCACCAGTAAAGAGGTGAGAATATTGATGTTTTCTTTATTCGAATACATGTTTGTATTTTATCTTCCGCTTTTTCTTCTGATAAATGTATGGATGTGGGTGTCAAAACAATGTGCTATTAACGGCACATTAGTCCCAGCATCGTTTCCATTTTCGCCCTCGTCTCTTCCCATTCTTGTTCTTCGGTGCTGTCTTTAAGCAGCCCACCGCCAGCATACAAGCATGCCTTGTTGGCCGATAGCTGCATACAACGAAGCGAAACGTATAGCTTTGTGCCTTGATTGGCCGAAACAGGACCGCAAAAACCACTATAATACAGTCGGCGATGAGGTTCGTTGGCAATGATGAAACGCCACGCCTCGGCCTTCGGAAGTCCACATACGGCAGGCGTTGGGTGTAGCATTTGCACCAGATCACCCAGTCCGTAGGCATGTTTTAGCGTAAAGGCGAAGTCGCTTCTAAGGTGCACCAGCCCTCCAGCCCTTTGGGTATAAGGTGGTGTTTCTTCGATGTTATCGGCCAAATGCGTAAGACATTGGGCGATGTAATGTGCCACCAGCCGTTGTTCTTCCTTGTTTTTTGCGCTCCATTCCAAGGGTGGGGTGGGGTTGTTCCACATCTCGTCGGGCCATTGCTGTTGCTCGTGGGTAAGTCTCATTGTGCCTGCAAGGGCCATGGTATGCCATCGGTGCGTGTCGTTTTGCACCAGAACTTCGGGCGTGGCCATAAGCCAAGTGCCCGCACGACGCGTGCTAACCAGCGCGATAAACAAGCGTGGGTAGCGTTGGCAGGCTCTCCAAAACAGCTCTTCGGCATTGGGAGCGTATGCGAGGTCTACCTCTTCGGCTCGGCTTAGTACGATTTTAGCAAACTGTCCTTGCGTTAGCTGTTGGTGAAAGCGACGGAAGCTGTCTTGGTAAGAGTGGCTTACCGGCTGTTGGTTGTCGCTTATTGATGTCAGTTTGTCGATTGATGTGTTATGTGCGATGTTCGAAACGTGCGTCTCCACATCGAGTTGTTCCACCTTATCAGGAGCAATCACGAGCAGCGGACAATCGTCGTCGATGGCGAAAGGCGCGAAAACAAAGCCTTCGGCATGGTTCAATGCGCCATAGTTGGGCAAACATTGTGCCTCTCCTTGCACTTGAACGTAACGTGTGGCATGCTTGGCATGCGGTTCGCGAAACAACGCAAAGTCAGTCATCTTTGCGAGCATTAAGCACATAATTTGTTACTTGCACCGAGCAAACCAGCTCGCCCGCTGTATTTCTAATCTCCACCAGCCATTGGTGTAGCGTTCTTCCCTTATGCATTATGCGTGCCGTAGCGGTTACGGTGTCGCCCTCTTCAACAGCGATGAGGTGGCTTCCGCTAACGTTGATGCCCACGCTTATCTTACCAGGACATAGCGTTAGCGAACCAACACCCGCTAGGTTCTCGGCCAAGGCTAGTGATGCGCCCCCGCTAAGGAAACCGAAAGGCTGCCTATTACGCTCGTCTACCTTCATGCGAGCCATGCATGTGTCGGGTTCGGGCGTAGAAATGAATTCCATACCCAATGCCGTAGATAGGTTGGGCAGCTTGTTTATCTTTTCTTTAATGTGTTCGATGTTCATGAAGCTTAACTCTTATGCTAGTGCAAACTTACATAAAAATGCTGTAAAAACGGCATGAAAAGCAGATTATTCTGAGTTTGTAAGCTTGTTGGTTTGTGAGTTTTTGAGATGCAAAGTTGTTGCGTTTGCGAGTTGTTGGTTAGTGTATGATAAAACTCATGAACTCATAATCTGATGAACTCACAAACCTATAAACCAGCGAACACACGAAATAAGAACCTTAAAAACTCAATTTAATTATGGGGCGAGCCTTGTGCAAACGGCTTTTTATTCGTATCTTCGTTTGCGATAAACGAGAATATGTAATGACAGAGCGATTGAATATAGCAGTGGTTGGCGGTGGAGCTGCGGGCTTTTTTGCAGCCATCGCAGCCAAGCAGAACAACCCCAATGCACGTGTAACCATCTTCGAACGAGGCCAAAAGGTGTTGGCCAAGGTGTTGGTAACGGGTGGCGGACGCTGCAACCTTACCAATTCGTTTGCACGGATTGGTGACTTGAAGCAGGCTTATCCACGTGGCGACAAGATGATGAAGCGACTTTTTAACGTGTTCGACCACGACGACACATGGCGATGGTTTGAAGAGCGTGGTGTGAAATTGCTTACGCAGGAAGACGAATGCGTTTTCCCTGTGTCGCAATCGGCACAAAGCGTGGTAGACGCTTTGACGAAAGAAGCCCATAGGTTGGGTGTGGAAGTGCGCACTGGTCATGCTTTAGAGGGATTGAAACCTTTGCCTAACGGCGACTTGCAGTTGGAGTTTAAGTCGCAAAAGTCGCTTACGTTCAACCGGGTGGCTATCACCACGGGCGGTTCTCCACGTGCCGAAGGCTTGCAATATTTAGCCCGTTTAGGTCATGATATTATGTCGCCAGTGCCTTCGCTCTTTACCTTTAATATTGCCGATGCGGCCTTTAAGGCCTTGATGGGTACGGTGGTAGAGGATGTTACGGTGTCTATTGTCGGCACTAAACATAAGGCGTCGGGCCCATTGCTTATCACACATTGGGGCACAAGTGGACCGGCAATACTCAAACTCTCATCCTATGGTGCGCGATATGTGCACGATTGCGGATACCGCTTCCAAATTGCAGTGAATTGGATTGGGCTAACTAACGGCACTTTGGTGGCCGAACACTTGCAGGGCATTGTTGAAGGCAATCGACGGAAGCAGTTGTTGAGCGTGCATCCTTTTGGTTTGCCCTCGCGAATGTGGCTGTATATCTTAGACAAAACAGGACTGGGAGCGGACAAGCGATGGGACGAATTGGGCAAGAAAGGCTTGAACAAGTTGGTGGAAACGCTCACCAACGACCTGTACAACGTTACTGGCAAGGGAGCGTTTCGCGAGGAATTTGTTACTTGCGGAGGTGTTTCGCTCACGAATATAAACCTTAATACGATGGAAAGTAAGGTGTGCAAGAACCTTTTCTTCGCAGGAGAAGTGCTCGATGTAGATGCTATTACGGGTGGGTTTAACCTGCAAGCTGCATGGACGACGGGGTATGTGGCGGGTAAGGCGATGAGTAGCTGAGCTAACGAATAGAACAATAGTCGGTAGGCGAGTTGAAAAGTAGCTGGCTTAAAAGCACTTGTTAGTAGACCTGTTAACGGGTTAACAAGTAGGCGAGCATCATGATTTACGCGAGTTTGGGATAAGAGAAATTCGTTATGCCAGCTGCCACGTAGTGCTAGATGATGAGACAACCATTCGTTTTTTATCTGATCTTGTTCAAAAACGCATCGTATCTTATCCCGAATTCACATAACGTTTGATGCTAGTTTGGCACTATCTAGGCCGTTCATTCCACAACCTATCGTCGCCACCAACTCACCTTTCCACCCTCCAAGCGCCACCTTTCATTCCCCACTCGTTAAGCTCTTGTAGTGAGCTTTTTCAGCTCCCGCCTTGTTGCAGCTAAGATGGAACCCTGTTCCAGATAAGTTGGAACGGGGTTCCAATTCAACTGGAACAGCATTCCAGATAACATGGAACAGCCGTCCAAAATATATTTAACTCGATGGTTAATGTAATCATGCATCATCAGGGCTTAGAAAGCGCATTTTCGAAGCTATGAAAATGCGATCGACGGAATGGTTAATTGGCAAGTTCGAGATAAGATACCATGCCTTTTAAACAAGATTGGAGAGGTGAAGAACTGGTTATCTCGCGGACTGGTACTACACAGTAGTTGGCATAACGAATTTCTCTTATCCCGAACTCGCACATAATCTGTATCCCGAACGATAAGAAAATAGAATGTGATAGCAAAGCCCTGTAAATCAATAGATTGTGGTTTTGCTTCATTACGGCTTTTCGGTACTATTGTTATCTCTCATATATAACGAGATGACATGTGAAATGTAATAACATTACCCCTAAGTGATAGCGTGATGGGGGCTAAATGAATGATATTCAATAGCTTATTTCTTGCTTCACAAAAACACTTTTCTAGAACCGACCTAACTGAATAAAAAGCGGGATGCAGCCTTGTGGTTGCATCCCGTTTGTAAAATAGTCGTCGTTCTAGCTTTTAGTAAGCAAAGAGCGGATAGTCTTTCATCTTTTCGTTTACGCGTTTGCGTACGCTGGCAATTGTTGCCTCGTCGGTGGGGTTGTTAAGAACCTCTTCAATCAATTCGGCAATAAAGCCCATGAGGTCTTCTTTGGCACCGCGGGTAGTAATGGCAGCCGTACCCAGACGGATACCACTTGTTTGGAATGCACTGCGTGTGTCGAAAGGCACCATGTTCTTGTTAACCGTGATGTCGGCAGCAACTAGGGCATTCTCGGCAACCTTACCTGTCAGTTCAGGATACTTGTCGCGGAGGTCAACCAGCATGGAATGGTTGTCCGTTCCACCGCTAACGATGGTGAAACCACGCTTTACAAGCTCTTCGGCTAGCACCTTGGCGTTTTTCTGCACTTGTTTTGCCCACTCCTTAAACTCAGGTTGCAAAGCCTCTTCGAAGGCAACAGCCTTGGCGGCAATGACATGTTCGAGCGGTCCACCTTGTATTCCAGGGAACACAGCCGAGTTAAGCAGCTGGCTCATCATCTTCACTTCGCCCTTCGGAGTTTTCTTTCCCCATGGATTTTCAAAGTCTTTGCCCATAAGAATGATACCTCCACGCGGTCCGCGAAGCGTTTTATGGGTGGTAGAAGTAACAATGTGTGCATATTTCAATGGGTTCTCCAGCAGACCGGCAGCAATCAGACCAGCGGGGTGAGCCATGTCAACCATGAAGATTGCACCCACCTTGTCGGCGATGTCGCGCATGCGTTTGTAGTCCCATTCGCGGCTATAAGCCGAGCCACCACCGATGATAAGCTTTGGCTTGTGTTCCAAAGCGAGGCGCTCCATCTCGTCGTAGTCTACGCGTCCCGTGTCCTTGTTGAGGTTATAACCTACGGGATTGTAGAGAATACCCGACGTGTTTACGAGGCTACCATGGCTAAGGTGTCCACCGTGTGCAAGGTTCAAGCCCATGAAGGTATCGCCAGGGTTGAGGCAAGTAAGCAGCACCGCTTCGTTGGCTTGTGCGCCAGAGTGGGGTTGTACGTTGGCAAACTCGGCTCCGAACAGTTTCTTAATCCGCTCGATAGCTAGGTTTTCCACCTTGTCAACCACTTCGCAGCCACCATAATAGCGCTTTGCAGGTAGGCCTTCGGCATACTTGTTGGTTAGATACGAACCCATAGCTTGCATCACCTGTTCGCTAACGAAGTTCTCGGAGGCAATCAGTTCGATGCCTTTGAGTTGGCGTTGATGCTCTTCTTCAATGAGATTGAAAATTTCCAGGTCTCTTTTCATAGTTGAAATTGTTTGTGTTAGTTATTGATTAAGGCGTGGCGTTTGGAGAACCACACCATTGTTATTATATTAAATGTGTGATAATTGGCTTTTGTGCGTTGGCATTTGGCGTGCAACTTACACCAATTGCGCCTTGTCCATGGCTTGCTCCATATCGCAGTAATGGCATTTCAGCGTTCGGTTGTCTTTGTCTACCACGTTGAAAACCGTTTGCATGGGCTCGTTATTGGTGATGCACTTGGGGTTGTTGCAACGAACAATGCCTTTAAGTTCAGCAGGCGTTTCAACCTTCTTTTTTTCGATAACCTCGTAGTCTTTGATGATGTTGAGCACCACATTAGGGGCTACCACGGAAAGGCGCGAGATCTCTTCGTCGGTGAAAAACCTGTCTGTTACCTTGATGATGCCTTTCTTTCCCATCATCTTCGAGGCATAGTTGTTGCCGATGGAGATAGGTTCGTTAAGCGTTTGCAGTTCTAGCAAGGCCACAACCTGAAAGGTTTTGTCGGCGGGGATGTGGTCGATAACGGTTCCGTTTTTGATGGCGGCCACCAGCCGTTCTTTCTTATTTGCACTCATTTGATGATGGTTTTGTCTTTTTTCACATCTTCTAGCGTAATACCTAGCACGTCGCAAAAGAGCGCTTGACGTGCGTAGAGACCGTTTTGGGCCTGTTGTATGTAATAGGCATGTGGATTATCGTCTACATCGTAGGCTATTTCGTTCACCCTTGGCAATGGATGTAAGATGCGCATGTTAGCTTTTACGTTGCCCAACATGTCGTTTTTCAGAATGTAGACATCTTTTACGCGTTCGTACTCCATCAGATCTGAGAAGCGTTCTTTTTGCACACGTGTCATATATATAATGTCGGCGTCGGCTATAACCTTTTCGTTGAATGCCGTATGCTCTTGAAACTTGATGCCATGGTTTTTACAATAGAGCTTATACTCATTGGGCATGGCTAGCTCTTTGGGTGCGATGAAGTGGAAAGTGGGGTTGAAATGGCGCATGGCCATGATGAGCGAGTGCACCGTTCGTCCGTATTTGAGGTCGCCCACGAGGTAAATATTGAGGTTTTCGAGCGTTCCTTGCGTCTTATATATGGAGTAAAGGTCGAGCATGCACTGTGAAGGATGCATGTGTGCACCATCTCCTGCGTTGATAATAGGCACAGGTGATACCTCGCTGGCATACTGAGCAGCACCTTCGATGTAATGGCGCATCACGATAACGTCGGCATAATTGGCCACCATCAGAATGGTATCTTTGAGCGTTTCGCCCTTAGACACGCTGGTGGCTTTGGCATCCGAGAAGCCGATGATGCGCGCACCGAGCCTGTTAGCTGCCGTTTCGAAGCTTAACCGGGTGCGTGTGGAGGGCTCGAAGAAAAGACTAGCGATGACTTTTCCTTTGAGCAGCTCGCGGTTAGGATGTTTCTCAAACTCTTGCGACAGGTCGATGAGATATTGTATTTTCTCTTTCGAGAGGTCTGCAATTGTCACAAAATCACGTTGTTTCATCTGCATTGACATTAGAACGTTCTCTATTTTGCATGCTAAGATAAGTATAATTTTTCTTATTTGAATGTATAATAGGGAGAAAAATTGTATTTTTGCAGTAATTTTATAATTCAGACATTGATGAGAAAGAGGTTCATACATATTTTATGGGGCATGCTAGTTCTTGGCGTGCTTTCTACCGTGTTGGCTTTCGTAGCCATCTGGTACGGCTGGATAGGCTACATGCCACCCATATCCGAATTGCAAAACCCCATCAACCGCTTTGCTACACAGGTGTATTCGGCCGATGGAAAGGTGATTGGAACATGGAACGAGAATCGTGAAAACCGCGTATGCATCCCGTATAACACCCTTTCGCCGCACTTGGTTCATGCCTTGGTAGCCACCGAGGACATCCGTTTCTACGACCATTCGGGCATCGACTTCTTCGCCCTTGGTCGTGCTTTCATTAAGAGAGGACTATTGGGGCGTGCCAGCGCAGGTGGTGGAAGTACCATCACACAGCAGTTGGCTAAGCAGCTTTATTCGGAAAAGGCCCATTCAACGCTTGAACGCTTGCTGCAAAAGCCCATCGAATGGGTTATCGCGGTGAAGTTAGAGCGCCATTACACTAAGGAAGAGATTATCGCCCTCTATCTTAATTATTTCGACTTCTTACATAATGCTGTGGGAATAAAGACCGCTGCCAATACCTATTTTAATAAGGAGCCCAAAGATCTTAACGTTACCGAGGCCGCAACGCTTATCGGACTGTGCAAGAATCCATCGTTTTTCAACCCTGTACGTTATCCCGATAGGAGCAAGGAACGTCGCAACGTGGTACTGGCACAGATGGTTAAGGCAGGTTATTTGTCGGATGCCGAGTGTAGTCAGTATGCTGAAGAACCACTAGCGTTGAACTTCCACCGCACTGATCATAAGGATGGCACGGCCACTTACTTTCGTGAGTTCCTTCGTCAATACCTTATGGCAAAACGACCAGATAAGAGCAACTATCCCGAATGGAACAAATCGCAATATGTTTACGACTCCATTGCTTGGGTTAACGACCCTCTTTACGGATGGTGTAACAAAAATACGAAGAAGAATGGTGAGCCCTACAACATCTATACCGATGGTTTGAAGGTGTACACGTCTATCGACAGTCGTATGCAACAGTATGCCGAGGATGCCGTTTACAGGCATTTGGCCCGTTTTTTACAGCCTGCTTTCTCCAAAGAGAACCGTATGAAGCCCAATGCGCCCTTTACCAACCAGCTCACAGCAGCCCAAGTGCGCTCCATTTTGAACCGTTCGATAACCCAAAGTGACCGTTATCGCAACATGAAAGCGGCTGGATACTCGGAAGAAGAAATACGCAAGGCCTTCAGGACACCAACCGACATGGCCGTGTTTACCTACCATGGCGACATAGATACTGTGATGACGCCGCTGGATAGTATCCGTTACTACAAGTCGTTCTTGCGAACAGGCTTCGTGAGCATGGATCCTAAGAACGGATTGGTAAAGGCTTACGTTGGCGGAATGGACTTTACGCACTTTCAATACGACATGGCGACCGAGGGACGCAGGCAAGTTGGCTCTACAATCAAGCCTTTCCTCTACTCGTTAGCCATGGAAAACGGATTCTCACCTTGTGATGAGGCCCCCAATGTGCAACAAACCTACACCGTGGCAGGTAGAAATTGGACGCCACGAAACACTAGTCGCAGTCGATATGGTCAGATGGTGACCCTGAAATGGGGCTTGGCACAATCTAACAACTGGATTTCTGCCTATCTGATGAGTAAGTTAAACCCTCAGCAATTTGTGGGTTTGCTGCGCAGTTATGGGTTTTACAACCCTGATATATACCCTTCGTTGGCTCTGGCTCTTGGTCCTTGCGAGGCCAGTGTGTGCGAGATGGTGAGCGCCTATACCGTTTTTGCCAACCATGGTATCAGATGTGCACCCATGTTCGTTACCAAGATAGAAGACAACGAGGGAAATGTTATCGCCTCGTTCCAGCCTCGCATGAACGAAGTGATAAGCGAAGCCAGTGCAAACAAGATGCTCGTGGAACTGCAGGCTGTGGTGAACGAAGGTACGGCACGGCGATTGCGCTTCAAATATAACTTTAAAGGCGAGATTGGAGGTAAGACAGGTACCACCAATCGCAACTCTGATGCGTGGTTTATGGGCTTTACCCCCGAACTCGTAAGCGGCTGTTGGGTGGGCGGAGAAGACCGCGACATACACTTCGACTCAATGAGTATGGGACAGGGAGCCACCATGGCGTTACCCATCTGGGCCTATTTCATGCAGAAGGTGTTTGCCGACCATCGCTTGGGCTATACTCAAAGCGCAACGTTTGCTATTCCCAATGGCTTCGATCCTTGTGCTAAAGACGAGGGCGGAATGGGTGAATATGGTATTGATGAGGTGTACGAATAAGCGCCAGAGTGCGAAAGTACCCCTTCACAGGCAAAGTTCTGCACATGCAATGACCATAGTTCTGCCGATGGTGAGGTATGTAACAAGCCCAACTTAATCCTAATAAATAATGTATAACACAATGAAGAGATTTCTATTCGGGCTGTGCCTTGCTGCCATGCCTGTAACGATGATGGCACAACAGGTGCGTAAAATGTGGGTGAACATGCCTACTTCGATTGCCGGTTCGCTTGAGAAAAGCACCAGGCAGGAACTTCTTGACTTGAAGGAAATGAAGAAAAAGGCGGTTATTAGCGGTCCGCTAGGCGAAGAATGCAGCATCGACACGTTAACGGCAGATTACCTTTCGGCCCGTCTGAGCGATGTCTCTACACTGCAAATGAAGATGTTGCCCACATCCTCGGGTGACTCTTTGCTCTGCTTGGTGCATACCTATGCCGGACCATTACCCGAGAGTAGCATCTCGTTTTACACACCCGATTGGAAGGCTTTACCCATGCCCTCAATGCATTTGGATGTAGATTTGCAACGCCCCGATACGATGACGCAAGACGACTTCAGTAAGTTGCAAGCCCTATTTGACCCAAAATTGATATCTTTCACGCTTTCTCCGTCTAACAAAGATCTTGTTGTGGCACTTTCGCCTGTGATAATTAGCGAAGAGGAAAAGGCGCATGTAAAAGCGTTAATATTGCAAAGGAAACTTAATTGGAATGGTAAAACATTTAATTAATGTTATACAGATAAATCTTTTACCAACGAACACTTGCAAAATAAAATAATTATCGTACCTTTGTAACGTGTTTTTCATGGTATTAGATTATTAAGGTTAAGAAAGATTGGTTGTCGTGAGACAATCAATTTTTTTTGTATTTATGCGAAGAAGGTTTGCCTCTGTATTTTGTGCAACTATTCGTTAATAATTCACAACAGCCGTTGTTGGTTCAAAAGTTTTATTCCGTGTTTGTTCCATACACCTTCTCCTATCTCCTCCCCACACTTCCTTTTATGCTATTTTGTGGTTGATAATTTCTATCATCCCATTTTCCTGAAACCACATTTGTATGCTTGTGCGTTCGTATATATTTTGTGTATGTCCTTAGCTGTTGGTTATGTGCTTCTTGCGTATTGACGAAAAAATGGTTGTTTTACTTGTGCATACCTATAATTTGAAGTAACTTTGCATGGCTTAGTGCGTACATTGGGAGATAGGTATAAGGTTTATTTTGCCCATGTGTGTGCTTAAAGCAGCAGGATTTAAATATAAAAGATACAATGGTTTCAAATAAGAAAAGGAGATGGCATTGCCTGCCTGGGCAAGAACCAACCGACTTGGACAAGCAAGTTATGTATTGGGAGAACAAGGGAAAGTTGGTGCCAACTCGTGACTTGATAAAAACACCTGAACAAATTGAGGGCATTAGGCGCAGCGGTGTGGTAAATACGGGCGTGCTAGATGAGGTGGCCAAGCATATACATGCAGGCATGACCACCTTAGAAATAGACAAGATTTGCTACGACTACTGCACCAGTCATGGCGCAATACCCGCTTGTCTCAACTACGAAGGCTTTCCTAAGAGCGTGTGTACAAGCATCAATGAGGTGGTTTGTCACGGCATTCCCAAGAAAGAAGATGTGCTGAAAGAGGGTGATATCATTAATGTAGACTTCACAACCATACTTGATGGCTACTATGCAGACGCTTCACGCATGTTCATTATTGGCAAAACATCGCCCGAGAAAGAACAACTTGTGCGCGTTGCAAAGGAATGTTTGGAGATTGGTGCAGAAGCAGCCAAGCCTTACGGCTTTGTGGGCGACATCGGACATGCCATTTCCAAGCACGCAGAGAAACATCATTATGGTGTGGTTCGCGACTTGTGCGGGCATGGAGTTGGGTTGAAGTTCCACGAAGAACCAGAGGTGGCGCACTTCGGACACCGTGGTCAGGGCATGTTGCTTGTTCCAGGCATGGTGTTTACTATCGAACCCATGATTAATATGGGAACGTGGAAGGTGTTTATCGATGCCGACGACGAGTATGGATGGGAAGTGATAACAGGCGACGAACTGCCTAGCGCGCAGTGGGAGCATACCTTCTTGATGACCGAACACGGCGTAGAGATATTGACAAGGTAAACAAAGACGGATGAAAAACGATAAAGATATATATATATTAGGTATCGAGAGCAGTTGCGACGACACGTCGGCGGCTGTGCTTCGCAATGATGTGCTGTTAAGCAACGTCACCTCTTCGCAAGCCGTTCACCAAAGTTATGGTGGCGTTGTGCCTGAATTGGCTTCGCGAGCGCACCAGCAGAATATCGTACCAGTTGTAGATCAAGCCCTAAAAAAAGCAGGTATTGAGAAAGAACAACTATCGGCCGTTGCGTTCACACGCGGTCCGGGGCTGATGGGTTCGTTGCTTGTTGGCGTTAGTTTCGCCAAGGGTTTCGCGCGTGCCTTGGGCATTCCGTTGGTTGATGTAAACCATTTGCAGGGGCATGTATTGGCCCATTTCATTCAAGAACCCGACGGGCAGAATGCCATTCCGCCATTCCCCTTCCTCTGTTTGCTGGTTAGTGGCGGCAATTCGCAAATCGTAAAGGTGAATGCTTACAATGATATAGAGGTGTTGGGGCAGACCATCGACGACGCCGCAGGCGAGGCTATCGACAAGTGTTCGAAAGTGATGGGACTGGGATATCCTGGTGGCCCCATCATCGATAAGCTTGCTAGGCAGGGCAATCCCGCTGCATTTAAGTTCTCCGAACCCAACATCCCTGGCTTAGATTACAGCTTCTCGGGGTTGAAAACCTCGTTCTTGTACAGCTTGCAAAAATGGATTAAAGACGATCCGAACTTCATCGAGAATAACAAGGAAGACCTGGCGGCAAGCTTGGAATTTACCATTGTAGACATATTGATGAGGAAATTGCGACTAGCCGTGAAGCAAACAGGCATTACCCACGTGGCAGTGGCAGGTGGCGTGTCGGCAAACAGCGGACTGCGTAACGCTTTCCACGAGGCAGCAGAGAAGCAAGGGTGGACCATCTACATACCTAAGTTTAGCTATACCACCGATAATGCTGCCATGATTGGTATCACAGGATATTTTAAATACCTAGATAAGGTGTTTTGCTCGATAGACAAACCCGCTTTCTCGAAGGTCACTTTCGAGTAAGCATAAACATATAAATGGAATGGAACTAGAAACAAAAGTGCTTAGCAGAGAACTGCAACAACGCATGTATGATAATGGCTTGACCATTGGAACTGCCGAAAGCTGCACTGGCGGTAGAGTGGCAGAGGCCATCATTGCCACGCCAGGCGCATCGAAATATTTCAAGGGTGGCGTGATATGTTATAGCAACGAGGTGAAAGAGAACCTTTTGGGCGTAAGCGCACAGGTGCTGGCAGAGAAGTCGGCAGTGAGTGAAGAGGTGGCTATACAGATGGTTAAGGGTGCGTGCGAGACACTGAAAACCGACTATACTGTGGCGGTTACGGGTTACGCAGGTCCTGTTGCGGGCGAAAACGACGGTGTACCCGTGGGCACGATATGGGTTGCTTGCGGTACCAGGGATAATACCTTAACCCTTAAATTAAACGAAGACTTCGGGCGCGATATCAACTTGGCCATCGCCACGAACCGTGCCTTGCGTCTGATGCTCGACTTCTTGGAGCAGGAAAAGGGCGCAGAGACGGAGTAATTAGCATAATGGCGTAGGCCGTTAGAAGTCTGGCAGATGGGCAATCTCCATGTTTGGATTGTTCTAAATGCACCTTCTTGCGGGCCCTAGATAAGCGAGGCGAACACCAATTACATCTTGTTACGGCCAATGGCAGAGATAAGTTGCGGTGTTCGCTTCGCTTTGTTTAGTATATGGAAGATACATAGTTGTGTGCCTTTAACCCCAATCTGTCATTATACCTCTTATCTATCATTTTATATTGATTACGCGGGTTCAGGATAAAACACAATTGTTATGCCTTTTGTCGTGTAGCACTAGTTGGCGAGAAAGCCATTTCTTTACCTGTCCAATCTTGTTCTGATGGCATGGTCTCTTGTCCCGAACTCGCCAATCAACCCTTCCGTCGTTCGCATTTTCATAGTTCCGAGAATGCGCTTTATAAGCCCAGATTATGCATTATTACATTAAACGCTGCGTTAAATATGTTTTGGACGGCCGTTCCATGTTATCCGGAATGCTGTTCCAGTTGAATTGGAACCCTGTTCCAACTTATCTGGAACAGCGTTCCAGCTTAGCTGTAACAGAGCGAGAGCTGAGAAAGCCTACTACAAGAGCTTAAAAAGCTTACTACAAGAGCTTATGATCGATTTGGGGTAAATGTTTTTATAAGCCATAAAATGATAGGCTAGTTCGGGATAAAAGACGATACTTTTTGAGCAAGATTAGATAAAAAACGAGTGGATATATCACCACCTACCGCTATGCGACAGAAGACATAACGAATTTATATTATCTCTAACTCACGTAAAATGATGGTCGTATTCAAGCTTTGGGCACTCGAATGGGCTTCTAATCCCACAAAAATCATAAAATCTTTGATAATTAATTGATTTAGTTAGGTATTTAGAAGAAAAATTCGTAATTTTGCAACCTGTTTGGAGTAAGTATCAAAAAAGAAAACAAAAAAAAGATAGCAATGTCGAAGATTTGTCAGATTACAGGTAAAAAGGCAATGGTTGGCAACAACGTGTCTCACTCGAAGCATCGCACGAAGCGTAGTTTCGACGTGAACTTGTTCAGCAAGAAGTTCTACTATGTGGAAGAAGGCTGCTGGATTAGCTTGAAAATCAGTGCCGCAGGTTTGCGCCTTATCAATAAAGTGGGTCTTGACGCAGCACTTAAACAGGCTGTTTCTAAGGGCTTCTGTGATTGGAAAGACATTAAAGTTATAGGAGAATAATTATCATGGCAAAGAAAGCTAAGGGTAATAGAGTACAGGTTGTTCTGGAATGTACGGAAATGAAGAACAGCGGTTTGTCTGGAACGAGCCGTTACGTTACGACCAAGAACAGGAAGAACACGCCTGAACGTATGGAACTAATGAAGTACAATCCAATCATGAAGAAGATGACGCTTCATAAGGAGATTAAATAACGTTTAATTAAAACAGAACTATGGCAAAGAAAGTAGTTGCAACCCTTCGTGACGGTTCAAAAGACGGACGTGCTTATACCAAAGTTATCAAGATGGTGAAGAGCCCGAAAACCGGCGCATACGTCTTCGATGAGAAGATGGTTCCTAACGAAGCAGTAAAGGACTTTTTCAAGAATTAAACCGCTTTCGACCAACGTTGAAAGTATCGCATCATATAAGGGGAGAACGTTTTGGCGTTCTCCCTTTTTTGATTTTAATGGAAAGTGCAGCCTCAGTACATTCCTATTGGGTTATTATGCAGGCCCATCTAAATCGGCTTTTCATCGTTTTGGTGGTATTTATAATAGGAATAGGGCGCAGTTTACATGCCTACTAGTTGAGCGGGAGAACATACTTAGGTTAACTACTTACAAGTTAATACGTATCTTAAGTCCCCATTAAGGGCCGCTTTGTATGTCAAAATGGTTATAACCAACTCGCCCCCGCAAGTGCTGTTCAGCTTCTTGCGGGGGCGACGATGTTATTGGCGTATGGGCTAGTTAGTCTTTACTGCCACTACGCTTGTTAGTTCGGGGTCGAGATAAAAGGTGTGCTTGTAAGGCTTCTTCTCACCCTTCTCGTCTTTCGCTTCAAGCGTTACGCGAAGCATAAGCAAGGTCTTGGTGTTCGTGGGACGTTGTCCGAACTTGGTGTCGGGCTTATACATACCACCATTCTTTACGTCGGCTTGCAACGCACTTATGGTAGAGTTGTCCACGCGATCGGTAGAATCTAGCTTGCCTACATCCGTAACCGATACCGACGACAGCTGTGCGTGTTCGTCGATGAAGTCTTCAACCAATTGTTTAGCTGAATGACGTTTGCCGCAACTTACGCTAGCAAGGGCGAAAAGAGCCGTGGCAAGAAGCAAAAAGACGTGTTTATTCTTCATTGTTTATTTAGCTGGAACGTTTTTGAGAATATCTAGCAAGTGATCCCAAACCATCTGCACGGTGGGGATGAGCAGGCGCTCGTCGGGCGTATGCACATCGCGGAGCGTAGGACCGAACGAAACCATGTCCATGCCAGGATAGCTCGTGGCAAACTGTCCGCACTCCAATCCAGCGTGAATGCCACGCACAATGGGTTCTTTATTAAACAATCGTTTGTACGATTCGATAGCCAATTTGGTCAGTTCGCTGTTCGGGTTCATCTGCCAAGCAGGGTATCCGTCCGTTTGTTCCACTTCGGCACCTGCCAATTGCAAAACGGCGCTAACGGCGTTACATTGGTTGGTGAGGTTGCTCATTACGTTGCTGCGTTGCGAAGCAAGCAGGTCTACGGTGTTATCGGTGGTTTTCACCACAGCGATATTGCTCGAAGTCTCAACCATTCCGCCCAAAGCTGGGTCTTGGCAGATGGCAAACACGCCATTGGTTATGCCTTGAAGGGCCATGATGATACGGCGACCAACATCGGCAGGCATTACCTTTTCGGCATTAGCACTTTCCATAGCAAACTCCATGGCGGTGTCGGTAACGTAGAATTCGTCGGCCACTTCGTGGGCGAAAACGTTCCAATCGGCACGCACATTCTCCTTCACGTCGTTGGGAACGGCTATCACAACACGTCCGTCGCGTGGTATGGCGTTGTGCAGCTTGCCCGAATTAAAGCTAGCCAAGCGCACGTCGTATTTTTCTTGCTCCAAATAAACAAATCGCGTAAGCAGCTTAATGGCATTGGCGCGTTTCTTGTTGATGTCGTCGCCAGAGTGTCCGCCAGTAAGTCCCTTAACCGAAATCTGCAAGAAGAAATGGCCTTTGGGCGCTTCTTCTTTTTCGAAATGGAATACGGCATGTGTGCTGCGTCCGCCTGCACACGAAACGAATATCTCTCCTTCGTCTTCTGAGTCGAGGTTGATAAGCCAATCACCCGTCATAAATCCGCGTTCCATGCCCGATGCACCAGTCATCTGCGTTTCTTCGTCGCTTGTGAAAACGCATTCCAGCGGACCGTGTTCGATGTCGTTGCTTTCCAGCACGGCCAGTTGCATAGCCACGCCAATACCGTCGTCGGCACCAAGGGTTGTGCCCTTAGCCTTCAACCATTCGCCGTCAACATAGCTCTGTATGGCGTCCTTGTTAAAGTCGAACTCCACGTCAACCAACTTGTCGCACACCATATCTGTATGGCTTTGCAGTATAACAACCTTTCTGTTTTCGTAGCCCGGTGTAGCCGGCTTACGTATGTTTACGTTGTTCACTGCGTCTACTTTCACGTCTAATCCGTGTTTTTTAGCGAACTCTTTAAGGTATTCAACCATTTTCTCCTCGTGTTTAGAGGGGCGTGGTATTTGATTGATTTGTTTAAACTGGTCGAAGACACAGCTTGGCGATAAATTACTTTTATTCATATTTTGGTTTCTTTTTGAGTGATTTCGTAAATTATTAATTATCTTTGCAGCGTTTGAACACGGCATTTACCGATTGCAAAAATAAACAAAATGACAGAGACATTGGCTTTATCCCTGTTAATAATTGCTATTGCAGTAGCATTATTATGCGTAAAGATGATTTTTAGAAAGAACGGCACGTTCTCTTCGCAACATATCCACGACAACCCAGGTCTTAGAAAGCAGGGCATACATTGCGTGATAGACCAAGACAAGGAGGCCCGAAGAACGGCATCAACAGCCGTAAGCGAGCGTAGCGAAAGCAATGTGCAAAGTGTCTGACGGTATGATTTTATGTCGTTGGAACATAAGAAAAAGAGTATAGTAAAAGAAACAACAAAAATACAATTAAATGAACAAGAAGAACATTTTTGGCACTTTGGCCATTGCCGCTATGGCTACAATGGCTTTTACTTCCTGCAACAACTCGAACGAGCAGGCAGAAAAAAAGAGCACATCAACCGCTACGGCAACTCCCACCAGTATGAAAATTGCATACGTTGAGGTTGATTCCATCATGAGCCAATACAAATTCTGTAAGGATTATTCGCTCATCTTGCAAAAAAAGGGGCAAAACATCCAAAGCACGTTGGCTTCTAAACAGCAGGCTTTACAGGCCGCAGCTACCAATTTCCAACAAAAGGTACAACAAAACGCTTATACCCGCGAGCAGGCTGAAGCTATTCAGGCCGGATTGCAAAAGCAAAACGCCGACCTGCAAATGCTGAACCAGCGATTGAGTAACGAGTTCCAAGTGGAAACCGAAAAGTATAATTCGGCATTGCGCGACAGTATTCGCCACTTCCTTAACGAATATAATAAGGACAAGAAATACAGCCTGATATTGAGTAAAGCGGGCGATAACCTGCTGTATGCCGATAAGGCTTTCGATATCACCAACGACGTCGTTGCAGGATTGAACAAGGCTTATAAGCCTGCTAAGGCGGTGGAAACACCTAAGAAATAATGCTTTGAGTAATTCATAACTTACTTTGCCCCGATGGTTTTGAGCTGTCGGGGCATTTTATTTATATATGGAGAGGTGGATTATAATTTGGTATAATGTCTTCGTAACCAGGTGGTGGACATAACGATTGTTTCTTATCCTGAACTCGTGTACATCATATATGTAACGGTTGTGCCCACTAACTGCTACAATTTCAATGACACGAGAACGATGGATTAAACCTAATTAGACGACCATTCGGGGCTTTCGTTTCCTGCCTTTTTTACTGATTTAATCCTGTTGAATCAGCTATTTAATCGTACAAGACCCTTTGTACACCCACTACAGACCTTTTGTAGCGTGACTACAAGTCGCTTGTAGTCACGCTACAAAGCGCTTGTAGTCGCACTACAAACCACTTGTAGTGGCAGTACAATGTTGCTTGTAGCCTCACAACCAAAGTTGGTACACTACACCTTCTTGTAACGCGTTTTTCTAGGAATTGTTCAATGTCCAAGAAATGTATAAGAATTAGGTTCTAATATTTTTCTGCAAATAATACTTGTGTAAAAAGAAAAATACCTATCTTTGTGATTGTGGACTAGCCTAACTGACGAGTTTCGCTTTGTCTAGTAACTAAACAGACGGCCTTATGATGGAAATGACATCTAAAAAGTTTTTAGCTGTTACACTACGATACATAGTGTTGCTATCGGCTTGTATCCTTATAATCTGTACTGTATATCCGATAAAGGTCAAGAACAAGGAGTATTATTTGTATTCTGCAACAACAAATTCAGATTGGAGGAGGGAGCTGTATGGAGGGAGGATTTTACAAATCCTTGTGATTGAAGATGGCGACAAATTCCTTAAATACTGGCCAAGTCACGAAGATACGCTACGAAAGTATGTGCCAGTGGTTCAACGTTATCATTTGACAATAAAAGATTTGGAACGTTTGAACTGGACTGTGACTTACCCACCAACAGAGGATATGAAAGGCGTTAGTATGTGGCCACCTATAAGAAAGAAGTGATGCATACAAGTTTCATAATCTGTTCACTAAGGGATAGTACCCGTTGCATACCTTTGTGGACAGATTATGGATGAAGGGTGAGCAATGTGGTTGTGCTTGTATTAATTAGCCTCTTTATTTCGTACATTATGAATTAGGTAGATATGAAACCGATACTTGGATTTATATTTTCAGCTTTCATTTGTCTATGTCTTACCTCGTGTGCGGGCATATACCGTGCTACGTATTACATAACGGAGACGCAAGGATGGAAGAAGGCAGATTATAATGGTGTGAACGACATAGCTTACACCAGCGATACCGCACCAGATTCGATTATGCTTAATGTAAGAGGACCAGGTGCAGCAATTTCAACAGGGCCATTATTCTTTCCCTTTGCCTTTCCCACATGCCTACTGTTTTGGATAAAACACTCCCCAGAGTTGAAGGTTGAAGCCAAATTCTACGTGTGTCAGCCATACACGATTTATCCACAAAGCATTCGCTTTACGGATAATGAGGGGAACATGATGACTCCCACGATGATAGAAAGTCTAGATATAGTTCACGAACAAGACATAACAAAGCTAGACTCTACTGCTATTGCACAAGGCATAGAGACAAGCGGAGCGATAAGGTTGCGTTGGTATTTTAAGGGGAAACAAGCAAGAAAGAAGGGTTTTAGCGTATTGATGGATGCCCCAGCAGTTAATGCAAAAGACGGCAAACCACTGCGTATCTGGTTCAGACGTAAAACGGTGTATGAATATGTTCCGTTGTTTACCCATTGATGCTTGATAAAACTTGTGGCTCTTTCTTTTAAGAGGATTAAAGTAAATATGAAAAGGGCATATTTAATTTTCATCATGAGCAGTCTGTTTTTCTGCATTTCAAATGCGCAGACATTAATTGAACAGATAGAGCGTGCTTATAGCGCGCTCGACTCTGCCTCTTACATCAACAAAATCGTCTTGTCTTATGCAAAGTGGTTAGAAAAAAATGAAGAAGAAACCTACAAATTACTGTATAGCCCCGATAGTGACAGTATGAAGGTCGCTCAGTGGTTCAATAGAGCTGATAGTATGTATCTGAAATATCTTCAAAAAAATAAAATTCTGAATGAGCCTGCCATTAGACGTTTTGAAAATGAAGTAAAATCAGGAATGCCACTCTACGTTTTGAATTTAAAACTGAAAGATAAGCAGACATTGCAAGTAGATACTAGCAGGCTGGCCTTTAATCTCTTTTATTTCGACAAAAGATGTAAAGGACGTTTATACGTATATTGCGATAACGGAGAGTATAGTTGGAATGATGGGCGTTTTAGAACTTTTTCAAGACCTCTTGGAAGGAATGCTCCAATAGTTTTTAGGAGAATAATGCGTAAACAGCCGAAATATCTGTTGTTCTGCCCAGATTTAGAAGGCATGAATACCATTTTATATATAATCAACAATGAAGTTTTTATTTACAGAATTGTTGAAATGGAGAAGTATAAATTAGACGACTATATGAAGAATAGAACGGCAATTATGGATTCGTGATGGCCAACTATAAGCCTGTTTCTCATTTCGATGCATATAGAAGGTTTGGAAGCGTATGTTTAACAATCAGACATGGTATTAAAGAAATGAATATGAAGCACAAAGTGTATTATAAGATTATTTTAGCTGTTACACTACTAGATCTAGTATTGCTAACGGCTTGCATCCCTGTATGCCACACTGTATATCCGTTAAAGGTCAAGAACTGTACAAGCGATACGCTTATTATCGGTGGTACTTGCTATTATAGCATTGATAGCATACCTTATTTTTTATATGCAAGAACAAATGTTGGCTCAATGGTAATCAAAGAACGCGGAACTATGGAAATAAAAGGCTCGTTCATCCCACCAGACTCAATTGGCATCGCTTCAAAAGCAATCGTACTCGACAAGGATTTTGGCTATAAGGGTTATTTTTTTATTATAAAACTTGAAGATGCACGAAAGCATACTTGGAACTTTATCTGCAAGAATAAGTTGTATGACGTATTGGTTGTCACTAAAAAGATGGCAGATGAAAATGGTGATTTGATAGAGTATAAGCCTCAGCCAGCGAAGTAGTAGGTTGTAGCTAGACAAGTAATGTGTGATGGCATTCCTTCTATTCACCCGCTTAGTGAAAATATTTATGACAATTGGACATGATACATTAGGTTTAGCAAACTGACGATGTACATCTCGTCCGGTCCATTTTGTGGTGTGAATTTATACGACTACTATAAGAGCGACGAGTATGTGAATGGGATAGAAGGCGAAGCCTTTAAGCTTTTAAGGATTAAACTTTGTGCTGGTAAAGCAACACTGTTTGATTAAATGTTACTGAAAACGTAATTTGGAGATATAGAATGAAGACAAATTTTATTGAAAGGATAGATGAAACAAACTATCAGCAGTATCTAGACAATGGAGTAGTCGTTATTACTGACACTCTTGTTGAAAAAATAAATTTCACTGGGTATAATTTTTCAGAGAAAGTTATTATTCGTAATTGCTTGATTCGAAACTTACATATAACAGGATGCTGGTTTGAAGGTGGGTTAATATTTGAGCAATGTGTTGTCACAGACTTTACAGAACATGAGATGGGTGGACATAATGAAGAAGAGATACACATCCGTTACAACGTGTTTTGTTGTTTCTTCGACAGCTTCGACTGCCAATTCCATGCTAAGGTATTCGTGCATAATAATATTTTCATAAAGGGAACAAGCCTCAAGGGAAACGCTGGTCAACCATTTGAAAACTCATTTGATAATGGGTTAGAGGAATACAATAATATAGGTAAACTTGATTTAGATTGACCGTAATGTCGATGCATCGCAAGATGGGAATGCAGACACTCATTAGAATGTTGCCTATTAGCGCTAGCCTTAAATTCCAAAAGTATGTACTTCTTACCTACTGATGTTGTAGCATGTCGGAGGTGGAATGGAAATGAAATGTTGGTTGTATGTAATGTACCGCTTACTTTTATTTGTGTTCCATCTCATTTCCTAACATGTTTCGTACTTTATACTACATGACAAAGTGGGAAGAAGGGATAAATGTGAAACGTCATGATTGAGGTTGGTAAGTCTTATTGTTCTGATAGCTAAGACATAAGCGGTGGCATTTCTCGTTCCGAAGTTGAGGACGGGCGTGGAATACCTGCGAAAGCAAGAGGGTTAGAAGAAAGAATACGAGCGTATAGGGCAAATTGCGATTTTCTGATGGTAAACGAAAAAAGTGAGGAAATAATTTGTGGTTTCGAAAAAACATAGTACCTTTGCAGCGCATTTAGAGAAATGCCTTGGTAAAACAAGCTGCGGAAATAGCTCAGTTGGTAGAGCACAACCTTGCCAAGGTTGGGGTCGCGAGTTCGAGTCTCGTTTTCCGCTCCACATTCTGAATAATACTAGTTGCTGCCCAGGTGGCGGAATTGGTAGACGCGCACGTTTCAGGTGCGTGTGTTTAACAGCGTGCAGGTTCGAGTCCTGTTCTGGGCACATCTTATTTGGAATGCAGTTTATGATGGAGAGGTGGCGGAATTGGTAGACGCGCTACTTTGAGGGGGTAGTGAAAATTGCTTCGTGGGAGTTCGAGTCTCCTCCTCTTCACATATTATCATTTATTTGCGATGCGGAAATAGCTCAGTTGGTAGAGCACAACCTTGCCAAGGTTGGGGTCGCGAGTTCGAGTCTCGTTTTCCGCTCTTTCAGAGAAACATATTTTATCAATGAATTTATACTTAAGATATTTTGATAAAGAAACGTTAGTTGATAATGTAGAAAAAGCGCTTGATTTTCTCCAATCTATCCCAGAAATAGGCATGAATATCGAACTGGAAAATGATATTCGTGACTATGTTGCTAGTGATGTGTATTATCCTAAACGTTATAAGGTTCGCCCAAGAGTTTATTTTATTATCATCAAGACCGTTGCAGCAACAATGCTCGACTTTAAACAAAAGAAGGCAGTGCAGCAAATGCCCCCCTCTAACGGATTTGATAGGCGCGACTTGGCTGCAAACGCCATGACGCGATTGACGGAAGAAAGGCCAGGATGGTATGAAGGTGAACTAGATTTCAAACGCGTGGTGCTTGTTCCTTCTACTGGTAAGTTCGAGTATCGCGACACTCACTTTGTTGTTCACTGCAAGGCGATGTCGGGACAGGATTGTTACAATCGCATGGTAGACAACTTGAGCGAGCGTGTGGATAGACGTTCGCAATTTCCTTCACCAAAAGGAAAGAACTTCAGGTTCAGGTTTTTGGGCAGATGGAAGTAAGATAAAGCAACGTGAGTTATGAATAAGGTGATGCTGATAGGGAACGTAGGGAAAGATCCTGAGGTTCATTATTATGAGGCCGACACGGCTGTGGCGCAGGTTTCGCTTGCTACGACGGAGCGTGGCTACACCTTGCAGAACGGCACAAAAGTGCCTGACAGGACCGATTGGCATACCGTGGTGTTTTGGAAAAGTTTAGCTAAGACGGTCGAGAAATATGTGCATAAGGGCGATAAGCTGTTTGTAGAGGGTAAGGTGAGATACAGAAGCTACGATGACAAACAAGGGAAGCGCCAATATGTAACTGAAATTTGGGCCGATAGTCTTGAACTTCTTACGCCTAGAAGCCAAAGCAAACCTGATACGACCCATGAACCCAGTGCCCAATCGGAAACTTCCGACGAGCAGAAAGACAATAAATTACCATTCTAACTTTGTTCGTAGATTTTGGATACATCCTTTTTCTATAATACGTTCTCAGACATATATGTACAACATCCATCGTTGGGTGTTGTTTTTGCGTTTGTTTTAGCGATAGTTCTTCTTGGTGTTTCTGGCTTTGCCAGTGGTTCGGAGATAGCGTTCTTTAGTCTTTCTCCCTCAGACATTTCTGAACTCGATTTGGAGAAGAGCGCCAAAGACAAAAACATTAACATGCTGCGTGAAGACTCGGAACGCACATTAGCTACTATTCTTATAACGAACAATTTTGTGAATGTAACCATCATCATGTTGCTTAACTATGTATTTGCTAGCGTGGTGCATTTTGGTCCTAGGGCATATTGGTTGCAATTTCTTATCATAACCATTCTTCTCACATTCTTGTTGTTGCTCTTCGGTGAGATTATGCCCAAGGTGTTGAGTCGCCAAACGCCCTTGGCTTTCTGTCGTAGAAGTGTTTCTGGCGTGCTTTTATTTAGGAAACTTTTCTGGCCTCTTGAAACCTTACTTCTCAAAACAGGTATGTTGGCCGAGAAAATGCTGGGTAAAGAAAGCGTTACACTGAGCGTTGACGACCTGGAGCAGGCCTTGGAGCTTACCAATAAAGAGGAATTGAAAGATGAGGAGAGGCTTTTGCAGGGTATTATACGCTTCGGTGATGAAACGGCGAAGGAGATTATGACTAGCCGAAAAGACATCGTGGACATCGATATCAAGTGTAATTTTAGTGAGGTGCTGGAAAGTATTAAGGAAAACAATTACAGCCGAATTCCCATATATCAAGACAATACGGACAATATTAAAGGAGTGCTGTATGTAAAAGATTTACTGCCTCACCTCACCAAAGCGCATACGTTTAGGTGGCAGAGTCTGATAAGACCTCCTTATTTTGTTCCTGAAACGAAGAAGATTGACGATTTACTTCGCGATTTCCAAGAGAATAAAATCCATATTGCCATTGTCGTTGATGAGTTTGGCGGTACTAGCGGACTGGTTACGCTTGAAGATATTCTTGAAGAGATTGTTGGAGAGATTAACGATGAATATGACGATGAGACTGAAAAGACTTATACGAAGCTGAACTACAATACTTTTATATTCGATGGCAAGACGCTGTTGAGCGATTTGTGTAGGATATTGGAAGTTGATGACGATGAGTTTAGTGAGGTGGAAGGCGGTGCCGACACGCTGGCTGGTCTTCTCTTAGAGCTTAAAGGTGACTTCCCTTCTATTGGCGAACGACTGAACTATAAGGATTATCTGTTTGAAATTCTTGCTATTGAGGAACGTAGAATAAGCAGGGTTAAGGTCGTGGTTCGTCCATAGGTGCTATACTGTGTTATCTTGCATCAAATATTTCTTGTCTTAGCAGCATAACCAATATACATTTTAGCGTGTAGACTTGATCTGCTTTCTGTTATTTTTGTATTCCCTTTAATTTCTGTTTATGCCTTTTCTGAGTACAGAACATTTGGCTGAAGACGTTTCCCTAGGATTGTGGTTATTGGATGAAGAAGAGGATTTTTTCTTCAAGAACTATCCTTGTTTACGCGATTTGCAGGAGAAGATGACTACCATTGGAAGTAAACAAAGGCGTTTGGAGAAACTCGCTGCTCGTGCGTTGCTTTTTGAGATGACTAATAATCCTGACCTACATTTTAGTCACAATGATAGCGGGAAACCTCTGCTTGAAGGCTATCATGTTAGTGTTAGTCATACCAAAGGCATGGTGGCCTTGATGCTTTCTAAAACTCGTGAAGTGGCTGTGGATGTTGAATATGAAAGTGATAGGGTGGGGAGGATTGCCCATAAATTTGTTAATGCCGATGAAACGATGCCTTCCAATGCTCATCTCTTATTGGCTTGGTGTACCAAAGAGGCAGTATTTAAGTATTTCTCTGCAGATAATCTGCTGTCTTATGAAATCTATTTGCAGTCTTTTGATGTGGAGAAATGTGGTGTGATAGTAGCAAAGAACACCAAGAGGGATATTTCTGTAACGGCTCATTATTCCATGCTTAAAGGGTTTGCGCTGGTTTATATCTATTGACTTTCCCTTTTGTCATCTGGCAACTCTTATCCTTCTGAAGCCTTTAATTGAGCTTTATTATTCCGATTTTCTTTCTCGAATTGTCAACACTTAATATTCTAGTGCATTTTAATGCTAGACTACGCGAGTTCGGGATAAGAGATGTTCGTCATGTCAACTATCGCGTAGCACTAGTTAGTGAAACAATCATTCGTTTTTTTAAGTCTAATCTTGCTCAAAAAAGCATAGTATCTTATCTCGAATTCTCATAACGTTTGATACTAGTTTGGCACTATCTAGGAGGTTCATTCCACAGCCTATCACCGCTACCAACTCACCTTTCCGACCTCCAAGTGCCACCTATTATTTTCCACCCCATAAGCTCTTGTAGTGTGTTTTTAAAGCTCTCGCATTGTTACGGCTAAGATGGACCCCTGTTCCAGCTAAGTTGGAACAGGGGTCCAGTTCAACTGGAACAGCATTCCAGATGACATGGAACAGCCGTCCAAAGTACATTTAGCACGGCGATTAATCTAATGATGCATAATTGGGGCTTGGCAAGCGCATTTTCAGAACGATGAAAATGCAAACGACGGAAGGGTTGATTGGAGAGTTCGGAACAAGAAACCATTTCCTCTGAACAAGATTGGACTGGTGAAGAAATAGCTATCTTACCAACTAGTGCTATCCAACAGAAGGTATACCGATTGTGTTTTATCTCGAACTAGCGTAGGCTATTCATGCCTTATTCACAATGTCGCTTAGATGCTTTGGTTGCTTGTGTAACCATCATGGTGTGGTATTGTCGTTTCATGAAACATGTTGCGGAGTTATATATTGCATGTGATGAGCATAATTCATACCCAATTTAGATGTAATGTTGGTGTATGTTTTGTGCTAATAACTGGATCTTTCACACCTTATATAATATAGACATTCTTAATACAGACACATTTCATCCTCCTGTACCTAGCATTGGCTCAATTGTGTATGTTGTATGTTGTAGTGTCCTATTGTAATTCATTATGTGGTTAACTAAACTTCATGCACTTGATATTTGGTCTTATTCTTGATCTTATTCTGCTATACAACATTTTTATACTATTCTCTTTTTCCTCTTTGTTTGTTTATTTCATATGTTTTTCAGATTTTCTTATGTTTTACAACATAAAACCTTAATATTTTACATTATTTTTCCGATTTTCTTTTGGGTGTTTCTTTTTTTTTGTAATTTTGCAACAGAAATAGTAAACGGGCATGTTCGTTTAAGTTAAATTTATTACCATGATTGACATGCCAATCGTGTTATATTTTATTTAATATCAAAGAAATATGAAAATGAGAAGGTGTATCTTGTCTGTTGTAGCCGTAGCATTTGTATCGGTTATGAGTGCCTCTGCTCAGTCTGAAAACCAAGGATCTGCAGTGGCGGATGCGCAAAAAGCCGTGATGGACGCTCAAAAAGCTAAAGAAGACGCAGCAAGAGCTGTTGCTGAAGCTGCAAAGCAAAGGGCTGAAGCTGCCAAGGCAAAAGTAGTAGCTGCTAAGGCAAAAGTAGAAGCTGAAAAAGCAAGAATGGAGTCTGAAAAAGCTAAGGCTCAGTCTGAACAGGCACGCAGCGATGCTGAGGCTGCTGAAGCTGAAGCTCAAAAGGCTGTAGAAACTGCTAATCAGGCTAAGGCAGAAACGGAAAAAGCTATTGCTAATGCTGCCGCTTGCAAAGCCACGGCACTCAAAGCTCGTACAGAAGCTGCAAAGGCAAAAGAAATGACGGCCAAAGTTGTGGCCGAAGCTGCTAAGGCAAAAGCTGAGGTAGATAAAGCTAAGGCAGACTTGGCTAAAGCTGGTGCTGATGCTGCTGCTGCTATCGAAACAGCCAATGCTGCTATTGAGAAAGCAAAATCGACAAATTAAAAGTTTAATTTTTTATTGCAACGATGAGCTTGTCTTCGTTGTTGCAAGATGAGACGTCAGGGCTATTTGAAGCCGTGTGTTTCAGATGGCCCTGGCCGATCATTTAAGAATGACGTTAATAATCTAAAATGACAACGAAGTTGATTCGTTTTGTTATGTAGCGAATATTTTACGTTTATAATTCTTCTTTTGTTGTTTTCCTTGTTTTGTGGCAGGGTTGACAGTAGAGAATATTGCTGCTGACGAAATAATGAATTTCCTGCTTTGTTAAGCAAAGGGAGTTGGAGTGAAGTGCCTTAATATTGTGCACAGTCCTGTCATTAGTCGACAGTCTGTTATTAAATTAATGGTTGATCAAATAATTATGAGTATGACTAAAAAGTGGCTGGTATTTATGTTCTGTGCTATGATTAGTCTTCCTGTTTTTTCGCAGGACTATTTTTCATATGATGAGGATTTACAGGTGATTGCTGTGTTACTTTCCAGCAGCCCTGACGCAGCTAAGAGTAGCGCGGAGAAATTCGCAACTAAACATAAAGAAGACGGAGCCTTGTTGGCTGGTCTTGGAACGCTCTTCCTTAGAGCGGGGCAATTGGATGATGCCACTCATTATTTTAATCTTGCCCAACAATGCAGACGCATAAGTGTAAAGGCCTTAAATCTGGGTGGAGATATCGCTAGAGCTAAGAATAGGCCTGATTCTGCACAGTTTTATTATAAGCGAGCCATGTATTTCGATCGCAAAGACCCCGATGCTTATTTCAAATTGGCCGACTTGTTGAAGACTAAGGAAATCAATAAGTCGATTGAGGCGTTGAAAACCCTGAAAAAGAATCGGCCAGACTTGAATGTTCAAAGGTATATGGCAGAAGTCTATTATACAGCAAACGATCTTACTAATGCGATTGCTGCTTATAAGAGTATTGGAGTAGACTCTCTGAATGATAAGGAGTTAATGCAATATTCTTTGAGTTTGTATATAAAGAAAGACTATTCAAAGTCGTTAGACTTGGCCGTGATGGGGCATAAACGTTCGTCAAAAGACCCTGTCTTTAATAGGTTGCTCCTATATAACAATACAGAATTGCAACATTTCGAAACGGCAATCAATAACGCCAACGATTTGTTTAATAATAGTAAGGATACCAAGCCTCAATATCAAGACTATATCTATTATGGATACGCATTAAGCGGCTTGGGGAGAACACAGGAGGCAATTCAACAGTTTAATGTAGCTCTTCAGAAGAATGCAAATCTTCCTGGAATTCACAAACAAATTTCTGAAGCTTATACAAGAATACATGATTATGATAATGCTATCAAGTATTATGAGCAGTATGTGTCGAATATGAAAGATACCACTGACAATCGTGCATACGAAATATTCCAATTGGGAAGGTTATATTGGAGAAAGGGTACTGATGTTAAGGAGAATGAGACAAGGACCGAGGAGCAGACAAAGGCCATTGAACATGCCGCCGACTTGTTTGGGCAAGTGGCAACTTTACGCCCCAATAGTTACCTCGGATTTTATTGGCAGGGTAACGCTAATGCTATGCTTGATCCTGAATATACGAAGGGATTGGCAAAACCGTATTTCTCAAAAGCGGCAGAGCTACTTGAAAAGAGTGGAAGTAGTAAAGACCACTTAATCGAATGTTATAAGCAACTTTCTTATTATTACTATATAAAGAAAGAAATGAGCTCTTCTGTCGAGTATGCACAAAAAATATTGGCTCTGGATCCCGAAGACGACTTTGCTAAGCAGATGGTAGCAACAAAAGTTAAGTAAAACAAATGGATAGTTGACAACTATATGTTATGATGAAGATGAAAGGATACAAACTGATACTTGCCCTGATGCTCCAATTCTTTGTTGGAGTGACAGGAGTGTTAGGTCAGGGAAATCTACTATATTATAATAAGGTAGATACCATGAAGCTCCAAAACCGATTTAACCTGAAAACGGACGCTGTTGGATGGTTGACTTTGACACCAAACCTAGGACTTGAGTTCTCCGTAGGAAACAAGAACTGGAACCAATGGACGGTGGGCGTTTATGGACGTGCAAATTGGGATGTTAATACACGTACGAAATCGTTTTATGTGTATAACATTTATGGAGGACGTGCTGAGGTAAGAAAGTATTGGCACGCAAAGATGCCCAAACGGGCTTATTATGTCGGACTATTCGCTGGTGGAAATATTTTCAACATTAAGTTTGGCAATACGGGTAAGAAGGGTAATTCACTCGTAGGAGGATTAATGTTAGGAACAGTCACCCAACTGTATGGTTATACAAATGGTGCAAGCATCGACTTGGACCTGGGAATTAGTCCTGGTGTTGTTTTCGCAAATATGCATGATTATCATCGATTTTCTAAAGATGGGAAATATTTCTACTCAGCAACAACAAAAGATACTGGCTATAAACTAACATTTAATCCCTTGGTTTATGCAGCTTCTGTAGATGCAATCCATGTTTCTTTCGTTTACCACTTTGGTACAAAGTTGGCCAATAGGTATAAGAACCGCAACTTAATTGATAATGAATATCGTCTAGCGGTAGAGAAAGAAAAGATAAGGAGAGACAGTATCCATACCGAACAGGTTAAGGAGAAGCGCATAAAAATGGATTCACTTTCTAAGGCTGATTACGAACGTAGGTTCGAAGAGCAACGCCTTGAGTTAGAAAGGGCATACTCACAAGATTCTCTTAAACAGGTGAATAAGGCCTTGAAAGAAAAGCAACTGATTGAACGTGAAGAAGAAAAGCATAGAGCTGACTCACTGAAAGAAGTTGCGAGAATTAAGGCTATGCAAGAAAAGGCCAATGCCAAGATTACTGCCGATTCGCTTAAGTTTGTTGAAAAGACAAGACAGCTTGAAGAGAAAGAAAATGCAAAACGTAAAGCTGACTCTTTGAAGTACGCTGCTCAGGAACGGGCACGTGAGTTGAAAGAGCAGAAGGCAATAGATCGCGCTAATGCCAAACGTACAGCAGACTCTATTAAAGTAGCCCAAAAGATGGAGAAGCAGCAGAAAGAAACAGGCAAGGAACAGTCTGACAATTCTACTCCAAAAGAAGATGTGGGAAGTTCTGAAACTCAAAAGACGGGAGATATGAACTTGCCTAATGAGGAGAAACAAGAACAACCTGCGGAAAGTCCTAGGGATGAAACGGGTCAGGAAGGTGAAAACCTTACATCAGAAAATAAACGAACTGATGAAACTGATCTTGAAGAAAATAATGCTACCCTAAAATCACCGGAAGCTAAGTCTTCCGGTGAAAAGGGAGTCCTGTTTCCCCTAGGGGGAGTGTTTCTCTCAGAATTTTGACTAATAAGGAATAATTATGAAAATGGTAACTAAAAAAATAGGATTACTTCTGATCTTGCTTGTTGGTATTTTTACTCGCACGCAGGCGCAGACCTTTGCCGTCAACTCAAATCTTTTGTTTCTGGCTACACAAACATATAATTTGGGTGCTGAAATAACCATCGGCAATCATACCACACTTGGATTGAGTGTCTTTGGTAACAATAAGCCATACTTCCATAAGGAAATGAGAATGGTTGGTGTCCAACCTGAATTTAAATATTATTTTGGCGGACGTCCGATGTTCCATCATTATGTTGGTTTGGGACTATTGGCTGCGGACTATTCCATAACGTGGGGAAACAGAAAATATGATGGAACTGCTTGGGGTGGTGGAATGACCTTTGGATATGTTGTTCCTCTATCTAAAAGATGGAATATAGATTTCCATGCGGGAGTAGGTGCTATCTTTTCCCATCACAAGGAATTTATGGTTGATGGTAGTGATTTGTTGTTGAACGACAACACACAAGCCAAAGAAGGATTTTGGGAATATCGCATATTGCCTACAAAGGTGGGCGTAACCTTGTCGTATACAATTTGGTAAACAATAGGAGGAAATATGATGAAACTAGAGAAGATTTTTATCTTGCTACTGTTTTTGGGGTTGTTTACTTTGAAAATATCAGCGCAAGCCATTCATATAACTGGCAGCGTGTCTAAGTCTATGAAAGAAATGAATGGACAGATTTCTGGTAAAATGCCTTTGTCTGTACCAATTTATATCTTTGATAACAAGACTGAGGCTCGCAAACAGGCTCAATTGTATAACTCACAGAATGGAATGTCGGGAAGTATCGTGAAGATAAAGAGTAATGATGTGGTAATACCCGACTATGAAGGTCACTTTGAGGCTGATATTTCTGTGGGTGGAGCCATGTTGTTAATTAATGAGGGTGTTCTGAAAATTGTTGATGTCGTTGGGGGAAGATTAAATTATGATATAGTTTTCGCCCCATCGCGCTCCGATGGTATTCTTATTAAGAACGTTAACGTCTTTGCTAAGAAACAAGGAGTAGACTTTAAGGAAGTTCCTCCTGTTGATGATGGTGAGAATATGCGATGGACTGTCGGAATATCACTCCCTGCGTGGTATACGACCAGGCATTCGAGATTGATTTTCCAACCTGTTGCAGTCAATACTAATACAGGGGACACTATCCAATACCTTGAACCACTTGTGTTTGAAGGTGATAAATATCACCAGAACCAGATTAAGCGTAAGAGCTTTGGTTATGAACGAAATGACTCGCTTCATGCATATTATGTACCTGACAATGTAATGTCTAACGGGCCGTTTAGCTTTAGCTGGGATATAACCTATCCAAAACCTGATATAGACAAGAACTATAAATGGAAAGCAAGATTGAGTTTGGAAGACTATACTCATGTTTATTTCAGCGACAACAAGGAGGGAACTAACAATGTTAGACGCCCATGGAAAATGCTTGACGTTGGTTCTTCTGCCAAACACATGGAGCTAGGTCCGAGGTTTTTCGAAACGGTAAGAGCTCGTCTCTTGGAAGTTCCCCGTGACCTGCAAGTAACCTTTGTTGTTGGTAAGGATGAGTTGACAACGGATGAACAAAACCAAAAAACCCTGGATTTCCTTATTGAAGAGCTCCGTTCGTATGGAACTTCTTTGATGAATATATCAGTGCAGGGTACTGCTTCACCTGAGGGTGGAATGTCTCTGAACATTGATTTGGCTAAGAGAAGAGCACGTAAGATTTTGTCGATGATAGGTAGCCACATTAGAAGTGCTAGTTTAACTGTTAAGGAACCCTTGGTCTATACGTGGGATGATGTTGCAGACTCATTGGTACAAAGAGGTCAAGCCTCAGAAGCTGAAGAGTTGCGCAGGTACGGAAAGGCAAAAGATTATGCTGGTATTAAACGTATGATGACGAGTAATCCAGTGATCGAGCAGATTATGCATAATCAACGTTTGATGCGCAGTACCTATACCTTGCGTAGAAATAAGATAATGGAACCGCAAGAAGCTGTATGGGCATATTACAATGATAAACGATATCGACCGGGAGGTGAGGAATACTTCTCGAATGGTGACTATTATAACTTGTTTACTCAAATTACCGACTCACTAGAGCTTCGCAAGTTAACGCATCGAGCCTATAAAGAGAACATGGTAAGAAAGACAGCCAAATATAGTGCTTTTGCAGCTTATTTGGCAAACCGAATAGCTATTGAGTTACTGGAGCAGGATTCTATAAACCTCTCTATCTTAGAGCCGTTCGTAGATATGTCTTCTGGAGTTGAGGTACAACGCCCTGTTGCTTTTGAGAGCTCATACATGTATACGGTCAACTTTAAGGAGATTGTTGCCAATCAGGCATTAATGTTCTTGAAGTCAAGAAAGTTAGGACAATCAGCGCATTTGGCTAACAAACTGCCAGACTCAGAAAAGTTCCATGATTTGAAGATGTTTATCGATTTGGAGACACTGTTCTTCAAGCAGAACAAAACGCCTGAAGAAGAACAGAGGGCAACGAATGCTCTAAACTTTGTGATGAACGCAAGTTTGCTCAACAAAGCAATCTTAAGTGTGGAATTGGCTCCAGAGTTGGGGGTAAGTTATGAGTCGCTTAATCCGCTAGTTGACTCTTTACCTGATAATCTGGTTAAGAAATGGTATTTGAAAGGTGTAATAGCAGCAAATAATCCTGATATTGAGCAGGAAAATGACTTCATGAATTTGATAAAGGATTTTGGAGCCGAGGCTGCTGTTAAGATGCAAACGAATGACACTCCTAGGTTCTTGGCCTACTTCCAGCATTGTTTTGATTTGGATCCATCATTCTATGAGCGATTCTTTAAAAACGACGGCAATATTACGGATGAGATTCGCAAGAAATATCCGTATATTGAGAGTAAGAAAGACCTGTATAGGGAAAAGTTTAACATGATGATGGCGAAGCCTGCTCCAAAAGAAGCAGCTTCCGAGTGATAGAATATGAAAGTGATTTTAATAAGATGTACAATGAAAAAGAGAGTCCTTGTTGCGATGATTGCAGGACTACTTCCGCTATATGCTAGTGCTGAGGTAAGTTCTCAACCTGTCAACAAACGTTTCTATATTTCTGCTCCCGATTCCATTGCAAGACAGGATTCTGCCAAAATGGACTTGGAAGACTTGGAAAATCTCCTGCCTGACTCGGCGTTGGAAACTAAACATGATACTGTGATAGGAATACCGCGACCGAAAGGCTACAATGGACTTCGTTTCGTATTGGATAGAAGACACCGATATTCTGGTGACCAGTTTGTTGATAGCAGTTTCTTTAGTCATACTTATGTAACGCTAGGTGGTGGTGTGTCGTTATTCTTGCCTAACGATAAGTTTAGCTACACTCCTATTGCCAATCTTCATGTTGGTCTGGCTAAAGAGTTAAGCCCTATGAGTACAATACGGCTTTCTGCAGAAAAGTCGTGGGGTTTTACTAAGGCTGCTCTTGGATACTCGTCCTTAACGACCTATAGTACTTGGGGAGGTGGAATTGATTATTTGTTCAACTTTAGCAACTACCTGATGGGAAATCGTCCTGATAGGCCTTTGAGCGTATTAGGTGCGGTAGGCGTGGGTATTCAAAGTGCGAAGTTAAATGCTACTGAAAATACTTTCGTACCATACTATGCTGAAAGTTCTGCATTATCGTACAATGCTCGTTTTGGTATGCAGTTTAAAATTACCACTAGTCCTCATGCCTCATTAGCGTTTGAACCCTACTTAAGGTTGGCTACTAGAACACATGACCTTGTGAAAGGAACCGACTTCGAAAGCCTAGACTTGGCTTATGGAATCAACATGTCTTATATATGGTATCTGTGGCCGAACCTTTCTAGAGATGGAGATAAAGGTGACTTCTTGAAACGTTTCGACGATAGTGAACGTCTTTTCCTCGAAGAATATAGGAAGAAGCCATGGCGTAAGCCATTCTTCTTTGAGTATAACATTGGTGCAGCCTTCCATAATCGTACAGAATTGCCCATTATGAACACGATGGGGTGGAGCAGTAATGTGTATATGGGATGGTGGTTGTCTTCTGCCATTGGACTCCGCGCAGGTTTCCACGTTTCCAATGCTGATTGGGCGGATAGGCCTGCAAGTCGCACAGTTAAGACGAGGAGCATGATCGGTTCTCGTGGCATTGTCCTGGATATGCTAATCAATCCGCTAGGTTTCAAACGTGGATACGATTGGGATAAGAATGTTGGTTTTAACTTAATTGCTGGTTATGAGTATGGTCAACAGAAAATGGCCAACGAATGGCATTATGGTTCGTATAGCGGTAACTATGTAAGTTATCGTACAGGGGCTCAAGTGTGGATGAAATTGTGCAACGACCTTCGGTTGAATGTTGAGCCAACCTATTCATTTGTTGAGTTATACAATGCGATGGATGAACGCAAACAGTATGATGAAATCGGTCTTAAGTTAGGTCTAGCTGTTCTTTTCCGCGAAAAGGCTCATCGTGAGAAGCTTCTTATTCCTGCTGATAGTGTCCCCGTTTCTATGCGTCTGTCACCCAATCGTGGCTTCTTCCTTGGAATGGGATTTGGCTGGAACACTATGGTTCGTGCTTGGAGATATGCAGGAGGTGATAATCTAGCATTAAAGAATGCAGAACTCTTTGCTGGATATAATTTCAACACGTTGCATGGCTTCCGTATTAGTGCTGAGTACTTGGGTGATAGAGTTCATTCGTTGAACAGTCTCAATAATGGATTGGACAATGAGGATCTTAATAACATAATGCTCTCTCTTGACTATCAGTTCAACATTATGAACGCTTTTGCTGGTTATAATCCCTACCGTAGGTGGAATGTTTATCTATACGGTGGACCAACTTGGGCGAGAGGTGATGCAAAGCAATTGGCATTTAACTTTGGAGGTATGCTAACATATAGTCTTACAAGTAGTTTGGCTTTATTCTATAATCATACCGTATATAGAATGCCAAAGAATCGTTATGAAACGAGTCAAATATATGGCAATGATGGTACATACGTGAACAGCCTCAATGTGGGACTCTTGTATAATATCAATCAACCTATCCGCGACGTATTGCTGGGGCTTGGCATGCTCACCAAATCAGATTATTCTCGTCAGCCTTTGACGTTCGAATATAATATAGGACCTTCTTGGTACAATAATCTGCCAATTTCGAAAGGAAGCTCACTCGGATATACGTCAAACGCATACTTAGGCTTGTGGTTAAATTCGGCCATTGGGCTGCGTGGTGGTGTTCACATCAGTAATGGTGATTGGTCATACGACATTAATGAGCCACGGAAAAATCAATTGGGTTTCTTTGCTGGAACGGTTGATTTGATGTTTAACCCTCTTGGAATTAAGCCGAAGTATGATTGGAATTCGCCATTTGGATTCAACCTCTTTATGGGTACTGGACTTGGTAAGATACGCTTTGTTACAAGTAGAACCACTGCTTATGAAACGAAGTTCCATGAATTTAGAGCAGGTGCTCAATTGTGGGTTAAGATGACAGATGACCTTCGATTCAATCTTGAGCCTACATTCTCTAGAATGAAGGGATTTGAACATGGACGAGTTGCAAAGCATGTAGATGAATTGGCTTTGAAGTTTGGTCTCTCTATGATCTTGCGTGACAAGGCAGAGAAAGACAAAGAAGTTCAACTTGATAGTGCCTCACAGGCTTTCGCGCGTTCACCGTACGGATTCTTCATTGGAGCTGGTTTTGGCTGGAATACAACTGTTCATACGTGGCGTCATGTGGGACAAGGCTCTGATCTCTTGAAGAATGGTCTTCTCTTTGCAGGATATAACTTTAACGAGTATCACGGTGTGCGTTTAAGCGGTGAATACCTCTATGACTACGTGTGGAACGATTATGGTGGTCCTGGCATATATGAGAAACAAGAGTTTAAGAATACGCTATTGTCACTTGACTATCAATTCAATATCCTGAATGCTCTCGCAGGTGTAAGACCCGGACGTAGATGGGAAGCTTCGTTGTATGCAGGTCCTTCTTTGGCTCTTGGTGAGGAAGGTGCAAACTTTGGATGGAACTTCGGTGGTATTCTTTCATATCAGCTAACTAAGGAGTTGTCGCTATTCTATAGCCATACAGTTTACAGAATGGGTAAGGATAGGTATAAGACTGCACAAGTTTATCGTACGCCTGGAACTTATGTCAATAGTTTGAACATTGGTATCATATATAATATGAGCGGTTCTTTTGGTGATGCGTCAAGTTCATTAGTGTGTGACTATCATCATAAGCCATTGACCTTCGAATATAGTGTTGGCCCAACATGGTTTAACAACCTTGATATCTCTAGGGCTAGCTCAATGGGCTACACGGCAAATGCTAATATTGGCTGGTGGTTGAACTCCGCATTAGGTCTGCGTGGTGGTTTTAATATCAGTAATGCAGACTGGGCGAATGATGCTCTCGGTGAGCGCAGATATCTGATGCGTTTATATGCTGGAACATTAGACTTGATGTTTAATCCTTTCGGCTTCCAAAAGAATTACGATTGGAACTCTACTGCTGGTCTGAACCTATTTGCTGGTGCAGGAACTGGTGAGATAAGATTTACAACAAGTCCTTCTACAGCTACTGCAAGTCGTTTCAATTCATGGCGTTTTGGTACACAAGTATGGCTAAAATTAGCCAATAGCTTGCGGTTCAATATCGAACCTACGTACTCACTGATTCGTGGATTTGAAAAGATTCAAACTGTAGGAAAGACGGATGAACTATCATTGAAGTTTGGCTTATCTTTGTTCTTGGGAGACAAACAGGATGAGAAGCAGGAAACATCGTTGGATGAATCACACGTTGAGTATAATCCTGTTAGAGGTTTCTATGCTGCCGCTGGTGGTGGTTGGAATACCACTATTCATACCTGGAGAAATCGCGGACAAGAAAATCCATTCTTTAAGAACGCGTTACTCTTCTTGGGATACAAGTTTGGTGGTTATCATGGCGTACGTGTCAGTGCCGAATACTTGCAAGACAAGGTATGGGAGAAAACTGGCACCATGATGGAAAGCAAGGAGTTTGAGAATACTTTGTTCTCTTTGGATTATAACTTCCACATCCTGAATGCTTTTGCTGGTATAGATCCCGCAAGACGCTATGATGTTTCATTATATGCAGGACCGTCTTATGTACTAGGTAAGGCTGGTAATGGTTTAGCATGGAACTTAGGTACAATCATATCTTACAATGTAAGTCCTAAGATGGCATTGTTCTATAGCCACACCGTCTATCGTATGGACAGCAAGCAATATCAAAGTGACCAGGTATATACCAAGTCTGGTACCTTTGTTAATAGCCTCAATGTCGGTCTTCAATATAAGTTCTAACATAATGTTTAAGACAACAACATTAATTTAATTGCTCAATATTCTATCAAGGAAGGGGGTGTGCTTTTGTAGCACATCCTCTTTTTTTCTACGCACCCTTCTAATTTAGCTCTTTTGAGAATATCGTTCACTCAGTAGCATAGGCATTCTTTCCTCACTTTCTTTCAAAGTTTAAAGCAGTTCTTCCTGCAAATGTAGTTATGGCATCTGTACTAGAAATAGTACAAGATTCACAATTTGATCAGCTTAAAGCAGTAGGGCGGGTGGGAATGAGTTGAAGCTATTTTCTGCATTGAAACAGTATGCTTTATTCCTGTTCCAACGTGTTGGTTATGCCTTTTGGGTATTGTCCTATAAAAGTGTGTAAGCCCCTTTTTTCTTATCTTTGTATTTGAAAACAATAAAGAAACGAACAAATGAAGCTTACACATTCACAAATTTCGGAAATTATTTCGAATTACACAAGTAGTAGCGAGGGTTTTGTCACCCTACAGTCTTTCATTATGAACCGTAGAGTCAACCTGCAAGTGCAAAATTATTATATTCTTTTGCACTTGCAGGTTGACTCTACGTTGATAAATATTTTGCATTACATTCCTCTTTATTGGTCCTATAACAAATCTCTATAGATCACTCCTTGAATTTTATTTGTATAATGCCATTACACAAGTGATGCGGGAGGTTAGAAATGACAGCTACTACTTTATCTTTTTTCCCATCGTTGAAACTTGTTCATACAGAAGAATGCCGAAAACACGCTTAGTATGGTAAGAACGATGCCAATAACTGCCCATAGAAGCAATTGTAAACCAGACAAAGTCGTAACCTTTGAAAATTCAGCAAAAGCATAGATACAATATGGCAAAGTCAAGAAACTAGTGATGATAACTGGCACATATTTTCGATACACAATCCATTGTACGATATGCATCAAGAGGTGAACAGAATATCCAGTCAATGCACCAAACCACCATTGATACGCCCCTGACCATACGGAATAGCATGAAACAATAGATATTAGGATAAACTCGTGAAAAGTACCAACGGCAAAGGAAGCAGTGGAATAATCGAGATGTCCTCGTCGAGTAAAGAGCGATTCTAATTTAGGAAATCGCTTTCTCAGTTCCTCCCTGTTCCTGTCAATCCAGCGTCTAAACATAATAATTTCTTCGTATTCATGAACCACAAACACGATAGGAAGCAGCATCATTATTAAGCTTGTTTTTTTCATAATCTTCCTTGTTATTTACTTTAAATTACGGATTCGGTTCTTCCAATCTTCCAAGGTGATTTTAGTAAAGTGTTCTGTACGAAAGTCGTTCATCAATGGAACAGGCTTGTTTTCTTCAGTATGGCTGTAAGTAAATCCGCATTTCTCTTGTGCTCGTTTCGATTTTTCGTTACCATCGTAATACCCACACCAAACCGTAGTTTGCTGTAAGTTCTCAAAAGCATATCGAAGTAATTCGTTTACCCCTTCAGGAATCAGGCCTTGTCCCCAATAGGGTTCACCAATCCAATAACCTATCTCACACTCGGTGTCTGCCATCTTTGCGCTATGGATTTCACTTTTTGTGGTCATTATGCCAATGCTGCCAACAGCCTCGCCCGTTTCTTTTAATACAACCGCATAGGTTTCTGGGGCAGACAGCACAACCTTTATAATTTCGCGACTGTTCTCTATACTGGTATGTGGTGGCCACCCGGCAATGGGACCAATGTTAGGATTACTTGCATACTTGTAGAGTGCTTCTGCATCACTTTCCTGCCACGGCCTTAAAATCAGACGTTTTGTTTGTAATTCCATATCTCTTTATATTTTATCTACTGTAATAACTCTGTATGTAAAAGAATTGACTGTGATACGGACATGTGCCGCATCGTTGGTAATATAATAGTTCTTTCCTTTCTTCTGAAAATCAGCATCATCTGTACTCTTGATAATTCTTGAAACAAAGCTTTCAATTTCATGGGGCGAGAGATGAAGTCCGAGTTTTCGGTTTATTCTGTCATACACAAGTTCTGTGTAGCAAAGCTTTTCTATGATAATACCTTTCAATGGGCGGCCTATGCTTTCTGTATCTTTATTTCCTGTTGTTGGAGAAAGAATCTCAGAAACCTTTTCTCTTAGTTCCGTTTCGCATTGACTAATGGTTTTTCCTGCCGTATCAATAACAATGCGACCATTTATCCACTTGTGATATTCTCGATTTCCGATGTCATCCCACGTTGGTAGTTTTATGTTTGCCACGTCTGACCTCCTTTGTTCAGCACGCTTCCTGTGTTCCACCTTATCCGAACACACAATTTCTATGTTGATGAAGCGACAACCACTCTTGTTCGCAACGTCTTCCCATTCTTTCCTTGTTAGTTCAATAGGATTGCAGCAATCCGCCACAACATTGTTGTTCAAGTGTAAATTGTCGCTAGCCATACGGTATGCCAATCTATACCCCTCACCCTCGACATGAATATGGCACAAGTCTTTCAATCCTTGCTCAATGGTGTCAATTTGCAGATAAACACCTCCGAATTCCTTCGCGATAGACTTTGCAAGTGTGGATTTCCCAACGGCAGGGAGTCCCGAGAAAATAAAAAGAATAGCTTTGTTCATACCGTACATTCATTAGCTGTGTTACGAAAAAGACTTCTAGAGAGCCATCAGCACAACAAAAGTACAACTTAAATCCGGGAAACCAACCCGTTTAGGTAGCGAAATACTTTTTTGTAAATAAAATTAACTGTATTTACAAGCTCGATATACTAGTTGCAAAAAGATGAGATACACCAATAATGCTATCATTATAGTGAAATGATAAGCATGTGTAATAAGTAAAGTCCCCATCTACGAACTATTGCGTATTTGCGAACCCATTTTAATTGGCAATCAAAATATATGGAAGTAAAATCTCTTGCCTTAGTTTATACACATAGCTTCATGGTGAAACAGTAAACCTTGCATCCGTTCCCCTCTCCATTACATCGTCTCCCTAAAAAAGTCGAGCGCCTCTTTTATCTCGTCCTTTGTAGCCGTTTGGTTGATAATAGGTTTGCCTATGTCTTCCAGGAAAGTGAAGTTTATGTTCGTCGAAGTATTTTTCTTGTCGTGTTGCATCAGCTCTATAAGGCTGTCATAATCGTTGCACGATAGGGCGAATATACCATAATAGTTGCGGATAAACTGCACCGTTTGTCGCATCTTATAAGTGGGGAAGTTTGCCTTAAATGTCGATAGATACAGTTCACATACCAAACCGAAAGCCACCGCATAGCCATGCAATATGGGTTGACCCTTATGTAAGGCCATCGACTCAAATGCATGCCCCACAGTATGCCCTAGGTTTAAAGCCTTTCTCAATCCCTGTTCATGTGGATCTTTCGCCACGACCTCCTCCTTCACCTCAACCGATTGGGCCACCATTTGTTGTAGTCTTCCCCAGTCGGGCTCTTCGAGGTCGAAATTCAGCAACTCCCCCCACATCTCCTCATTGCTTATCAATCCATGTTTCAGCATTTCTGCATAGCCCGAACGTGTATTCATGTCATCTAGCGTATTGAGAAACACTGTATTAAGTATAACAAATCGGGCATCGCAAAACACGCCAATCTCATTCTTCAGTCCATTAAAGTTCACGCCAGTCTTACCCCCTACAGCAGCATCCACCATTGCCAGCAGTGTTGTAGGGATGTTAATGAAGTTGATACCCCGTTTGAAAGTGGCTGCAGCAAATCCCCCCAAGTCGGTCACCATTCCTCCTCCAAGGTTGATAAGGCACGAACGTCGCGTACCTCCATTGGTTCCCAGCATCTCCCATACTCTTGAAAGCGTAGCGATGTTCTTATGCGTGTCGGTCGAAGGGATGCTTATAACGACAGCCCCTTTCATACAATCAAATTGTTGTATCTTAGGCCAACAATGCGCCTTAGTTGTCTCGTCTGTTAGCACAAACAGCCTATCGGGCGCACAAATGGCAATGGCGTGCGCCAAATCTTTCTCCAAGCAGTCAGAAATAAGAACTTCTTGCATCATGTCAATGTTAGGGTTTATTCTTCACGCAAAGTTAAGACAAACAGTCAAGCGCGCAAAATTTCACCATATAAATTTTGTTCATGTGGTTAAACCCTTTTTATTTTTTCTCGTCACATATCGTAAAGTAGGCACTCAAAAGCGTGGTCTTTGTCACGTTTAATATGCACAGTAGCTGGTGAGCTAGGAAAATTCGAAAGCCTAGGATAAACAAGAAACCTAGGAAACAAGAATAACTAGAAAGCTTAGGAAACTTGTTAACTAGTCAACTAGTTTACTTGCCAACTTGTCTGCTTATAATAAGAACTAACGGCGTACCCACTCATCGCGCCTTTAAAATAGATTTAGTTTATGAATAAGTATTGTTTATTGATGTTGTTTTTCTTTGTTGCAGCGGTGACAAAGGCACAAGAACGTAAGATCAGCGGTATGCTTACCGACCGCGACACACATGAAGCCGTTACCCAAACAACGGTTCAACTATTAAAATCCGACAGCACTTTTGTTGTTGGAGCAATATCTAACGAGAAAGGCGAGTTTACGTTAACTGCCCCCGAAGATGGCAATTATTTGCTTAAAATATCAAGTGTTGGCTATCTCACCCATTTTCAGAAACTGCTCATATCCGATGGTAAGGACTTGGCTTTGGGCAAAATTGTGATGAACGCCGATGCCATCATGCTTAAAGGAACCACTGTTACGGGACAGGCTGTAAAGGTCACGGTGCGCGAAGATACCTTTGTCTATAACTCTGCAGCCTTCCGCACCCCCGAAGGGTCTACCATAGAAGAACTTGTTAAACGCCTACCAGGTGCACAAGTTAGCGACGATGGCAAGATAACCATCAACGGCAAAGAGGTGAAAAAAATATTGGTAGATGGCAAAGAGTTTATGACGGGCGATACCAAGACTGCCTTAAAGAACTTGCCTACTTCTATTGTCGACAAGATAAAGTCGTACGATCAGCGCAGCGACTTAGCGCGCGTTTCTGGCATAGATGATGGCGACGAGCAAACCGTGCTCGACTTCGGCATTAAGAAAGGCATGAACAAGGGCGTTTTCTCCAATGCCGATCTCGCCCTTGGCACCGAGTCGCGTTATGCCAATCGGCTTATGGGCGCGTATTTCAAGGACGAATATCGGGCAATGCTCTTTGCTAATGCCAACAATACCAATGATATGGGGTTCCCAGGTGGTGGAGGAAGGGGTAACTTTGGTCGTAATCGCGATGGACTTAACGCCTCCAAAATGCTTGGTACAAACTTTAATTACGAGAAAAAAAATAAGCTAACGATAGATTGGAGTTTACGTTGGAACCATTCAGATGGTGATGTGCAGAGTCGTGTGGCTTCCGAGAACTTTGTAAGTACTGCGGGGTCGTTTTCCAATAGCCTTAACCAGAGCTACTCGCGTGGCAACCAATGGAATGCCCGTGGACGCTTAGAGTGGCAACCCGACACGCTAACCAACATAATGTTTCGCCCTTCGTTCAGCTATTCCACAAGCGATGGCACGTCGTCTAGCATGTCGGCCACCTACAACGACAACCCCTACAACTATGTGTCCGACCCTCTCTCGTCGTCGGCTTTTGCCCAATTGGCAGCCGATAGTCTGATGGTAAACACGCGTTCGCAAAACAGCATCAGCTACACACGAAACAAGCAGGCGGGTGGAATGTTGCAATTAAACCGCCGATTAAATGCCAACGGACGAAATGTAACCCTTCGTGCCGACGTAGATTATACCGACACCGATACCAAATCGTTGTCACTGTCGAACGTGCACCTTTTTCAAGTGAAGAATGCGACGGGCTTAGACTCTGCATATCAAACCAACCGCTACAACCTCACGCCAACAACCGCGTGGAGTTATAGCCTGCAAGCCACATACAGCGAACCTCTTTGGCGAGGTACGTTCTTGCAATTCAGGTATAAGTATGGTTACAGTCGCACCACGAGCAACCGCTCAACGTTCGACTTCAGCAATCTTGGTGAAGACTTTTTCTCGTCACTCTCACCGCTTTATCGTGGTTGGAACAGCTATCTTTCTTTACTTGCCAACCCCTACGAGAATTATTTAGACCAGCGGTTAAGCCGTTCTTCGGTCTACACCAACCATACCCACGAACTCGAAATGATGTTGCGTTTTGTCGGTAAGAACTATAAGTTCAATGCAGGTTTTATGGTTCAGCCCCAATCGTCGCACTTTACCCAAACCTATTTGGGGCAATATGCCGACAGCATGCGCCATGTTTTCAACGTTTCGCCCACACTCGAACTTCGCTATAAGTTTAGCGACGTTAGCCAATTGCGTATCAATTATCGTGGCACAACTTCGCAGCCGGCAATGGCCGACCTGCTAGACATCGTTGACGATAGCGACCCCTTGAACGTGCATCGAGGAAATCCAGGCCTTAAACCCTCGTTCACCAATTCGCTTCGCTTCTTTTATAATACCTATAAGGAGCGTCGCCAGCAAACCCTCATGTCGTTCCTCGATTATAGCAATACGCGAAACGCCGTGAGCAACCGCGTAACCTACGATGAGACCACAGGTGGGCGAACCACGCAACCCGACAATATTAATGGTAACTGGAATGTCAATGCGGGGCTAATGTTCAACACGGCTATCGACTCGGCGGGTGTTTTTAACGTCAACACGTTCAGCAACCTAGGTTACAACAATTACGTGGGCTACGTCAGTCTCAATTCCACGTCTGGTTCGCAACGCAACGTTACCCGTTCGTTTAGCCTCTCAGAGCGGTTGGCCACCAGCTATCGCAACAGTTGGTTAGAGTTAGAACTCGATGGCTCTTTTACTTACGCCCATTCCAAAAATGAGCTACAACTGCAAAATAACCTCAACACTTGGCAATTTGCATACGGTGCTACACTCAATTTCACCCTTCCTTGGGGTATGCAACTCTCCACCGACTTGCACCAAAACAGTCGTCGCGGATATGCCGACCGCGCGCTTAACACCAACGAACTGGTGTGGAATGCCCAGCTTTCTCAAAGCTTCCTTAAAGGCAGTCCTCTTAGTGTGAGCGTCCAGTTCTACGACTTGCTGCGCCAGCAAAGCAACTTCTCGCGTTCTATCAACGCCTATCAGCGCACCGACACCGAGTATAATAGCATCAACAGCTATGCCATGTTGCACGTGGTTTATCGCTTTAATCTCTTTGGTGGTAAAGATGCCCGTCAGCAGATGCGCAAAAATAGGCCTGATGAAGAAGGCCCTGGTGCTCCTCCTCCTGGTGGGATGCCTGGTGGACGACGTCCAATGGGTGGCATCAGACCAATGGGCGGTGGCTTTTAAGTAACGTCTTTGCTCACGCCTATCAAAGGGATAAAGGCCGATTGTCCAACAATTGCTTCACCATCGACAGCTCTCCAATAGGGGAGAGGTGAATGGCATGCCTTGCTGTTCTGTCTATACAGGGTAGTATTTTACCCCAGGTTCGCCTAAAAACAATAAAGGTGTTATCGTTGTTTTACGTTCAACAACCTTATATAAAACGCCTGTCGCGCCAACAACCGCTAAGCGGAAATTGGCGCGACAGGCGTTTTTGTGTTTTAGTTGTGCCGAAACAAGCATCTTTTTAACTACGAAGTAACACGATAATTACCCTCTTATTGTGTTGCTCATGATGACAAAGGGCCACCTCGCTAGATGGTTCAAGAATTCCATTTTACCTTTTATCGGCCAGTACAAATGCCTTTGTAGGGTCAGTACAAATGCTTTTGTACGGCCACTACAAGCCTTTTGTAGTCACGCTACAATTGATCGGTAGTGGCACTACAACTTGTTTGTAGTCACACTACAAGCGAGTTGTACTGATTCGATGTCAAGTAAATCGTGTTGTAAGGGCTTAATTCAACACATTTCATTAGCTTCCCATCATGAAGTCTTTGGCCAGTCCGCCTTCGCTCGTTTCCTTGTAAAGCGAAGGAATATCGTGTCCCGTTTGCTTCATAACTTCAACCACACGGTCGAACGAAACACGGTGCCTGCCATCCGAAAATGCCGAGTAGAGGTTCGAATCCAATGCGCGAGTGGCTGCAAATGCATTTCGTTCTATACATGGTATTTGCACCAAGCCGCACACGGGGTCGCAAGTCATGCCCAAATGGTGTTCCAATCCCATCTCTGCGGCATACTCAATTTGAGCCGGACTGCCACCAAACAGTTGGCATGCGGCAGCCGAAGCCATAGCACAAGCCACGCCAACCTCGCCTTGGCAACCAACGTCGGCACCCGAGATAGAGGCGTTTTTCTTAACGATGTTGCCAAAAAGGCCTGCTGTGGCCAAAGCGTGCAGGATGCGTGTTTCGGAGAAATTGTGGCCCTTTGCCAAATGGTAAAGCACCGCAGGCAAAACGCCACTAGCACCACAAGTGGGTGCGGTAACGATGGTTCCGCCCGAAGCATTTTCTTCGCTCACAGCCAAGGCGTATGCATAAACCAGTCCGCGTGTTTGTAATGTTTGCTTATATCCGCTCGCCTTTACGTAGTAGGTAGCCGCTTTGCGAGGTAATCCTAGCGGGCCGGGCAATACGCCCTCGCTGTTAAGTCCGCGTTCAACGGCTGCTTGCATAACGGTCCATACCTCGTGAAGGTAATTCCAGATGTCTTTCGTTTCGCATTGTTCCACGTATTCCCAATAGCTTCTGCCGCTTTTCTCGCACCATCGCATAATGTCCGTTAGCGAATTCATATCATATATTTCCTTCGTGTCGAACATATCGGCGCCTTTCTTGCCCTCAGAGAGTGCTCCTCCGCCAATGCTATACACCGTCCATTCGTCCACAGCGTTACCACTGGCGTCTTTTGCAACGAATTTCATACCGTTAGGATGAAACGGCAAGAACACCGAAGGTTGCCAAACAATGTCAACGGGTGCAGTGGGTTCAAGCGTTTCCACGATTATGGCGTCGGTCATGTGTCCTTTTCCTGTTGCAGCTAAGCTGCCATAGAGTGTCACTTCGAAGCGAGATGCTTGTGGGTTACGTTCTTTAAATATCTGTGAAGCCTTTTGTGGCCCCATCGTATGACTGCTCGATGGGCCTTTGCCTATCCTAAACAATTCTTTTAACGATCTCATTTCTATCGATAATGTTTTTGTGGGGGTAAAAGAGTTGGTTCTTTATGACTCTTTACTTATATGTGTTTATAAAATTGGAATGAGGAAAAGAGTAATGGTTGGTATTACTCAAATTCTCCGAACTTCCTTGATTTGCTATTGTTTAAAACGCTTCTTGTTATCTATGCAAAGTTAACAAAAAGGTGCTGTCTGACCAAAGAAAGCACTTGCTTTTTACTTAACTGGCAGACCGCTGTGCCATTATATACGGTGGTTTAGTTGTGGTTCACTGACATTTTGAGTGACACGCCAGCCGTTCAATGTAGATTGTCTCCACTTGAAGGACATTTCCGTATACTGTGCCATATTATCTTTTCTCTTTTCTTAGCCACCCAAGAACCCTGTTGTTTTTTATCTGCCAGTTCTTGCCAGTTCTTTGCAGCTCTATAAGAACCCTACTTTTTCCCCATGGTCCAGCATTTTGCTGAATAATCTCAATATCCTTATCAGTAACCTTAGAAATGATAGCAACATGCCCATAGGGATTGAGTATGTAGGAGGCAAACACTATCAAGTCGCCTTTCTGCGGCTTAACTTTAGTTCCATTTTGATACTGAAAAAGCCCACGAGCAGTATTTAATGCCCCATTGGATATCTTTTTGTCAAAATAGTCTTTAGCGTGTCCATAGGTGTCGGGCATACGATGATGATAATGCAAGTAGTAATATCGTTTCACGAATTCCACACATTGGTAACGAATTCCCACATTATAACCATCAATGACATTCCGTCCAGACGATTGGTTAGGGCCTCCATTATAGTAGACATAAACGCCATCAAGGCTGTCAATTGGTAGACCTCTTTCCAATGTCGGATTTAAATTGGTATGGGTAATGGCCCAATAGCTTGCAAATCCCAACAGAATAATTCCCAGCAGGATGTAAAATATTATCTTTTTAGCCATAATTCATCAGGAGGATAAAACTCCATTCTTGTCTATGTTAGAATGCCATCTCTCATATTAAGAAAGGAGTATAAACTGGCAGTTTTGTTTTTATGTAATTTTAAAATATCATTTAGCCCTAAAAGAGACATTCTATATTACTTTTATTTTAAGTTCTTTATGATGCGGAAATCGCAAAATTGGAAATAAATGGTCATTTCTTAAGTTCCCCAAGCGTCCTTGATTTGCTGTTGTTTCAAACAATTCTCGTAATCATTGCAAAGTTAATAAAAAGGTGCTGCCTAGCCAAAGAAAGCATTTGCATTTTGCTTGTCTGCTAAACTTTGTATTGCTGCTTCATCTTTTAGTTGCCTTACCGAAAGTATTATATCCCTCTTTGTAACTAGATGAGAAGATGTTTATAGCTTAAAGTAACATTTTCCTTAATACCACTTTTTGTAATATTAAAAGTCTTCATTTTGTTCGGTTGGTTTGCCAATCAGGGATTAGTTTTGGTAAAGGTATGCTCCTTTTTTAGTAACTTTGCACATTCAGATACATATATGGCGCAAAACATGAACAATAAAAACAATGGGCAGGACTACGACCGCTATGTGGTGGCCGAAGAAACCATGCTGCTAGATTGGCTACTGCACAATGTCAAAGGCAAGAGCAGAAACAAACTGAAAGACATTCTGCGTGGTCATGGCGTGTTTGTAGACGGCAAATGCGTTACGCAGTTCGATTACCGCCTACAGCCAGGCATGAAGGTGACGGTAAGCCGAGCAAAGAAAGCGGCCCCATTTAAGAGCCGTTATATAAAGATTGTGTATGAAGACCGCTACCTCATTGTTGTAGACAAGAGTGCGGGCGTGTTGTCTATGGCTGCTGGGCACTCGTCGTTGAATGTTAAAGCCATACTCGACACCTACTTTGAAAAGAGTGGGCAAAAGTGTCGTGCTCATGTAGTTCATCGGTTAGACCGCGAAACAAGTGGTTTGATGGTTTACGCCAAAGACATTGAAACCGAGCAAATACTTGAACATAATTGGCATGACATTGTGTACGATCGTAGGTATGTCGCCGTGGTATCGGGCGAAATCGTAGATGAAGGCGGAACAATCAGCAGTTGGCTGAAAGACAATAACTCGTACATCACTTACTCGTCGCCCGTAGATAATGGTGGAAAGTATGCCGTTACGCATTTTCATGTGCTCAACCGCACCACAACGCATTCGCTGGTTGAGTATAAATTGGAAACGGGGCGTAAGAACCAGATACGCGTGCACACGGCCGACATCGGCCATCCAGTGTGTGGCGACCTGAAATATGGCAATGGCGACAATCCGCTCGACCGTTTATGCCTTCACGCTTACATGTTGTGCTTCTACCATCCTATAACGCGCGAACGAATGGAATTCTTCACGCCCATACCCCAAACCTTTAAACAATTATTCTAATAAATTTATGTCGAGCTTATCTTATTTTATATTGGTGCTTGTGGCCATCATCATTGGAGTGGTGGTAATAAAGAAAGTTACGGGTTGCCTCATACGGTTTGTAGTCGTATCGGTGCTGTTAGCCATCTTGGCTTACCTGTATTTCACCTATTTTAGTGCGTAATTGGCAACAGCCTTTCTCGTATAGCGTCCTTTCGAAGCTATACTGATATTTCACCAGCGATGTTTTTATGCATCAGTTTTCTTACTGTTCCATTATCGCGATACATGCCTTGTAAAAACATCAGTTTGGCTAAAGCTGCTTCCACAGTGCTGTCGTAACCGCTCACCACACCAGCATTTTTAAGCTGAAAGCCCGTGTCGTAGCGCTCCATTTCTACGCTTCCGGCAATGCATTGGCTAATGTTCACCACCACCACGCCACGATTAGAGGCCTCTTTTAGCAGCTTCATCAACCATGGATGTTGCGGAGCGTTGCCGCTACCATAACTTCTCATAACGATACTGCGAAGTTCGGGTGCCTCTATCAGGTGGCGAATGATGTTTTCTTGTATGCCGGGGAAGATAGATAACAGCGTGATATTCGAGTCGAGGGCGGTATGCGGAACCATTGGTTGCTCGTAATTTGGCTTCAAAATTTCATGGTGATGAAAATTAAAGTTGATGCCTGCGTCGCAAAGCGAAGGGTAGTTAAACGACTCGAAGGCATTAAACCCTTCGGCGTTTTGCTTGGTCGACCTGTTTCCGCGAAGCAGTTTTCCACTGAAATAGATACATACTTCAGGTACCATCGGTGTTCCGTCTTCGTGGTGAGAGGCAGCCAAGTCGATGCTTGTAACAAGGTTTTCCTTGCCGTCGGTGCGCAATTGGCCGATGGGCAATTGGCTTCCGGTTAGCACAACGGGCTTGGTAAGATTCTCCAACATAAACGAAAGGGCCGATGCCGTATAGGCCATGGTATCCGTTCCGTGTAAAATAACAAAGCCATCATAACTATCGTAGTTATCGGCAATAATGCCTACAAGGTGTGCCCACAGCCGTGGAGCCATGTCGCTAGAATCGATGGGCGATGCAAACTGATACACCTCGATACCCGTTTTAAGGTATTTAAATTCAGGCAGATTGTCTACTAGACAATTAAAGTCAAGTGGTTCGAGGGCTCCCGTAGCAGGATTTTTGCCCATTCCGATGGTTCCGCCTGTATAGATAAGCAATACTTTGTTTGTTCTTTTATATGTGAAAGTTGCCATAACGACAATTTTTTAAACTTAATTTTTGCTGCAAATATACGTCAAATCTTCCGTTAATCAAAAAATAAATGTATATTTGCGTTGCGTAAACAAAGGCCTTCGAACACCTTGTTTTAGGCATTGTGTTATCCATTGCAGTGCCATAGCCTACAAAGTGTAGTTAAAAGGTGGATTGTGCCTGTCGGTTTTGCGATAAAACAACAAAACAAAGAAACTTATCTATAATGTTAAATATAGGCGAAAATTTTCTTCTTGAGACTCATTTTGCCCAAGAACTCTATCGAGAACATGCACAACGGATGGCTGTAATAGATTATCACAGCCACATTTCCCCACGTGATGTGGCCGAAGATCGCATCTTCGACTCCATTACCAGCATCTGGATGGAGAACAACCCATATCTATGGCGAGCCATGAGGGCGAATGGCGTGGAAGAGACGTATTGTACAGGGACGGAAACCGATGATTGGCTGCGATTTGAGAAGTGGGCGCAAACCATGCCTTATCTTATGCGCAGTCCACTTTACTTGTGGTCGCATTTGGCTTTGAAGACGGTTTTCGGCATTGACGAAGCGTTAAATCCACACTCGGCCCGTCGTATTTTCGATGCGTGCAACGCACAGTTACAGGGTGGGGAACTTAGCGCGCAATCGCTGTTACGCCGTTTTCGCATAGCGTGCATTTGCACCATCGACGATCCTATCGACAGTCTTGAACATCATCGAAAGTTGAAAGGCGAGGGGAGCGACATACGGATGTTGCCCACTTGGCGTCCCGACAAGGCCATGAACATTGAGAAAAAGGAGTTTCGTAACTATGTAACGCAGTTGGGCGAGGTGGCCAATATAGACATTTCTACCTTCAATGGCCTTGTTGATGCCCTGCAAAGCCGACACGACTTCTTTGCGCAGAATGGCTGTCGCATAGCTGATCACCAGCTAGAAGAGTTTTACGATGAGCAATATACCGACTCGCAGATAGAGATTATCTTTGAGAAGGCCATGCGTGGACAAGACCTTTCGCGTTCAGAGGTGCGCCAATACAAACACTGTTTTTTGAAACTCACAGCCGAAATGAACCACGCCGCCAACTGGACGCAACAATATCATTATGGAATTTTGCTAGACAATAATTCCCTTTTATACGAAAGTGTGGGGCAGGGTATTGGTGCCGACTCGATTGGCGAACCCTATACGGCGCACGCAATGAGTCATTTTCTCGACGATTTGCATACTCGCGGCAAGTTGGCACGCACCATCTTGACCTGCTTGAACCCTGCCGACAACGACATGCTTTGCTCTATGACAGGTAATTTCCAAGAGGCGGGCATCCCCGGTAAATTGCAGTTCGGTATGGGATGGTGGTCTAATGCCCAACCCGGATGTGTTGGCGAACAGATAGATGCCCTATCGCGCTTTGGCCTTTTGGGACGTTCGATAGGTGTGTCTACAGGCTCTCGCTCGCTGCTCTCGCTTGTAAGGCACGAGTATTTCAGGCGTTTATTGTGCAACCTTTTGGGTAACGATGTTGCAAAGGGGCTTCTCCCCACCGACATGGAGGCGGTAGGTGCGCTGGTGCAAGACGTTTGCTATAACAATGCCCATCGTTATTTTGGGTTCTAGATAGATGAGTGAGCACATGAACTTATAGGATATATATTACTGACAAATACATTTATAATTCTTAATTTTTAAAAACTGACAACATGAACAGAACATTTAAACAAATGGCTTTGCTGTTTTTCGCGGCATTGCTTTTCGCACAATGTAATCAACCCGATGCCAAAAGTTTGCGTATAAGAGGAAAACTAACGGGTGTGAAAGATTCGATTCTCTTTTCAATCACAGCTATAGAGAAGGGTGAAGCGGTGTTTCGTGACACAACGGTAAACACCAACAATGGTGAATTCGACTTCACAATGTCGCTCGATAGCGTATGCTCTATGGAGGTGGTAGATGGCGCAAGCGATCGAGAGAACCGCTATGTAGGCTTCTACACTTTGGCCGTGCCAGGCGAAGAGATGGTTTTGGAGGGCGACATTAATAAAGGATGGCGTTTTGATGGCAGTGCCTTTTACCGCGACTTTAATGAAGTGGAGCAAGCCATTCAGCCCATTAACTTAGAGATGAGGGCCTTTGCTGCGTCTTTTGACAGCATATTACAGGCTAATAAATTAACCGCAGAGGCCGAGATGCAGTATAGCAAGCATGGACTAGACCTTTATCGTAAACTAGAAAAAGCTGCTTTCGCTTTCGCTAAGTCACATCCCGACATGGAAGCGTCTGTAGGTCTGATAAGCTATTTGGATATAGACAGTGCCAAAAAACTAGTTAAACTGCTAAAACCTAGCGTGCTTGATGGACGCATGAAGGCGTTTGTAGATCCACGCATCAATTTACCCAGCATGCAGCCCGTACCATATAATAAGTAGAAAACGGAACTGTTTGTTGGCGATATTTAAGGCACGCCGTGGCTTTTGTCGTGCCTATAGGGCAAGTTGGGTAAACACCATCTAATTGCCTTTTCATGGAACGCGCCAATATGCCACGGCGTTAAAGATTGTATCAGTTAACGACATGAAGATGAGAAAATTGTTAATCTTGTCGGTTTTCTTTGCCTTGTGCCTTTCGGGTATGGCTCAGAGAACCGATAAAGGAAATTTTGTAACTAAGGTAAACGCAATACCCGGAGGGTATAACTTTTGGGTTTACACGCCTGTTGAATACGAAGTGGATCGACATCCCCTGCCATTGGTTATCTTTTTGCATGGAGCAAGCCTTTGCGGCAACAACTTACAGCGTGTTCGTCGCTATGGGGTTCTCGACGCGATAGACCGTGGCAAGATTATCCCTACACTTGTTGTGGCGCCGCAAAACCCTGGTGGCGCATGGAGTCCGCAGAAGATAAGCGACCTTTTGGAATGGACCAAGGCTAACTATTCGGTAGACACCACGCGTGTTTATGTGCTGGGCATGAGTCTTGGGGGCTACGGAACAATGGACTTTGTTGCCGCTTATCCCGAGAAGATTGCTGCTGCCATGGCCCTTTGTGGTGGGTGTTCGCGCAATGATGTCAGCGGGATAGGGCGTGTGCCGATGTGGATCATGCACGGAACGGCTGACCGAGCCGTGCCAATGAAACATTCGGAAGTGGTGGTAAACAAGCTTAAAGCCCAAGGCAACGATAAGCTTTTGCGTTACGATTGGGTGCAAGGTGGGTCGCACGGACTGCTTGCTAGACTTTTCTACCTGCAAAAAACATACGATTGGCTCTTTTCTCATTCGTTGCGCGACAATCCCCGAACGATAGACAAACACTTCGAAATTACTCGCGAAGATATCAATCAAACTTATCAAGAGCTTAAACGATTACCTTCGTGGTATGATAACGACTAGTTAAAATGAGGTTTTAAAAGCTGAGAGATAAAAGATGAAAGGGTGAAAAGATGTTGCTACCATTGGCAAAACGCTTTTCACCCTTTCACGTTTAAATCTTCTTTGTACACTTTTGCCTTTTCATTTTGATGCGAGTTCAGGATAAGAGAAATCTGTTATTTCAACTACCGCGTAGCGGTTGGTCTGTTGGTAGGGCAGGGTTGGTAGCAACGGCGATCTACCCTGCCTAAGTTGTACGTGAGCAAAGCTAGGCCGAAGGTCTTGGTCTTTTTATGGTTGAACTATCTTTTTGGGGAAACCAATGGATAAAAACGATGCCCTTCGTCAATAACATTTACCCTCATATCCGTCTATCGACTAGACGACAGATGCGGTAAACGTAAACAGATCAAGGCCTTCGGCCTAGTTTTGGTTTTCCATCTGCAAGACAGGGTAGCTTACTTCGTTAGCAACCCTGCCCTGCCAACAGACCAACCGCTACGCGGTAGTTGGTGAGGTAGTCATTCGTTTTTTATCTAATCTTTCTCAAAAGGCATTTTATCTTATCACGAATTCACGTTTAGATGAGAGTTCAGGATAAGAAACCTGCATTTTTGACCATGTGCTTAGGTAAAGAATACGCCTATTGGGTCCAACCGCCATACTGTGGTTGCTACAGGGAAGTATCTTTATAAGCAGACCATTATAAATTGTTTATAGCTTCAATAGGAACTAAATAGAATGGTGTTTATGTATATTGGTAACCGATAGGTGTTTAATGGGTTATGATAGTTTGAGCGAGTTTGGGATAAAACACAATCGTTATGCCAACTACCGCAACGCGCTAGTTGGCGAGATACTTATTCGTTTACCTGTCTAGTCTTGTTCAAGAGGCATGGTATCTTATCCCGAACGCGCCAATTAACCCTTCCGTGGTTCGCATTTTCATCGTTCCGAAGATGCGTCTTCTAAGCCCTTATGATGCGTTATTTGATTATCCACTGTGTTAAAGATGTCTTGGACACCTGTTCCATGTTATCTGGAATGCTGTTCCAGTTGATTTGGAATCCTGTTCCAACTTATCTGGAACAGGGTTACATCTTAGTGGTAACGTTGCAATTTACCCAAAAGCTTGTTGTGATTGCTAATCGATAGGCGTGCAGCAACATACATTTTAGCTTAAAACAAACTAGAAGAACGGTTTGGAAAGACGAAAAGGTGTGCCTGATAGGGATGACAAATTGTTTGCGATTAACCTTTAAAGGCCTATAAAATGGCGTCAGTTTCTTTTTGCCTTTTCACTTTTTCACCCTCTCACCTTTAAACCGCCTTTTCCACGTTCTTCCTTATCTTCGCAAGATATTCCTTCATTCCGTCGGCATCTTTCCTGTCGATAATCTCAAGCAGGTTGTTTAACTCGTCGCGAATATGGCCCACTTGTTCAGCGGTATAAGGGTTGAAAAGTATCTCGCGTAGCAAAAAATCGTCTTCGCCTAATACTCCACGTGCAATGTTAAGGTGTCTTTTGAAGGTTGTTCCGGGTGCATCTTGTGGCTTCATCACCGCTGCAAACACAAAAGTGCTAACAAAGGGGATGCTTAAAGAATAGGCCACGGTGCGGTCGTGCTGTTCAAACGTGTATTCGTGAATGTTCAGGCCCAACCTACCATATAGGTCGCGAAAGAAAATACGGCCCATATAGTCGCCCTCACTGATAATGATGGCGTTTTCGTCGCTTAGCTTATTGAGGTTGGCAAAAGTGGGACCGAACATCGGGTGCGAAGAGACGAAAGGGCGGTTGCAGCGTTCGTAATACTCTTGTAGTCCCGTTTTAACCGATGCAATGTCGCTGATGATACACTGTTGGGGCAGAAAGGGCATCACGGCTTCAAACGCAGCGACGGTATATTTCATGGTTACGGCGTTGATTAGCAATTGCGGTTCAAACTGTTTCACCTCTTCCAACGAAGAGAAACGGGCGCAATTGTATGTAAATCGCATTCTGCGCGGCTCTTTGTCGTAAACGGCCACCTCGTGTTCGAAGCTCAGTAGGTCGGTAAAGAAACTTCCCATCTTACCCGCGCCCAGTATCAATATCTTCATCTTGCTACTTGTTTATAATCTCCATTTGTTGTCTAACCGATTCTTCGTGTACGCTTTCGAACACCATTGCCACAAATTCGGGACTCATACCACATAGTGCACCCTGCGCACCACGCTTCTCTAATATCTCATTATATCTGCTTGCTTGAAACACCGTCATGTTGTGTTCTTTCTTATACTGACCAATCTGCCTGCAAACCCGCATACGTTTAGATAGCAGTTCCATCAATTGGTTGTCTAAATCGTCAATTTGTTGCCTCAATTGGGTGATCCCCTCCTGCATCAAACCTTTGTCGCGTACGATGAGTAGCGAGAGAATATAATCGAGAACATCGGGTGTAACCTGCTGCTTTGCATCGCTCCACGCCTTGTCGGGGTTGCAATGGCTTTCTACAATTAGTCCGTCGAAGCCCAGGTCCATGGCCTGTTGGCACAACGGAGCCACCAGTTCGCGCCTTCCACCGATGTGGCTTGGGTCGCAGATAATGGGTAGTGCGGGTATTCTGCGGCGCAGTTCGAGAGGTATTTGCCACATGGGCGAGTTGCGATACATCTTGTTGTCGTAGCTCGAAAAGCCCCGATGTATGGCCGCCAGCCGCTTAATGCCTGCCTGATTGATGCGTTCCATACCGCCAATCCACAATTCCAAGTCGGGGTTCACTGGGTTTTTAACCAGCACCGGCATATCCACTCCACGCAAGCTGTCGGCCAGAGCCTGCATGGCAAAGGGGTTAGCTGAAGTGCGCGCGCCAATCCAAAGGATGTCGACATCGTGTTTAAGGCATAACTCAACGTGCTTGGGAGTGGCCACTTCGGTAGCGATGAGCATACCCGTTTCTTCCTTAGCGCGCTTTAACCAAGGCAGAGCCATTTCTCCGTTACCTTCAAAGCCACCTGGTTTCGTGCGTGGTTTCCATGCACCTGCCCTGAAAATATGACATCCCTTTTGCGCCAAGGCGCGGGCGGCTTGCATCACCTGTTCTTCGGTTTCGGCCGAACACGGACCTGCCATCACAATGGGCCGTTCGTTGTCGCTGGGTAGGTTAAGGGGTAATAAGTCTAGTTCCATATCTTTTTTCCTATTGTATCGTTGTTATTTTGGGTTGATGGGTTGATGAGTTATTGAGTTCGTGAGCTGTTTGGGCTTTAAAATTGTCTTGAATTTACAGGTTCTTTGGCATATCGTCAATGGCTCGTGCGATAAAACGAAGAAGTTCAGAACCTAAACACTCATAAACTCATAAACCCAATAACTTAAAAACTCAATTTACTTGTTGCCGATAATTCTCTGTAAGGCTTCTTCCATTCGTTCTTTTTTTGCACACAACGAAATGCGCATATAACGCTTGCCGTTGCTGCCAAAAACAAATCCAGGTGTGACGAACACGCCATGTTGGTGAAGCAATTGTTCGGTAAGTTGTTCTGCATCGGTATATTCGTCGGGTATTTTTCCCCAGAGGAACATGCCTGTTTGTTGTGGGTCGAAGGTGCAACCTACCGCTTTCATGATCTTCTCGGCAATGGTTCTACGCTGCAAGTACACCTCATTATTATATTTGGCGTGCCACATTGGATCGTTTCCGATGAGTGCTTCGGCAGCTGCAAGTTGAATGCCACGAAACGTTCCGCTGTCTATGTTGCTCTTCACCTTAAGTATCCATTGCACCCAAGTAGCGTTGCTGACGCACATTCCCACACGCCATCCTGGCATGTTGTGGCTCTTGCTAAGCGAATTTAACTCGATACAGCAATCTTTGGCACCGTCTACTTGCAGTATAGACATTGGTTTGTCGTTCAGTATAAGCGAGTAGGGGTTGTCGTTCACCACGACAATGTTGTGCCTGCGGGCGAAATCTACCAGTCGTTCGTATGTCTTCCTTGTTGCCCTTCCACCAGTAGGCATGTGCGGGTAGTTGGTCCATAGCAGCTTAACACGACTTAAATCCATGTCCTCTAGTTCGTCGAAGTCCGGCTGCCATTGGTTTTCTTCACGCAAGTTATAGTTTAAAACCTCTACCCCTAGCAGTTTACTGAGCGAAGTGTAGGTTGGATAACCAGGGTTGGGTATCAACACTTGGTCGCCTACATTGGCTAAAGCTAGGGTAACGTGCAATATACCCTCCTTGCTTCCGATAAGTGGTAACACCTCGTTTTGCGGATCTACGTCCACGCCGTACCACCTACTATAAAATGCAGACATGGCTTTAAGCAATTCGGGCGTTCCCTTTGTGGGTTGGTATCCGTGTGCGTTCTCCTGCTGTGCCACCTCGCAAAGCTGTGCAATCGTGTTGGCAGAAGGGGGCAAATCCGGAGATCCGATGGCCAAACTGATAATGTCGTTGCCCTTGGCCACTAGCTGCGCCACCTCTTCCAGCTTTTTGCTGAAATAGTATTCTTGCACCAAGCCGAGTCTTTTTGCAGGCTTTATGCCAAGTGTTTTATTGTTTCCCATCTTCATATTCTCCTAAAATCTTAAGTTTTTTGGTAAGCGGAACGATGGCGTCGATGCTTTGGTGATAGCGTGTGATGTTATCGAACGTAACGTCAACGTAGAACAGATATTCCCATTCGTGTCCGATAACGGGCAGCGACTGTATCTTGGTGAGATTGATGTTGTAGAACGAAAGGATGGTGAGTACCTTTGATAGGCTGCCTTCTTCATGAGGGAGCGAGAACACCAAGCTAGCTTTGTTGGCGTGTTCCCATGGCCGCAGGCTACCCGCACGTTGCGGATGACACACCACTAGAAAGCGCGTGAAGTTGTGCTTATTGTCTTCAATGTGGTCTTCCAGTACCTTTAATCCATACAATTTGGCTGCCGAGGCGTTGCAGATGGCTGCCCAGCCTTGCTGTTTAGTTTGTGCGATAAGTTCGGCTGATCCTGCCGTGTCTTCCGCTTCCACAGCTTTTAGCTTGGGATGTTGTGCTAAGAACTCCCTACATTGCATCAAGGCCACGGGGTGCGAGTGCACTTCGCGCAACGAATGCCAATCGTCTTCGGGCAGACAGCAAATTGAATGCTCAATATGTAGCTTGTGTTCGCCAACGATGGTTGTGCCCGAGGCGCGTAGCAGTTCGTAGTTATGCAGCAACGAACCTGCAATGGTATTCTCGATAGCCACCATTCCAATCACCGTTGGGTCGTTGGCAATCTGGCGGAACACCTCTTCAAAGGTGTTACAATATATGCCCTGCACCTGCTCGGTGTTGAAATATTGGTGAGCGGCTATGTCGTGGAACGAGCCCGCGATGCCCTGAATGGCAATTCTCTTCATACTTCTTATAATAAAAAAACATCCCGCCTCAATGGTGTTGAAGCGGGATGTTGGTGTTATTTTATTCTTGTTATGTTTACGTCAGTTGTTGGCACGCATCTTCCCGCTTTACATTTTCTTTGTAAAGTAAAAGTAAAAGAAGTATGCGTTAAAGCTCAACATGTTGTATTATTTATAGAAATTACATCTGCAAAAGTATTACTTTTATTCTTATTTCCCAAAAGAATTATCACTTTTTTAGTGTCATAAGATATTTTTCTTCGGTTTTAAGGTGGATGGACTGTTGTCTGTGGTAGCTGAATGGTAATGTGTGCTGGGGGCTTCGATGCCTTATTTGGCTTTGTAGAAGTCTGTTTAGAGCATTCGTTGTAGCACGTTAACTTGTCTGCTAGTACATTTTTATCCATTCACCAGCTTGCCGATCTGTTAACTTGTTAACGTGTATTCGTCAACTTACCTAGCAACATTTATCGTGAAATATTTTGCTATCCCCCCTTTTTTTGCTACCTTTGCCCCCGCAAAACGCGGATGTAGCGTATTTGTGATACCGGTTCCGTAGCTCAGTTGGATTAGAGCAACAGCCTTCTAAGCTGTGGGTCTTGGGTTCGAACCCCAACGGAATCACTTGAGAGGACACCTTTTAGGGTGTCCTCTTTTGTTGTAAACGAAGCTTATTTCGGTACAGATATGACATTAATGCAGGGTTGCATTCGCCTGTGTTATATGCTGTTTAACCAGTATAAGGTAAACAGTAATAAGGAAAACTGAAGCACCATGACCAATGGTATGCCATATTTAAACTTCTTTTGCATCGTTTTATGATGCCATACTTTCATACCAACCCACGCCCCGATACTACCTCCTATTACCGTTACGCTTAAAAGTGTAGCCTCAGAAATACGCCACTTGTCATGTTTGGCCTTCCATTTATCTATGCCAAACAGAACTAAACCCAACACATTGACGGTGATGAAGTAAGCAAGAACGACATGCAAGGGAAGCCCTTTCATCGGCTTAATCGAAGATTTTCTTCCAAATCCATAATACCGATACTGCTCCAAGTACGCAAAAAACGAAGTTCGTGAGATAGCCTTTACCGAATAGCTCGATATTTAATAAGTGGCTGATAAACGTACCAGCGTAGCTACCCACAACGCCTACGACAAGGTTCATGCAACATCCTTTGCCTTCTCCACTCATGATACGATTGGCAACGTACCCAATCAAAAGGCCTGTCAGTATGGGCCATGCTGTAAAATCTGCTATATGTTCTAACATGAGTTTCCCTATTTTACTTAACATCCTTTGCCGTCAATGCTACATGCAGCACCTTCGGGAGCATCTTCTATCGTAATGTTGTCTAATGAAAACTGTACGCTTCCATCTTCAAGCAAGAAGCATGGAATGCCAACGCTACCATGTTTCTTAGCCTCGGCAAACGCAGGGTTATTGTCGCGGAGTGCCAAGAACTGCTTTAAGTTTCTTACGTGTTCACCAATATCTATCAATTCGTAAGCGGGATTACCTGCCAACTGTGCCTTTACCTGTGTACAATCAGGACAGGTGGCCATTACAAATACCTTTGTCATAATTTATTGTTTATTTATGTTGATGTTATATTTTAATTTTCAAACGCCGCGTCATTAAATGGATTGGTGTTCTTTGACGTGGGTTTACTCTTTCGTTATTGCAAAGTTACAGTAATTAATCCGAAATCCATCTTCTTGACTTGTGTATCTGAAGTCACTCATGTATTGACGCCTCATCTTAGTCTATGCAGTTACAATCCGTTTAGGTTAAATTCTAAACAACTTCTTTCGCCACGTCGTGGTTATTATATTGTCCTATCAGAAATTATCTTTTAATTGTTAATAATGCTTTGAAGATGGGAAGTTATTTATGGCTACCTAAGATATGGTAGAGAAAAAGTTGTAAATTAGCACTCGGAATTTTGCTCCAACCGATATAAATTAATAGGAGTTTTACTTCAACTTATAACTTAACGCCTCGATTATGATAGATCAGATTATAAACTACAACAAGACTTTTGTGGCGCAGAAAGGCTACGAAAAGTATATCACGGATAAGTATCCAGATAAGAAATTGGCTGTGCTTTCTTGCATGGACACAAGGCTTACCGAACTCCTTCCTGCTGCATTGGGTTTAAAAAACGGCGATGCAAAGATTATTAAGAATGCAGGAGGCTTGGTTATCTCTGCCTTTGATTCGGCCATGCGAAGTCTTATTGTGGCCATCTACGAACTAGGTGTAACAGAAATCATGGTGGTGGCTCACTCACATTGCGGTGCTTGCCACATGAACTATGACCACTTCCATCAAGAAATGATTGCCCGTGGCATAACGGACGAGACACTAAACACCATCCGAAAATGTGGAGTAGACCTCGACTCTTGGCTTGAAGGTTTTAAGGATACGCATACTTCTGTGCGCAAAACTGTTGATACGATCAAGACCCATCCACTAGTTCCAAAAGATGTTGTGGTTCGAGGGTTTATCATTGATTCTGAAACGGGAGCTCTAGAAGAGATTTTCTAAGTGGCTTGCATCTTTAAACGAGACTTCTCCCAATGGTCAATGCCTGGTTGGAGAAGGTTCTGCTAGGCATATTTGTTCCTTTGTTTGGCGCAAAATTCCTACCTACTTAATAGCTACATCTTTGGTTGGAAATGAGATTTGAGTGCAGTTTCCGATAACATCATACCTGCTGTAAACCTATTGTAATCACTTGCCGTTTGTGGTATGGGGTAATTGTATATTTGTAGTTCGGCATTGTTTTCTTCTCCATAACCTAATAAAAAAGAAACCTCTTTGCCTTCTGTATGGTTTGGATGAACGAAGACCCCACGTCTCCCTTGTAGCCGATACATGTAGGTGACCATTTGATTGGTATCATCTCGGTTGGTGTCCCACTTATATTTTGCATCTATAATAGTACTATCCCGTTCTCTATAAAAGTCTGGATAGCGTGGAATTTTTTTGTTTTTAGCCAGATAAATGCGGCCTATTCCTTTTTTGTTGTTGGGATGTTTAAAGCCTTCTTGTGTAAGAATGGTGGCAATATACTCTTCCCAAAGGTAAGATGTATCAAATATGATACCATGTATATTATCGTCTTGTGCCCTATATTTTACTTTCTCATGCCTCAATATGCGTAAGCAAAGTTTTTGAAGCGGGGCATATTGAGAGTAATATGGGTGGGTTACGATTTTTGAATTTTTCTTTATAACCTTTTCCCTGTCCTGTTTATTGTAACGGGGCGTTGCAGATATAATTTGTGCAACACAAGTTCTAGTTTCAGCATTGTTTTCCAACACCGCCTTTCCTAATTTGCTTTTGCCGATATAGTCAAGAGTGTGACGTATCAATTGTGTTACATGATTGTCGTGACTAAACTCTCTTGTGCGGTATGCAACACGCCCATTAAAAGGTACATTCTTTTTTAAATGCATGTTAATGTCTATTCTGCCTCGCAGATTGGCATCATTATATTCATTTTGTTGGTATTCTTTATATACTCCTTGCATTAATGCTTCATTGAGAAGTTTTGGGAATAGATAAAGCAGAAAGTTGAATATTTGCTCGTCTGTTGTACCATGTGAAAGGTTGACAATGTTTATACACAAAACCTTTTGAAGCATATAATGCAAGAAGAAGTCTTCTTCTGCTTTTGGTGAAAAGCGTGAATGGATGGAAATAGCGTGACCGTTGGCACTAATAAAGCCTATTATGTTCCCTGTTTGTAAGGTGGCTTTTGTGCATTGTTTCTCTTTCCAATGAGTTTGTAACGATAGGAGGTATTGCTGACCTATGCCGTCCTCGCATTTGTCAAATGAATAAGGGTAGATAAGTAGGTTATTATCGTTCTCGTCTAGAATGTCTGATATTTTCTTGTTTGCGATATTTTGTAATGACAGAAATGTTTCAATGTTGTTGGGTGTTGAAGAATATGAGGTGTTATCAGTTAATGTCATCATTGTTGTTCCCCTTAAAATATATCTGCTGCAACATATCTAAATCTTCCATTGCATTGGCAGTACCTCTTAGATACTCGAAAAGTACCCCTTTCAAATGGTTGTCCCAAAGGTTCATATAGGCAGCCTTCTTGTTTGAATGGTCTTCGTTTAGGTAAAGACTTAATTTGCTAAAATATGCTCCGCCAATATGATATGCTGAGTTAAGTCCCTCAATGCCTGTATTGGTTTCTTCATTCCAGATTGCAGCATTTAGGCGTTGCATTACTTCAACCACTTCATCTTTCATCTCTTTAAGTTCGTCTAACATACTTGTATTATCGTTAGCCTTTATTTCTTCCCATGCAAAACGACGGCGCATGGCGAAATCCATGCTTTCAACACTTCTGTCTATATCGTTCATTGTTCCAATGATGTACACATTTTCAGGAACAAAGAAATACTCACAAAATGGATCAGCCTCATCGCTTATCATATTTTGATATTGCGTTTTAACCATTCCCTTTCCTCCCCGATAAGCTGGGTCTATGCTGAAGAAAAGTTCTCCAAATATCTTTGACATTTCTCCACGGTTTATTTCATCAATGATGAAGACGAACTTCCTTGATGGATCGTCTTGAATGTCATTAGGTTGGTAACTAAGATAATGATCTTTTATATAGTCTCCAATTGACTTTATATAAGTGTCGTTAGGGTGCCAAACTCCGTTTGCAATGTAGCCTGACATTCTTCTATCTGATATACTCCATCCTGATTTATCAGGAACAGAAATTAGTTGATTCTCATTCAGCGCAGTTTTAATGATCGTATTACTTCTGAAACTTTTGATATCTACGTGTCCTTTTTCTCTTAGTTCGTCTTTAAATGCGTGTATTGCTTCTGAAATCGATTTTAATTTTACGAAACTGTTCATACCCTTTATTGCTTTTTTGCAAAATTCTTTGAACACGCCATCTTTTCTTTCAAATCCAATGTTGCCATTCCTGTCTGGTGGTGTAGGGCGCAATCCTTCAACAAAGTCTGTATAATCGTACGAAGGATGAAATTGAACGAAGTCGTATTCTGCGTTCATTGCCTCAGCTATGGCTTTTGCCAAGTAAGTCTTTCCTGTTCCGGGGGCTCCAGTTAAGATAAGATTTTTATTTGCTTCCAATAGCTTTATGTACCTATTATATTTATTATCGTCTCGCATCCTGTTATTGTTCAGTTTTAGTAAATAGTTATGGATATAATGTGGAATTTGGTCTTTCTTGCTCAGTGTTCCGTAAGGCGACCATTGTGTTTCAGGTGGATTAATGCCTAAATCGTGAACAGATATACATCCCTGTTTATTAAAACACAGCCAAGCCACATCAATATAATGTGAATAGAAAGAGTCTTTCCCCTCTTCATCTCTTCCTGCATAGTGGATATGTTTCTCGTATTTGTACTGAGATAAGGCAATTCCAATACCCCATAACCCATGGTTGTTATTAGTACAGCACACAATGTCTCCTTCGTTAATTTGTTTTATCAACATGAAAGACCTAATCGCTGCTGAGTCATTTTGATATTCCTGTTTAATTCTGTCCATGCTATAGTCCGTGTAATCTGTATTATTCCAGCCTATTGACATGATGTTCTTAGACAGGAAACTCTTCCACGCCTCCTCTTTTTGTCCCTGGCAGTGAGAAGGACAGATAAAATAACACTTGCGTTGTCGTTGCAAATCCTCGATTGTGAGATGATATGGTATAAAGAAATTAGGGGTATCTTTTTCTATTCCTAACGTCGCCATGAAACGTTCAAATTGCTCTGATAGGAAATCATCTGCTACTCCTTTGTACAATTTCAATTCCTGAAACTTGGGATTGGTATCTCTTCCATCCCCGTGGTTTTTTGTATGCTTCTCTATGGTGTTGTTCTTGTAACCAACAAAACGGCTTGGAGCAAAAAGCAAGATGTTTCCAAATGGCTCTACCACATACCATCTCCCTCGTTTGAAATGTTTCAAAGCCCATTCTTTCTCCTCTTCATTATTGCTCTTTGCATACGAATATAGCGTATATATGTTTTTTATAACATCAATTCTGTTTTCTATAAAATCATCTCTTTTCATGTTTGTTGTTAGATCTTAATCGAGTTTTAGTAGATAAAAGTGATTATATTACAATCACTTACCGATGCAAAATGTAAAGTTGGAGGTTGTTTATTATTATATGTGTATGATAGCTAGTCTTTTATTATAGTTTTATTGGATTACTGGTGTTATACGGGTAACAAACTGGTAACATATTTAATGAAAGCGCCTCCCGAGTTGATAGAAATCAGCTTCGAGAGGCAATTCAACGCAACTGATTAAATCAGTCGCGACAAAGGTACATCTTTTTTTAGAATTATCACTTATTATGTGTTTGAAATCAACATGTCATTCGTGATATAGCTGAGGCTTTACCATTATTGTTATCTTGGTTGTCAATAATGTGAAAAAGCCCGCTACATGAAACTTCTTCCTGTCATAATAGAATAGAGAACCCGAATTCAGGTTCTCTATTCTTATTGTATGCTTCTATCACACTAGATTTGTTGGTATTGTTCTTCAAACGTATGCTTTAATCGTTTGTACATTTCGAGTTCAGCATCAAATTCGTCGTTATAAAAATCCATGAACTCGTCACACTTTTCTCCATAGATGTATAAATCATAAATGCCATCACACTTCCTACTCTTGAAAGAAACAAATTCTTTACCATAGAACGACTTAAAGGTGTCATTAACGGCTTCTTCGGGAAGGCACTCAAACATTATAAAACCAAGCTCTTTCATATTTAATCTTTATTAGTTGTTTATTATTATGCTGCAAAGATACGAACTTATTTTGGTAGTACCAAATATTACACCATCTTTTTTTGAAAATCAATAAAATGGGTGTGTCATCGCGACACACCCTTACCAAAAACTAATACAAAACTATGAAAACTAAAAAATTACATACGTGACGCCAATGCCTATATACGGCTCGAATAATTTAGAGTTAATGCCATAGCCATATCCTGCGCTGATGCCGATGCCCCACTTTCTGGGAGGTTTGGTTACCATGCGTTCGATAGTGCGTGTGGTGTATACCATCTTATTATACGTGTGTATGCTGTCCAATCTCGGCTGATAGCCGCTTACCCATGCCGTATAGTTGCTGTCCCTGTATGTTCTCTGGGTGATTGGTAACGTAACATCAACGCTATCAGTGTCTTTTATCATTTTCGTGACCTCACGAAAATGGTGGATAGGAACTCTCGCCGCCTGCCACTTTACGATGGTGTCGTGGACAGGTTCGGGAGCTGCTGCTTTGATAGTGTCGTACATTGTCACCACCTCCGTCCTTATCCGCTCCTTTACGCGCTCTTCGCCTTTCCCACCTTTCCCTAGGATAAAGCCTAAGACGAGAGCAAAGAGCAGCAATACCAATATAAGAATGTTCTTTCCTTTCATGCCTACACAATTTCAATGAATACTTTCTTACCTCGTTGCACCTCCGCCGCCATTGTCCGATACAGCCTATCGAAAGTGCTGCGGCTTTCAACGAGTTGTCCCTTAATCTTGTTAAGGCCTACAAGGATGCACCCCTCCGTGTCTTCGGGGGTATTCCCCGAATGGATGCGCACGCCCTCAAATCCTTTCACATTCATAAGCAGGGGCATCACGCGCTTGAACCTTGGCGACATCGTGAGCCTTACCTCGTAAGTGCCTCGCGGTATGGCCGTCCTGCCTTTCACTTTCCCTTTTAGGATTTCGGCGGTGGTCATACTATCATTAAGCCCACGATTGGTGTCTTCCAACGTGTCACAGAAATACTCACCATCGACGAACAGGTGTCCAATGGTGTATGTTTCCTTGTTAGCCCTTGTCTTTAATGTTAATTTCATTCAGACCTCCTTTCACACTAGTCCAATTACAGAGCCACACGCCGCGCCGATGATGTCCGCCTTGATATCGCCCAAATCAAACGTTTCTTTTTCCTTAAACCTGTCATAACACTCCTTGCTGATGCCAACCGCCAAACTCACACAAAAGCCTAGACCAGCGGATAAAAGGCATCCTGCGCCACACCTGCGCAAGCATCGCGTGGTGATGTCGGCAAGGACAAGGGATGCCGTGATGTGCATCCACCTGTCCGAGCCGAAACTTGCCAATCTTTCGGTCAGTTTCATAGCAGTAAGCATATACCGATAGAAATGGCAGTCGCCACTAACGCCAACACAGGATTGTGCCAATCATAACGGGGTTTCTTTACCTTCTCTTCCTTGTCTTCCTCATCTTCCTCCACCTTGGGTTTCACCATTACCGCGCGCATGGCCTCCAAAAAGGCGCACATGATGGCGCAGGCAATGAATGCGAACACCCAATTGTACTCAGCCTCGCTTTCGGTCAACATCGGCACAAATCCGAACACTAGACCAAGGACGATGAACACCATCTTTGCCACACTAAAATACTTCTTGAAAAATTCCTTAACCTTTTCCATTTTTGCTATTGTTTTTTGTTCATGTTATTTTTCGTTCCCTCTATATTCTCCGCCCCGCTCTTCATGTACTCGCTTAAGTATGGTATCTTCTCCACCATCTTCAACGAAAGAACCCAGTAAAGGAAGTTGAAGAACTTCCACATTGGGGTGTCGGTAATTAATATCCTGCATACGTTCTTCAAGATGTTCACTCCGTAGAACCATACGGCCATAACGCACATTATCCGTATTCCTGTTACCGCCTCTTCCGCATTATGCAGGAAATAACCCACTATGCACATGCAGGCCGCAATGACGAAGAACACCAATATGTGCAGGAAAAACGTCTTCGCCTTACGCCATTCCCATCCGTTGCCCTTTACCACATCGTCAACAACCCCGAAAACGAAGTTGATGAGGAAGAGCAGCATCATCCCTTGCATGAAGTCGGCAATAGGCACGAGCCGTGAAAACAACCAACTGCCTATCACTAATAATACTCCTTTAATCTCGTCTATCATATATTTCTGTTTTTAAGTTAGAATTGTTCCATATATAAGCCCGAAAGCAGCCACCTCGCCCACATAGTACGGCTTTGGCAACTTAGCCGCCCAATAGCAACCCCACGCCATCGCCACACATGCCACAATCCGCGTATGGAATGACATTGCCCACATCACACCGCATATCAACGCAGTGAATGCCCCGACGGCGTGCATCTTGTCTACCTTGTAATGGGGGGCAATGGCGACTATCAGCAGCCCGAATACCACGAACAAGGCCAAGAAAGGAGCATCACCGCCCTTTTCCAACATCGGGGGCAGCATCAGCCCACCACTTACGGCTATTACCACGGAGAACAGCCACGGATGCTTGCCGATGTAGTAGTTATCGCTCACATACTCTCTCACTCCATACGCTAAGCCCATTGCCATTAGGTATGTCGCCAAAATTATTAAACTGATCACTGCCATATCACATCGTCTTTAAGTCCAACTTCTCGGGATAGCCTTGTGTATAGTCGTATCTCTGTACCTCCTCAATCGATTTCAACCCTCGCACCGCATGGATGTGAGCCTGCGTGCGGTTGTAGGCCTTGTAGGCGTAATGGCCTACCATACCCAGCATTTTCAAGGCTAGGTCGCAATTCACATTTAGGCAAAAGCCATTTAGCCATATCTCGCTCTCGGTTTGGCCATTCTCTTTGTCCAATTGGATAGCCCTGCTTGTTCCAATACGGTCTTCACGGCTTAGCCACGCGTCCATGCCATTCAACTTGAACGAATTGACCGCGCTAGATTTATCGTACTCCTTAATCTCGTCCACCTTATTCTCAATGGCTTGTTTCAATAGTTCCTCCTCTGATGGCATGGTTTCGATATACGGCATATATCCAGCCTTTTCGTATTGCTCGGCCGTTGGATTGATTACCATCATGCCGTCTACTACTATGTTGTTCGGGGCGAAATTGCCCTCATTGTCTATGTATCTCATGTCGTCTAGTTGTTAAATTCGCTCATCGGCCTAATTCTCTCACCTAAGTTTTTGAAATTGTGGTCAGCCTTATATTTGTCTACACTCTGGTCTGGAACATACAATTTCCACGTGTTATTATTTATTGCAAAATCAAAGGGATATTGGTCATTAGCTGTTATTTTCTGTGGAACTTCCTTAGAATGCATTTTTATCCATTCCAATTTTGGGCAGGCCCATACCATCCCGTGGCCCCATTTGAAATTTTGAGCTAAAAATTCAATTCCGACCAATTGTGTCTGATAAAAGGTTGTTCCATTTACTGTCATTACGCTTGATGGAATTGTCATTGTCCCAGTAAGGTTTTTACATCCGTAGAAGGTTCTATACATTGAAGTCACACTAGTGAAATACTTCAACTCTTCAAAAGTACGTAATTGGAGAGAGTTATTAAACGTATTGTTTAATACAGTTATTCTTAGTACATTTGCCATGCTCATCTTACCATTGTATAATCTCTCTAATGTCTGCCTAGCATAAGGGTCTACTATATTTAGTTGTAGCTCTGGATTACCCCATTCATGAACTCTATTAGAGGGAGTTTTAGATATTATTTTTAAGGATGTAAATTCTTCTAAACCCTCCTTTGGTACATATATGTCTAAATCACCACATTGAAATGGCTGAAATTGTGAATTAAATAGCTTAGGTACGCTAGATAAAATAACCGTACGTAAATTAGGTGTACCTTGAGGGTATCTCTCAAGCCCCATTGACCAAGCACTTAATGTTATTACACGGTTTGGTATAGATATTGATACAATGTTTGGTGCGAATCTGATGTAATGCTCTGGAATATACACTATGGGACGGTCAGCCTTGACTTTCCAAAGTCCATTTTCAAATACATGTTCCAAAATCTTAATATCCCTATCGCCACCATAATTATTCAGCATGGCCACTGCATCAGCCTTATTGTTATCTATGGTTGTGTACCATATCTCGTTGTTGGGCTGTACAGAGTAGTTAACTCCTTCAACGCATAGCCTATCGAGGTCACTTCTCATCATCATTATACGTCTGTGCATCACTCAACCTCCCCCATGATAATAACGTTATTCACAATAGATGCCTGATACCTCTTACCTGCGCGAATGGTTGGTGTGTAGTTGTTGTACCATTTCAACGTGGCAGGGAGTGATAAGTTTGTCGGTGTCGCTGGCGATTGGAACTCGAACGCATATTCATTCACCACATTTGGCATTGGTGCGCCTAATGTTAACGTAAGTTGCGCTACCTCTCCCCACACGTGCATTGCGTTCGGCGTAAGCGCAAAAGTTGTGTCGGCCGTGCCGTGGTTGACGAGTGACAGCCATCCTGTGTCGCCTTTTACACCTTTGAGCGATGCCAGCCATTCCTCGGTAGTGCCGATATATCCATGTTCCTTGGCAAGCTCGTATGCGCTCTTGCCGTCCTTGATGGTACTTAGCTTGTCGGTTATGGACGTGTTCAACTCCTGCCACTCTCTATTTACCTCTTCCAATTTCGTTTGCAAGCCCTTGGCCGTTTCCTTGGTTGCGTTCATCGTCTTGGTGAGTTCGGAGAACGTGGCGTAGAACTCCTCCTGCGTGCCTTGGTAGCCTTTCTTTACGGCCAACTCGTATGCGGAAACAATGGCATAGTTCATCGCCACCTCCATCTGTACGTCATCGAAAGAGCTAGCCCCTGTGACGAGTTCTATCACGCCATCGGGGAAAAGCACGTCCCTGCGCTTGCCGCTTGGGAAATTGGGGTCGTCCTGCATAATCCGCACCTCCGCTTTGAGCGTGCCGACCTCCAAGTTACCGCCTTGGATGAAACATGTGGCGGTGCCGTCTGGGTTGACCTTGCAATTGGTCAATGCGCCATTCTCACGGCCACATGTGTATCTGCCACCGCCTGTGCTTGTGAATATCACCGTGAAGTCGCCATCGGGGAAAGGCTTGTGGCTTCCCTCCGTGCCCAACCGAAGACGTACGTAGAAGTCCTCGTTGTAATTCTTTCTCGCTAGCGGTGTCAAGCCGCGGTTATTGTTGCAATTCATTATGTCGTGGTGCATTATTAATTTACAAAATTAAGCAATAGATACCTGTTGGGTATTTTGTTAGGGCGAAATTAATGTTTTTTGTCTAGTATATTATGAAGACATGAAAAGTGATTGCGCCCCAATAATTTGGGGCGTTATATAAAAAGATACTAAGTCCTTTGAAAACGACCTCTTATGTATTCCCAATATGTCTCTTCTATTCCATTATTTGTAAATTGCAGCTTACAAACGAACTCAGCCATTTCGCCGTGCGGTAAAGCGAACGACTGCATCGCATTACTTCCTTTTTGTACTAAACTCCCTGTTATGGGGATGTATTCCCCTACGTTATTATAAACAATAACACTTGTACCTATGAAAGACCGCGCGTACTTGATGTATTCTTTTTTGTTTGGAGATTGATAATCAGTAACACTTGGCAGGATTAGACCGACACCATCAGGCAAACTGTCAATCATAATTAAGTTTCCTGTTAAACCAAGGTCTAAGGTGGGTAATGTGTCTTTATCTATGCAGTACTGTTCATAGTTGTCTTCTGTAATATGGATAATGTTGCGTCGTACCATCCCCGAGATTATTACATGTCCTCTTTCCCCATCTAATATGCATGAGTTGTTCTGTGAATGCAACTTCCCATCGCGGAAGACCCACCCCGCCAGTTCAGCGTTCTCGGCCAGCAGCAGCCCCGTGGCTACACTGTCGAAAGACGCACCGAATGCGTTCCACTTACTTGTATCGGTAGGCTCGACACCCTTAACCTCGCCCGCGTCATTACGGCAGACATAGTAAGCGTTTCCAAACTTGCACGCATCAACCCGATAGCGATTGCCATAATACGTCTTAGAGGCATCATATTCACCGCGGAAGACAAGGGCGGGTGTCGGTATATCTGCTGCCACATCGGTAATATTCCGCGTATATGTTGAGGCCACTTTACCTGTTTCTAGTTTGGGCATGCAGATTTCACAATAATTCTTTTGCCCAGTAATAGGAGAGGGCAGCAATCGGATGAGAGCGTATTGCTCGGTGTCGGCAGGCATTGTGGCCTTGGTTTTGAACGTTACCACATGCCTGCGCCACATGTCGGTATCGTTCGGGGCGTACGTGACGGACAAGTCACCGCCGATATCACGCCTCTCCGCACCATCAACAACCACCAAGCTATTATCCACGGCCGAGGGATAGACGAAAGATTGCGTACACCACGATTGGTTCACCAGTCTAACCCAATTGAGCGTGGCCTTGCCGTCACGTGGTGTACTGTCGTTGTATAGGAATGCTGTCATAAGGTACTCGCCGTCGCGCGGAACGTCCGAGAACTCCAGCTCTACCGTTTTATCCTCGGTCGTATCTATCTGAATGGCTTTCTGCCACGTCCAATCTTTGTTGTATAAGAACACGGCCAGCACCTTGCCGTCAGCCTTTGCACGCGCATCGATACGGCCATTTACTTGTAAGGTATACTTCTGCTTGAAGAATAGGTATAGCTTTTGTTCGGCGAACCCATATGCGCTGCTCGTTTGGTTGATGTCCAGCCGACGCGAGCCGCTGCGCTCCCAAAATGATAACGTGTACCATGTCGATGGCTGCAATTTGGCAATACTATTCCCGACAAGGGTCTGTTGCAATACGTCACGATATGGACTTTCGGAATAACGTTTGTCGTTCGTTTCGACATAGGCGTTCGTACCGTTTTTGCCCTTGCCCTTGGCTATATTGTCTTCACCTTTGGTGGCCGTCCACTTGCCCATCTTGGACGCACCCTCAAACTCGCTCTGCTCTAACAGGTTTTCATTCGATTGTGGTAATACCGCCCACAGCTTAGGCGTGCTCCAATTACCCCATACCCCATTGTCGCCCTGCTTACGCGTACACACATACTCAAAAGGATATTCGGCCGTAACGCCCGATGGGTTGTCCGTCCATCCGCTGGGCACATGCCCATTGGTATTCTGCGAGGCGGGCGTGGCTGGTACGGCCTCAAAGTCCGTGCGCTGATAGATGTATTCCACACCCTTTCCGTCCTTGCCCCTTTGCCCTTGGGCTATTACCGCCCAATATCCTACCTCGGTAGGCAGATGACCTTTTGACGGTGTCTTATGCACATATCGGTATGTCGAATAGTTGCCGTCGACAAGGTATGTCACCTCATCGCCATTGTAATAGGTATTGGCGGCATTGTAATCACCGCGGAAACATCCGATTGGGGCTTCGTCCCCCGATTGGCTCTGCACGATAGTACCGCGTATCTTCAATTGGCCGTCACCGTTAACGTTGTATTGCAGCTTATCACCGAGTTTGAGGGCATCGGACAGCATGTCGAAGTAACTATTGCCATCACCGCTTACAATCTTGTCCGTGGTGATGCGCCCTGGCAATACCTCTGTATAGCCATATAGTGTCGTGAAGCTGCGGTCGCCCTCATGCTCGCTATTCAGAACGCCAACGAGGAAGTGGTAGAAGTCGTTGTCTTCCTCCATGCGTATTGCACGCTCTGATAATATGAACGTGGCGTTGAGGCCGTTGCGCATGGCCTTGACGTAGAGGTAATAGGGCGTTGAGGTCTTGTCCAGCCTTGCGCTGATGTACTCCGATAGTGCCCAATATCGGTATTCGATAGGCTTGTGCTGGGGGCTGATGGACTTGATGCCAAGCGTCAGGTGCTGTATCAGCCTAGCGTTGACTGACAACTGCTTGCTCGTGCCGTTATATGTAATGTTGGGCGATATGGCCGTTGGGTTATTCCTGCTGGTGACAAAGCGGAATTGCAGGCTCTCATCGCCCACGAGCATCTGCATCGTGCGTATGGCAATAGGAGTAACTTTGTCGGTGAAACCCTCCAATAACGAGCGTTCGAGCAATTCCATTGTTTCTTTCGCGTCTCGAAAACGCCTCTTGGTGTACTGCACAATCTCCCTCTTGGTGTCGGCAAGAGCCACCTCTTGGTTGTCAATCTCCCTAAGCTGCGACCCGATGCCTTGCGCGGACACTGTGTTGGAAATCTCGATGGTGGGCGAATAGGGGGTTGTGAGAAAATCCTTGATGCCCGTAATCCGTATATCCACGCCATCTTTGGCAAACTGAGTGTCAGAAAAGCGGATATAACCTCCTACTTTCAGGTATCCGCCCACATTGACCCAATTGCGCTTAGCATACAGGCCTTGCAATGTGCCCGTGAACGTAAACTTCGGGTCTTCGTGCTCGCGTAGGTGGCGTGCAGCCTCCCTTAGCATGTCCCACGACGCGCCCGACTTCGTGGCATTGTCGCACACGTAGGCATCGGGCAGCATGCAGCCGAATATGGCATACGTGTCGCCAACTTGCGGCTTGAACGTTTCATTGGGCATGGTGATGCCGTCTATCTCTTGCGGAACAAGTTCAAACCGCTTGTCCGCGTGCTTGTATTTTAGTTCAAATTCCTTGCCCGTGCCAGCTAACATGCCACTTTGGAAGATTATGGTCATATTCTCGCCAGCGATGATGTACTTATTATAGTCTAGGCTGTCGGGGATGGTGCTGTCCACGATGTCGTAGAAGTTCTTTTTTTTGTTGGCCACATTGACGGCCGTCACCTTGCCCACCCTTGACGGGTAGATTTCAGAACAGTCCAAGCTGTCTTCCTTGACCGCGTCGGAAACCTTGTCCACGCGCTCGACATATATGCCCTTATCGTCCGTGCGATACGTGCGACCGTCATATTCCAGCGTCTGCCCTTTGGGCAGCAGCAATTCGGCCGAGCCGTACTTGGAGCGGTCTATATTCTTGTCGCCACCCTGCACATACAGCCTCTTTATCGGCTGCTCATTGCTTGCCGTGGTACGGCCGACCCCAGGGATGAAACCCTTGCCCTTACCATACGACAATGGCAGGGGGCTATCTTTGAAGTATTCGACCTTGTGAAGAGATATGACGTGATTCACTATCTCCCATTCGGTCTTGAACGCCTCGGCCACATCCTGCAATGCAGCATCGATATAGGCATGGTTGAACTCCACCGTCTTCTCATTGGCATCTAAGCAATCACCGACAGACCACACATCCGCGCCCTCGCGCTCGTTAAGGTTCTTGACGATTTCCTCCACAAACTCGTGCGGTTTGGCACACATCGACCACTTCAGTCGGTGGTCGACCGAATTACGAAACTTGTAATCGGCCAACTTGTCTTCGTCACCGCCCATATTGAGCGTGTACTCGATGTTTCGCAAGCCGTTCTTCTTGATGTCCTGCGCCTTATGCAGGCGATACTTTTCTCCCATATACTCGCACCATGCGCCGATGGGGAACTCGATGTACTCTGTCAGCGAGAATTTCAATACTAGTTGAGGTTTCGCCATCAGCGCGCGATAGCGGTAGCTGCTGTCGCTCTCTTGAACATCCTTGGTCTTGTCATTATAATGTAGCGTAATCATATCTTCGGGTATTGAATGGGTTTTATCACACGGCGTGCCATGCAGTGAAAGTCAGCGTAATGGTAAACTCACACCATACGCGCGTTTGGCGCAATATCTCGAACTTGGAAATCGAACAGCCCTTATAATGGCAGTCGTATTCCATCTTCACGTCGGGGCACCTGAACTTGCGGCTGTTGGGCTTCAATAGGGCTGCAAAGAGGCTGTCATAACGTCTCCAAAACTCGGCCATGGTATCGGCCTTAATGAGCAGGCTAACGGCCACGTCCTTTGATTGGAACTTCACGCTCTCGCCATCGTACGTCACGCCTGCGACATTGGGGACGCTGACCGACAGGGCAGACTGCACGTTGGGCAATTTACGTACGGCCGTGTCCGTGCCGTCCAGCACGTATGCACCGAATTGTGAGAAGTCCACCCCGTCTAGGGCGTAGCCCGATTGGGCGACGCCACTCTTCCCCTTGGGGTAAGGGTTACCAGTTGGCACTTTGGGAAAATCGTCCGAAAAGGAAAGGGTTATCTTTCCGACCTTGACATTCCTTGTAAGGACGTTGTTGGCGGTCATTCGCAGGCGGAACGTCTTGTTCAACTCCGTAAACTTGAACTCGTGGTAAGCACCATTGGACAAGTCGTTGAACAGGAGTTCCGCACGCTTAGCGTCCATGATGACAAGGGGCAGCTGCACGGCCTGCGCGTCCAGCACGGGGGCTGTCAAGTCCACCTCCTCTCCGTCATGCTCTGGCCACGTGATGGCGTCCAGCTTCTTGAACGCAGACATTTGCACAAGCCCTTTCAACCCCTGCTTCTCTACGAATACGCCATACTTGACGTATGCATCTGCGCCGTCTATGAATAACTTGCCTTTCATCCTGCTTATCTCAATATTAGCGCGTTATCTGATGTATTTACTTCAACGCGCGACATCCTGTCCTTGCCCACACTCACCACGGAATATCCCGATGCGTTGACCGTGGCTTTTGCCCCAAACATTAACCGCACCTTATAGGCGCGTGTCTGCGTGAAGTTAAGTGTGGCGCGCGTATCACCGATAAGAAAGACCCTCTCGGGGTCGGTAAGCATGATGTCTCCGCAATCGATGTACACGCCTTTCTCTTCCACTCCGTATTTCTTGAACTTACGGAATGTGTCTAGGTCGGGGTACGCGTTTTTCATAACGAACTCCAAACCCTGCGGTGTGAACAGCTGTTCAATCAGCTTGTCAAGCGTGCGCCCTTCGAAAGTGTCGCATGCCCCCATGCCCTCGACCGTCATTGTCACCTTGTCTACGATATTCATAACTCCTAAGTTTTAATCTTAATTCCGCGTGTGGCGATGTCATCTAGGCTATCGTCCATGCTCTTCATCCGTGCATCCATCCTTTCCAACTTGGCGTTGGCGGCATCCGTATTACGCTCTATGCCTGTTACATGCGCGAGGATAAGGTTGCTCGTGTTGTTCAATTCGGCCAATCCTTGCACAAGCGTGAACGTGTGTCCTTGGATGGTGGTTAACCGCGCGTTGTTCTCGTCCACACTCTCTTGCGACGCCGTGGCGATGCCCTTGCTCGTCCCCTCGCGGTCTGCGATGTTTTCCATCGTGCCTTTGATGGATGGAGGTAGGGATTGCCAAAAATTGTTGAATGTGTTGCCGAGGTTATCCAAGTCGCGGGAGAAATCGTTCATCGAGTTCATGACGGCATTACTGCCATTTTTGAAGTTCCCTTTGTCATCAAACCACACTTTCTTATATTTATTGAAGAGGTCTCCAAGTGGCTTCTCCAATGCCTCCTTAATGGCCATCCTCTTAACAATGTCGGCTATTATATCCTTAACTTTGGCGTGCCAAGCGTCCATCGCGTCCTTGCCTTGCTCTACCGCATCAAAGAATGCGTTACCGAGTTCCTTGGCGAGGTCTTCTGCCGTGTGTCCGATGATGGCTTCCAGCAATTGGTTGATGACCTCTACCGCTTGGTTGCTCAGTTCCTTTATCTTGCGTTCCCATTCGGAAATTTTACCGTCATCGCTGCTTTTCTTACTCTTCTCCTCGTCAATCTGTCGCTTGATAAGCACTTGCTGGTTAACAAGGTTCTTAACCCTATCTTTCGCCTCCTCGAACGACTTAGTGCCAAGTGCCTTGTTCGCGGTATAATCCAATTGGACATACGTGTCAGTAAGCTTCTCAACTGTCTTTTGGTACGCTATTACGTCACGCCTTGCCCTTTCTACAAGCATATTGACCAATCCGCTAACACCATGCCCCCTACTGATTGCGCCATACATGTTGTTGACCTCTACGGTGGCCTCTTGATATGCTTGTTTCAATCGCTCTATGGCATCGCCCGTATTCTTTTGTAGACGTACGGCCTCGGCGTTGTCCAACTCCCATTGTAGCTGGTCGATACGCTCTTGCAGCCTGCCTATCTCCTTTTCTTTGCTGTCGTCGTTATTGAAGAGGTTGGCAATTGCCGTAGCCACCTGCAAGGCTGCCGAGATAACCGCAAGGATAACCGATGCCTTTTCAATGGTCGATATGGCAGTTGCACCCGTGGCTGCTGCGGTGGTTGCACCCGTGGCTGCTGCCGATACGGCCTTTTCCACGCCCGAAGCGACACCCTTGCCAACATCACCGATGGAATGGATGACGGAGGAGGTCGCATCAAACACCTCATTGGTGAAGTCTAGTGCCTTGGCAATGCTTGCCGAGACATCGGCTGAGAATACAGAGGCGAGGTTCTTGGCTTGCGCCCCAACCTTATTCACTACATTGCCAACATTACGGAGGTTGGAGGCGAACATGCGGTATGCGTTGGTGATACCGTTACGCGCGTTAACAGTACGCCTTTCGGCTGACAAGACCCTTTCCTGTGCATTCGCACGGTTGTTCTCGGCTGCCACAAGCCTTTCGTTTGCCTCTACCATCTCCTTGCCAAACGCCAATAGTTTGCCGTCGTCGACCTGCTGTTGGATGATAGTCCGATTGAACAAGGCTTCGTTATATTCTTGTTGTGACGCCGTCAACTCGTCTTGTGCCGTCTTCCATTCGGACATGGCGTTGGTGAACTCGACCTTTGAGCGACCGATGTCGTCTAGGCTCTTATGCAGCGCGGTGAACGGATTGCGGTTGGCTATCTCGTCCTCCATCTTGCGCAGTGCCTCTTGGAAGTCCTTTATCTCCGTGCCCGACATACTGCCCTTATTCTGTTCGAAGTAGGCCTGCACCTTGTCGCGGGTGTGAGCCAAGGCGGAAATCGACTGTTTGGAAAGGTCGCCGAACACGCCCTCCCAATTAATGGACTGCTTGAAATCCTCTGATGCCAGCTTGGCCAAGGCCTCTTTCATCTGCTTGGATGCGTTCTTGGCATATTCAGGCGGCACGTCCGCCATCTTCTTCTCCCACTCGCGCTGCAATTTCTCCAACTTCTGTGCGGTCGTGCCGTATTGCTCCACCATAGCGTCGGCATGCTTTTGGCGCACCTCTGCCAATTGCCTTTCTCCCTGCTCGACAATGTTGTTCTGCACACGATAGTACTCGGCATTTATCTTCTTGTCTTCCAGCAGGTCTTTCATGTGGTCTTCGGCCGTCTTCTTGCCCGTTTCCGACTTTGCCCAACCGCTCTCGGTAGCCCCCTTGCGCGCCATGTACAACTCTTTCATGGACTTCATGCGCACTTCGGCCAATTGTCGCAGCTGGTCTTCCCACGCCTGCTTTTTCTTCGCAGTGTCGGCCTTTATCTGCTCTAATTCCTTTTCCAGTCCGTCTTCACGGACGTTCAAGGCATGCTCGTTCACCTTGTCGGTGGCATCGCGCTCGTATTTCTCCACGGCTGCCACCCATTCATCGTTAGCAGCCTTAATTTGCGCCAAGGACTTTTCCTTGTCGAACTTGTCGTCCTTACCACTCTTACCGCCATTGCCATTATAAGCCTTGACGTTGGTCTTCTTCATGCTGTCAGAGTATGCTTTGTTACTCTCGTCCTGAATTTTGATGAGGTCGGCAAGCTCCTTTTGTTTGGCTGTAATTGCGTCCTTGCGCTCTTTCTCGGCCTCCTTTCGTGCGCGCTCCTTATCTTTCTTGTACTGCTCGTCGGTTTTGTTTGTCAAGTACGTGTTAACGCCTGTTATAGAACCCGACGAGTAACCTATGGTCTTGCGTGAGACCTCCCTTGGCTTGATGGGGTTGTTTTGTAATTCGATGAGCTCTTTCTGCTTTTGCTTAGCCATATCGAACGCCGCTGCTGCACGAGCCTGCGCCATCAATGCGGCCACAACGTCCTTGGATTTGGCGATGAGATAGTTGTTTGCGTCGTTGACATTGCCAATCTGCACGCCCAAGCCATGAAAAGCGTCTTGGTTGTCTTTGATGAACTTCTTCTGTGCGCTTAGGTTTCCGCCAAGAGCTTTGTACTCACGGCTAAGCTTATTGTATATGGTTATTTGGTCGGCGACTTTTTCAGCCACCGCCTTATTGAACTCTTCCTGTTTCTTAATTGCTTCGTCGTAGGCCTCCGTTGCCTTTCTCTTTGCCGAGGCGGATTTGGTGGCTAATACACCTACGGCCGTCGCGATTGCAGCCACGGCTGCTGCAATCCAGCCCCACACGGGTATGGACTTGATGGCGAGGCCTAACGTGCGGAACGTGCCCGCCAACGTGATATTTGCTTTGGCATTAGCTCCTGCTGCCACGGTGTTAACCGCCTTATTGGCCGTGTCTGCCGTCTGTGACGCTGCGCTTTGACCCGATGCTGTCGACACTGCCTCCTTAGACGCTGCATCAGCAGTGTTGGCGGCTGCATTTTGTGCAGCGGCTGCCGTGTTGGCCTCTGTTGCTGCCGTCTCGGCTACTTGCGCCACCGTACCCTCCGCCGTTAGCTTATTCCACCATTGTTTTAGTCCGTTAAGCGTAACCAATGAAAATGCGCTGTCCTTATTCAGCGTCTGCTGCACCTGCTGCAATCCCATCGTGATGGCCATGAGTGACTGCACTTTCAGCATTATCTTGTTGAGTTCCTCATTTTCGCCTGCGAACAAACCCACCGCTCCTTGTGCAGCGGAGAATGCGCCCGAAAGCCCTCCCAATCCCTGTATAAGGCCTGCTATATGCTGCTCGTCATTGGCTAACACTTTTCCTTGCGCTTGAATGTCGCCCTGTATGTCCGTTAGGCGGCCAAGTTCGCTAACAAGACGCTTATAAGCCTCGCTCTGTTGGTCAATGCCATTGGCGACCAATGTGGCCATCTCTTCCCTTAGGGCACGTATCTGCCCGCGCAGGGAAACATGTTGCGATGCGGCTTTCTGCGCCTGCTCGGCCTCAGCCCTCATGCGCTGTTCAACCTTAGCGAGAGAGTCTGCGGTCTTTTCCGCCTCCGCGATGACTTTCTTACGCGTTTCGATGACTTGCCGTATAGCGTCGCGCTCTTGGCGATAGCCTTGCATCTGCTTTGCGTCGCCCTTTTGGGCTGCCTTATTAGCCGCCGTGCCAAGCCTCTTGTATTCCTCTTCCAATTCACGGATGGCGGACTTGTTGGCATCGACCACGCGGTCTACCTCATCAAAGCCCTGCTGTATGGTGTCCAGTGTTGAGGCTGCATTGCTCACCACGTCGATATTGACGGTAGGGATGTCGGTCAATAGGTCGTGCATGCGCTTCGCCTGCTCGCCAACCTCTTGCCCCATTTCCTCTGCAATCTCTGCTAGCCTTTTCGCGCCTGCTTCCGCCCCCGACATGTCGATAGCGGTGCCGATGTATAATGTGCCGTCCGTGTTGTTGTTCATACTCTTATAGTCTCTTCGTCTGCAAAATCATTGAATAGGTCTGGGTTATTAGCATCCTTGGCCTCATCGTACGGTAGAGCGTCTCCGTCGTTGTCCTCATCCTTGGGCATCGGCATCGCGCTGCTGTATAGTATGGCATTCTGATAGCTGATGTCGTACAAGGCCTGCTTGTCGGTGATGCCGAATGTCTTCGCGATGCCTAATACCGTAGCCCAAATGCTGTCGTTTAGACCACTTCCCTTGTTGGTTTTAGAATGTTTGCCTCGCTTAGGGAAGTGGTAATTGAGAAAAAACTACCTAACTCCATATCTTTAAGTCGCTTAACAATGACATCAAAGAGTATAGAGGGGCGCACCTCCTCCAATATTAGGCGCGCCAATTCCGATTGTCGGTCAATGGTGCGTCTGATGGTGTATTTCTTATTGAAGATGCCCCACACGCGCCTTTCGTGAGTTTCCTCCACCTCCTCGGTCAAGCCTTTGGCGCCAAGGATGAGAACAGCACAAATGTCGCCCAAGGCCTTGAAGTGGCGTGCATGGTGTAATACGGAGTTGAATATTTTCTCATTAGGCACGCGCTCGACAATGGGGAGCGTTGACACCAACTCTGACACGAGGATGAGAGTGCCCACCGACGGAGGTGCGATTTCATACGTCTTACCGCCTATCTCGATGCTCCCTATATTCTTTTCAAGGATAGCTGCCGCTACCTTTCCCTCTATCGTCTGTATTTGTTCCATCATTCGTTTACTAATTGTTTGGTGGGGATGCGGGAGTTGAACCCGCGAGCTGCCGTCATGAGCGTAACAGCCTGCCTCTAATCCTAATCCCCAATAAGCGGTCTAACCTCCCTACCGCAAGGGGCTGTCTGTTCCAGCCGTCAACCAAATAAACCAAATGAAGAAAAATGTATCCTTGCGACAATCCGCTACGACCAATCGGACGCAGCCACCTTGAATTTCTTGTACAACTCGCCGTCGTCACACGCTAGGATTTTGAAAGAGAGGTCGACATATTGACCCTCTTCCTCCGACGAACCAGGTTTGAACGAGACGTGTGTCTTTCTAGCCTTGATGCCCGTCGCGCCGATATTCTTAGGCGTGATTTTGACCGAGAAGTAATCCGAAACCACGTTCGACTTGACCGTGAGTTCCTTTTTCGGCGTGTCAATGGTCGCGCCCGTAAACATGGATTCGGTCTCGAAATCCATCTCCTTAACGCGCGTGGTGATGGTGATGACGGGCTCGCCCTCTTCCTCGGCTACCACGACGCCACCTGACGCCTTAGCCGTGAGTTTCTCACCATCTTCAACCGAAATCGTGGTAGATTTGTCGTTGATGATGCCAACCGACTTGAGCGTAGTCGCCATTGCGTCATTTGCGCCCGTCTTGCCAACTTCAACCTTACACTTCGACCACGACATGATAATGCTTTCTTTTGTCATAATCTTATACTTTTTACGATGATAACCTATAAAATCTAATTCTTGCGTACACAACGTGTTGTTCCACGCCCTCTACCGCCATTGTGGTCGGCGACACGTCCGTCTGCATGCGATACTCGGTATTGGCGTTATCGTTAACAAACGATTGTATCAATGCCTGCAATTCACCGATACGCGCTTTGTCGCTGACCTTTCGTGCGGTCTTCTGATAGGGGACATCGGGGACGTAGACGTTGACGATGACAACACCAGACTGCACCTGCTCGTCAAGCCCCGCTAGGAATTTGACAACCAAATCCTCGGTGTGCGCGTTGTCGGGGCGCATGTCGGAGCGGTACACCCCGCCCTTGACTGCTTTTCCCAGCGGACTATCCTTGATGAAAGAATAGAAGTCCCGCTCAATCTGTTGTTCTGTCTTAACCATAACCCAAACTCATATCTTGCATGAGGTCTTTCAAAAGGCTCTGCGCCTTTAAGTCGGCCGTTGTCAACACGTCCTTATGGTAGATATTCTCAACGTAGGCCGCATAGCGCATGCCAGCGCAGATAATCAGTACAATGCCCTGCGGGTATTGCGCTTGCAGCTTCTTCAATAGGTTTTCCGCAGCGGTCACGCCCTGCGCGCCATTGCCCGCCTTGCCGCCATACTGCTTTGGAATACCCTGCTTGACGGGCTTGCCGTCTTGGAGCACCATGTACCCGATTGACGACCGAAGATTGCCCGTAATGTCATTATAGCTGCCATTCTCACGCGCTATGCGCACACACTCTTCACCAATGTAGGTGAGCTGCTCGATAAGGGCTTTGGCGATGTCCGCGAGCTTCATCTTCAAGCCCTTTTGGAGTTTCAAGACGTTAGTCTTATTGACCAACGCGCCTTTGTACTTCCCGCTTGTCGGTGACTTCCCTGCCATTGCCTATACCATTATCTGTGTGCGTCCTACGGTGGTAAGAGGCTCGGAACTCAACACTCGGTATTCGCCCAGTTCCTCTCCGTGACGCTCCAACTTGACGCGGACGTGCGGAAAAGGCATGACCTCAACCAAGATGAGGAAAGACGCTTGGCGAAACTCACCGTCCTCGTACTTTCCCTTACGAGTGTCCGAATTGGTCTTGATTGAACAAGGGATGGGCGCACTCCATGCGCTCTGCGCGGTGTCGGCCACCTCGCCCCACTCATTCAACCCTCCGCCATTGGGCATCTCGTACCTTAGAGTTCCGTTTGTCCTCATACCATCATATTACCATAAGTGTGTGCCATCCTCAATAGTCGTAGCTTCACCGCCCAATACCTCGTCTACGTCAACTCCATAAACGCCACACCAATATTTGATGCTGTTCCGTATCGCGTCCTCGCGCACGGCCGTCGATACACCGTTTTCGGAACGGCTGCTCTCGACAAAGCCCATGACGAGCCGCACGGCCGTACAGAACAATTCCTTGTCTGTCGGCGTGGCCTCGCCATCGGGCGATATTCCGTGGCTCGCAAGCACGAACCTAACGGTCGCGTTATCGGGGTAGAATGTGTTAACGATGGCGTTACACAAACTTTTTGTCGCATCGAGGTTGGTCATGGGCTAGTTCTGCGTTTTGAGGGTGTAGATTCCGTTCATTTCCGTGATGACGGGAAGCGCCAGCACCTCCGCCTTAGTGAACTCAACGCCGTTCGAACCCTGTGTCTCGCCAACGCCCCACTGCGATACGCGCACGCGTCCGTAGTTGGAGTAGGCGACGCCGTTCTCGGGTTTCAACTCGTTGTTCGCCCATGCATTCTTGACTACGCCAAGTTGGCCGTCTGGAACAAAGACGATGTTCTTCTCATTCCATGGATTGTAGGGCGTGCGTACCGTGCCGTTTTGAATGACAACTTGGCGACGCATGGGTTCGAAGACTGGATAGCCGTTCTCTTCCATGTACGCGTTGATGTCACGCAGCTGCACGATGCGCGAAGACTTGTCCGTGCCGTGTATCATCTGCTTCATCTTTTTCGACCTACACATGTAGGAGATGAGAGACGGGGCGAGGAGAGCCTTGCCGAAGACAACCTTGTCTTGCGCCACGTCGATGATTGCCTGAATGTCTTCGAAGCAGTCCACGGTGTCGATATTGGCGGCCGTCCAATCGGTCTTCGACTTCGCGATGTTCTCCTTGGGCTGATTATAGCTGATAGAGCCACGCACACCGCCCTCGGGGTTGGTCGTGGCGTCCAGCTCGAACTTGCCCTCATTGGAGAGCGCACCGAGGAAAATCATGTCCAGCTTACCCAACACGGAGCGCACCACGTTCTGCACGTTGCCCCACATGAGGTCTACCAGCTGTTGCGTCTTCACCTTGTCGGGCAATGACTTGCTGTCCAAGATTTGGAGAACCTTGCGGTAGTCCTGAATGGTGAGGGGTAGGGTGATGGCGTGGTTGAGGACGACCTCTTTCAAGGTGTCCAGCCCGTGAGTGCCAAGGATGGCCTCTTTCGAGTTCTCCCCGATGGTGGGGGCGGCCACGGTCAAATTGTACTGCCCGATAAGTTCTTCGAAGTTCAGCCCGACTGTCGGGACATCCCATTTGAGGAACCGTTCGAAAATGATGTTGTCAAACAGCCGCTTGTTAAGCTCGCTGATTGCGTCAAAGCGTACCTGCACGTTCTTAGTGAGTTCGCCGAATACGGAGCTAAAAGTGAATTGTGCCATAACTTGCATTACTGTTTGATGAACAAGATGTTCGGGTTATACTTCATGCAGATGCCGTTGAGCCAATCTGCGATAACGGGACATGCGAGGCTGGGGTAGAGGACTACCGCCTCGTAGGCCGCATCGATGGTGGGGATGCCCCTGCCGTTAAACTCCTTGTCCGCACCTACTACCGCATTAGGCATGTACTTCGGGCTGGACGAGCCGCCTTGCAGCTCCGTACCCTCCACAATCACGTCATTCTCGGCCAATCCCGTATAGGCGGCTGATAACGTAAGCGTGTCGTACGCGTCATTGGTAGTGTCGATGGACTTGATTGTCGGGGCTGCGGTTGATGCTCCAACCTTAGTGATGGTGTCACCAACGGTGAACAGATGCCCCTTGGGAACGCGCGGAGCGGTAGTCGTACCGCCTTTGAGGATGGTAGCCGTCTTGCACACCGCGGCTGTCATCTTCTCGAAATCCACCTTGATGGGCGTACCACGCCTAAGCAATGTCCCTATGGGGAGCTGCTGCTCGGGCTTGAAGCCGCCAGGCAGTATCTTGCATTCGCCTCGCCAAATGGAGGGGAAGCTGCCCGAGAGGTGGGTTCTTTCAAATTCAATTGCCATGTTACATTCGAATTTAAAGGGTGAAACAAAAAATGATTACTTGCTGGGCAAGCTTTCAGCCCAAGCCTTGGCATCAGCTTTCATGGCCTCTTCCGTCTTGCCCGTCTCCAATGCCGCGCCTTTGGGCATCAGATTGCTGTTGACCCAATCCTGCTTGACGGCCTCCAACTCCTTGTCTAAATCCGCATCGTCAGCGAATGACATGCGACTAACCAATGATTGGGGCAGCCCTAGCTTCTTGGCCTTTTCGGCAATGATGTTGTTTCGCTCCGCTTTGGTCTTCTCCGCTTTTAGGGTCTGGTTTTCTGTCTCCAAATCGGAAATCTTCTTGTTTACCGTCTCCATCTGCTTCTTAAACCATTCGGGCACGTCCTTGTCATCATTGCCTTCGTTATCACCCCCACCGTCGCCATCCTTGCTTGATGGTTTAGGCTGGTTGCGATTTTTGCTCGTCTTTCTCGTGATTTCCCCTTGCATCGCCTTTGCATAAGGCACGAGCAAATCCGCTTTTGCAGCGACGTCCTCTTCCGAGGCGTCCTCTTCAAGGCCTTGTGAACCCAATTCGCTGAGTTCGTCCAATGCCTTGTCTGTTAATCCCATGTCCTTGCACTTCTCGGACAAGGTCTTACGTAGTTTCTTGTTCATACTTATTTTGGTTTGTATAATTTTCAAGCAAAAATAGCGAATAAAAAGAATGGATACTCAATAAGTATCTCGATTTTCGTATTTTTAACTATATGGAAAATGCTTTTATAGTGGGTGTTTCACGTAGGTTTTGTATATTCTGCTTTGAAATAAGTCGCTAAAACCTTGCATATTTTAAAAATATGTAGTATTTTTGCGCTATAAAAGACACCCAACAAGTACTTTATTTAAATTCAACGCAATATGAGATTATTCACAGACAATTCGGACTTTTATCCGACACCTGAAGAGGTGATTAACACAATGATGATGGGGGAAAACATCATCGGTAAGACAATTCTTGAGCCGTCGGCAGGCAGCGGTAATATCGTCCGCTGGCTGAAAGAAAATGGTGTAGGCGAAGTTATCGCATGCGAGAAAGACAGACATCTGCAAAAACTCTTGGCGGGCGAGTGCCAACTGTTGGCCGAGGACTTCTTGTCCGTAACGGCCGAGCAGGTGAGCCACATCGACTACATAGTGATGAACCCCCCATTCTCCGCAGGCATGAAGCACATCATGCACGCATACGAAATCGCACCCGCAGGATGTGTGATTATCGCGCTGTGTAATGATGCCAACACACGCAGGTACGACACGGAGAGCCTAAAATTCGGGGAATTGATAGAGGCGAATGGGCATAAAGAATACCTAGGTCGTGTGTTTGACACGGCCGAGCGGAGGACCAACGTGGAGGTGGCGATGATAAAACTGTATAAGGCAGGCGAGGGCGATGCCGAGTTTGACAACTATATGTTCACGTCCGAGGACGACATGCTTAACGCCAACCAAACCGAGGGGTTGGTGCAATATAACCTTGTGCGTGACCTCGTTAACCGCTATGTCTCGGCCGTCAAACTCTTTGACGAGACGATGGCAGCCGCCAATAAGATTAACGACATGGCGCGCTTCGACGACGGAGACCGCACACGCGCACACTACCTGCCGATAGAGTTCGGTGCGTACAGCTCCGATGGGAAGCACATACACGTGACACGCCAGCAGTACAAAAAGCAGATGCAGAGATATTATTGGCGCATCATCTTCGATAAGCTCAACATGGAGAAGTACGCCACGAATGGCTTACGTGAGCAGCTAAACCGCTTCATTGAGAAGCAAGTTGAGGTGCCATTCACAATGCACAATATATATCAGGTGCTCAACATGGTAATGCAGACCACTGGGCAGCGTATGGATAAGGCCTTGTTAGAGGCTTTCGACCTCATCTGCTCGTTATCGGCCGAAAATTCGACCGCTGGGGAGAAGTGGAAGACAAATGCCAATTATATGGTCAATCGCAAGTTCATCGTGCCGTACATGACAAGCTACGATGCGCGGTGGCCACGAGACTACGTAACGTTAAGTTATAGCAGCAATGAAACAAAAGTTATAGATGTCGTAAAGGCCTTGTGCTATATCACGGGTACTGATTATAATAGCATCAGGCCTTTGAACGGACTTATCTATGAAAGCAAGATACCTTACGGGGAGTGGTTCGAATGGGGCTTCTTCCGCGTCAAGGCTTTTAAAAAAGGCACGATGCACTTCGAGTTCTTAGATGAGGCTGTCTGGGCGAAATTCAACCAAGCGGTAGCCAAACAAAGGGGTTGGGTGCTGCCTAAGAAGAGCGGGAATAAGAGAAAACAATAATATTAATCGGGGGTGGGATAATCGCCCATCCCCACAATGCTATACAATCATGACAAATTCGGAAATGGACAAGCTAGGCGCGCTATTAGAACAGCGATACAGTCTCTTTCACGCAGACCTAATCATGCGCGCTATCTTGGATGAGAGCGTGTCGCGCGAAGACTTCATGCATGGAAGTGAGGAGATACTCGCCAATGAGGTAGACGAAGACGAATACACGCCCCAATGCTGGGCTGGAATATAATAACTTGGCTGTCTGTGCGTTATATGAGTGCGCACGGGCAGCCTCAATAAAGCAATAATGAATAATAAATATAAGGCGAAAGTGGTGCATTTGCACTTAAAAGAGCCGAGAAACGGGCAGTCGGACTTCTATTTCGGCTCGGTATTAGCGATGTATAGTGTGTTGACGCGCGAGGATGTAGGCGCGCATTATCGCACGATAACGCAGGTACTACTCCATTCAGGGGTGTACGAGAACAAGAAATGCATCGTGCGATTGGGTGAGTTGATTAGGAAGAGACACAACGAACATTAAAGTATGATATGGTAAAAAATGAACTTATAAAAAAGTGTAAATTCTATCGGGGTGAGGAGACATTCCCCTCCGAAATGTCCAATACAATGTACGCATTCCTATTTTGGGAGGCTGAGTGGGCATACGTTACCTACTATAACGCCCAAGAGGAAGAAAATGCCATTAAGGCATACTTGGAGGCAGGACTTGGTGGGGCTAATCTTGAAATAACCACACCACTATTAGCGTGGTTATTCGCCATCTATTGTAAGGGGGCGGATATTGACATTACAACCGCTGCCGTATACTTTCGCCAGAGGGTATTACCTACTTATGTGGCTTCTACTTCGAGGATGATATAGCTTCCCTCTTTCCTTTCGGCGACAAGTTTATAACGACAAAACATAGAGGTCAATACCTCGTCCTCGGATGAGAAGCGCGACAAGTGTCTGATACTTGTCGCTTTTTTGTGCTTATGTGCGACAAGCATCACCTTATTATTCTTCACATCGCCATAGACAGGAGAGGATTCGCCAAGATGAGCCCCCGAGAAGTTTCGAGAGACACTTTCCCTTGTACTCCAAGAGGCACTTCCCTGCATATTTCCCTTCCCATTCTTCAACTCTTTACGCAATGCTTCCAATTCTAGGTTTGATAGTGTCATCCCTCGATACGTTGTCCCACCATCCCACTGTGGGCTTTTAGCAATGAATTTCTCTAAATCTCGCGCCTTTTTTAGTATTTCTTCATTTGAATGACCGTGACGCGATACCACGCTATTGCCCGATTGCACCTGTCTAATTTCGTAGTCCCATTGAAAACTAAATCCGCGCACAGCCTCGAAATAAGATTCAGCCTCCTCTGTATCCGTCGTATTCGTCATTTCCATTATTTTGGATATCAGCTCTTTACCCTTCATCCCCTTAGATATGTGTTCCTTTTGAAGGGTGTTATTGGTCGACTTTATCTCCTTGAAGATGTTTTCCTTTGTTTTTTTCTTAGCCTCTAGGGACACCTTTTTTGCTTCAAGTTGTTCCAAGATGGCGATACCTTTGATGGTGTCCTTATCTGCGATGGCCTTGTCGAGGGCTGCAATGTACCCCTTATATATGCTTGATTTGGTCTTACTTCCTTTCAGGAATTCCTTATGCTCATTTAGCTTGTTCATCAATTCCTCAAGCGCAAGAGCATCTTGAACTGCGCCCAGTTTCTTCTGATAAGCCTTTTCTGCTACCTCCCAAGTAGGGTGTTTCTTCCCGCTAACCAAAGAAGACACCTCTTGTATCAGTTTGTTCTTTTTATGTTCATTCGGGGCTTCATCCCAACTCTTGTATCCGTACTTAGTCAACCATTTGTTCAGCGTATTCTCTACGGCAGCCTTAACCTGTGATAGCTCGCCTATTGAGAAAGTTTTGTGCCAGTGGTGCACATTAGGAATGATATTTTCCAAATCCGCTTCTTGTTTTTTCATCGCAGACGCTGCCAATCCAACTTGTTTAGTGGCAGCCTTTATCACCCTGACATTTCCGCCCATAATGGCTTTTTCCAATGGGGCGAAATCCACCTCATTATAACCCTTAGCCATCTTCAACACATGGTCTGCCTGCTTCTTTATTTGGGCTGTTTTCTTTTGTGCGGAGACCTTAACCGCCTGCGCTTCCTTGGAGATAAGCGCGCTGTTTCCCGATTTCAAGGCATCTTGCAGCTTGGAGGTGTCCATGTTCGGGTGGTTCTTTTGGGTGTAGTCCAGCATCTTATTGGCGTACTTCTGTGCAACCTCCATGTTGTGAACCTCAGCTTTGGCCGATGCTGCCTTATCGGGGTGTATGATGCCGTCAATTTTGGCGGCATTATTCTTGATGAAATACGGTTCTTTCCCGCTCTTGCGCACCACATGTATCTTCTCCTTGTTGTCGCTGACCCACGACTTGAAGTTGTCGGGGCATTCGGTTATGCGCTTCCCCTTAGGGGTGTATGTTTCGCCCTTTAACTTGGCGCGGAAGACCTTGCGCTGCTCCTCCCAATCGACCAAGATGGGTGTGCAGACGCAAAAACACTGCGGATGCCACCCGTCAAATATAAAGTCCTTGGGGTAATCGCCCTCCAAATCGTCGCAGATGTCCCTCTTGGGATGGTTACGTGACAACTCGATGTGTTGCCCCAACACGAATTCCATATTCTGCCATCGCTGATGGTCGGCCTGCCGATATGCCATATTCGTTTCCGTGCGCGCTACGCGCATAGCATTCTTAGCGGAGGACTTATATACGCCTGCTCCCGTCTTGTAGCTGTCACGGTCGTAATCAACCCATCGGTACTTGCCCGTAGATTCGTCCTTGACACGCTTTTTCCACTTCCTGCCGTACACGGGCACTTTCGTTATCTCGCCCGTGTCCTTGTCCACCACCTCTTTTTCTCCAGCCTTGTAACGAAATCTACGGAACATCAACTCGGGGTCATTGAGGTACTCTCGCACCTTGCGCGACATGGAACTAGCACTATCACCTTCACCAATGGCAACCGTCATGGCTACTTCCATTTCCTCGCGCAACTGTTTAACGGACTTCCACACCCTCTCGGACAATCCCAGCCCCTTGTCTGCACGATTGGTGAAAGCGTCACGTGCAGAAGTGTTCCTATCGACCCATGCCGAGAACTCGGGGCTAGACAACACTTTCTTGCCGAAAAGCGAAGCAATGAACTTGTCGCACTCCACGTTGGCCTCCTCCCATTCAAGGTTGATGCCGTTACGGATAGCTGTTGTGACAGTTGATGCTAGACGACGAAGCAGCATCTCGACCTCTTTCTGCATCTTGTCATTTGTCCCGTCAAACGAGTACATTACGCCCTCTTCTAGTTTGGGCATGGACTTGTTGAGTGCGAGGATGTCATTCACCGTCTTGGCAAACAGCAATCTCACCCTCTCTGCGTACGCTTCCGTCCTTTGAATGCGCAGCACCGCTGACTTCTTCTTGTCAGAAAGTTGTTGTCTTTTGTCCATAGGGATGTGTCAATATGGATTATTCGTCCTCTCCCTCTTCTCCTGCGTTAGCCGTGCCTGCACCACCGTCTTCACCGCCACCGAAGATATTCTCCTGCATTTTCCTGCGCTCCTCGGCCTCGGCTTGTATGCGCTCAATCTCTCGGTGCGCGTCCTTGATGAGGGGGTTGAGTTCTATGCCCGTCTCCGAGGACAGGATGCCAGCGTCAACGGCGCGGATAACGTTATTGAGCGCATCTGCTACGTCTTCTCCGAACGGCTCTTGGAACTCATGCCCGACTTTCAATGCTTCACACTCCGTATGCAATCGAACATCCAGCACGTTGCCAATGATGGCGGTAACGAGTGATGCCGTGCGGTCTAACAGTTCATCGTGCGTCTCCTTGTGTTTAGCAGCCTTGATGTCGGCAAGCATCATGACCGTACGCAGTGCCTTGCCTGACAGTTGGGACACTTGTTTAAGGGTGTCGGTGGTGATGTTGGGTGTGAACGTCTTCTGCAATATTTGGTTTTGCAGCCACTCGATTTCATCTTTCTTCGATTGCGGGGCATTGTCCCAAGTGAGGTACTTGGCTGCCTTGTCGACACCATCCTTACCGTTTGTGATAAGCAGTTTGCCAGCATCTTTCTTGTCGGGTACGTTCTTGATGATGTCCGCGTCCATGATGGCGATGGGGTCGGCAAAATAGTCGTTAGTGTCGGCCGTGCGTGACGCAATGTACTCTTCTCGGTGAATAAGTGTTTCCGCCCCTTTCCACTCCTTGTCCTGTTGAAAAAGAATGATTGGTATCTTACCGATTAGGTTTGGTTCTTTCAGCACATCCCAACCTAGCGACCGCTTGGCACAGCGGTATATGACATCCTTGGTGAAGATGTCGAAATGATAGTTTACCTGCTCTTTCTCTTCCTTGACGTAATACCCCCATGCGATGGACAAGATATTTTCGTATTGGTCTCTGCGCACGAAGATTTCGTCCCCCTTGGACGCTGCCAACACGCGTATCTGTGCATCGGGATTACCGTCATCACCCTTGAAAACGCGAAATAGCATCGCGCTTTCGGTCTCCGCTCCTGCGATGCGCTTGCATTGCCTAATTTTGCTGTCAAAACGCAGCCTCTTCAACGTGTCTTGGAATGCCTTAAAGGCGTTGTCCGTACCCTCTGACAATTGCGTCCACTTGACGGGACGGCCATAGAGAAAGACGAGGGCAATCTCATTGATGAACGGCTGGTAGGGGATGGGCAGTTTCCATACCTTTTCAAGCCTTTTGAAATTGCCGTTCTTGTCGGTTACAATCTTATCCTCACGCTTCATAATCTGATGCGTGCTGACATCGTACTCCTGCACCGCCTCCACAATCGCGTCAAACCGATTGCTCATCTTGTCCTTGACCGCGGAAATGTCCTTGGCGGCAAGTAGCTGCTCGAACTCTTGGTTGCGTCCAATCAAGGCGTTCATGTAATTTCGAAATAAATCAAACAATACCATGATATATCTATTTTTATCGTTATTATAATCCAAACATTCCCTTGTCTAAGGCATTGTAGTCTATATCCTCGTCTTCATCGTATAGGTCATTGATTGCATACCCCAGAATGTCTACGAACTCGTCATGGGGCATCGACGGGAAACCGCACACTTGGTTCAAGAGGTCTTCATTCCACGACCCCTCTACAATATACACGCGCCCACACTCGATGCGAGGAGAAACAACACGGAACCGCACTTCCTTGTCATCTGTCGGGGTGGGGGTCTCCTTGACATTTAGTGTGGAAATCTCGCGCAGCATCTGCACCACGCTAATGCCGTTAGCCTTTGGCTCAATGTGCAATATGCTTTCTTTGTTACCCTCGTGTGCTGCGATGTAGTCGGGCAAAAAGCGCAATAGGTCGGGCATCTCTTTCCACACCTGCTGCGCGTCATAGAGGTATATATTGTTGCGGATGCGGCATGCGGCCAATATTCCGCTAGGGTCGTTGTCCTGCCCCTTTTTCTTCTTGTTGTACGCCGTATCGAGATAGAAGTGCATGGGTTCATTAAAGCGCATGGAAGTGAACTCAGCCATTGATATTCGCCTGAACCAATCACGCTTGACGATGTTACCACCCTCAATTGTCGGGTGCTGTTGGTATAGTGCCGAGAACTCACGCGGTGCACGCGCCTTTTGTTTCAAAAGCTTATTTAATGAGTGTCTGTTTTCCCACAAGGCCTCGCCTATATGTCGCGGTGAGCCGATGTCACCATCACCCTCTTGCTCGCAGATTGCAGGGATGGACAGCACCGTCCAGTCTTGCGGCTCGGCCTTTAAAATACGTCCTGCTAGGTCGTCCTCGTGCCACCGCGTCATGATGAATAGCTGCTTGGAATTGTTGTGCAAGCGTGTCGAGAGCACCGTGTTGTACCAATCCCACACCCTTTGCCGATAGGTCGTTGAATTGGCCTCGTTTGCATCCTTGACGGGGTCATCGATAATGGCGATGTCCACTGGAGTTCCCGTGAGAGAACCGCCTACGCCCACCGCCTTGTAGAAGCCTCGGTGGTTCACGGTCTCGAAGATGTCGACATTACGCAGATAGCCTTTGGTGTCGGTACGGATATTCGAGCCGTTTAGGTAGGTGTTGGGGAATATCGCTTGGTATTCCTTGCTATCTATCGTACGCTGTATGGAGCGCGAGAACTGCTCGGCAAGGTCAGCCGAGTATGAACTACCGACAATCTTCAAGTCGGGGTCTCTACCCAGTGCCCATGCAGGGAAATTACGCGAGATTATCTCGGATTTGCCATGCTGAGGCGGAATGAACACCATGAGGTTCTTTATCTTCCCCTCCAAAAGTGACTGACAACCCTCCGCGACAACTTTGTGAAACCACTCCATCTCATATTTGGGGTTGGCGTAGCCGAGGAAACATGAGAACTTGTTTGGGGCTTCGAGTTTTAGTTTCGCCTGCCTCAATTCCAACATTCTACGCCTTACCTCGACATTTCCATTTTTCATTCTCCTTGCGTTTCTTCCTTGTTTTCGTCTTCGACGTCAAACTTTCTCAATCGTTCCAGCTCCTTGTTGACCTCTTCAAGCGTCAAAGGTTTGTCGTCCTCCTGTTTCTTGATGGCGACATCCGCGCGCTGTTTGTTTTGATAGTGGTCGGGGTCAATGTTGGTAAGCAGGAAGATGGCGGCGGCTACGTTAGGCTGGTAGTACACCGTCTTCTTCTTCATCTTCTTGATGGTAGCCTCGCCCTTGGCGTTTGGGATGTATTCTGTTTCTGTCTCTTCTCTGGAATACCCACGCGCCACCTCAAACAGTGAGGTGGACAATTCGTGCGAGGCCTTTTGCTTGAACACCTCTCGTGCCTTGGTTATGGCCTCCTTGAACTCTGGCTTGTCCATCCAATGGTAGAATGTCTTATTGTCGATTGAGAAGACCTTGCAGAAGTCCTTGAAGAGCGCACCCCCATACTCGATGAGGCCGTGTTCTTCAACCCATCTTGACATTTCATTGACTAGTGTCTTATTGTATTTTCCCATGTCGTTTCATTTTTATTGTCAACTCGGAATTATCGGGTTCAAATCGACGAGGCTCGACACTTGTAGCCGCTACTCGTCAATTGCCCAAGAGCTTTCTTCTGCTCAATTTCGCTTGAACACTCCACGATTATCTCATAGGTCGGTGAGGAACCATTGCCACCTCCATCGCTCGTGTCCTTGTCACTCTTGTTTCCGTTCTCGCCGTCAAATATAGGCAGGTCAACCCCCCAGCTTGTCAATTGGGCTTCATCCCATTCATTGGCAAGCATATCCCAATCCCACTTGCCGAAGCTGCTGTTGTCAATGATGGAGTAAGCCTTGAGTTGTTCTATTGGCGTTTCTTTGGGGATGATTACGCATGGTACTTTTTTATGTGGACTAGACAACCACCTTTCCCACTGTTCGCGCAACATGGTACGTTCTGCGGCCGTTCTTTGGGCATAGCCCGAGCAAAACCCCAAAGCTATATTTACCTTTGCAGGTGTTAATTTGGCAATTTCAGACAATGCACGATAACGCATGTTTCCCCCACAGACAATGTGGCGACCGTTATCGAGCGGATAGACCATCAATCCACGTAAATAAAGCATTTGGGGATTTAGCAAGACACTTTGCTTCAACATCTCCACTTTCTCCTTGGTGATGTCGCGCGGGTTTGAGGGCAATCCCTCCAACTGCCCTAAATTCGGTTCAATGTCTGACAGCGCGAGCAAAGCATGTCTTGCGTCCACATTTTTTTGTTTATCTTCCAACCTCTTCATATTCACGAAAGTTCTCGTAGTTTATCAAATCACAAATATACGAAAAAGAGTACCCAATAGGTACTCTTTCTTTGCAAATTAACAAAATTCAACGCAAATAATCGTTGATTTCGTTGATAAAGTCTTCAAGTGAGCGGCAGATGGCATACTTATACCCTGCCCATTCAAGCTGCCTCTGCATAATCTTCTGCGATGGTTGCTGCCTGCCTGTCTTTGTTTTCATTTCAACGAATAAGGCGTGATGCCCTTTTGACGGGAAACAGAGTATCAAGTCGGGAAATCCTCTTCGTGTCCCCATCCGCTTGAACTCCATTGCCTCGAATCGCGTGCGCTTGCCTCCATTGGGTGAATGATGGAGTAGGAGGGCGAGTTTTGGATATTGCAGGCTGAACCAATTCACGCAAGCTATCTGTATGCGGTCTTCTTCGTGTCTCATAACGCGCTATGTTTAGCTTTCGCCCGCTAATATCGGAATGGCGTAAAGTGAATTACTATGCCTTTGAACAGCTTACTTTCTTGCGGATTTTTCCCGAATATCCATTCCTTGAAATCCTCCACCGAAAGGCCGTCATTTTTCGCGAGCGTGTTGATTGGGACAAACGCGTCGCCGACTTTTGCCACGATGAAATTGTTCTTGTGGTCATAGCGTATCATTGTCGACTGATAGCCTACACCCTCCTTAGTGCGCAGGATTTCCACTTGCGGAGAGTTGTATGGTCTGCCCGCCCATTGGCGCAACGACAACACATGCCCCCCTTTTTTAATTGCATCTAGTTTGTTCGCCCAGACGGCGAAGTTGTCGCGGATTGTGTGTATCTTCCGACCATCGGAAATACTGGCCTTAAACCCCGTTTCCTCCCCAGCACGGCTGCTGCCGAGTGGGAATGTGCGCGACATGAGTACGATTACTTTCTTGTCCATGTTTTACAGATTGTCTATATCTTCCTTAATTTCCCGACACCTAGTGTGAGCGGTGATATCGAACATTGCAATTAACCTCTGGTCGATAATTACAACATAGTTATCGTGATTACTATCGTCCACCAACCTAAGACGCTTTCGGTTGACTTCCAAGAAGTCGATGCACTCTTTAATTTTTTCTCTTTCCTGAAAGAGTTCTTTTGCCTTTTCAAACGTTTCTTTGTCCATGTTATCTTACTTTTGTTTCATTGTTATTCTTTCCCCCACGCGATGTCTGGTGTAGGTAATGCTGTCAACATAAAACACCCTGACTGCGTACTTGTTCGCCACGTAGAGCTTCCACTCTGACGGCACGAGTTGTGGTACGCGCCTAGGGCGTGGTACATAATGCACTCTTGGCACGAACATGGCCTCTTCCACGACGTGCGCCTCTTCGTTGTCCATGTGTGCCTTGACGTACTCCTTGCACACGATAATACCCTTGAAAGGTTTCGGCTCACAGCCGACTAGCACAGCCAAAAGGCCTATTGCTAAGATTGTTCTAATCATTTTCTTTGCCATAATTAAATAATTCGTTAACTTTGTACTGCAACTTGTGATTTAAACATTTGGAACTCTCCTTAGGGGCGGTGACACAGCACCGCCCCTATTTCATACTTCAATCTCTATCACATTATGGACGTCTTCAGCAAGCATCGGCGCAAGCAGAAACCTTACCCCATCAGCCTGCAATTCGCATGCTCTCCCTTTCCCGATACCATATCCTCCGTGATGTGTCATGGTAAGTGTTTCCAATCCTAGGAGTTCCATCGCTTGTGCGAGAATGTCAAGCCTATAACCCATGAAATAGGCCTCGCCAAGCTTTATCGGTGTACTAAAATCGGCAATCATTTTCCCTGTCTTCTTTGGTGCACCATCAACATATCCTGTGCCAAAGCATATTGGGCAATCAGCCGTGACCTCATGAGTTGCACCATTATTATCAATGTATTCGCATTCTACCTTCCCACTGCCGTCACACTCGTCACAATCAACGTCTTCCATGTCTTCCTCTTCTACCATCGGCAGCTTGGCGAGTGCGTCTTTAATGGCTTTAAGCGTTACTTTTGCATTGCATGGAGTTCCGAATTCAATATTCTTTGTCAATTTCCTCTTGTGGTGCTTTTCTGAAACGAGTTCAGCTTTTACCGCCACGGCCATACGTCTATTGGCAGCCCAAACTTCATTATGGACTATTTCAAGAAACGGTTCTTGATATTGCCCAAAACAATTATCTTTGTCGCAGAACAACTCAAAGAGTTCCTGTTCGTTACTTATCTTTTTCATATTTATTCGTTTAAATTGTTGCAAATTTTGATATTTGGTTGTCGTCCGCCCATTCAGCCCAGCCTCGAATGCTGTTGATATGGTGAGGTGCATCTGTGGCAAGTTGGGGATATTGTCTTGGCAGTACTTCTTTGCTGCCTTTTCGATTAACTCTTCTCGTGTCATTGTCTACTTTTTATTAAATCTAGCACTCTTTCTTTGAACTCATCTTCCGTTTCACAGAAGTAGTACTCATCGGCATCATCGTCTGTTTCAAAGACTTCTCCGTCCCTGTAAAACATAACCCATTCTTTCCCCTCTCCTGATATACCAGGCCTTATGTAGTAAGGAGCAATCAATCCCCTGCGTTCATCACACTCGGGATAATCTATTGGCAGCATGTCTATACTTCTTAGCCATGTCCTTAACTCTGCCGTGTTCTCGTTTATATATGCGTACATACTTATTTCTTCTATTTAGCTTTGACTGTGTATCTTATTTCTGCTTTTCGCTCTTGATTATTCCACTACATACGTTAGGTACTCATAAATTAGTTGTCCATATTTAGTTGTATAGTAAGTGTCATAATCTCCTTCATAGGGTATAAACCTGTCCACACGCCCTTGACATTGCGTATGCGCATGCCTTAGCCACCTTGTTTTTAATGATACACTATCCATATAGGACTTGCAAGCTTTTTTAATCTTGCGTGGTAGTAAATGTGCCATTTTATCCAAACCTAAAATTACACTACCATCCCATCAGGATATTTCGTAGTCTGTGGAATATAGTCATCCGCTGCTTTCTTACCGCATTTTCCACACACCTTACTAGGGATGACTTCCCTGTGGAAGAACTCATCATCATACCCATAACTTTCTTCTGTATGACCACAATGTTCACACTCATATACTGCCTGAAAATCTCGGCGAGTTTGCGAGATTATCTTCTTTATTCTCATATTCTTGTTTTTTTTTGTTTTTACTTAATGGGGTTTTGCCCCGTTTGTGTCTTCTCCCCACGCAAAACAGCTTGCGTGAGGAGAAATTTATCGTTGAACATTATCTTTTTCATCTTGTTTGTCTTTTTATTGTTTATCCAAATACTCTAATGTCCTTACTCACATAGGCCATGATACAAACTCATACACGAGTATCCTCCCTCTGGTTCGAAAAGGTCAAGTTGTGCGTCATTGCGGTTCACATATTTGAACACCTCCGCTATTGTCGGGTATTCGCCATTTGCGCAAAATCGTTTCGGGATATAAGTCGGGGGAAAGAATGTAGAGCCGTTTTTGGTTTCGTTCTTCATTTTCTGTTCAGCTAATATAAGCCGTTGAGATGCCCACTCATCTTTCGATATTAGCTGCATCTCACGTTTCCTGCACATAATACACGGGAAACATCCTACACGCGAGAAACCTCGTTCGTACAGAGGATTTGGACGTTGTCCGCTAGCAAGGATGTAATCGATAACCTCTTGTGCAGACCAGTTGAATATGGGGCGCAACACGCTTGCATCGTGCGTCTTACACCATTCTAACACTTCTTTCTTGTGGTACAACCCTTTTACTTCGCTATTAAAATACTCCTTAAAATATGAGCATTCCACATCGAGTTTTGCACGCGAGGTACTTTCCTTTGCCCTTATTCCTTGGATTATTATAAAGCTATCGTCTTGTGATAATATATAGTCTATCATTGGAATGACTTTCAGCTCTGATGTGCAGAACCTTGCCATAGTTGATGGGAAACGACCCTTCCTAATCGCCATGTCGACAAAATCCTTATACTTCTTACTTTTTATAGTTACCAGTTTAACACCAAGTGCTTTTACAACGTTGTCGATATGCTTGTACGTTTCTTCATGTTCCCACCCAGTATCACAAAATACAGCTGTTATTTTATCTTTGCCGTAATCCTTAACGGATTTTATGAGGCACGCTTGACTATCCTTGCCGCCACTAAATTGAACTAAAATCTTCATATCATACGTTCTTTTCGTGTATTTACATCTCTCAAATACTTAATTTCAAGTGTTTAACTCCTGCTTCGTTAAGTTCTTGTAGTATTCTTTTACTAGCTTCATATCTGTTTAGCTTTTGCCATTCGTCCGAAATGTCATCTAAATTTTCGTCATAATGATTTTTGTAGATGTAATCTTGGATGGCTTCGCAGAAAAGCTGTTCAGTTATTCCATCATAGTCGCCAAACTCTATGATTGACGTTAGCTCAAAACACTCAAGATGTTCTCTGTTTGACCACACGTCGCCGCCATCTTTATTAAATTGTAGATTATACATTGCTCCCTTTTCTATTTTACAACCGCAGAAGTCGCAATGATGTGGCTTGCGTGCTCTAACTATTTTATTATTTATTGCTTTCATAATCTTCGTAGAATTTTCTCAGTGTAGCCTTAACCAACTTGGCAGCTCCCTCAGCTTGCTCTCGGGTACGGAAGTAATTGCCAAACTCGTGTCTATTTTTATCAGCACAATGACCATCTTCTTTATCTACCATTATGATTCCTTGATTGCCAACATAACAATATTCCTCACCATCTTCTGCTCTCCACCTAATCCATTCAAGCTCCTTTTCCTCAGCATTCCACCGCAGGTTTTGTTCTGCCATCTGAGCGGTAATGGTTTGCCTTTCCTTTTCCGTAGCTAGGCGGAATACCTCAGCTCGCCATTTCTTAAATTGACCTAGTTTGGAATCGTTGTCCCAATGCATGTATATGACGGGGTCGCCGTTGTTATCTCTGCATTCGTATACTATTCCCATTACCCTGCCTCCAATACTAGTGACAAAGTCACCATCTTTGAACTTCGGCGTTTCCGTTCTCTCTTTCTCAATGGTGATAACACCATCCTTTATCTCGGCCTTGCAGCCCTCGGGGACGTTTATCTTGTCCCCGCATTTTAGAATTATTTCCATAGATATTCTGTTTTTATTATTCTCATTTTTAAGGCTTTTATAGAATGTGATGTATTCTTTGTCTGAAAATATAGGTTTATAGCCTTTTCTCTCATACCAATCAGCCATAAATTTATCTTTTTCCGCAGCCAATGACACGACACTTGCTCCCAGTTTTTGCGCTACTTTCTCTGCTTCTTCAAGCAGCCTATTTCCGTAGCCTCTTACTCGACACTTTTCTTCGACGCTTAGATTGTATATACAAGCACAAGACCTTATATTTTCATCGATAGATACAGAGCAAATTCCCTCTCCACTACTTGTCATTATCAAAGTGTAGTTTTCTGCGTTGTGGTATATAAATTCTTCTTTCATTTTGTCCTCGCAATTCAAAATTATTTCCATGATTATCAAATTTCCGTGAATTGTCCGTTAATAAGTTTATACCAAGTGTCTTCCTTGATGCGTTCTCCATCTACCTGTTCTGTCTTTACGCAAACAGGTGTCCAGTTCCCGTCCAAACTATCCCATTCAGCAAGCGTTATCCAACTGCCTTTCTTTGCTTTGGCTTGTGAATTGTAGCCAGCCGCCATTACCACTGCGTAGTCTCCTGATGATGCGAGTTGGGCGTAGTCTCCTGATGATGCGAGTTGGGCG
>NZ_KB899214.1:169236-278638 GCF_000378085.1 Hoylesella loescheii DSM 19665 = JCM 12249 = ATCC 15930
CTCCTGATGATGCGAGTTGGGCGGAGCCTCCTGATGATGCGAGTTTGGCAGAGTAGCCTGATGATGCGAGTTGGGCGTAGTCTCCTGAATTACCCTTTCCCACCTTACATTTTTCCAAGACGAAGTCTACTGCCAATTTCACGAAATCAGCGAATTTAAACTCTGCCTTGATGGAAATTTTGGATGAGGCGACTTTATCATCTTCTCTATCAATCGCTCCACTCTGTTCTACTTCGCAAAAGCGTGCGATATGCCCGTCTTTTTCAATAAGGTAATGTTCGAACACATCCATAGGGTTTTCCCAAGCATGAAAGCCATTGTTGCACGCTTTTGTCTTACCTTTTTGTTCATACTCCTTACCTACCTCAAACTGGAAACCGCGGCAAGTCATGTCGTTGTTAAAACCTTTGTAGGCCTTTATTTTGTTCTCTGTTTCCATAATTTTATTTGTTAATTCTTTCCATTTTTTTAAAGATTGGAATGTTTCTGTTTTCTTACTTTCAATTGCCTTTTAACACCACACCCTGTGCATACAACTCGCATTGAGCCTTTACGCGTTTGTTTGAACTCTCCGCCACATTCGTTACAAGGGTTGCATTTACACCATTCGGCGATTGCCTTATCGCGTTCTGTGGTGTTCCTCTTAGGGAACATTTCTGGGAACAATACTCTTGATATTCTCTTGTATTCACGAGCAATCCAACGCCCGTCCTTTTCAAGGTGCAGACCATCTCCCATCATGTCGCCAAGTCTTATTAATTGCTGATGAAGTATATCTCTATCGTTCATATTCTTCTTTTGTTCTAAATGACAATCTTTTGTGGTTCATTTTATTTGGAATTTTCCAAACATGTTAGGTTCATCCGTTTGGCGGATGCCAAGGATAGCATTAACTCGTGCTATCTCGGCGTCCACCTCTTTTTCAACGGTTTTACACTTGTTTAGCACCGACATGTTTCGGCTCTTTGCATACGACCTTTGTAAGTCGCGCATTCGCGAAACTTTGTCGAAAAACTCACGACTATTCATTGGCGGTCTTTTTCTGCTCGTCCTTATGGAGATAAACGTCAAAGATTTTCGTTTCCTCAACTTTCACCACCTCGTAATTGAACATAGTTGGCGACATGACATCGTGAATGTATTTCTCGGCTTGTGCGGTCGATGCGGCTTGAACCAAGTAGATTACGTTCTGACGCTTCTCCTTTCCCGATTTTTCGTCAAGCATGATTAACGAAAGTTTGGTCTTGTAATATTTGTCGTCAGCCTCTTTGTCTGAAAACAAGACCTCCTTGTATTGCGCCTTGCGGATGTCCTTTATCTCGGCCTCACCTTGCGCGTATGCAGCCATCTCTTCGACGATGCGTTTCTCTGCCTCGCTCCACGTCATTGCGTCTATGGCGTACGCCTCCGTAACCTTCTTGACAGGGCCGTCTTCTTGCGTTTTCTCGTACTTGAATTTCACTTCGAAAAATTGTGCTATATGACTTTTCATTTTTTTTGTTTAAAATATTGTTGTTAAATAATTATATGTTTATTATTACCCAATCATTTCGGGATTGTTCTGTATGTCTCCTACTACCAAGACCTTACCTCCGTAGTCAACCACGACGATACCGTACAGCGACCACGACTTCTCGCCCTTAATCGGTCTTGGGTAAACCACATCGTAGCAATATCCGCGCACACCGCCCGTCACCACCCCGATTACCCTGCCGTCCAATCCCGCGAGGATGTCTCCATTGTAGATTTCCTTTCCTTTTAAATCCACAAGACCCGTATATTGGCCTACCGTGTCCCCGTCGACCATGAAGTCGGCAGGCTCTGTGAACGGGTTTACAAACTCGTCCCCCACGATGAAGTGCTGCCCGCGGTTAACGAAGTAGTAGCCGTGCAGCCACTTTTTGTTCTTGGTATTCCAGCCCCTGAACTTAATCTGACCTTTCATTTTCTTTTTCAATTTCCCTTTTGATTATTTCGTTGATTTTGGCCGCACTCTTGTAGTCCTCATTCTTTACGAGTTCACTACGTAAGAATAGCAATTGGTTAATGAGAACCATACTATAACGGCTATTTGTATAGTTAAGGTACTTCTCAACACGGTTAGCCAATTTCTTGAACTCCCGACAGATGTAGAGGATGCAGCAGACATTGGTGATTACCAGCAGCGCATAAGCGATTATTTTAACGTCTTCCATCATGCGAACAGTTCTAGTTGTTGGGGGTTGTACAATGATTTAAATTGGTTAATCCTAACCATCGCCTCGTTGAGTTTTGGTAAGACGGATACTCCCCTTGCGCGACTTTTGTCTTCTTCTTCGTCGTCATCGGGGATTCCCCCTCGAAAAGCAATGTCATCAAGCACTTGTTGGCAGCATTTCTTTGCCATATCAAGTCCAGCTACGATGGCCTTTTTCTCGTTGTCAAACCCCTTGTCTGCATCTTCGACAAAACGCGTAGGGGAACTTGAATACCTATCCCAAAAGCATGTCGACACTCCGAAATTCCATCGCCCATTGTCAGATTTCGCAGTCGTAATTTTAATCTGACATACGCTGTTCTTCCAATCTACGCAGACGCGCGGCGTCATGCATACTCCGTGGATATTGAACCCGAACTCCCCATGCTGGTGCACCACCTCCGAGCTGGGATGCGTACGCACCCACTCCGACCACTCGTCAGAGGTGAATGTCCGCCCGTCACACGGACACCTCATAAAATATTTTTCTTCCATTTTATTTGTTGTTATAATTTGTCAAAAGGCCTTGTTTGCGACACGTCCGTATCGCGTTCTCGATATAACATTCCGCGTTCGGCTAAAAAATGGCTATTCCCAATCATATTTCGACCAAGCGAAACGTTTGCGATGCTGGATATACTGCATGTCGTGTTGGCGGTCGTACGCCTCTCGCTCGAATGTCACATTGCGATACGCTTTGCGCCAATTCCAGAAGTAGAGCATCGCCAATACAAAGTCAATAATGTAGAGTAGGTAAAATCCGATGAACCAAAGTTCTTTTTCTTGCTCGTAGTGGATACACTCGTGGTTGTAGTCCGCGCTTGTGAAGCGCGCCCTTTGGTCGTTCCTCACGACTATCCAGCGAAGCAATGTTATCGCCTTGTATCCCTTGAAAGGAAACCAACTGCAATAAACGATTTTCATTTCACCGACCCTCTCTTCATCAACTCTTCCACCAGCGCATCGGCTAATTCAATGGATATTTTGGCAACACTATTCTTGTAATTGTTGATTAGGCCTTCTAGTTTCAGATTGGCACGGCTAGCAATCGATATGGCCGCATTAATCCTCACCTGCTGCCAATCGATAGGCTTAGCAGTCCTAACCCCCATTCTGCGATACTCGATGTCCCCGTCGGATATACGATGTTCGCACCACGTCACGTCTTTCAGGTCGTTGAAATTTGCGTTCAAAGCCTCAACTTCCGAAAGCCCTGTTGTGAGGTATATTCTTTGGGGCGCGTCTTTGATTTTTGATTTCTTGTTGTACATGTCTCCTAAATAATATTATATTTGCTGCTTCTTTTTCGTTTTAACGTATTCAATTCCAGCTAACGATAAGTTATGAAGCCGACAGGATTTTAACGCGATAGACGCGCAATTTAACATTCTTAATTGTTTCAGCTTAATGTATACCTCGTAACTTATCGCCTCCGAGGCCTGCATTTCCCGTTCTTTTTTCATCTCTTCGTGGTCGTGACGCGCAATGGTCTCGGAGCGTTCGCCTCGGAACACCGCCAGCGCGGAGGTTATCACCATCGGGTCGACATTGCCGTAGAAGCGTCCGTACCGTCCTGCTTTGAAGCGTGAGAAGAAAAGCATCAGTTCGGTTGTCTTGAGGTAGGAATACTCACTTGCGATTACCCTCGCGCACTCTTCCAGCTGCGCATCGGTTAGTTTGTTTTTACAGCCGCAGTACTCGGATAGGTTCAGCAGCTGCGGAACTAGCCACGATGTCGGCATGTTCTTTCCATAGGCCGCCCGTAATGTTCCCAGCGTGGGGGCAGAGCCGAAATGGCATCTGTCGGGATGTTCGCCGAACTCCACTTGGCGGTCGGGGTTGAAGAGGCACATAAAGTTCTCGCGGTCGCCGTACCTAGCGAGGCATGCCTTGGCCATCGGCTGCTCGGGCGTCGTCTTCGGCAAAGAGCCTGCGGACGATGTTGGCTGCCGCTTCAACTCGTTGAGCCGCTGATTGATTGTCTGTCTGATTTCCATTTGATGTCGTTGTTTGTCGGTTGTCGAAATTCCCGTCCAAAACCTTTGGGAAGTTGTTGGGGCGGAATATCCACTCGAAGCTTGCGATGAAGCCACGCCCGCCGCCTCCGTTGAGGAAGTCGCTCCGTGCGGCTTTCGCTATGGCCTCCCGCACGGCGTCGATGCCGTACTCGCGAAACCTCGCGGTTAGGAATGCCAGCCTTTGTCCTTTCAGTTTGCCGCGGACTTTTGGTATCGGCTTGTCGAACATTTCGCGGTTGAATATTTCCCGTATTTCTTCCGCATCAAACTTGGCCTCGGCCTTTTGCATGTTGTCGGTAGACAACATCTTTTCTTTCTTATCTTTCTTTTCCTTTCTTCTGTTTGTGTCCCCTATGGTGTCCCCTATGGTGTCCCCTATGGTGTCCCCTATGGTGTCCCCTTGCTCTTGGTAACGTCCATAATTACAGATGGTTAAGACTGATGTTTGCCTGTCCCTTACAGTGCGCGTTATCATCCCGTCTTTCTCTAATAGTTGTAAAAAGCGAATTATCCTTTTCCTATTCCGTCCCCAGCGTTCTGATAGGTATGAGATTGAGGCGATAGTCTGTCCGCGTTTCAGTGTAAACAGATGCGCGTCGTACATCACCTTGTGGTCATTCCATGCGGCCATTGTAAGCAAATCAAACCACCATTTGAAAAACTCCGCATCTTGGAATATCCAATGCTTGGTGATGTCGCGGCTTAGTTTTATCCAACCATCTACCATTATAAGCCTCCTTTATCCTAGAATATACTTCGCCCAATATTGCATGAACTGCTCGGCAGCATACCTTGCCAAACTCTCGTTCTTCAACATGAGGCACGCAGGTGCATAGGCGGATAGGGACATATTGTCGATATTGTGCTTCCACGCCATGCCTCCGATATTTGGAAAGCGACGTGAGAATACGGGCTGTATGTCTTCTGCCTCATCGTCTGTCATGTCTTCCAATACATCCTTTGGGTATAGTTCGAACATCGGCAAATAGCAGAAACTATGTCCACCCCATTTCCACCCCTCGTTGAGTGCGGCTACGATGATGCGCAGCTCGAAGAATGCCAACGCACACTCGTCACCCCCAATCTTGGCCAAGGCCTCTTCAGCTTCCATGTAACCAATCACATACGGGTGGCCGTATCCTAACGCCTCAATGGCATCATTGAGCGACTGGATGCGCTCTTTTACGCTGGTTGGGTGCAGATTTCGCTTCCCAAACACGCTTGCCAACTCCTGCTCCACATACTCTCGTGTTATATTCGGGCGAGTGGTGAGCGATTTGTATAGTTTGTGCAACTCGGTCTTTTTAATCGTTATTCTTGTTTTCATTGTTTTTACTTTCGCTAATATGGTTCTTTTGATAAATCCATTACAAAACCGCGTTCGGCAACATAAACGGGTTTGCCCGTGGCCTTGCCTATCTCGCTTTTAAATAGTTCCGCATTGGAGTTATTGCCGCTAAGGTGTATCAGCACAATTTCTTTCACCTGCGTAATGTCGTTTTCGGTCAACACGCCCTTGGCGGTCTGCAACTCCATGTGTGAGCGCATAAGGCGTTCGCGCATTACGGCAGGTACAAGTCCGCTGTCGATATTCCGTTGGAGTGTGGCATCAGAATAGTTGCATTCAAGCATGATGTGGTCAAGGGGCGGCAATTGCCATTCGAGCATCATCGTGTCGGTGACGAATAGAAGCTTGCCCATCTCGACATGCTCAATGATGAACCCTACACAAGGCACGTCATGCGCCACTTCAAGGACTAATATGCGAAATCCGCCAATGACATATCCGCGCATTGATTGGATTGTTTTGCATAATGTGCGATATTTAACGTCTAGCGCGACGAATACGTCCTCGATGGCTAGCACCCTTATCCCTGCCTTGATAACGTCATGTAGGGCTTTGGAATGGTCTGAATGCCTATGACTAACTAGGCAGCCGACAACGCCACGCAAGTCGTAGTCAAGTCCTCGCTTTATCTCGCGGAATGGCAAACCGCATTCGAGGATAAGCTTTTCGCCACTATCGCTCTGCAATATGTAGCAGTTCCCGCTACTGCCCGAGCCTAGGCATTTCAGTACCATTCCAAATTCCCCCTACACATTTGTTAGTAATTGGGCGCGGCATCAGTATTTTGTTCGGCTGGTGCTTGCCCTTGCGTTATTTCCCCCGTCTCCGTGTCGATATGTTCGTATTCCACGGCTTCTGCAATTATTGTTTTGCTGTTGCCATGTTCGGCGATGGTTTCATCGCGTGAATTACCAGCATCCTCAACATCCTTGTCCATTGCGGATTGCATTTCAACGGAAAGGTAGCCATACTTCGACAACAGTCGGCGTATCACGGTCTTCAATCCCATGTCGTTGAAATTTCCCTGCCACCCCACTTGTGAGGACACCGCGCCAGACTGGGCGGCAGCAATCAGAGCCTCGGCCGTGGGCTTATTCCTGCCCTTGAAAGAGGGCGAATAGCGTAAGGCGTAAGCGGCCATTTCCTCAATAGACACGTAGAGTGTCTTAGAGAAACCGTTTAACAGCTCGAAGTAGCAGAAGTAACCGACAATCTTGTCGGATTTTTTTTCTCCATCGAACGCGACCTCGCCTTTGAGCTTGTCGACCTTACGGAGTTCACCCTCATATACGAAGTCCGCGTTGATAGTGCGGTATTGCCCCGTGCGCATCGCCAGCTGGATGTAACCTTTATAACCAGGCACAAATGTTGGCGTTGGCACTTTCGACCAAGAACCATCGGGGTTTTTGACTGAATTGTTAAAGACTATGATGTATGCAAATCCCAAAGCCCTATTCAGCGGCAGGCGTAGTGTGGCTGCGCGTAGTGCTTCCAACACAACCGACTTGGCATCGCATGTCTGTAATTGTTTTTCATTTACGTATAGGTCGATTAGTGATGCCACGAAGGTATCCTTATGTTCCCCAAGGGCATTCTTAAACTGCGCTTCTATTGACGGCGCAGCGATAATCGATTTAAGTACATCGACTGGTTTTTCTTTTTTTGCGATTTCGTTTGACATAATTCTTTCTTGTTATTTAAGTGAATAATTTAGTTTATCTTTAACTGCTCGTCATCGGTGACAACCAAGCGAATGAGCTGCGATGTGGTAGGGAGTATTGAGTTGATGCTCTCTGAATTGTCGACGAATATGGGTGCAGAGATGTTTTCGGAGCGACATATAGCGTTGATGATGTCGATGCCGATATTGATAACCATCGCATTGTTTTGGGTCGAATACGGTACACCATCAACAACGGCCTCGCAGGTCTCGACCACACCTCCGTTAATCTGCGTGTCGAACATCTTGAATTTCACCATCGTGAACATGGAGTTAATCTTGCCTTCAACAAGTTTAACGCGCTCCTTGGCGAACTCCATCATTGTGTCTTCTGTCGCCTCCAACTGGGCTAATTCCTCGGACTGTATGCGGAGCTTCTTCTCTAATTCGGCAAGACGGTCTTTGGCACTTTTGACGTATTCTTCTTTCGCAAGTTCGGCCTTAATGCCGTCTATGTCGACAAGCATTCCGCGCTTAACAGATGCAAGTGCGCCCGTGTCGGGCATGTCGTCCTTGGCCTCCGCATCGATTTCAGATTGTAGTGCCTTGGCCTTGTCTTTTAGTTCAGCCAGCTCCTTGTCTGACGCCATTAATGGTGTCGCGTCGGGGGCTGCCAATTCCTTATTGAATAATGGGTTCGCTGCGTATTCCTTGATAGCCACATCATTATTGGCGATGCAGCTTTGTAAGGTCTTGATTTCAGCCTCAACGGCTTTCATCCTTTCGGAATTGCCCTTTCCGCGTGTGGTGTTGTCTTCTAGCTTTTGCTTTTTCTCTTCATTGAAATGCTCGGTCATTTCGCGCTGCTTAGCCTCGATGTCGTCAATGTCGAAGTGTCGGTGGCAAGTTGGGCAAACAAAATCCTTGTCATCAAAGGTGAGCTGTGACTTGTTGATTTCTTGCCATTCGGCAATCATTTCCTCGCGTACTTTGGCGTACTTGTCCAGCTCTTGCTGTTTGTTGGCAATTTCCTTTTCTGCTCGCGCGATTTCGCTTTTCAAAGTGTCGACCTGATAGTGCAGCTCCTGCTGCTTATTCAGCTCCTCGCGATAACCCTTATAAGCCTCATCCTTGATTTCGGCTTCACGCTTGATGATTTGGCTGTTGATGTCGCCCAACTCGCGCGACTTTTCCAAGCGTGCCCCCATCTTGTCGTTATACGCCTTGGTGATGTCGGCAATCTGCTCTTCGACCTTGGCGAGTTCGACCTTTTTTTGTTCTAGTTCTGCCCTTAGCCCGTTAAAATTTATAGGCTTGCCGTCTCTGTCGCATTCCATTGCGGTGATTTGTCGCTGACACTCATCCATGCGCTCGGGAAGAGCATCAACCTCCGCCTTGATGCACTTTTTCTTGGCGGCCACCTCGCGCTTATATTCCTCCTTCGTCTTGCCCGTCATTTGGGCAAGCAACTGCTGGAATGCCTTGTAGCCCTTGGCCACTTCCTCGTCCGATACCTCACCCGCCATGCGGAATAGCATCGCGCGCTGTACGTCCGCTGTTTGCGATGAAAAGTATAAGGGATTGGTGATGAACTTGAACACCTGCTCGGGGCATATACTCTCTATCTTCTCTGCCCAATCTTTCGTGGACATGGGGACGTCGTTATAAAGTCGTTCCTCTTTGTGCCCCGTCATTTCTTCGGTGGTCGTCCCATGTTTTTTCTGCCATTTCTCCGTAAAGCGACGCGTCAAGGTGATTTTCTCGCCGTCTACATCCAGCACCCCCGATACTTCGTGGGGCAAGCGTGGGATGGTCTGCCCGTCTTTTCCGTAGGTTTTGATGCCGAACTGCTTGCGTTCTTTACTGTCCTTGCCAAACAAAAGCCAAGTGAACGCATCAAAAATGGTAGTTTTCCCGAGACCGTTTCGCCCCGAAATGGTAGTTATACACTCGTTGAAATCAATCGTTAGATTTCTGATGCCCTTGAAGTTTATAAGGGACAACTTTTTTATTACAATTCTCTTCATTTTGTTTTAGATTTTATCTTTACATTCTGTTTAATGCTACGTGCGTTGTAGCCTTGTTGTTTATCTCTTCATTGGTCGGCACACGTTGGCTAAGCTGCCAATCCTCGATTTCCGACTTTTTGAAGTAGACTTTATTGCCCCTGCGATAGTGCGGTATCTCGCGGTCGCAAACCATGTGGCGTACACGGCTTGTCGATATGCCCAGCAATAAGGCCACTTCGTCTGTTGTAAACACGTTCTTCGAGCCGATGGTGATAAGCCGCTCGATGCGCGCCAGCCTTTCGTTCACTTCCATACGTCAGTCCTCCTTGGCTAGCTTAATCAGTTCGGGGAGCTTACCTTTTTGACCCCAATACCGCACTCCGCGGTAAAAGGCGTAACCTAGTGCAAGTCCAGTAGTCTTCGAAATCGTCATGGACGAAACCCAAAGCAACATACCCTCGCCCGCGGGCTCTGAAAATATTGCCGTCATCGCGGCGACTGCCAGCATCGCCAGCACGTAGTATCGCCAATTTGTTATAACCTTCATTGCGTCAATTGCTTATAATCCGTTCTTTCTATTAGCGGCAGTATGCCCGCCTCTTTCAGGGCGTTGTACAGAAACATCCGTCCTCGCTGCGTCCATTCTGTCGACAATCGTGTGTCGGGGCGCCCGTCCGAATGTTGAAACGCGATGGTCTTGCTGTGTACATAGCCTTTGCCCATGAACTCAGTGTACAATATCCATTGTCCGTTTACCTTGCGCTGGATGCGCATTTCTTTCAGTCGCTTGTTGAAACTTACGGCAGACATCCCGTAGTCGGCTGCAACTTGCGTTGTGGCAAGAGTACCCTTGCTTTGGAGAATGATGTTAAGGTAGTCGTTGCCTTTTTGCATTTGGGCGATAAGCTGCTTTTGGCTTGCGTTTTCGTTTTCGAGCTGCTTAATGCGCGTTTCCCTGTTGGCGATGGTCGTCTGTGCAACAAGCACAGCCTTTGCCAATATTTCGGCATCGCTCATTTCGGGGGCGGTGGCAATGTAACCGCCTGTCTTGCGGATGGATGGTAAGACTTCCGATGTCACCCATTTACGGAAGACCTTAGCTTCGGGTTTTCGGCTGTCCAATATCACATCATACAATCCGTCTTCGTTGACGAAGTTGGCATACTGCGTACGTCCTAGTGCGTCCATTATGGGTTCGGTTGAAACGACCCCATCTGAAATCCGCTCTCTTACATGTCCTTGTGTCAGTCCTAGTGCTTTACACACATCCGCAAGGCAGAACAAAGGATTGTCGGATGTGCCCGCTGTTCTAATATCGCCGAACTGGGGATTGCTGAAAATTGTTATCTGATTGTTCATGTCACTAATTATTTGTAGGAAATAATTGTTCGGCATCGCACCCAAAGTGCTGTGCCATGATGGTTCTAGCCAGTTCATCGGGGACTTGTCGCCCCGACAGCCACATCTTAACCGTGTTAGTTGAGCGATGGGTCATATTGGCCACCATTGTGATGAAGTGTTGTGCGGCCGTTGGTTTGTCCCTTTCGGCCTCGTACAGTTCTTTAAATGTTTTCTTGTTGTTCATATTTGTTTTCGTTATAACTCTGTTACACGAGGCTCGCCAAGAACCCCCAATCCTCACTTTCGTATGTTACCCCCAAGTCGTCTACGATGTTCCAACCATTCTCAGGCTTTCGCCCGTGGTTGGTCGCGTTCTTGCAGGCCTCCATCAGGCTTTTAAACCTAAACTCACTCCCGTTCTCGTTGAAGAGAACACATTCGCCAGCTTTCAAGCCAGCCGTCAATTCGTCAATATTTCTCATTTTTCTTATTGTTATTTGTTATTGTCAAAAAATATTCTTACATTTGTGCGATAGTTTTAAATCGCGGTGCAATTTGATTTTGTATTGTGATGCAAAGATAATAAGAATAAAAGTAAAGTGCAAGTAATTTGAAAAGAATTATTTGCAAAATACTTTAATTTAACGTTTGTAAACAAAATAACCTATGAGTACATACAATGAGAGATTACAACAATTGTTTGATAATAAAGGTGTTACACCTTATTATCTAAGCCAAGCCACGGGTGTATCACAAGCGACAATCAGCCGTTTGAAAGGTGATAAAACGGCTAAACCAAATATTGCTACAAATAAGAAATTTGCAAATTACTTCAATGTAAGTGCTGAATGGCTTTTGACGGGCGAGGGTGACATGCTTGCATCCTCAGATACCAATGTGATGAATGATAATACCACGTATTCTGTACCCCTGCTTCCAATTTCAGCGCAAGGCGGCTCGTTGAACGACTTCGTGGTGTCGGTCAAGAACAACGAGTGTGAGAAGATTATATCCCCAATTAAGGGCGTGGACTACGCCATAACTGTTTCGGGGGAGAGCATGTCACCCGAATATCCATCAGGTTCGCAGGTGCTTATAAAGAAAATAAATGAACGTGCGTTCATCGATTGGGGGCGTGTCTACGTATTGGACACATGCAACGGCACGGTGATAAAGCGATTGTTCCCATCAGATGCGACAGGTTGCGTAGTGTGTAAGTCCATCAATCCCGAATATCCGTCTTTCGAGGTGTCGTTGGAGGACGTGTACGGAGTGTATAGGGTATTGATGTGCATGAGTATGAAGTAATGAGGTGCAAAATGTAGCATTTTGAGTTATTCACAATATAATTGAAAGAAACATGAAAGTTATTTCTCTTACTCTGGCGTTTGCCCTTATTGGACTCGGTGTCGGAGGCCTTATAATGGCTTATAGCGGAATGTACGATATGATTGTGGTGATTTTATGTGTTTTGTTCTTCTCGTTTATCGGAGCACTTATAGGGAGTATTCCGCCCGCATCATCGCCAAAACCTGCACCCGTGTCCACAAGAAATCTAACGCCAGCATCCTCTTCGCTTATATTCCAAAGTTTTCTAAGGATTGGAGATGTCAGGGGAAAAACAATTGATGAAATCGTATCGCTGGTAGGTTTTGATTATGCGATTATTGAGAAATGTACCATATCAGATAGAAATAATGAAGCAGGGCTATATTATCGATGGAAAGAGAACGACAACGTCGTTATAACGTTGCTGTTTGGTGCGGACGGCAAGTGTATAGGAATTATAACGAAGTAGCTAGTATCGGCATTTGAACCATGCAAGCACATATGGCTAAGTTCCGTAAATTCAATTGAAAACCCAATATAAATGACTGGTAAACAGATTAATGAAATGAAAAAATTACTATTTCTAGCAATAATGTCTCTTGCATTGTTCTCTTGCAGCAAGAGTAATGATGATGAAGATAAGGACGCTTACCGCCCCGAAGTGGTGGAGATGCTGAAAGTGTTGGAGGGCAAATGGCAAGGTGAGGGCGGAGCGTCCGATGAAGTCTTGACGTTCACCCCGTTCGGTAAGCAGAAATGGATAGACGGTGCGGCAGGTGGCGTTATGTGGTTTCATGGAAACGCCACACGTGAATTTGTGTACATTGATAATACTCCACAAAAGTGGAACATGTATTTCAATGTCGACCCGAAAGAAAAGAAAATAGGGATGAACGAAACCACCCCTGATGGAAAGTACAGTATCGTGACGACAAAAGAATATTCGTACAAGATAATAGACAATAACACCATCGAGTTGCATGATAAGTCATTGTCATGGATGCATGTATATAAGTATCATCGGATAAGATAACAAGACCATGAGCAGCCCACGCGCGTACAGCCAAGACACTTTGGCGATTATGGAGCGGTTTTTCGCCGCCTTTTCTGCCTGCGTCGAGCAGGGGCTTATAAGGACGGCCAAGGACTTTTGCGAAACGAACAACATTGCCCGCCCCCATTTCTATGCCCAACGCAAGCACCGTGGGCGCGGTTTCTTCGAAGCTGGATGGTTAAGCCTACTTGTGCGCGACTACGGGGTTTCGGCCAATTGGCTGCTGACGGGCAAGGGTACGATGTTTGTACAATAATTCAAACGCATTTAGTATGAAAGGGATATTTACAATCTTGTTTTTGATGTGCTTTTTTATCAGTACTGCGGCAAAGGGCGGCAAACAGGTAGAAGAAACGGCAAGTCCGACATTCGGCGTGACTGTCGAGAGGGAGTGCGGTGTTGTTGTCATAGAAAAAGAAGTCTACCACAACGCTACCATAGAATTAAAGGCTGCCGAACTCGGAGACTTGTTTGTGGAGGGCATTAAGGTGACGGTATGGGATGAAAACGGGAATAAAATCTATAAGAAGCGATTTTCAAAATCATTCTTATACGCTTATTCTGACGGAAGCATATACATTGCGCGAGGAAATGCACTGACGCAGGTTCAGGTGCGCAAGGGCAGCAGTGGAGAATGGGAGGCGAAGATAAGGGCAAAAGGTATTTACTGACAAAAAAAAGAGGGTGTAACTACCATTTTATTTTGGTTACACCCTCAATTTAAATCAAACAAAATCTAATGTTTTACCCATCGCCTCCGCAATCGTTGCAAGAGTGTCGAGCCCTACACTATATTTACCTTGTTCTATACGGCTGATGTGACACCTTTCAATACCGCACTTGTTGCCTAGTTGAGTCTGAGACAACCCGACTTCCTTTCGTATTTCGGCTATTCTTTGCCCAATACGAATCCTTTCTTTCACCTTGTCCATATATCTATTTATTATACCTTGTTGGCTTTTGAATAATCTCTATCCTTAAACATCTCGGCTAGTCCCGAAAGTTGCTTATATCGCAGAAGTTCATCGGCGTCCATACCGATTTCTTTCATTATCCACGCGTCACTCATGCCAGCCTTTTTCAATTCTCCGACAATGTTCATCATTAACTCAACGGAATGCTGCCCACGTGCACGGTTGTGTCGGATAGTGGATGCCATACGATTGCTCACGTCCTTGTCAATCACAACGACTGGCAACTTTCCGCCCTCTCGTTCGTAGATGTCCTTGTGCCTAAGCATCACCGTATAGCGATGATACCCGTCCACAATTTCATATTTCCCATTAGGGAGTTTATAACAAACTATAGGCATCGTGTAGCCGTCCTCTTTGATGCTTTCATACAAAAGCCTCATCTCAGGAGGGGCTACCGCATTGGGGTTATAACTATTGGCCTGTATCAATTCAATAGGTACGGCCTGTACATTGTACACTGGCGAGTTCATATTTATAGGTCTTTATATTTTTCTTGTATGGCTTTTCTTCTTTCCATCTCATCCTTTGTAAGCGAAAAGCCCATGTACTTACAAAGGTGGTCGTTCTTTATGATGCAGATGCACATCCTCTTATACGTTGGAATATCCTTGAAGTTTTTACCCTCGTAGTCCTCTTGGTACTCCATGCGGACAGGCTTCTTTGTTGTCTTGTAGTTCGTCGTGTCGCCTACATCAACCTTAACACCAGCAGCGCGAAGTTTTGCAATGGTATTTTCATCAAGACAGCCTCCACGCTCCCTCCAAAACCTTACGCTTGTTGCAAGCTTGTCGAGATAATTCTGCCTTGTCTTTGGCGGCAAGGTGCCAAGTAGGAAATACATGTACTCCTCCCACGTGAAATGGGACGGCTTGGTTATCTTCTTCCAACCCATAGCCGTCGTGCCTCCATACAGTCCTGCAAAGTTAACGCCATTGACACGCCCGACGAGCTTGCCCCATGTATCAGGTTCAATAACCTGATACAAACGTAACGCCTCAACGCCCTCACTAATGAAAGGGGAGGCAACACGTTGTTTATGCAGTGGTACGCCCGCATAGTAGAATAAGTCATATAGGCGGTTGTAGTCCCACATGTTCTTAGCGTTGGCCGTCCATACGTCCTCGGTCGTCCAGTCGTGTATGGGATATGCCGTAATGCAATTGTTGGCCGTATTCGACCATTCATGCCCGTTCCATGTCTTATAATTCCTGTCGCTATGTACAGCACGCCATCTGTTAAGGCTTTCGTCCGTGCGAATGCCTAAAAGGCAGCAGACACTTTCATGCTGTTCTGCCAACCAATCGCCAAAGGCGTCTTGAAAGGCATAATCCCACATTCGCTTTTGGAAAAAAGGGAAATCCGCGGCCGTCATTGCCTTTGGCGGCATATCCTTTACCCACAAATCGCGCTTCTCGGGGTCGTAGGGGCGCCAAAACGATTGAAACATACTCGTGCAGGTTGTAACTTTGAAAGGCACGCAGACGTGATAAATGTCTGCAATATCAGCAAAGCGTCCAAGAGTGCGCGTAACATAATCCGTCGTCATAGTGTACTGCGCCTCATAATCCATGTGGAAAATGCCGAAACGCATACCGCGTTCCTTTGCAACCTTAGCGCACAGTTCCAGCAATACGCCACTATCCTTACCGCCACTAAACGACACATAGACATACTTGAAATTATCAAATATGATGTTTATTCTTTTCTGTGCTGCTTCAAATACATTCATACCATCATAATGTCATAATCCGATGTCTTGTCCACATAGTACTTCCCCTCGGCAGTATAACAACACACGCGCTTGTTATCGATAAGTGCCACAATAGGAAAGACGCGGCTATCCCTGTCAAAAGCCAATATTCTTATTGGCTTGCCGTCTTTGGTGCAGGTCTCTGCACCCATTTTCGCCTCTTTTAGATTGAATTTTTTCATAGGTCTTCCTTTATTTCTTCCTTTGTTTTCCTTTTGAAATACTCTGTCATCGAAATTTTCTTTTCAATGTTTCGGTCTATTAGCATTTCCAATCCGACATTTCCTGTTAAGTCGTAATACAGACAGTCGAAAGTCTGCCCCGTACGATATGTACGCCTCGACGACTGCACCCGTAAGGCGTAGTCCCATATCTTGTCGAAATATACCGTATAGCGGTATTTTTGTAAGTTGAGGCCAAACGCCTCCTTTTGATATGAAAGTACCTTGGACTTGCGGTATCTGTTTTCACATTCATGCCTGCTGTCAACATACTTACAGAAGATAATTGTCTCCTCTTGTGGTATCGTGCTAAAAAGCACATCCAGCTTGTTGAACTTATCTTGTGTACAGCAATACGCATGTTGCATTTTCTGCGTCATTTCAAGGAATATATTGTTGTTACGAAATTCAAGTGTTTCATCGTCAAGAAACTTTTCTTTTATTTCATCATACAGCTCTTTCTCCCTTTCGCCAACCGTGTATCTAATAACTTGATATTGCTGGGCAACATTAAGCTTCAAGTCGCATCGGTAGACGTAATGACCAATTAACGAGTATAGGTAGTCGATATTTTCATACCCATTAATAAACTCACGAGTTATCCGTTTCCTACCTTGTGTCTTCGTTATTGTGGTATAATCACAAAACGTATTCTTGAATGTACAGAAGTCCATATTTAAGATGCGCGGATGAAGGAACTCCATTTGCGCCCACAGGTCTAGCAAATTCCTGCTCAATGGTGTCCCATTCAATATCAACTTGAACTCGACCATTTTTGACAACACGAGCAACCTCTTGGTTCTCTTTGCCTCCATATTCTTAATTTTCAGGCTCTCATCCACCACCACAAAGACACTTCTGTTATTTTCAAGCAAGTTGACAACCTGCATGTATATCCTGTCCGATTGTCCGATACTCTCTATCCCGAAATAGTGCTCTGAACACCCCAATCCGCCCCACCTGCCTATTTCATCCTTTAAGTTTGGGATAGTCCGCAGTGGCGCAATCCACACTACCATATCGCATGACGAGCATTTAATAATCTCCATGGCGACACGGGTCTTGCCCGTGCCTGCATCCATGAAGATTGCTCCGACTTTCCAATCCATCAGGTGTTTTAAGCATTCCGATTGGTTGGACATTAGGCCGTCTTTCATTTAGCCAAGTCGGTTATGGTATTGTTTTCCAATGGTTTAATTTCCTTTGGTTTGTGATGTTCAACCTTATATGTCGGTAACATCTTTCCATCTTCACCAAACCAGCGCTGTTTTTTATCGCTATATTGTATCTTCTTCTTAGGCAGTATCCATGCAGAAATCCAAAAAGCCTCACTTTTTTCGACATCGAAATCTTGTCCAAAGACGCACGATTTCGGAATAATGTCTTCTCTTCCGTCGAAAGACCGAGCGCGGTATGCTTTTTCGGAAATCGTTGTCAGGCTTTCAAGCCTAACCGAGTAACAAAGTGTCTTTCCCATTCTCTTATGCCGCTTATAGGTTGCCGCCCTGTTCTAAATGGTTATTGTTTTAAATGACACTGCAAAGATACAAATAAAACCAGATAGTACCAAATATTACACCGTTATTTTTCTTAAGAGATGGTTATTTTAACGTTTGTTTGTCTTGCCTGATAATATTCGGGATGTTTGAGACCGCCTTTTGCTTGTTTTTGTCCAGCACCTTAGCGTATATCTGTGTCGTGGACAATTCCCGATGGCCAAGTAGTTTTGACACCGTGTATATATCCGTGCCGAGGTCTAACATCATCACGGCGAACGTATGGCGCGCGCAATGGAACGTTATCTTTTTATTGATGCCAGCACGCAGCACCCACTCGCGGATAGCTGTATTCGTACAAGTAGGAGAGTGTATTTCGTCAAAAACATGTTCTTCGGGTCGCCCACGCCTCCCCATCAGTTCGGCTGCCTGTCCTGTAATGTCCAAGTACTCTTGTCCGTTCGTCTTCTTCTGCTTGAAAATAATGCGCGTATATTCACCCTGTTGAAATACCTCGCTCCACGTCATACGTATAATGTCGCTTCTGCGTAGGCCTGTCAAGCATGAGAATAGAAATGCACGCTTGATGTTAGGATATTCGCAATCAGTCTGAGCAAGCTTCCGTACCTCTTCAAGCGTCAGATACATGCGCATTCCGTCTTCTGGCTTGAAGCTTTCAACGCCCCGCATCGGATTGTAGGGAATAACTCGCTCTTCAAAGGCTTGGTTAAGGCATGCGCGCAACTTATTGAAATAGGACAGCTTTGAATTTCGTGCCAATGGCTTGTCCTTTATCCGCTTGCGGTAATCGTTACCCCATGCTACCGCGTCATGTTCAAGGTAGTCTTTAAATCCCTGCACCCATTCGGGCGTTATTTGGGCAAACGTTATTCTCTCGTTCGGCTCATATTTCAGCATGTGTCGTAGGCATGAATACCAGTTGCCCCAATTTCCCCTGCTTTCTTCGTTGCCACGCCGCTTCGCACACATGGCGCGGTAATAGTCATAGAACAGGACTTCGGCGTTGTAGTGGTCGTTAAAGTCGTATTCTCCATTTTGTAGGGCAACAATGCGCTTTGACTTGATGGAATTAGCCAATTGCAGCGTCTGTCTATTCGTCTCCTTGTCTGCCTTGCTCCTTTCAGGAATTAGGTACATTTTCAAGAATTCATATTCGCGCTTACCATTTCTGTAAATGTCTAGATACAGGCTGATGCTGCCGTTAGCCAATTTCTTCTGCCGCAGCCTTATCGGTTCTTTTATTCCTTTCATAACTTGGTTTATTTGCGTTTAATATGTGACTTTGTTACCGACTTTTAAAGGAAGTAACAAACTGGCAACACAAATATAGCATATTGATGGCATACATATAGCATGATGGCGATATATTTTATTTTTCTTAACCATCATAAAATCCCCTCATAATAGGCTACTGGCGTGCGCTAGGCAGCTAATGACGTGCGTTTTGTTTTTAAATAAAAAGTAGCTTTACTTTCCGATGCAAAAGTGCTTAAATATGTTTCCAAGTACCTCATTAGAGGTGATGCCGCCCCCTGTGATTTCAGCTAAGAAGTGCAGGCATTGGCGTAGGTCTTCAGAAAGAAGGTCGCCACTGAGGTCGAGAGCGATGCCGTCGAGAACGCGTTGGATGCTTGCGAGGGCGTGGGTTAGGGCCTCGTAGTGGCGCACGTTGGTAACAACAACGTCGTTTTCGTGTATTTCGGGGATATTGGCCGCGTTGTAAATGCTGGTTTCTAAGGTTTCGATGTTGGTGTTGAACTTGGCCGAAACAGATACGAATGTGGGCTGTTCGGTCCACGAGAAAGTGGGGAAGACGAACGATTGCTCATCGGTTTTGTTTGAAACCACGATGAGGCGTTTGCCACGCGTGTGCGCATCCATCTCTTCTATCTCGCTTAGCGAGGGTGCTTTGTCTATCACCCATAACACGACAGCAGCTTCTGTGAGCTTTTGGTAAGTGCGTTCTATGCCCAGCGACTCAATCTCGTCGCTTGTCTTTCTTATTCCAGCCGTGTCGATGAAGCGGAAGTTGATGCCATTAATCTGTATCGTATCTTCAATCACGTCGCGCGTAGTGCCATGAATGTCGCTAACGATGGCGCGCTCTTCTTTTAGCAATCGGTTAAGCAAAGTGCTTTTCCCAACATTGGTTTTACCCACGATGGCCACCGATATGCCTGCCTTTATTGCCCTCCCGGTTTCGAACGAGGTGGCGAGTGATGCTATTTTCGTACGAATTTCTTCGGCTAAGGCTTGCAATTCTTGACGGTCGGCAAAGGTCACATCTTGGTCGCTGAAGTCTAGTTCCAGTTCTATTAGCGACGTGATATGCAGCAACTTATCCCTTAGAGTAGACAGTTCGCCCGAGAAATGACCACGAAGCTGTCCCAAAGCCAATTGCGCACTGGCCCTATTGGTGGCTGCGATGAGGTCGGCCACTGCTTCGGCTTGGCTCAAATCCATCTTTCCGTTAAGGAAAGCACGCAGTGTAAACTCTCCTGGTTGCGCTTGTCGGCATCCCAACCTCACCAAAAGCTTCAGAACTTCGTTTAGTATATAAGTAGAGCCATGGCACGAAATCTCCACCGAGTTTTCGCCCGTGTACGAGTGCGGAGCGTGAAAACACGTAACCAGCACTTCGTCAATGGGGTGCGCCCTTTCGTCAACGATATGTCCGTATTGCACCGTCTGCGCAGGGAGAGTATGCAAACTTTTACCTTTGGGAGCTTTAAAGGCATGGTCTACGATGTCAATGGCATCGCTGCCCGATACGCGAATCACTCCTAAAGCCCCTCCAGCAGAAGTGGCCAAGGCACAAATGGTTTGACGGTCGTTTAATAGGGCTTGCATCTCTTTAAATCCTTTCGAGCACCAGTTTTATTAGTTCGTCTATCGAGTTCTTGTAATTGGCATTCACGTTTTTGGCTCGTCTGTTGGCAATCACCATGCAACAGGTTACGGCTTTATGACCCATCAGACGGGCAAGACCTGCCAATGCGCTGCTTTCCATCTCAAAATTGGTGATACGATGGCCGTTATATTCAAAACTTTCAACCTTTTCGTTTTGCTTAGGATCAGCCAATGGTATGCGCAATTCTCGGCCTTGTGGACCGAAAAAGCCACCGCAGGCGATAGTTACGCCCCGCACCATCTCGTCTCCAGCTATGCGCTCGAGTGTCTCTTTGTCAGCATCGATAACGTAGGGAGCGCATAATTGCGGATTCCATTGCATGTGTTGCTTGAAGGCTTCTTCGAAAGGTAGGTCGCAAACATCGTTACGCCCGCTGTAGAAGTTCAGCAAACCATCAAAACCAATGCTCTTTTCGCTAGCGATGAACGTTCCCACGGGTGTGTATTCTTGCAGTCCACCACAGGTGCCAATCCTCACTAAGGTGAGTTTTCTCAACTGTTCTTTTTCCGTTCGGGTTGTAAAGTCGATGTTGGCGAGTGCATCTAGTTCGTTAAGAACAATGTCAATGTTATCGCATCCAATACCCGTGCTCACCACAGAGATACGCTTCCCGCGATAGGTTCCTGTGATGGTATGGAATTCGCGACTCTCAATGTCGCACTCTTGGTTATCAAAATGCGAGGCAACAAGCGACACCCTTCCAGGGTCGCCCACTAATATAACCTTGTCGGCTAGTTGTTCCGGCTTTACGTGAAGATGGAAAATGCTTCCGTCTCTGTTGATAATGAGTTCAGACTCGGCAAAGAATTTAGGCATAATATTGAATTAATTAAAGGTGTGAATGCGGTTGTAAGTTCATGAGCTTATGAGTTCGTGAGTTTATGAGTTCATAAGTTTGTGAGTTTATGAGTACGTAAGTTCATGAGTTTATGAGTACGTAAGTTCGTGAACTTATGAGTACGTAAGTTTTTGAGCTCATGAATTTGTAGGCTCATAATTTTCTAAGTTCATGCAAAACCTCGCTATATGCGTGGTTCTACTTGTTCTCGCTGTTTCTGATAGCCTTCTCCGTAGCGTGTACTTTGGCGTTTAGTTGCTCCACGGTTTTCTCTAAAGCCCTGATGGCTTCGGCCTCTTTGTAGCGTCCCTTGTGGTATGAGGCGCGTTTTTCTTCAAGCGTTTCTATGGCTTTGGCCTGTCTTTTATACAGCTCGGTGAGTTCCATATACAGTTCCTTACCTTGCTTTGTTTTGAAGTCGGATAGGGAAGTGTACACTTTCGCGTCGTTGATGGGGAAGCGGAAAGCTGATGTTTTTGCTGTTTTCGCACTGCGTGCCTTAAGTGCTTCGATACTTTTCAAGGCACTAGCCCTATTTCCAAATGTCCATGTTTGGGCAATATTGGTCAGTTTGGCGTACGATTCCAATTGCTGTTGGCTCACTTCGCCCTCTTTGAACGACATGCGTTGCGCAGTGGGCACAAATGTGTAGATGCACACTTTGCCTTCGGGTTGAAACCTGTCACTTACTAACCAGCCCAGGTTGTCCATCTCGTCGATAGCCAACAGATAATCGTTGGCGGTAGAGTTAAATGGCATTCCGTAGTTTTCGGGTTGAAAAAACTTACCCGTTTCTCCGTCTTTGCGTGTCATAAAGAGGTCGTAGCCCCCCAAACTGTTAGCTCCTTTGGCTGAGAAAAACAAGGTTATGCCGTCGGCCATGAGGAAAGGGTAGTTTTGTTGTTCAAATTCGTCGCCAATTTCGCTAAGTCTTTGCGGCTCGCTCCACTCCGTACCGATGCGGTCGGATGTGTAAATGCCCGTCCTGCGTGTTGAGTCGCCTTCCGAATAATAGATGGTGTTCTTAAATTCGTTCTCGTAAACGGCTCCGTCTAGGCACTTGTGTACCTTGAAGAACGCAGGGTACGATGTTAATGTTCCTGCCTCTGGGTTCAGCGGAATGCTTGAAAGGAAAAGCGATTTTTCCACAACAACGCTGTCTATGAACATCACCTTGGCCGTTGCTCCCAGCATATTGCGATACAGCAATTCAGCCGCGCTGAGTTGCACAGGCTGTGGTTTGGGCTTAGGTGCAGTCTTCACCTTCTTCCTTTGGGCGTAACTGGCGGTGCACAAACAAGCCATCATGAGCATGAACGCAAAATATCTTTTCTTCATTTTCGTCTAGATTATACCGCAAAGTTAAGCATTTTATACAAGTTAACGTAACGATTGACAGTATTTATCTTGATTTTTGGTTTGCTTTCCATATAAGATGTGGTCATACGAAGATTTTGTTTGTATCAGTACAAACGGTTTGTAGCCCCACTACAAAAGGCTTGTAGTCACGCTACAAAAGGCTTGTAGTGTCAGTACAGAAGGCTTGTAGTCACACTACAAAAGGTTTGTAGTGGCAGTACAAAGGCCTCTGTACGCTTCCATGAACGATAAAACGGGATGCTATAGGTTTTGATGAAAGCGTATTTTGTTGGTAATCAGTATATTTGCGATTATGAAACTAGACGTTGTCGTGCCTTGAATATGAAGCGCGATAACCTAGCTTTAATGAATATGGAGTGGGGTAGAGGCAGGTTGTGTTACGAATAAAACTTCAGTAGAAGAAGGAAATGGGTGAACGCAATGTTGCCTTTTCGGAAACAAATTGTCCGAAAAGGCAACATAAGCAAGGGGGTTATGCAGTCGTTAAAACGCTGCGTTGTATCGAAACTAAGGGGTTGCTGCGCAGGCTTAGTTAGCGGGCTGCAACTCTTCAGACAGTTGTTTGTGCATGCTGGCGGCAGCTTTTCTACCATCGCCCATGGCTAAGATAACCGTTGCACCACCGCGAACGATGTCACCTCCTGCGTATATTTCGGGGCGACTAGATTGCATGCCTTCGTTCACTGCAATGGTATTTTTGCGTCCTAGTTCAAGTCCGCGAATGGAATTGGGCACAAGCGGGTTGGGCGAAACGCCCACAGCAACAATCACTTGGTCAACATCAAGCGTCTTCGTAACGCCTTCGATGGGCTGCGGACTACGTCTTCCGCTAGCGTCGGGTTCGCCTAGCTCCATCACTTGCAGCACTGCGGCTTTCACTGCACCTTGTTCGTCGGCTAGATATTCAAGCGGATTGTGCAGCGTTAGGAAGTCGATGCCCTCTTCTTTGGCGTGTTTCACCTCTTCAAGTCGGGCTGGCATCTCCGCTTCCGAACGCCTATAAACCAGTGTAACCTCTGCTCCAAGGCGCTTGGCTGTGCGACATGAGTCCATGGCAGTGTTACCACCGCCCACAACCATTACGCGTTTGCCTAGATTTATGGGTGTATCGGTGTTGGGATTTGCAGCGTCCATGAGGTTAACACGCGTAAGATATTCGTTAGACGACATGATATTGATGGCGTTTTCGCCAGGTATGCCCATGAAATTAGGTAATCCAGCACCCGAACCAACAAAGATACCCTTGTATCCTTGCTCTTCCAAGTCGTCTACGGAGATGGTCTTTCCAACAATGCAGTCGGTGATAAACTTCACCCCCATCTTTTTAAGGTTGTCTATTTCCACGTCTACAATCTTGTTGGGAAGCCTAAACTCGGGTATGCCATATTTCAAAACGCCACCTATTTCGTGCAAGGCTTCGAACACGGTAACGTCATAACCGTACTTAGCCATATCGCCCGCGAAACTCAAACCAGCAGGTCCTGAACCCACGACAGCTATCTTTATGCCGTTGGCAGGTGCCAATTCGGGTACGGAGATGTTGCCGCTTTCGCGTTCGTAGTCGGCTGCAAAGCGTTCCAAATAGCCTATAGCCACTGCTGGTTCGTTCATCTTGAGGTGTACACAACGGCTTTCGCACTGCTTTTCTTGCGGACAGACACGACCGCAAACGGCAGGTAAGGCCGACGTATCTTTAAGTACCTTGGCTGCTGCAAGGAACTGGCCACGCTCAATGTTTTTGATAAACGAGGGTATATTGATGCTAACGGGACAGCCTTCCATGCATGTGGGCTTGGCGCAGTCTAAACAACGCTTGGCTTCCACTAAGGCCAGCTCTTTCGTTAGTCCCTTATTCACCTCCTCAATACGCGAAGTAGCACGATAAACGGGGTCTAGTTCGGGCATTTCCACGCGGTGAATGCCCGTTCGTTCTTTGGGTTTCATGCTTGCCCGCAACTCTTTTCGCCATTCGGCATTGCGGTCTGTCAGCACGTCTATTCCCTCTGTGGTAGGCTCTACGTCCATGGTGATGTCCGAAGCGACTTGAGTAGCTCGCTCTTCTACCTGTTCGATGTGTTTGTTATAACGTTGCAACTCATCGCTCTCGGCCTTCTTGAACGTGCCCATACGTTTGAACATCTCGTCCCAATCAACCAAAGCGCCATCAAATTCAGGGCCATCTATACAAACAAACTTGGTCTTTCCGCCAATGGTGAGTCTGCATGCGCCACACATTCCCGTACCGTCTACCATGATGGTGTTAAGCGAAACGTCGGTGGGAATGTTGTATTTCTGGGTGAGTAGGCAGCAAAACTTCATCATGATGGCAGGTCCGATGGCGAAGGCACGGTCTATATGCTCGGCATTAATGAACTTTTCCATGCCCACGGTTACAACGCCTTGCTCGCCATAAGATCCATCATCGGTCATGATAATCACTTCGTCAGAGCTCTGCCTCACTTCGTCTTCTAATATAATAAGGTCTTTCGAACGTCCTGCCAATACGGATAGTACACGGTTTCCAGCTGCTTTTAGCGCACGAATGATGGGCAACATGGGTGCCACACCCACGCCACCGCCTGCGCAGATAACCGTTCCGAAGTTCTCGATATGCGTAGGATTGCCCAACGGACCAACCACATCGGTGACGTATTCTCCCTCGTTGAGGTTGCATAGCTTAATAGACGAGAGGCCAACCTTTTGCACCACGAGTGTGATTGTGCCTTTCGTCGTGTCGGCATCGGCAATGGTGAGCGGCATACGCTCGCCTTTGTCGCCTACTCTTACGATAACAAAGTTTCCGGCCTTTCTACTTTTGGCAATCAGTGGAGCCTCAATATCGAAGCGATATACCTTTTCGGAGAACTGTTCTTTTCTAATAATCTTATTCATGGCCTTGCAAATGATGTTGATTGTTTATGTTAAATATACAAGTCGCAGGTTGTGTTTTGGTTTGAAACCCCGATGCGGTGCCCTCCTTATTAATAAGGCGAGCACCGCCCAGAGTGTTTCTAATGTTTTTGTTTTTGCGCTTTGGGGCGCCTTTGTGATAGTGTCTTGTTGCGTTCAAACCCATCGTTGGCCATGCTAATGGCCATGGGCAAGGCAACTAGAAGTTCTTGTCGTCGAGCATTTCGAACCCACAATAGGGTACTAACACCTTCGGAACGCGGATACCTTCGGGTGTTTGGTTGTTCTCGATGATGGCTGCCACGATACGCGGAAGGGCAAGTGCCGATCCGTTGAGCGTGTGGCAAAGTTCAATCTTCTTGTCTTCGGTGTGTCTATACCTACATTTCAGGCGGTTGGCTTGATAGCTTTCGAAGTTAGATACCGACGAAACCTCCAACCAACGCTTCTGTGCTGCGCTCCAAACTTCGAAGTCGTAGCAGATAGAAGCGGTGAAACTCATGTCACCACCACACAATAGCAGGATGTGATAGGGTAGTTCTAGCTTTTGAAGCAGTCCCTCAACATGTTCCAACATCTTCTTGTGCGACTCGTGCGAGTGCTCAGGTTTGTCGATGCGTACAATCTCCACCTTGTCGAATTGGTGCAGTCTGTTCAATCCGCGCACATCTTTTCCATACGAACCAGCCTCTCTGCGGAAGCATGCCGAATAGGCACAACGCATCACGGGGAGGTCTTTCTCGTCGAGAATAACATCGCGGAAGATGTTGGTAACAGGCACTTCGGCCGTGGGGATGAGGTAAAGGTCGTCTTGTTCGGCGTGATACATCTGCCCCTCTTTATCGGGAAGCTGTCCCGTTCCGTAACCCGATGCTTGGTTAACCACCAATGGCGGTTGCACTTCGAGGTATCCGCTTTTGCGCGCTTCTTCAAGAAAGAAAGCCTCTAAGGCACGTTGCAAGCGGGCCATCTTACCTATATATATAGGGAAACCTGCGCCAGTGATCTTAACACCAAGGTCGAAGTCGATGAGATTATATTTCTTACAGAGGTCCCAATGGCATAAAGCATCTTCGGGAAGTTGCGGAATAACGCCGCCTTCTTTCACCACCACGTTGTCGTTAGCGTCTTTTCCTTCGGGCACATTGTCGGCCGGTATGTTGGGAATGTTACACAACAAGGCCGTCAATTCTTGTTCGGCTTCGGCCATGAGCGTTTGCAACTGTTTGTCGTTCTCCTTATATACGGCAACCTTAGCCTTCACTTCTTCGGCTTCTTGTGTCTTGCCGTCTTTCATCAGCATGCCAATTTGTTTCGACATGCTATTTGCTTCTTGTTTGTTTTTGTCCAACTTCTGTTGAGCTTCGCGCCTGCGCTTGTCGGTTTCAAGCACCTTTTCGACAGCTTCTCTTGCTCCCTTAAAGTGTTTTTTCTCTAAACCCTTAATCACACGTTCAGTTTCCTCACTGATGAGTTTAAGTGTAAGCATTCTTTCTTGTTTTGTATTTAACGTTATAAATTGCTCGCAAATATACTAATTTATTTGTTTCCTGCAAAAAAAAGCGGATATTCTGTCGTCGATAAGTTGATGTTTTTGCTTGATTTCGCTGTGTGTGGTAGCTGTTGCTGGATTACATTTTGATGGCTATTGTGCGCATATCGTTGTCATGTTGGTGGGTAGATTATGGTATAGGTTTCAAATGATACGGTGATTTTACAATTTTAATTCGCATCCCTTTTGCAGGTGTTACGCCTTTCATAAGTAGCCACACCATGTCTTATTCACCTTATTTCTTGTTCGTTTATTTGTCTGTTAGCTTGTTAACGCATTGTTACCTATGCATCTACGTTCGTCAACAAATTGCTACAAAAGCGTTCAATAATATGGCTTTTTTATTGAACTGTAACATTTTCTGTCATGCTTTTGCATAAAATCCGCCAAAAAATGGCTATATTTGCAACCTAAAAGGCAGTGGTCCGGCTCTGCCGCTGGCATCTTGATGATGCGAGAGGAAAGTCCGGGCAGCATAGGACATCCCACTTCTGAAAATGGAAGCTGTTGGCGACAACAGGTAAAGGTAGAAGAAAATAACCGCCCCCTCACGCACCTATTTGTAGCGTACGTGTTGGGGTAAGGGTGAGAAGGCGGTGTAAGAGACCACCAACCGATGGGTGATCATCGGGTTGTACCTTCTGGGAGCTGCAAGTTCGCGTATACCATCGTTTGAAGGTTGTCCGCCTGAAACTTGTTTACGATGGAGGGTAGAATGCTTGAGCCATGGGGCGACCTATGGTCTAGATAAATGGCAGGCACTTTTTCGCCTACGAGGCATAGAAGTACAGAACCCGGCTTATAGGGCCACTGCTTTCTTTTTGCTTTTTTCGCTTTTGCTTATGAAGAAGACATTAAACACCATCCGCATGTTTTTCAAGGTAGAGATGTGGCAGATACGGCGCGAAGACGTGTCGCCATTGGTCTATGTATGCCTAATGGTGTTGAAACGTTTAGTAGTTACGGTGAAGTTTTTCACCACCCGAAGCGTCACCGATTTGGCCTCTGCACTCACTTATAGCACAGTTTTGGCCATCGTACCCATCGTGGCCGTGGTGTTCGCCATTGCTCGTGGGTTTGGTTTTTCCAAGTATATCGAGGTGTGGTTTAGGGATGCCTTGTCGAGCCAACCACAAGCGGCAGAAACCATTATCGGGTTTGTCAACTCGTATCTTGTACACACCAAGGGCGGCGTATTTCTTGGAATAGGCCTTATATTCATGCTGTTTACCGTGTTGATGCTTATCAGCAACATCGAGAAAGCCTTCAACAGCATTTGGCAAGTTCAGCATCCGCGTAGTCTTTTCCGTACGATAACCGACTATTTGGCCATGTTCTTCCTTGTTCCCATCGTCATTGTGGTAACGTCGGGTGTTTCAATCGTGATGGCCACCTTTGCACAAGACATTAACGAATACGTGGTATTGGGCCCCATGATGCGACTTGTCATCACCGTTATGCCTTATGTGCTGATGTCGGCAGTATTTGTTTGCCTATTCATCTTTATGCCCAACACCAAGGTGAAATTTTCGGCCGCCTTCTTTCCAGGTATCCTTTCGGGTATCGCCATGCAGATATTGCAGGTGTTTTACATCCATTCGCAAATCTTCCTCTCGTCGTATAATGCCATCTATGGTTCGTTTGCAGCCCTTCCGCTGTTTATGCTGTGGGTTCAGATATCGTGGACTATATGCTTGTTTGGTGCCGAATTGAGCTATACGAGCCAAAATTTGGAAAGCTTCGACTTACTTGGCCAGATGGACGACCTAAGTTATCGTTACCGAATGATGCTTAGTGCGTTGATATTGGGTAAGATATGCAAGCGCTTCGATGAAGGGAAGCCCGCCTACACAGCCGTGGAATTGAAGTTGGAAACCAATATCCCCGTGCGCATTGTGCAACATTTGCTCTTCGATATGCAAAACGCCAACCTCGTTACATACGTGGCTAGTGATGAGAAGGATGCACAGGCTAGGTACCAACCGGCCGTTTCTTTGAAACATCTCACTCTAGGTTATATGATGAGTCGCTTAGAGTCGGCAGGCAAATGGAATCTCGATTTAGATGTGCGTAAGCACCTTAAGACCGAGGAATGGGTTGAATTTTATAAACTTAGGCGCAAATATCTTCGTGAGTTAGACGAAATATCGTTGAGCAAACTTTAAGAGATGTATTGCCGTTTAATCATTAATAGTCAATAGATTATGCATGTAGAACTGATGGATTTCGAACAACGCGTGTCGAGTAAGATGCGTGTGGAGAGTGGCTTTCCGGGTTTTCCCCAACCCGAGCAATATAATCTCACGAAAACCGAAATAGAAGATTACCTGTTAGATAAGCAAGCCATATTAGACAGTGCAGGGTCGCAGCGCACGCAATATACCATCATGGGTATAATGATTGTTTTGCCCGTCGTTGTCTTTTCGGCCTTTCCACAAAAGGATATGCCTGGTGGAAATTGGGCCATCTTTGTGGCCTTAGCCATTGGCCTTTGCTTGGCTGGACTGGTGAAGCTGCTTGTAAAGGCACGCATAAACCATCGGTTGAAGCGTATGGCTGATGAACGCATTGACCGTTATATTGAAGACGTACTGAATTATAAAAGCTGACCGAAAGCAATAATGTGTTTGCCGAGGTGGCTAATATGATAACCAAAACAATTTTTAAATCAAAAGCAATCTCCAACATGGAAAAACAGAAAACAGAATTACCCGACTTTATGGCGTACAAAGATAAGTTTACGCAAAGCGGGTTTATAGAGAAAATATCGAAAATTGCTAAGCGCGCTGGTGCAAAACTGGTGTATGCCGCCCTCATTTTGTATTATACGTTGCAAAGCGACACGGTTTCGCTGAAAGACAAGACAATGATAGTGGCTGCCCTTGGCTATCTTATCAGTCCGCTAGACGTTATCCCCGATGCCATTCCCATCGCTGGTTTGGGCGACGACCTCGGCGTTTTGCTCTACGTTTTGCGTAAAGTGTGGACCGATATACCCGAAGATGTGAAGGCAAAGGCCCACGAAAAACTCTCCAAATGGTTTGATGAGGAAGAGGTAAAAGAGGCCGATACAATTAACATGTAAGTTTTTGAGGGATTAAGGAGTTAGGATGTTTAGAGGTTAAGACTGTTGGTCTTACGTGCCGTTTGGCATGCTTGCCAACTTGTTAACAGGTAAACGCGTCAATAACGATGTTGGGGTAGTATGCTTATTGCTACCCAACGACTTTGTCGAAATAGCTTTTTAAACCAGCGTGTTTTGAACTTACTCGCACACTTTCTCCTTAAAATAGAATGCAGTTAAATACGTTTTGGTAACCAATTGGTATTTAATGGCTTATCAATAGATTAAATAGTGGTTTTTTACCGCTAAGATGTAGCCCTGTTGCATGTAATGTGTAATAGGGTTACATCTTATATGTAACAGGGCTATATTTTATGTGTAATAGCCTTACATCGTAGCTGTAACGGAACGGTATGCTAAAAAAGCTTGTTTTTATGGCTAATCTCTTGGAATGAAATTACATACGTTGTATGTTGAAATAGGTATGAAGAGCAACTTGAGAAGATGAGAAACTATGCCAATTGAGGATAACAAACAATTGTTAATACGTTGAGAGTAGGGAAGGGCGCGTTATGCTAACAGTGGCATAAAGGCTTACCCGAGTTGGGATAAAACACAATCGTAATGCCTTCTGTCGCGTAGAACTAGTTGGCGAGATAGTTATTTCTTTACTAGTCCAATTTTGTTCAGAAGGTATATGGTTTCTTATCCCAAACTCGCCAATTAGCCATTCCGTCGTTCGCATTTTCATAGCTCCGCAAATACGCTTTCATAGCTCTGATGATGCATGATTACATTAACCGCCGTGTTATACATGTTTTGGACGCCTGTTCCATGTTATCTGGAACGCTGTTCCAGTTGAATTGGAACACTGTTCCAACTTATCTGGAACAGGGGTCCAGCTTAGCTGTACCAAAGCGGGAGCTTAAAAAGCCCACTACAAGCGCTTATCAAGTGAGGCGTGAAAGATGGCGTTCTTTTATCCCACGCACATAGAAATGAACTTGCAATAATGCTGCTTAAAGCACGAAAGGCGGTATTTGAGGTGTTCGCTTTATGGTTTGTAGCGTGTCTTTCGCTTACAAATGCAGACGTAAGTAAGCCTACTTTTTCTTTTCAGGCTTAGCTTTTTTCTTCTTTCTACTTGTTATTCCAAACAAGTCTTTCCATCCATTAAAGTCTTTTTTCAGTATCAAACCGATGCCTTGTGTGTTCAAGCTGTTGCGCGTAAAGTAGCGGTCATTGGTTTGGTTGTACATCTTGATGGCCATGCTGCCACTAGGGAAGAGCAGATAGCGGATGTCAAAGTCACCGATAAAGCTCTTGGTGGTATTTACGTTGTCGCGATAACCAAACTGGCCGTTTATCAGCAATCGGTTATTAAGCAATCGTCCGCTAAGCAGTCCCTCATATTCGGCGTTACCCCAGCCGTCGTCGCCCGTGGCAATATTTGCCCCGAAGTTCCAGTTGGTATTATTTACAACTGTTCCAAGTACGTTGTTAAGCTGTTGGCTAAGTGTGCTGCTAAGCAAGCTCTGCATAGCTAACGAAGTCCTACTTTGTGCGTTGGCATTGCCCAAGTCGGCATTGTTACGGCCCTGCGTATAGAAACGCCCAACGGCCAGGAGGTAAAGCACCTGCTGGTTCATCTCCTCTTCGCCATTGATGAGGCTATATATCATTTGTTTGGCATTCGAATTGACAGTGGGTAAGTCGAGATCGAACGACACTTTAGGTGCTGCGGGCGTGCCTGTGATGTTCATCAGGCAGTTTACACGAATGGTATTGTTAGAGAAACTCTTACCGATGTTGAGGTCGGAAAGGCTCACACCGTTGGCCGTATATATGGCTTTCATGTTCAGGCGGGCTGCGTATGGGTCGCCATTGAAGGCAATGGTGCTGCCCTGTTCGAAGGTGAACTCTTTCTTGATGACGTTTTGTATGGTGAGTTTGTACACTCCCCGTTCGATGGCATAGTTGCCAAACATGTCGAAAGAACCTTTATTATAATAGGTGGCCCTTAATACGCCATATCCATTAAGCGAGATATAGTCGCCACTTTGCTTGTCCATGATGAGACGTATGGATGCATCGGGTGTGCAGTTCACCAAGAAATTAAGGTGAATGTCGGTGGGTATGTCTGCCCCATGGTTGCCATTGTGCTGGTGCTCTTCGTCGTTGTCGCTCTGCGCTTGTTGTTCTTCGGCAGTGAGCAAAGCGTTGGAACCCCAATGGATAAATGAATTGTTGTTTACGGATTGTGGACTGGCCACGTTGTAAACGAGCGTAGAATTGCGATAGGGCGTGGCGTCGATGTCGATGTTTACCTCACCGCTTCGGCCTCTGATATTGCAATCTCCCGTTGCAAAGATAGTTCCGTAGAAAGTGTTCTCGCCAAAGCTCTTAGTGTCGTACACCAGCAACTTATTAGCCTTTACGTTCAGGTTGAAGCTCAGGTTGGTAAGGTGGTCGTGCCTTATCTCACCACTCAGCCTACCAACGTTCCCATGTCGGTCGGTAAATCGACAGCTGTTCAGGTCGATTCTATTAGGAACGAAGCGCACGGTGTCGTTCGTCAGTGTGTAAGTGGTGTTCAATGGCGTCATAATCAGGTTGCCATTGGCCACCAATTGCCCCGTAAGATTAATATGGCTCAACGGTCCCGATAGGCGCACTTCACCATTGGCGTAGGCCTTAACGCCATGTAGGAAACTCTTGCAGAATGTCTCCATGAAGGCGATATTGGTGTTGTTGGCCTTGATGGCGAGGTCGATGTTGTTGCGTTTGGGCGAAACATAACCGTTGATAAAGGTGTTGGTGGTTAGTCCATCGTTGGCAATGGCGTCTATTTCTACGTTTCCCTTTTCGTAGTTATACCTTACTCCGGCAACGAGCGTACCCATATCGCCCTGCTCGAAGGTGAAATCGTTCACCCGCAGGTTAGCGTAGGCATCGGGATTGCTGAAAGGCGTTTTCACAATAGCTGTGCCAGTGGCGCGCCCACCAAACTCTACGGCATGGAAGTTAACAAGGTTGAGAATGTAATTAACGTCTACATCCTTGAGGTCTACCATGAGCGAGTCTTGCGCATTGGCCGTAGCCGTACCGTCGATGCCGATAAGCTGCTTGCCGCGTGTAACGGCAAACTTGTCGAATTGCACACGGTTTTTACTGTATGTAACTTGCGACGGCTTTACTTCCCAAATGGCATCGCCCACCGTTATGCCCGAATGAAGGAACGAGGCTTGTGCGGTGGCCTCCCCTTTATCGTTTTTAAAGAATGTGGTATGCCACTTCAGCTCGCCCCTTAATAAAGGCTTGCGTAGGTTATCGAAAGAAACGGTAGACGAAATCTTATTGTCGGCTGCCGTTGCGTGTACGTTACACCAAATCTTCTTGCCGTTTTCGGCCACGTTTGTAGCCTGTGCGGCAAGCTTCAAAGTATCGTTTAGCGTGCTAATGCTTACTACACTGCCTTCGATATGATGACCGTTGTAGGTAAAACTAGGTGCTTTAAGACTGACGCTGAGCGTTTTTTGCGCATCGTTCATGCTTGCGGCGAAGTTTACGGGTTGTTCGATGTTCAGCGGAACATTGAAGATGTGTTGCAACCAGTCGGTGTTGTCGACATTGGCGCTGATGGTAAAGTTGTTGGTTTGTGCGTCGGTAACCTTCGGAAGACCCGGCATAGTGGGCACTTTGCTGCCAATGAGGTTGGTTAGGCTCTGTGTCAGCGTGTTGTAATCGTACTTGCCTGTGAGCAAGATGTTGCCAAAATCGCTATTTACAGCTAGCGAATGTTCTTGGTTGTTGTTGCTTACGTCTATGGATATGGCATCGAGCTTATAGCTTTTCGTGTCGGAAACCATGGCAAAGCGGTCTAACTGCACCCTTCCGTTGGCCGTATTGAGCGAATTACCTTTAATGTCGGCCATCACAGCGAAGCTAAATTGCGTGTTTGGCCATCGGTTAGTGAGGCTCAAAGCCGAGGGATTGAAGTTGGTTACTTCAGCTTTTAGCTTGGCAAAGGGTTGCTTTGAGGAAAGGTTGAACTGTCCTTGTAGGTCGAAATTCACGTTGGGGTCTTTGACATTAAGCTTTCCGTCGAAGGTTCCATTGTTCCATTCGCCGTCAACGACAATGTTCTTATAGCTGTAAGCGTTGTAGAAAAACTCCTTAACGTCGCCTTTCGCCTTAACGTAGACCGAACCTCGGGTGGGCAATTTCCCGTCTACGTTTATTTGTGTAGAAATGTTTCCGAAGCGTTTGTCGGCCAAAATCTTGCCAAGGTCTAAGGCGTTGGTCTCCACTCTGCCAGAGAAGTTGTTGTTATGTTTGCCAAAAGCCACGGTGGCAGTTCCTGCATCGGTGCGTATGATGCCTTTGGTGGCCACATCTTGTCCATATCCGCCAGCCTCACCAATATAGTCGATGTTGCCCAAACGACCGATTATGGGTGGCACTTGGAAATGGTTGGCGAAGTTGTCGGAGAGAAATTGCACGCCTTCGGCACTCACGCGAAGTCGCTTAATGGTGGTGACCCAGCGCAATTTTGAGGTCCAATTGCTGATAGAGCCATTGGCTTGGAGCGAGAATTTATTTTCGCGCGACGAGATTTCAAGGGTTTTCACTCGTACAGAAGTGCTTGTTCCCGATACGTCGGCTTGGAGAAAGAAAGGTTTCGTAGACTTTTTTAGCTCGGGTAAGAAGCATGCAAGGTCGGCCAAGGTTAGTTTAGACCTTTGCAAAGTGCCGTTAAATTGAAGTGAAGGCGATTGAAATTCGGATCCATTGAAGGCGTACGTGGCCTTGATAGGTCCGAAACTGATGCTTGTTGCAGGCAAAATACAGGCTAAATTAAGGAGTTTTGCCTGTCGTCTGTTGGCCGTAAGTTCGCCCGTTAGTGATTTAACGTATAGTCCCGATTGTTCCTTGAACGACAAATCCTTAATGTCGAGGTTCACGCTGTCGTTTGTAAGTGCGTCAAGAGCAATGTGCGCGCTGATATCGGTTGCCAAAATGTGTTTGGCAGAGAATGTGTTCGACTTGGGAACATCGAGCTGATTGTAGCTTACATTTCCCCTTCGGATGATGAGCGTGTTGATTCGTAGGTCGAGTGGAGTGTTAGACGTGTCGTCTTTCGATGCCAGCGAGTCGATTGCGAATTGAAAATTGGTTTGGCTTTGGGCCGTTTTCTTATAGAGATTCGCCTTTAGACCGAATAGTTGAACAGAGGATATATGGATTTTTCCCGCTGCAAGTGCCGCATAATCTAGCTTTGCCGAGAGGCGTGTGGCCTCTAGCATACGCTTGTTTTGCTGGTCGTTGATAACGAGATCGTCGATGATTATTCGGTTGAGAAAGCCCAAATCCACCTTACCCACCGACACTTCGGTGCCCAACTTCTCCGAAAGGGTGTTGCCGATGGTGTTCCCAACAAAAGCCTGAATAAAGGGAACATGCAGCAAAACCACAAAAACGAAGTATAAGCCGACAACGGCCCATAGAATAGTATTTATTATGTGTCGTAACTTTCTCAATTGCTCTGTTTGGTTGGCAAAATTACATCAAAAAAATCTTAATGAGAAATATACCCGCTGTTTTTCTCTTTATTATGTTTTATTTTGATTATATTTGCAACGATATAGCGGAGGGTGGTCCACTTTTCCCCTGTTTCCGAGGTTTGTTCTTGTAACGAACGCCAGTTTGGCAAGCATTCGTCGTTCTTCGTGGGGCGACGCAATGAAACTTTGTCAATGCGAAAAGTCGAACGAGATATTCATCATATAAAAATAGATTTATAGATTTGTCATGGCAAATGTCATTAAGTTAGGTAAAGGCTTAAACATTCACCTGAAAGGAACAGCTGCCGAAACGAAACGTGTTGTGAGTGCATGCACAGAGTATGTTGTGCGTCCCGACACCTTCGAAGGCGTTGTTCCTAAACTTGTTACACACGAAGGAGACCGTGTTGAGGTGGGTGACGCCTTATTTGTAGATAAAAATCGCCCGGAGGTGAGGTTTGCATCGCCAGTGAGTGGAACGGTAAAGGCCGTTGAACGAGGCGAAAGACGTAAGATACTAGGTATTAAGTTGCAGGCCGATGAGGTGCAGGCATTTCACGATTTTGGCAAACGCGATGTGACGTTGCTTTCTGCCGATGAGGTGAGAAACGCTTTGTTGGAAGCAGGTTTGTTTGGTTATGTGTACCAATTGCCCTACGCCGTGTCGGCCGATCCACAAACAACGCCGAAGGCCATCTTTGTTTCCGCGTTGCGCGACATGCCTCTTGCTGGTAATTTCGAATATGAATTGCAGGGTAACGAACGTGATTTTCAAACCGGATTGACGGCCCTTTCGAAGATGGCCAGCACCTATTTGGGAATTGGAAAGAAACAAACGGCAGATGCGTTGGTGAACGCTAAAGACGTGGAAGTGACAGTTTTTGATGGCCCATGTCCAGCAGGAAACGTCGGTGTACAGGTAAACCATATCTCGCCAGTGAATAAGGGCGAAGTGGTTTGGACGGTAGACCCAACGTTTGTGATCTTCTTCGGTAGGCTGTTCAATACAGGTAAGGTGAACCTTCTACGTACCATCGCTCTCGGAGGCAGTGCCATGGCATCGCCCATATACGTTGATGCGCTGATAGGAACACCTTTCTCGGTGGTATTGAAAGACGCTTTGGTGCGCCAAGAAGATGTGCGCCTTATCAACGGCAACCCCCTAACGGGTACGAAATCGTGCTTGGAAGACAGCGTAGGCGTAAGAACATCCGAGATAACTGCTATCCCCGAAGGTGCTGACGCTAATGAAATGTTTGGCTGGATAATGCCACGCACCAACCAATTTTCCACTTCGCGCAGCTATTTCTCGTGGCTCATGGGCAAGAAAGAATACGACTTGGACGCCCGCGTGAAGGGTGGCGAACGCCATATTATTATGAGTGGCGAATACGACAGTGTGTTGCCAATGGACATTTACGGTGAGTTCCTAATCAAAGCCATCATCGCTGGCGACATCGACAAGATGGAGCAGCTGGGCATTTATGAGGTTTCGCCTGAAGATTTCGCACTGGCAGAATTTGTAGACAGCTCTAAACTGGAGCTGCAACGCATCGTTCGCCAAGGGCTGAACATGTTACGTAAAGAAAATGCATAAAGCAGTATGAAAGCATTAAGACAATATTTAGACAAGATAAAGCCGAAATTCGAGCCTGGGGGCAAGCTTCACGCCTTCCAAAGCATCTTCGACGGTTTGGAAACGTTTCTCTATGTGCCGAACACCACCTCGAAAGTGGGAGCGCACATTCACGATTCCATCGACTCGAAACGCATCATGAGTATGGTGGTTATTGCCGCTTTGCCAGCTCTGCTCTTCGGTATGTACAACGTAGGCTACCAAAACTACGCGGCGGCAGGTCATTTGGCAGACGCCAGTTTCTTCGACCTGTTCTTCTACGGTTTCCTCGCCGTGTTGCCAAAGGTGGTTGTTAGCTATGCCGTAGGTTTGGGAATAGAGTTTGCTTGGGCGCAATGGAAGCACGAAGAGATACAAGAAGGCTTCTTGGTGACGGGTATTCTTATCCCGTTGGTTATCCCCGTTAACTGCCCACTTTGGATATTGGTGCTCGCCGTGGCTTTCTCGGTGGTCATTTGCAAAGAGATTTTCGGTGGAACAGGTATGAATATCTTCAACGTAGCCCTTTGTGCGCGTGCGTTCCTCTTCTTCTCTTATCCCTCAAAGATGACTGGCGACACCGTTTGGGTGGCTTCCAGCTCCATCTTGGGCTTTGGCTACGACCTGCCAGATGGTTTTACGGCTGCCACGCCTTTGGGTGAGATAGGTGTCGGAGCAAATGTTCCGTATAGCCTTAGCGACATGATAACGGGCTTTATCCCTGGTAGTATCGGCGAAACAAGCGTGATTGCCATCGGTATAGGTGCCATCATCTTGCTTTGGACAGGCATTGCCAGTTGGCGTACCATGGGAAGCGTGTTTGGTGGAGGCATCTTAATGGCCTTGTTGTTTAAGCATTTGGGCATGACTAGCATCGATTGGTACGAGCATATCGTGTTGGGCGGTTTCTGTTTCGGTGCCGTATTCATGGCCACCGACCCCGTTACGTCGGCCCGAACTCACACCGGACAATGGATTTACGGATTCCTTATCGGAGCAATGGCCCTTATCATCCGTGTGATGAACCCTGGTTATCCCGAAGGAATGATGCTGGCCATATTGTTTGCCAATATGTTTGCGCCCCTCATCGACTATTATGTGGTGCAGGCTAACATAAACAAGCGCATGAAACGTTTAACCAAAAACAATAAATGACATCATGGCAGAAGTGAAGAAAAAAGGACTAAACACTAACTCCAACGGCTATACGCTGATATATTCTACCATCATCGTCGTTGTTGTTGCTTTCTTGCTGGCTTTCGTCTTTAAGGCGTTGAAGCCCTTGCAAGATATCAACGTGGCCTTGGATAAGAAGAAACAATTGCTTTATGCGCTTAATATCCGCGACATAAGCGATGAAGAGGCAGCACGAAAATATAAGGAAGTGGTGCTGGCCGACGAGATAATAGACACCAAAGGAAACGTTACCACCAAAGGCGAACAAGGTGGCGAAAAGGCAGGATTCTTGCTTAACAGCGCCGATTACAAGGCTGGCCGATTGGCTTTGTTCGTTTGCAAAGTAGACGGACAGATAAAATATATCGTACCTGTTTATGGTATGGGACTTTGGGGACCTATTAATGGCTTTATCGCACTAGATGCAGATAAGAACACCGTTTACGGAGCGTATTTCAATCACGAAGGAGAAACGGCCGGATTGGGTGCCGAGATTAAAGACAACGTGAAGTGGCAAAATCTGTTTAAGGGTAAGAAGGTGTTCGCTAAGGGCACACAGAAGGTGGCACTTTCGGTTGTTAAGAAGGTGGACGACCCCTCTACGCAAGTGGATGTGGTAACAGGCGCCACGCTGACAAGTGATGGCGTGAGCGACATGCTTATCGAGGGCTTGTCGAAGTATCTTGTGTTTTTAACCAGTAAATAATTGAACGCAGCAGTTATGAGTAAGTTATTTTCAAAGGAAAACAAAGAAGTCTTTGTCAATCCGCTAAATCTCGACCATCCCATTATGGTTCAGGTGCTTGGCATCTGTTCGGCATTGGCCGTTACTTCGCAGTTAAAGCCAGCCATCGTAATGGGACTTGCCGTTACCATTATTACGGCTTTTTCTAACGTAATCATATCTCTGATACGCAATACCATACCTTCGCGCATCCGTATCATCGTTCAATTGGTGGTGGTTGCTGCGTTGGTTACCGTCGTTAGTCAGATTCTCAAGGCCTTTGTCTATGATGTCAGCGTAGAACTTTCGGTTTATGTAGGTCTCATTATCACCAACTGTATCCTTATGGGGCGCCTCGAAGCCTTCGCTATGATGAATAAGCCATGGCCAAGTTTCCTCGATGGTGTTGGCAATGGCTTGGGTTACGCCTTCATTTTGGTGCTGGTGGGTGGTATTCGCGAGTTTTTCGGCCGTGGTTCGCTACTTGGCTTCCAGCTGATACCCGAGAGCGCATACAACGCCGGTTATCTAAACAACGGTATGATGACCATGCCTGCCATGGCATTGATACTGTTAGGTTGCGTGATTTGGCTGCATAGGGCATATTTCTACAAGGAGAAAAATTAAGAAAACACTATGGAACATTTAATCAGTTTATTCTTTAGGTCCATCTTTGTGGACAACATGATATTCGCTTTCTTCTTGGGAATGTGCTCTTACTTGGCTGTTTCCAAGAACGTAAAGACGTCTTTGGGACTAGGCTTGGCCGTAACCTTCGTGTTGCTTGTTACTGTCCCTGTCGACTATTTGCTGCAAACCAAGGTGCTAGGTCCCGATTGTTTGATACCAGGCGTCGACCTTTCTTACCTTAGCTTCATCCTTTTCATCGCCGTTATTGCAGGTATTGTGCAGTTGGTAGAGATGGTTGTCGAGAAATATAGCCCCTCGCTCTATTCGGCTTTGGGTATATTCCTACCCCTTATCGCCGTTAACTGCGCCATCATGGGTGCTTCGCTCTTTATGCAACAGCGTATAAACATGGACCCATCTAGCACGCAATACATCGGTTCGGTATGGGATTCCATCTCTTACGCAATCGGTAGCGGCATCGGATGGACGTTAGCCATCGTGTCGATGGGTGCCATTAGGGAGAAGATGCAATATAGCGATGTGCCCAAGCCCTTGCAAGGACTGGGCATAACATTCATTACCGTGGGACTGATGGCTATGGCCATGATGTGTTTCTCGGGCTTAAATCTATAAGATAAGGATATATGGGACAGTTTATATTTATAAGCATAGTCGTTTTTCTGCTCATCATCTTGCTGCTAGTGGTAATTCTGCTGGTGGCCAAGAAATACCTTTCGCCCAGCGGTAAGGTTCTAATCACCGTCAATGGCGATAGAGAACTTACCGTAGATCAGGGCAACAACGTGATGGCCACCCTCAACGAGAACGGCATCTTCTTACCGTCGGCTTGTGGCGGAAAAGCTAGCTGCGGACAATGCAAGCTGCAAGTGGTAGAAGGGGGCGGTGAAATACTCGACTCCGAACGCTCTCACTTCTCGCGAAAAGAGGTGAAAGACCACTGGCGACTTGGTTGCCAATGCAAGGTTAAAGGTGATTTGCAAGTCAAAGTGCCTGAAAGCGTGCTGGGTGTGAAAGAATGGGAATGCACAGTTGTTAGCAATAAGAATGTGTCTAGCTTCATTAAGGAGTTCATTGTAGAGTTGCCGCCAGGCGAGCACATGGATTTCGTACCGGGAAGCTACGCTCAAATAAAGATACCCGCATACGAAACCATCGACTATAACAAGGATTTCGACAAGAACGACATTGGCGAAGAGTACGTGGCAGTATGGGAAAAGTTCGGCATTTTCGACCTCAAGGCCCACAATCCCGAAGAAACTATCCGCGCTTACTCCATGGCCAACTACCCCGCAGAGGGCGACCGCATCACCTTAACGGTGCGTATTGCCACCACGCCGTTTAAGCCGCGTCCCGAAGTTGGCTTCCAAAACGTGCCTACGGGTATTGCTTCTAGTTACATTTTCTCGCGCAAGCCAGGAGATAAGGTCGTGATGAGCGGTCCGTTTGGCGATTTCCACCCGATATTCGACTCAAAGAAAGAGATGATTTGGGTTGGTGGCGGTGCTGGTATGGCACCTCTTCGCAGTCAGATTATGCACTTGCTCAAGACGCTGCACGTACGAGATCGCGAGATGCACTACTTCTATGGTGCGCGTAGCCTTAGCGAGGCATTCTTCTTGGAAGACTTCCACGAGTTGGAAAAGGAATATCCCAACTTCCATTTCCACCTCGCACTCGACCGCCCCGACCCCAAAGCCGACGAGGCAGGAGTGCCATACGTGGCGGGATTTGTGCACGAAGTGATGTACAATACTTATCTTAAAGACCACGAGGCACCCGAAGACATTGAGTTCTATATGTGCGGTCCTGGTCCGATGAGCAATGCCGTGCAGCGCATGCTCGATAGTATTGGCGTTGACCGAGAGAACATAATGTTCGATGACTTTGGGTAAACGAGCTACTCGCAAAGGTTCTTTGTAGTCAAAAACATTTGGTTTTGAAATCCATTGTTTCTAAGCAATGAAGCGTTCATTTACCATCATGTTCGGCTACTAGCAGTTGGTAGTCCCACTACAAATTGCTGGTAGTCATGCTACCGATGGTTAGTAGTCCCACTACCGACGGTTTGTAGTCACACTACAAACGATCTGTAGCCACAGTACAAACGGCTTCGTACCGACTTATTGGTGGTAAAGCTTGGTTGAAAGGCTAAATTCTAGAATCAAATCTGTTGACTATGAGAGGCCTTTCTTCGATGAATTGTATAACACCGCATAACGAATATGCCAACATTCGCTATGCGGTGTTTTCGTATTCAAATATAAAAGGCTACCTTTGTAGCAAATTTTCAGGACATGATTAAGGCTTTGTTTTTCGATATCGATGGCACACTTGTCAGCATGGGCACGCATACCATCCCCGCTTCGGCCGTTGAGGCCATAACACAGGCTAAGCGAAGGGGTGTGAAAGTGTTTATCGCCACGGGTAGGCCATACTCCATCATCAATAATATAGATGCCATTCTCCCTTTTATAGAGGGCTATCTCACTGCCAATGGCGCACATTGTATAGTAGGAAACGAAGTGGTTTATCATTGTCCTATCCCCAAGTGCGATGTAGAACTGATACTTAACGATGCCACCGAGCAAGACTATTCGTGTGTGGTGGTGGGTGAAACAGCTATAGGTACCTTTAATTATAAAGACAATATCGACCGTATTTACAGGCGCACGCTTGATATTCATGGCGTCGACTATCACCTTTCCATAGACGAATTAATGCAAAACGATATCTTGGAGTTAACTCCTTTCGCCACCATTGAGCAAGAACAGCAGTTAATGCCTCGCATACCCAACTGCGTTTCTGCACGTTGGCATCCCGAGTTTATGGACATTACCTCGCGTATGGCTGACAAGGGTAGGGGACTTGCCGCCATTGCGCAACACCTTGGCATATCTCTTGAAAATTGTGCAGCCTTTGGCGATGGTGGAAACGACATCAGTATGATACGTGCAGCAGGCGTAGGCGTGGCCATGGGCAACGCAGGCGACGATGTAAAACAAGCTGCCGACTTCGTTACAACACATATCGACGAAGATGGCATTATGCACGCCATGCAGCATTTGGGTATTGTATGATAGGCTAACTTAGGTTAAGAACAACCCATAGAAAGCGAAAATGCTTCTTGATATCAGGTTACTTTTTGCGCTTTACATCTTTTGTAACGAAGTGAGGATTTATTAGATGGTGTTTTATCGCTTATTTTGGCAAGACCAACCACATTGCTGCAACCATTTAAAAGACCACAACATAATATAGTAATAGAGACATGTCGAACATTCAAATCCTACAAGGCAACTTCAATGAGAAACTGAAGCTGCCTATTGCAGAAGGATTAAAGGCGGGTTTCCCATCACCTGCCGAAGACTACTTACACGAGACGCTAGATTTCAATCGCGACCTCATACGAAATCCCGAAGCCACTTTTTATGGTAGAGTGGAGGGAGATTCAATGATTGAAGCTGGCATCTGTGATGGTGATATTGCTGTTATCGACCGCTCTCTTGAACCTAGAGACGGTGATGTTGTGGTGGGTTACATCAACGAAGAGTTCACGATCAAGTACCTAGACCTGTGTCATCGCGAGGAGGGATATATAGAATTACGCCCAGCTAACCCAAATTTCTGCCCCATAAGAATTGATGAAGACGATTCTTTCAAGGTGTGGGGCGTTGTCGTATGGACGATTAAGAATTGGAGAAAGGTCTAATACGATGTACGGAATAGTAGACTGCGACAATTGCTATGTCTCGTGTGAGCGCGTGTTTAGACCAGATTTGAATGGTAAACCTGTGGTAGTGCTCAGCAATAATGATGGCTGTGTGGTGGCTAGGTCTAGCGAAGCCAAAAGCATGGGCATCAAGGCAGGCATACCTTATTTTCAACTTGCAGAGCAATTTCCTAATCAAGATATTGCAGTTTTTTCGTCCAACTACGAACTATACGGCGAGTTGACGGGTCGTGTAGTGGAAATTATCAGGAAGGAGGCACCTGTCTACTTCCGTTATAGCATAGACGAGTGCTTCGTTTATTTTAATAGCTTGGAACAGGTAGACTTGAAAGATTGGGGCGAGAAACTGTATATGAGGGTTAAACGCAGTGTTGGAATGCCTATCAGCATCGGTATGGCGCCCAACAAGACGTTGGCTAAGGTGGCTAGTCATTTTGCAAAAAAATATCGGGGATATCGCCATTGTTGCCTGATAGACACTGATGAAAAGCGCATCAAGGCTCTTAAACTCTATCCCATTGACGAAGTATGGGGTATAGGCAGACGTTATGCAGCTCGCTTGCAATCTATGGATGTGAAGACGGCTTACGACTTTGCCACACGTAACATCTCGTGGGTAAGGGCTACGTTTAACAGCATCACACTTGAACGTACTTGGCGTGAACTGAATGGTGAGGACTGTATTCCTGACGAAGTGATAGCCCAAAAGAAATCCATCTGCATCAGTCGCTCGTTTAATGGAGCGATAACAAACCTCAACGACATACGCACCCACGTATCAAACTACGCTGCACGGTGTGCCGAAAAGTTACGACAGCAAGGCACGGTGGCAGCTATTGTTGGCGTGTATCTTCACACGGGCGCTTTTAGTGTAGGTCCTTCAAAGTGTTGGAACTTTATGGAAACTCGGCTCATCACACCCACCAACAGTACTATCGCCATTGTAGAGTCGGCTAACAGTGTGTTACAAAAGCTCTATCGGCAAGGTTACCGCTATAAGAAAGCAGGTGTCGTTGTTATGGGAATTATGCCAAACACTCCTATTCAACAAGACCTCTTCGGTATGAGTGCCGAACAAATAGGGAAAATGCACCGATTGGATACCGTTATAGACCAATTGAACAAGGTTAACGGAACGGAAACAATCGTTCTTGGCTGTCAACAATATACGCGTAAAGAGGGTAAAGGGAAGGCTGACGTATTTGCTAATGCCATTAAACACGAGCATAGAAGTAAGAACCCAACAACCCGTTGGAGCGACATCATTACATTGAAATGAGTTTGGGATGAGGTACGGATAGGGGTAAAGTTAGCTTTTAAATTGCCCATCCATTTCTCATATTCAAATCATATTGAGCCATTACTTCATTTTTGTTTAGATAGTCATTTGTGTTGTATTATCATCCCATCGTTATCAAATATAATGGCTTTTCCATTTGGCGTGTTATGTTTATAATGGCTTAAAGCTATTAAGTAACGACTGTGTGGGTCAAAAAAATAACCTTCTCCTTCTCTGAACAACTTATTGTTGCATTTATAACAGTGCGTGAAGATTGCTTCCAGAGTTCCCTCTTTCTTAACGACAAAACATAATGAGCCTATAAACAAGATGCGTTTATCCCGAGTCTTGTAATACTCCATAGAACTACTCTTGTATATATCTCCATGCCTTGGTTGTAGGAATAGCGTGTGGAAGAGGCTGTCTGAAAATACTTCTTGGTGGACTTTATCAATAGAATTAGCATTAGTCAATTGTGGATGCCCACTTTCTCCTTCATTAAAGTACTCGTATCTTTCAACCTTTCTCGCATCATTATAGAATACGGCAAAGCCATGAAGGTGATTATTCTTTATCGAATAGAAATGTGATAGCTTGTGTGTATCGTTGTTGAAGTGATAATCTTTTCCAATAATGGCTCCTTCTTCATCTATATATCTAATATGAATGGTAATCAGTTCAGACGCCATTTTATTAAATGTGATGTAGTTTTTACCAATGGTTATAAAGTCCATCACATAGTATTCGCCTTGCGCATGGTATCGCAATTTAAGTGCACTGTCAATTACGATGGTGCTCTTTCTCTTCTGCTCATCCTTTTTTATGTCTTTTTGTGGAGTGCTTGGCGATAAAGAGCATGCCGACAGACACACAGCAAGCAATAAGTTGAAGGTAAGTTTCATTTGATGTTCTTATTGTGGAGATAACTTCTGATAGGTTCAGATATAATCAATTTGGTATGACAATCTCAGGTGCTGGATATTTACCATAGATCCATTGCTTAACTCTATTTATACTTCGCTTATGCACATTGTGGTCTGTGTACTGTGCAAGAAAGAAGGTGTCTTTCTTATTTTCCCTCTCAACTATAAGCATTTTGGGGGTTACTTCTTTTATCTTAAAGACTTCTGCACAAGACACTGATGTGACAGTTAAGATGCTATCGTTTATCAATTCATTTTCAGTCTTTATCCTATAGAGGGTGTCATTACTCACATATAGTACAAAGAAGGCTTTATGATACAAATCGGTATCATCTTCAAATCCACCTTTCAAGGTGTCCCATTGTATTTGTTTGGGAACGATAAGTCTACTATGCTTAATTTTCTGGTTGCAGCTAACCAAAGCAGAGCCTATTATAGCTACAATTATCGCTGTAAGATACTTCATTTATTTTTTATATAAGAGAGGAGGGATTGTTATGTTATCTTTTCATTGTTGGCTGTGAAAAGTGGCCATCTTTTAGTTGATACTCAACCAAGAAAGGCTCGTATATCGTTTCGAAACTCTTCCATCCTTTTGTTTCAGCATCGTAGTACAATTGGTTGTCTGTGGATAGAAAGTCAAAATCCTTAATTTTGTCTGTGGGTTCCATCAGCGGTTCAAGGGTTTCTTGCAATTTCGTGATAATGTGGATATTGGTTAGCACAATCAAATCACGATTGTTTTGGCTGATATATCCTACTATGCGCCTGCCTTTATACGCAATGTATTTTTCTCGTAAGCGGTGCTTATTTTGAAATGAAAAAACAAATTTAGTGGTCGAGTCCTCTTGTACAATGTCAAGTACAGCAACCTTATCTTTGGTGTTTTCCGTGAAAACCTGTTGCATCATGGTATTAACAATGGCCTTTAACTGTCTGTTTGTTACTTCAAAGCATTCAAGTCTTCTGCCATTATGAGAAGAACAGGCTGTCATAAGGGCAAAGCTAATCGCTAGTACGAATAATGATTTACTACATACTTTTGCTATCATGTACACTTCGTATTAAAATATTATTGGTTATATTGCAGTCTATAATGGTGCGTAATAGTGGTAGGCATTCAACCATTTTCATTCACGGTATAAAACATATAACGAGTGACCCTTCTCCAATAACTGTCTATTCGATGCGGATAATGGCGTTAGGTCATACTTTTATTTCTAGGTTACAAAGTTAGTTATTTATTATGTATAGTGAGTTCGGAATAAGAGAAATTACACGAGTTTGGGATAAGAGCCACTCATTATGCCAACTACCGCGTAGCGGTTGGTCCGTTGGTAGGGCAGCGTTGAGAGCAATAGCGACCTACGCGGCCTAAGCCGTACGTGGGAAAAGCTAGGCCGAAGGCCTTGGTCTTTTTACATTTGGACTATCTGCTTGTGGGACACGAATGGCTAAAAACAATGTTCTTCATCAATAGCATTTGCCCTCGTATCCGTCTATCGACTAGACAACAAATGTGGTAAACGTAAAAAGACCAAGACCTACGGCCTTGTTTTATTATTCCATCTGCAAGGCAGGGTAGCTCACTTTGTTCGCAACCTTGCCCTACCAACGGACCAACCGCTATGCGGTAGTTGGTGAGATAGCCATTCGTTTTTTATCTAATCTTGCTTAAAAAGCATGGTATCTTATTCCGAACTCGCGTAGAAATTCGTTATGTAAACTACCGCGTAGCTCTAGATGATGAGATTACCATTCGTTTTTTATCTAATCTTGTTCAGAAAAGCATCGTATCTTGTGCCGAATTCCCGCATCGTTTAATGCTAGTTTGGCAGTATCTAGGCGGCTCTTTCCATAGCCTATCGCCGCCAACAACTCCCCCTTCCTATCTTCAAACGCCATCTTTAATTCCCCGCCCGATAAGCTATTGTAGTGAGCTTTTTAAACTCACGCCTTGTTGTAGCTTAGTTGGAACCCTGTTCCAGCTAAGTTGGAATAGTGTTCCAATTCAACTGGAACATTATTCCGGATGATATGGAACAGGTGTCCAAAACATATATAACACGGCGGTTAATGTAATAATGCATCATCAGGGCTTAGAATGCGCATTCTCGGAACGATGAAAATGCGAATGACGGAAGGGTTAATTGGCGAGTTCGGGAAGAGGTCTTGACTTTTGAACAAGATTTGGCGGGTAAAGAATTTATGGCTAGAGCGGTTGTTACATGTAAGATGTAACAAAACAGCTAAATGTTAGTATCATGATGAAATCCTATAAATTGGTAACTTGTTTATTATCAATTGCCTATCAATGTCTATGCAAGTTTAGGATAAAATGTCGTCAACAGTGGGGAAGACAATGGTTCAAAGCGAGTTATAATTTAAATCGCGGAGTTGTGGATAGGACGTTGGTGAAGTGGGCGCACTATCTGCAAAACTGCGTTTGCATGATAAATATCTACTTCAATAATGCCGGGTGGAAGTTAATTTCTCGCCTTTTTTAATTTCTTCAATTTGCGTTTGGCTTCGGGTAACTCGGGCCATAGCTCCAATGCTTTCTCGTAATTCCTGATGGCCGCTTGTGGCATGCCCTCCTTTTCCGACTCCTTGCCCAGCAAGGTGTATTCGGTGGCTAGGCGTTTCAGTTGTTCAGAGCGTTGTGCTTCTAAGGCATGGGCTTCCGCAAGTTGTTGTTTTAGCATGTTAACGCTGTTCAGCTTTTTGCGGATAAGCCTTTTGGCAGCAGGCTTCTCAATATCGTAACGGCTGTGGATTGCTAGAAAAAAGTTGTCGATGGTGGCTTGCATGTCGCCCTTGTCGAAGGCGACCATGGCGTCGGCATATTGCTTATCCGCCTTACTTTCTTGTAAGGCAGAGTTGATGATATTGAGATTGTTGTAGTTTCGGGCGAAGTTGGTGACCTCTGTTCGCACGAAAATGTTTTCTCGGCGGATAGGTTCTTGCAGACTGATGCCCTGCAACGAGGTGCAACGTGATAGGGCTACGTAAGTTTGTCCACCTGCGAATACCCCGCCAGTGAAGTCTATCTTGACGTTGTTAAAGGTGAGTCCTTGACTTTTGTGCACAGTAATGGCCCACGCTAAACGAAGCGGAAATTGTTGATAGCTGCCTATCTCCTCCTCTTCAATTTTTTGTTCATTCTCGTTGAAGGTGTATCGCACGTTCGACCAGATCTCCCTTTCCACGTCGAAATCCCGTCCGTCTTCGGTTCGCACGTATATGATGCCGTCTTCTTCATCACCAAATCCGATGATTGTTCCTAGTGTACCGTTCACCCATCTACGTTCCTTATCGTTCTTGATGAATAGTACCTGCGCACCTGTTTTTACCTCCAATTCGATAGGTGTGGGTAAACTGCTCTCAGGAAACTCGCCCTCGATGTGACCATAGAATATTGTAGGTTGGTTGGGTAGGGTGTTAAGCTGCTTTTCGTTGATGTAGTCTACGGTGTCTCTACGCCCCGACAACGTGATAGACAAGCGCCCTTCTTCTGTGCCAATTTCGGCGTTTACCCGCGCATTTAGTAGTCGCAGGTCGGTATCCGATACCTGCGAAGTGCGTATATGGTCGAGTAGGGAGATGAATTGAGCATCTCTTTGCCTGTAAACCTTCTTCAATTCCACGGCAATAAGTTGCATTTCTCTGAATACGTGGGCATCGAAGAAGAAGCAAGAGGGGTAAAATGGACGCAGCAGTTGTCGTTCGTCTTCTTTAATAACAGGTTCAAGCTGGTAGATATCGCCAACCAATAGCAGTTGTTTTCCACCGAAAGGCTCGCGCATGTTGCGGTTATAGATACGCAGCACCTTGTCGATAAAGTCGATGATGTCTGCCCTAACCATTGAGATTTCATCGATAATGATTAGCTCAACCTCGCGTAGCAATTTCGTTTTTTCACCATTATATTTCAGCGTATCGCGAATGTTGCGTGCAGAATAGCGTTTGTCGGTGGGTAGTAAAGGGTGGAAAGGCAGTTTGAAAAAGCTGTGCAGGGTGCTTCCACCAGCATTGATGGCAGCGATACCCGTTGGTGCCAAGATGATGTGCTTTTTCTTGATGGTGGCCGCGATGTGGCGCATAAACGTGGATTTACCCGTGCCCGCCTTTCCCGTAAGGAAGAGCGAGCGACGGGTAAACTGTATAATTTGGAGTGCCTTTTGCATCTCCTCGTTCTCTAAATCTATTTGGCTGGGCGTATCAGTATTCACGTTGTTTTGTCAAATCTGTCTTAGGATGGTTTAATCAAAGTCTATCTGTGTTGACTTGTCTTTCACCGTATAATCTAGTCCTGTTGGTATGAAACGCATTTGACACGGCAATCAGAATAGAAAATCATAAGGTGACGGATGCTTGTGGGCGAAATCCGTCGGGCATTAGTTGCAAGATGAAGCGTGCAATGGCGTGATGGGGTCATGCCATGTTATAGCTCATCGAGGTTTAGGGGCTGTTCGGTGGGTCGCGTTCGTTTTTTCTCCGTTCCCTGTTCGGAGGGAACGAGATCACCTGGCGTGATGTCTCGGATTGGATTTCCATTGCCATCAAGAATGAGGATGCCCTCGCCTCCTGTGCTGTCGGTTTCTGTTGTGTCGTTTTTAGCCCGCGGATAGTAACTGTCGCATAGGTACATGTCGCCCGTTATGTCTGCATCTCGTGGCTTTCCGAACCTGCCATGATATTGTTTAAAGGCAGGATCGCGGAACACCGACTGTAAGAAATACCCACAGATGGGTAGTGCCGTTCGGCTGCCTTGTCCCAAAGCACCCGTACGGAAGTGAATACTTCGGTATTCGCCACCAACCCAAGCGCCCACCACGAGCTTAGGACTAACGGCCATGAACCATGCATCGGAGTGGTTGTTAGACGTACCAGTCTTACCACCAAAGTCGGTATCTTTGAAATCGCCAACATATCCCCATAGGCTTTGAGACGTTCCACCGGGTTCGCGCATACCGCCCATCAGTAGTCGTTGCACAAGGAAGGCAGTCTTATAAGGTACCGCCTGTTCTGAAGTAGCAGGACCAAGGAACACCTCTCGGCCGTCTTTATCTTCTATTCGGGTAACAAGTACGGGGGCGTGGTGCATACCATCGTTCGCGATTGTGCAATAGGCGTTGGTCAGTTCGAGCAGGTTGACGTCGCTCGAACCAAGTGCCAGTGATGGCGCATCTTCCAATGGGCTTTTAATTCCCATCTTCTCGGCCGTTTCGATGATACGTTTGATACCCATTTCTTGTCCTAAACGCACGGCAACCGAGTTGATACTTTTGGCGAAAGCCGCCTTTAATGGCATTGAGTCGCCCGAGAATGAGCCATTGGCATTAGAGGGAGTCCATGTAACTACCTCTTGTTTCTTCTTGTCGTACACCTGCATCGAGATATATTCGTCGCGGCGTTTGTCGCATGGTGTAAGACCTTGGTTCATGGCCTCGGTATATACAAAAAGCTTAAAGGTTGAGCCTGGTTGGCGCATCGCCTTAACTTTATCATACTTCCACGAATTGAAATTGATGTCGCCAACCCATGCCTTCACTGCTCCTGTTTGTGGTTCCATCGCCACGAAGGCGCAGTGCATGAACCGAACCATATAGCGAATGGAGTCCATTGTTGAGATATTCATCTCGATTGTGCCTTTAGCGTAGTCGAAAAGCTTTACGTTATGTGGCTTATTGAGATAATAAGTGATGGAGTCTGGTTGGTTAGGGAACTTCTCCAATAGCCAATTATACACGGGCTGTTTGCGTGCAATGCCTTCAATGAAATCGGGTATCACCCTTCCGCGCTCGTCAATCCATGGGTCATTTTTTCCCCAATGGTTCTTGAAGTTTTGCTGAACCTGCCGCATCTGCTTGGTTGCAGCGTCTTCGGCGTATTTTTGCATGCGGGTATCAAGGGTGGTATATATCTTCAAACCACTGGTGTAGAGGTCGTAACCATTAGCTTCGCACCAGTCTTTGAGGTAATCGGCTACCGCCTCCCTAAAATAATTGGCCTGTCCGTCGTAGTTGGTTTCAACGTTATACTTTAGTCTAAGGGGCGTTTGCGACAGCGAATCGTAGACGGCTTGACTGAGATGGCCACGCCTAACCATGTTGGCTAACACGGTATTGCGCCTCTTTAAACTGTTTTCGGGATGTGTTATGGGGTTATATGTGGTTGTTGCCTTGAGCATACCGACAAGAGTAGCCGACTGTGCTGCTGTCAACTCTTTGGGCGTTATGTTGAAATAGGTTTTGCAAGCAGTCTTAATACCGTATGCCGAGGATCCAAAATCCACGGTGTTGGCATACATGCTGAGAATGGTGTTCTTATCGTAGCTCATTTCCAACTTTGTGGCAATGATCCATTCTTTGGTTTTCATGATGAGCATACGTATGCCAGGGATTTTTCCGAGCAGGCCAGTGGAATATTCTGTACGTACCCTAAAAAGGTTTTTAGCCAGCTGTTGGGTGATGGTAGACGCACCACGGCCATCACCTTTGGCAATGGCATCCTTAGCGGCAGCAAACATTCCGATGGGGTCTACACCCCAGTGGCTGTAAAAGCGCTCGTCTTCGGTGTCGATAAGTGTATTCCAAAATACAGGGTTAACGTCGCCGTAGTTAACTGGCGTACGGTTCTCATTGAAATACTTGCCAATGAGTTTTCCGTCGGCACTATATATTTCGGATGCCTGCGCAGATATGGGGTTGTTGATAGTGGACCATCCTGGCGACTTGCCGAAGAGCCAAAGGAAGTTGATATCTACCATACCGAGGTAGACAAAGAAAGCTACAAACATCGAAACAATGGCCACGCCAGTTTTGAAATACCACTTGCGGCCAATGTATAAGCCTTTGTACCATTTCCAAAATGCCTTTAACTTGGTGGCGCACCATTGCGCGCCTTGCATGATTTTCTTTCGCATAATCATTTGTTGGTTGGTGGAGAATACAATGCCTTTGTCCTGTCGATTGCTCTCGGAGGCGCATAGGGCCTGTGTTCTTCTTATTGTTTGGCATAAGCTGCAACGCTATTCATACCCTCGTGAGGCAGATACAATGTGTGGCTAGCCTTTTGCAAAATTACGTATTTAATCTGTTATCCCGACAAAAGTGTCGATATAATTTGTAATTTCTTCTATGTTGTCGGGATGAAACCACGTTATTTCTGGGTCTTTCTTAAACCACGTAAGTTGTTTGCGCATGTACCTGCGCGTGTTTGATTGTATTTGTCGGATGGCCTCCTCTAAAGGGATCGTACCATCGAAAAAGGAGAACAGCTCCTTATATCCTACGGTGTTGAGCGAGTTAAGCCCTCGTAGCTGATAGACACGACGTGCCTCTTGCTCTAATCCGTTGGCCATCATCTGTAAAACACGTTGGTTAATGCGGTCGTACATCTCTTCGCGTGGGCGGTTTAGGCCAATCTTAATGATCTTGAAGGGACGTGTTTTGCGCTCTTTTTTTCGGTACGAAGTGTATGTGTTGCCTGTCATCAGGCATATTTCGAGCGCATGGCACACCCTTCTAGGGTTTTGCTTGTCAACTAAATCATAGTGCTCGGGGTCCAACTGTTTAAGCATGTCTACAAGAGCAGGCAGTCCCTGCTGTTCGAGAAGTTGCTTTACATGCTGGCGCGTTACATCGTCGACGGTTGGAATGTCGTCTATGCCATAACAAAGTGCATCAATATACATCATGCTTCCACCCGTCATCAAGGCCACGTCGTCGTTCGTGAAAAGCTGATTGAGTAAGGAAAGGGTGTCTGACTCGAAGCACGACGCGCTATAATAGTCGTCGAGTTTGAGGTTGCCAACAAAGTGGTGGACTGCCTGCTGTTGCTCTTCGGGTGTAGCGGCGGCAGTACCAATGGGCAGTTCGGCGAACATTTGGCGTGAGTCGGCACTGATAATGTGCGCGGCATAACGCTTGGCAAGATGCAGGCAGAGTGCAGTTTTACCCACACCTGTAGGTCCAAGAACGACGATGAGTGTTTTCATTTCATACCTTATTATATATAGGAGGATGGCGAGATAGCCGTATGGCAGAAATTATCGCACCGTGACGTGGAAGCATCCTTGCTTCACTTCGTATTTGATATAGCAGCGATTGTTTTGCCGTAGGTCGTTCAGCACTTCGCTCATTACCCATTTTAGCGTGTCGTTTCTCACCTGTCGGCGTGCAGGACCATCGGGCGCTTCCACCGTTTTATATCTGTTATAGGCGATATCGAATGTCGTTCCGAACCTGTGACAGCTGTTTTCGGAGGCATTTCCGTTGTGTCCGCGTAGCTTTTTCACGTCGGCCTCGCTTCGAAGTACACTCGTAACGATGAACTTATGCAGTGGAATACCTTTAATTTGCAGACTATCGAAGAAGTTTCGGCCAATGTCGTTGAGCAGCACAGCAGCCCTCGGCACAAGGTAAGGAACACTATTATTAAGCTTGTCTACATGATAATAGGGACTACTGGCCATATACACAAGTTCCGTTTTTCGATTTTCAGCTTCCTCGCGGTCGGCCACAGGCTTAACGCCATATTTGTTGGCCACCTCCAACTGCATGTCGTTAAGGTCGGGAAAAGCTTTCGAATAATTGGGAACACTTTGTATACGATTCTTTACGGGTGTGCCGTCAGCCTTGAAAAACTTCAGTTTGGCCAGCTTTCCGTCCACAGGTTGTGCTGCGGCATGTGCGTGTCTTTCGGCATCTTCATTGATGTCTTGCTCCTTATTTTCGGTTCCCTTCTTCGCATCGGCAGGTTTGGCGATGGAAGGGAAAACCGCGCGCACCACAGCTAATAAAACAACCGTCGCAGCGAAAGCCTTTAAAAACTGGTTCTTTGTCAATCTCATTGAAAAACGTTTAATTGCGCCACAAAGATAGAAAAAAGTGTTGGGTTATGGAAAGCTTTTTGTAATTTTGCACTAATATTATATTTTAGGAATTACGACATTGGTAGAGAAGCATATTGTACTTGAAGACATCGACCCTGTAATGTTTTATGGGGTGAACAACGGTCATCTGCAAATGATTAAGTCGCTGTTCCCCAAATTGCGCATCGTGGCTCGTGATAATGTGATCCGCGTGTTGGGAGATGAGGAAGAGATGGCTGCCTTCGAAGAGAAAACCGAAGATATAAGGAAGCATATCCTTAAATACAACGCCATCAACGAGGAAGACATTCTCGACATTATCAAGGGCAAACGCACCAAGGCCGATGCCACAAAAGATGTTATTGTGTATAACATCACGGGCAAGCCCATCAAAAGTCGGAGTGAGAACCAACAACGGTTGGTGGACGCATACGAACGTCACGACTTGGTGTTTGCCGTTGGACCGGCAGGAACGGGTAAAACTTATCTTAGCATAGCTTTGGCAGTGAAGGCCTTAAAAGAAAAAACGGCCAAGAAGATCATCCTTAGTAGGCCAGCAGTAGAGGCGGGAGAGAAGCTGGGATTTTTGCCTGGCGATATGAAAGATAAGATTGACCCTTATCTGCAACCGCTGTATGATGCGCTAGAAGACATGATTCCAGCCGTGAAGTTGCAAGATATGATGGAGAAACACGTCATACAGATAGCGCCATTGGCCTTTATGCGCGGTAGAACGCTTACCGATGCCATCGTGATTTTAGATGAGGCGCAGAACACCACCATGGCTCAGATAAAGATGTTTCTAACGCGTATGGGTACCAACACCAAGATGATTGTGACGGGTGACTTAACCCAAATAGACCTGCCTAGAGAACAAAAGAGCGGTTTAAGGGTGGCTTTGGATATCCTGAACAATGTGAAAGGCATCGCAACGGTGCGGTTCGATCAAAAGGATATTGTGCGCCATAAGCTTGTTACGCGTATCGTAAACGCCTACGAGGCATATTACGAGGCAGAAAGAAATAAGGAGAAAGAATAGGATACATCATAAAAACATTGATAGAGATGAAAGCATTGACACAAACCGATTTCCACTTCGCTGGACAAAAGAGCGTATATCATGGTAAAGTTCGCGATGTGTATGACATCGATGGTGACAAAATCGTGATGGTTGCAACCGACAGAATATCGGCTTTCGACGTAATCTTGCCCAAGGGCATCCCTTTTAAAGGTCAGGTATTGAACCAAATTGCGGCCAAGTTTCTTGACCTAACGGCCGACATCTGCCCTAATTGGAAGTTGGCCACACCCGATCCCATGGTGACCGTAGGTCTGAAATGCGAAGGCTTCCGCGTAGAGATGATCATTCGTTCAATCCTTACCGGCTCGGCTTGGCGTGAATATAAGAAAGGGTGTAGGGAGTTGTGCGGCGTGAAATTGCCTGATGGTATGAAAGAGAATGAACGTTTTCCCGAGCCCATTGTTACGCCAACGACTAAGGCCGACGAAGGGCACGACCTCAATATCTCGAAAGAGGAGATCATTGCACAGGGGCTTGTTAGCGCAGAAGACTATGCAGTGATGGAAGACTATACCAAGAAACTCTTCCGTCGTGGTCAGGAAATTGCAGCCAAGCAAGGCCTTATTTTGGTAGATACGAAGTACGAATTTGGTAAACGTGACGGTAAAGTATATCTCATCGACGAAATACACACGCCCGATTCAAGTCGTTATTTCTATGCCGAAGGTTACGAAGAGAAGTTGGCAAAGGGCGAACCGCAGCGTCAATTGTCGAAGGAATTTTTGCGCCAGTGGCTTATTGAGCACAATTTCATGAACGAACCTGGTCAAACTATGCCCGAGATAACCGACGAATACGCTGAAGAGGTGAGCAATCGGTATATTGAACTATACGAACATATCACCGGCGAGACGTTTAATAAGGCTGCCGATGAAGCCGACTTAGCAGCTCGTATCGAGAAGAATGTAACGGAATTTTTGGCGAAAGGCAAATAGAAAAGTAAGCGGCAACAGACTTTCATGGCAGCATGACGCATCCTTACGGAGTGGAACGAGCTGGCGTGAAAGAACTGTTTCGTTTTATTCGTTCAGACCTTTCGAATTAATTAACGTTACAATTCAGGATAACAGTGTGGGTGACAGTGTGAGCGAACGCCTAACAAAGCCATCCTTTGTGTTATCTATAACCCCCTATTTAATGGCACATATCCTCCATGTATAAACAAGAAGAGATAAAACCCTATGGTGAACAAGGCGATAAGGGCGAGTTGGTAGAAAAGATGTTCGACAACATTGCTCCTACCTACGACGTGCTGAACCATCGCCTTTCTTGGGACATTGACAAGCGTTGGCGACGTAAGGCCATCGGGCAGCTTGTGCAGTTTAGACCACAACAGATGCTCGACATTGCCACAGGAACGGGCGATTTCGCAATCTTGGCTGCCCAGATGCTTAATCCCAGCCACCTTATAGGGGCTGATATCTCCGAAGGAATGATGGATATTGGGCGCAAGAAGGTGGAGAAGGCTGGATTGGGAAGTGTGGTCTCGTTTATGAAAGAAGACTGTATGAACCTCTCTTTCCCTGCGGAAAGTTTCGATGCGGTAACCGCTGCGTTTGGCATTCGCAACTTCAAGGACCTTGACAACTGCTTGCGCGAACTGCATCGCGTGTTGCGCACGGGGGGACATTTAAGCATAGTGGAGCTTTCTGCCCCTAAACGCTTCCCCATGTCGTGGCTCTTTAAAATATATTCGCACACCATACTTCCACTTTATGCACGCCTAGTATCGAAGGATAAGGGTGCCTATCGCTATCTCATCAGTACTGTCGAAGCCTTTCCGCAAGGCGAAACGATGGTCGGAATTCTCAAAAAAGCAGGTTTCGAAGAGGTTAAATTCAAACGTCTCACGTTCGGAATCTGCACCATGTACCTAGCAACCAAGTAGTAAACATCTTTGTTAAAACTCCAATTGCCGGTACTGCGTTGTATTTAGAAAAGGCAAGTTGAATACGAACATTCAGGAACATTATGGACAAATACGGACTTATAGGATTTCCCTTAGGGCATAGTTTCTCGATAAGTTACTTCAATGAGAAGTTCCACAACGAGGGTATCGACGCCGAATATGAGAATTATGAAATTGCAAGCATCGACAGTTTGGCCGAGATACTCGACACGACGCCCAACTTGCGTGGATTGAATGTAACCATTCCTTATAAGGAAGAGGTGATAAAATACCTTGACGCACTATCGCCCGAGGCTCGTTCAATAGGGGCGGTGAACGCTATTAGGGTGAGTTATAAAGGCTCGAAACCCTATCTGAAAGGCTTTAATAGCGACGTTATTGGCTTTACGCGTAGCATAGAGTCGATGCTCGAACCAGGCCATCACAAGGCTTTGATACTAGGAACGGGCGGTGCAGCCAAGGCCATAGACTACGGATTGAAAAGTCTTGGTCTGGAAACGCGCTTCGTAAGTAGGTCGGCACGTAAGGGCAATGTTATCACTTACGATGAGGTTACGCCCCAAATGATTGCTGAGTACAATGTAATCGTTAATTGCACACCACTGGGTATGTATCCACGAACCGAAGAATGCCCAAAGCTTCCCTACGAAGCGATGGACCAGCACACCCTGCTCTACGACCTGATATACAATCCCGACGAAACCCTGTTTATGAAAAAGGGTAGGGAACGGGGTGCGATTACCAAGAACGGACTCGAGATGCTGCTGCTTCAAGCTTTTGCCAGCTGGGAGTTTTGGCATGGAAGAGAATAGCGTAGACGGCCTTGATGGCGCATCCTTGCACGAGAAAAGAAGTCATATTGCAGATAATCCAACCAAATTTTACAATATATTATCACCCAAATAAACTCAAATAGATGAACAACCGTTACATGATGCGTGGCGTTAGTGCTGCAAAAGAAGACGTGCACAATGCCATTAAGAATATCGATAAGGGCGTTTTTCCGCAGGCTTTCTGTAAGATCATACCCGATATTTTAGGTGGCGACGATGCATATTGTAACATCATGCATGCCGATGGGGCAGGAACGAAGTCGTCGTTGGCCTATGCTTATTGGAAAGAAACAGGCGACCTGAACGTTTGGCGAGGTATTGCCCAAGATGCGGTGGTGATGAACACCGACGATTTGCTCTGTGTGGGAGCGGTTGATAATATTCTTGTGTCGAGTACCATTGGACGTAATAAGATGCTCGTTCCTGGTGAAGTGATTTCGGCCATTATCAATGGCACCGACGAATTGTTGGCCGAGCTGAGGCAAATGGGTGTTGGAATTTATGCCACGGGTGGTGAAACGGCCGACGTGGGTGACCTTGTTCGTACCATCATCGTAGACTCTACCGTTACCTGTCGTATGAAACGGAGCGACGTTATTGATAATGCGAATATCCGACCAGGTGATGTTATCGTGGGATTATCTTCGTGCGGACAGGCTACATACGAGAAGACGTACAATGGTGGAATGGGTAGTAACGGACTGACAAGTGCTCGTCATGATGTGTTTGACAAGTATCTGGCTGAGAAATATCCCGAAACATTCGACCACGCTGTACCAAACGAACTAGTGTATAGTGGTACAAAGCGATTAACGGATGTTATCGAAGGCTTGGGCGTTGATGTTGGTCAGCTGGTATTGTCACCCACCCGAACCTATGCCCCCGTAATTCGCAAGGTGCTAGATGAAATGCGTAGCCATGTTCATGGCATGGTGCATTGCACGGGTGGTGCACAAACAAAGGTGCTACATTTTGTTAGCGATGATTGCCGAGTGATAAAAGATAACATGTTTGATGTGCCACCGCTGTTTAAACTCATTCAAGCGGAAAGCGGAACAGATTGGAAAGAGATGTATAAGGTGTTCAATATGGGACACCGCATGGAGATATATGTGTGCCCCGAACATGCTGAACGCATAATCGCCATCAGTAAGAGTTTCAATATCGAGGCGCAAGTTGTGGGACGTATAGAGGAAGGTAAGAAGTCGCTAACCATTCGTTCGGAGTTTGGCGAATTCCTCTACGATTAACATTCCTATATATAATAAAGAGATTATGTCAGAACAAAATAGCATATTAGCAAAACTAGACGGGTTGGAAAGCCGTTACGAGGAGGTGTCAACGCTGATAACCGACCCTGCCGTTATTGCCGACCAAGAACGTTATGTCAAGTTGACAAGGGAGTATAAAGACCTTGGCGACATTATGAATGCACGCAAGCGCTATGTGGCTTGCCTTAATTCCATTGCCGAAGCCAAAGATATCCTGGCCAACGAAACGGATGCCGAGATGAAGGAAATGGCGCGCGAGGAACTGTCTGCCAACGAAGCTGAACGTCCGAAATTGGAAGAAGAGATAAAGTTGCTGCTTGTACCCAAAGATCCAGAAGACGCCAAGAACGTCCAAATGGAAATTAGGGCGGGCACAGGTGGTGACGAAGCTGCACTTTTTGCTGGCGACCTTTTTGGCATGTACAAGCGTTATTGCGATTCTAAAGGCTGGAATCTCTCCGTTACCGCTTCAAGCGAAGGCGCTGTTGGTGGTTTCAAGGAGATTGATTTTGCTGTGAGTGGCGACAACGTTTATGGCATCTTAAAATATGAGTCGGGTGTACATCGTGTGCAACGTGTACCCGCCACCGAAACGCAAGGTCGTATGCATACCTCAGCTGCAACGGTAGCCGTGCTTCCCGAAGCCGATAAGTTTGAAGTGAACATTAATGAAGGTGACATTAAATGGGATACATTCAGAAGCTCGGGTGCAGGTGGACAGAACGTTAATAAGGTGGAGTCAGGTGTGCGTTTGCGTTATCCGTGGAAAAATCCCAATACAGGCGAGACCGAAGAAATTCTCATCGAGTGTACCGAAACGCGTGATCAGCCTAAGAATAAGGAACGTGCCTTATCGCGACTCCGTACCTTTATATATGACCGCGAGCACCAAAAATATGTGGACGATATTGCTAATCGCCGCAAAAGCTTGGTGTCTACGGGCGACCGTTCTGCAAAAATCAGGACCTATAATTATCCCCAAGGACGCGTAACGGATCATCGTATAGGTTATACCACACACGACCTTCAAGGTTTTATCGGTGGTGATATTCAGGCAATGATAGATGCCTTGTCGGTTGCCGAGAACACCGAACGAATGAGAGAAGCCGAATTGTAATCCTTATTCACATCGTTTCCTTATGACAAGAGAAGAATTAATAAAGCAGATACGTACCAAACAATCGTTTCTTTGTGTGGGTCTAGACACCGACATTAAGAAGATACCCCAACAATTGTTGCAGGCCGATGATCCCATTTTCGAGTTTAACAAGGCCATCATCGATGCCACCGCGCCATATAGCGTGGCCTATAAACCCAACCTTGCTTTCTACGAATCGTTGGGCGTAAAGGGTTTGTTGGCATTCGAACGCACTGTGGCTTATCTCAATGAGAATTATCCAGAGCAGTTTATTATTGCCGATGCCAAGCGTGGAGACATTGGTAATACCTCGCAGATGTATGCACGTACCTTCTTCGAAACCTACAATCTCGATGCGCTTACTGTTGCGCCCTATATGGGCGAAGACAGTGTGAAGCCTTTCTTAGCCTACGAAGGAAAGTGGGTGATATTGCTGGCGCTCACCAGCAACAAGGGGTCGCACGACTTCCAGCTTATGGGAGACGCTCAAGGCACGCGTCTTTTCGAACACGTGCTTACCAAGTCGCAAACGTGGGGCAATGCAGATAACATGATGTACGTGGTAGGTGCCACGCAAGGCGAGGCCTTTAAGGATATTCGTCGCCATGCACCCAACCATTTCTTACTCGTTCCTGGCATTGGCGCTCAAGGTGGAAGCCTTCACGATGTGTGCCAATATGGCATGAATAAGGATTGTGGCCTGTTGGTAAATAGCTCACGAGGCATAATCTACGCAAGCAACGGAGTCGACTTTGCACAAGTGGCAGCCGAGAAAGCACGTGAGATCCAGGAAGAGATGGCTCGCGAGCTGAAAGCCATCTTGCCCGCGTTCTAGTCTTCATCGTCCACCGAACAGTAATCAATGAGTGAAATAAAGATCATCAATGACCCCGTTTTTGGGTTCATTAAGATACCACGCGGGTTAATTCTCGATGTTATTTGCCATCCCTTGATGCAACGCCTCACGCGTATTCGCCAATTGGGAATGGCCTCTGTGGTTTATCCAGGTGCGCAGCACACGCGTTTCTTGCATTCCATTGGAGCTTTCCATTTGGTAAGCGAGGCCGTATTGTCGCTTCAACAAAAGGGCGTTTTCATCTTCGATAGTGAGGTTGAGGCCGTGCAGATAGCCATACTGCTTCACGATATTGGGCATGGCCCGTTCTCGCATGTTCTCGAAAACTCCCTTATATCCGGCATTTCGCACGAAGATATTTCGTTGCAGATGATGGAAAAGATGAACTGCGAGATGGGGGGAGCACTCACGCTGGCTATCAAAATCTTCAAGAACGAATACCCCAAGCGCTTTCTACATCAGCTCATCAGCAGTCAGCTAGATATGGATAGGCTCGACTATCTTCGTCGCGACAGCTTTTTTACGGGTGTTACTGAAGGAAATATCGGTTCGGCGCGTATCATCAAGATGCTTGATGTAGAGAACGATGCTCTCGTGGTAGATCAAAAAGGCATCTATTCTATCGAAAACTACCTTATCTCGCGTAGATTGATGTATTGGCAGGTGTATCTGCACAAAACCGCTGTGGCATGTGAAACTATTTTGGTTAACCTCCTTAAGCGAGCTAAGTTTCTCGTACGCAGTGGACACTCGCTATTTGCTACGCCAGCCTTGGCATACTTTTTAGCCAATGATGTAGACCGTGTATTTTTCGATACACATGAAGAGGCTCTGCAAAACTACTGTTCGTTGGATGATAATGACATTTGGAGCACTGTAAAGATGTGGATGAACGATGCCGACCCCGTATTGGCTATGTTGGCCACCGACCTTGTAAACCGAAAGCTCTTTAAAGTGGAAGTTTACGACGAGCCTATTCCCGAGAGTGTTATCGAAGAACGACTGGCCACCTTATGCCAGCAAACGGGCCTTTCGGCTGACGATGCTGCCTACCTGATGAGTGCCAACACTGTGAACAAAAACATGTATAACATGGAAGACGACCATATCACCATCAAGTGTAAAGACGGGACCTGCAAAGACATTTCACAGGCCTCTGAACTCTTCGATGTAACCCGCCTTTCCATGAAAAACAGCAAATATTACCTATGTTATCAAAGAATCTGAATAATAATTGCTATATTTGCAGAATTATTCAACAGCACTGAAACCAATGGAATTTACAGCAAAGCAAATTGCACAAGTCGTCAATGGTGAAATTGTTGGAGATGAGAACGCTGCCGTACGCTCCTTTGCGAAGATAGAAGAGGGGCAGGCAGGTGCTATTTCGTTTCTTTCAAACCCGAAATATACACATTATATATATGATACAAAGGCTAGCGTGGTGCTCATTAACAAAGACACCAAGCTCGAAAAGCCAGTCAAGGCCACGCTCATCAAGGTAGACAATGCCTATGAATGTGTGGCCAAGCTATTGCAGATGTACGAGGCAGCCAAGCCGAAGAAGAAGGGTATCGACCCCTTGGCATTCGTTTCGCCCGACGCTACCGTTGGCGAAGACTGCTATATAGGTGCCTTTGCCTATGTTGGTAGTGGCGTTGTGATCGGCAATGGCACGCAAGTTTATCCCCATGCAACGCTTTGCGACAATGTGCGGATTGGCTCTAATTGCATCGTTTACCCCCAAGTGTGTGTGTATCACGATGTGGTGGTGGGCGATAGGGTTATCCTACACTCGGGTAGTGTTATCGGATCAGATGGATTCGGTTTTGCTCCATCGGCCAATGGGTACGATAAGATACCCCAAATTGGTAACGTTACAATCGAAGACGATGTTGAGATTGGGGCTAACACCTGCGTTGACCGTTCAACGATGGGTAGTACCTACGTGCGTAAAGGTGTGAAACTAGATAATCTTGTGCAGATTGCGCACAACACCGATATTGGCGAAAACACCGTGATGTCTGCCCAAGTAGGCGTGGCTGGTTCCACAAAGGTGGGACAGTGGTGCATGTTCGGCGGGCAGGTAGGCGTGTCGGGGCATATCACCATTGGTAACAAGGTGTTCTTAGGAGCGCAATCGGGCGTGCCTGGAAATATTAAGGATGGTCAGCAACTTATCGGAACGCCCCCTATGGAGTTAAAACCGTACTTCAAGTCGCATGCCATATTGAAGCGTTTGCCCGAGATGTACAAGCATCTGAGTGAACTGCAAAAGGAAATAGACGAATTAAAAAAGCAAATAAAACCATAACGCAATGTTAAAACAGACAACATTGAAAGGCAGCTTTTCCTTGTGTGGCAAAGGCTTGCATACAGGATTGAGCCTTACGGTTACCTTCAATCCCGCACCCGAAAACACTGGCTATAAGATACAACGAATTGATTTGGAAGGCCAGCCCATCATCGATGCGTTGGCCGAAAGAGTGGTCGACACGCAACGAGGTACTGTGCTTGCCAATGGCGACGTGCGTGTTTCTACTGTAGAACACGGTCTTTCGGCCCTCTATGCTATGGGTATCGATAACTGCCTTATACAGGTTAACGGTCCTGAGTTTCCCATTCTCGATGGCTCGGCCATCATGTATGTGGAGCAAATAAAGCGTGTAGGTATTGAAGAGCAGAGTGTACCTAAAGATTATTATATCATTCGCCACAAGATTGAGGTAAAGGACGAGAAAACAGGTTCGTGCATTACCATCCTTCCCGACGACCAATTTAGCGTTACGGCGATGTGTTCTTTCGACTCGAAGTTTATCAATAGCCAGTTTGCTACGCTCGACACGCTTGATAATTTTGAAAAGGAGATCGCCCCCGCGCGTACCTTCGTGTTTGTGCGCGATATCGAACCACTGCTTAAAGCCAATCTCATCAAGGGTGGCGACATGGACAATGCCATCGTCATCTACGAGAAAATGATAGACCAACAGCAGCTAGATCAGTTGGCCGACTTGTTGAAAGTTCCCCGTTTGGATGCATCTAAGCCTGGATATATACAGCACAAACCCTTGGTTTGGGAGAACGAGTGCACCCGCCACAAACTGCTGGATGTGATTGGCGATATGGCGCTCTTGGGTAAACCCATTAAGGGACGCATTATCGCTACTCGTCCTGGCCACACCATCAACAACATGTTTGCCCGCCATTTGCGCAAAGACATTCGTAAACACGAGGTTCAGGCTCCCATTTACGACCCCAACGAAGAGCCAGTGATGGATAATAAGCGCATACGAGAATTGCTTCCGCATCGCTATCCCATGCAGTTGATTGACAAAATCATATCGCTAGGCCCAACCAGCATTGTGGGTGTAAAGAATGTAACCAGCAACGAACCTTTCTTTGTGGGTCACTTCCCACAAGAACCCGTTATGCCAGGCGTGTTGCAAGTGGAAGCTATGGCACAGTGTGGCGGCCTGTTGGTGCTTAACCAGCTAGAAGAACCCGAACGTTGGTCTACCTATTTCATGAAAATCGACGAGGTGAAATTCCGTCAGAAGGTTGTCCCTGGCGACACGCTGCTCTTCCGTGTCGAACTGCTTCATCCTGTTAGGCATGGTGTAAGCTCGATGAAGGGCTATATGTTTGTTGGCGACCAAATAGTGTCGGAAGCCACTTTCACCGCACAAATCGTAAAAAACAAGTAAAAGACACGCACTGAGTTATGAACCAAATAAGCCCTTTGGCCTTTGTACATCCCGAGGCGAAGCTAGGAAAAGACAACATTATTGGTCCATTTTGTTACATAGACCGTAACACAGTTATCGGCGATGGAAACAATTTGCAGAACAGTGTGACCATCAATTATGGTGCTCGCATTGGTAATGGAAACGAAATACTGGCAGGAGCGAGTATCTCTACTAAACCACAAGACTTGAAGTTTGTGGGCGAAGACACCTTATGTGAGATTGGCGACAACAATAGCATTCGCGAAAACGTTACCATCTCGCGTGGTACGGCGTCTAAGGGAGTTACGAAAGTGGGAAGCAACAACCTACTGATGGAGAACATGCACATTGCTCACGATTGTGTTATTGGCTCACACACCATTATCGGTAACTCAACCAAGTTTGCCGGTGAGGTGACTGTAGACGACTACGCCATCGTTAGTGCGGCCGTTTTATGTCATCAGTTCTGCCACATTGGCGGCTACGTAATGGTGCAAGGAGGTAGTCGTTTCAGTCAAGATATCCCCCCTTACGTCATCGTGGGCAAAGAGCCAGTTCGCTTTGCTGGCGTGAACCTTGTGGGTTTGCGTAGGCGTGGTTTCTCAAACGAGTTGATAGACCTTATTCACAATGCCTATCGCCTGCTCTATTCAAAGGGCTTAATGGCCGAAGGTATACAGGAGATAAAGAACAACCTGCAAGTAACGAAGGAGATTCAATATATCATCGACTTTGTTGAAAGCTCCAACCGCGGTATTGTTCGATAGACAATCAGTGGTGAAACATATACAAAAAGACTCGCAAGTGCAATTGGCCTTGCGAGTCTTTTGCGTTTTGGCCCTTACTTTCCATCAGCGTATAATGCTTAGTTGGGTATCAGGGCCTATCAACTTGTGAAGTACAAAGGCCTCTGTACGGCGGCTACAAACGAGTTGTAGCCACCCTACAAGTGCTTTGTAGTGCCGCTACAACTGCTTTGTAGTGACACTACAGACCTTTTGTAGCCACACTACAAGCTAGCTTGTAGCACAACGACCAACCGTAAAACGCACCGCAGGATGATTGTAGCCTTCACTTCGATGCTCAAGTATTCTTGTTTTGAGCGCCGAGTTTCTTCACCGTTCGCTCAAAATTATCGCGGTCGGCAATGACGCCATTCTTCACGCGTGCCCTGTAATTGTAGATTGTGTTCACAGAATAGTGTAGGAATTCGGCTATCTTTGAGCTGTCTTCTATGCCAATTCGAATTAAAGCGAAGATGCGTAAAGAGACTGGCATGTGACCATCTTCTGTCAATTCGATACGTTCGGCAGGTTGGAGTAGGGCATTAAATTCTTCGACAAAGGTAGGAAAGAGATGCAGGAAGGCATCGTCGAAGTTGTTATAAAGTTCGTCTAGTTCGCGTTCTTTCAGTGAAGTAGACCGCGTTTCCCTGAAAAGTTCCTCGTATTGTCTGTTCTTTACCTTCTTGTTCACTTGTTTTCTGAACGACTCAATTTTGTCTACATAGAGCGAACAAAGGCTCAGGAACCTACCAATATACTCTTCTTTAACGCGGTTTGACTCGCCGAGTTTCATATTGCTAGAACTTAACTGGCGATTCAATTCAGACAGTTGGGCATTGATTTGTGAGAGTTGTCTGTTATAATGTTTTTGTTTCTTACTCGCTAATGCCAGTCGCTTGCGCTGTCGATTTACGAAAATAACCGAGGCTAAAAGCAGCAATGCCAGTACACCGCACGACAGGGCTGCAATTTGGATGAGCTCTGTTTTGTGTTCATTCTCCATTTTATATTGTTTGGCAATTACTGCCAAGAGAGGCGAAATTTGCCAACTGCGCTGGCGCGAACCAAAGCGATTGGCACAATCACTGGTAAAAGAGATATAGCGATAGCTTCGGTCTACATCACCTTGCAACATCAGTTGGTTTGCCATTTCCCACAGCGAACCTTGGTCCATAATACCATTTCGCACGTCGGCCAGCGCAGATTCTGCCAGCCAATACATCATTCGGGTAGTGTCGTTGACAGCTTTATACTCCAAATAACGGTAGAGCGCCACGAGTGCATAACGATGGCTGCCTTTCTTAACTATGCGTAACCATTCTGTGTTTAGCTTCATTGATGCCTCGAGTTGTTTACTGTTCAGCAATCGAAGCTCACGTATCTGATAGCTTAAATCGCAGTTTCGGGGAATGAAGCGCTGCATCAGCTGCTCATACTCATCGGCTTTTTGCTGATAGCCGGCTTTCAAGTCGGTCACCGAAGTATAATAAGCTAACTCGCTGTTGCGCTTATAACAGGCGTGATAATAGTCTCCCAGATTTTTTGGTGAAAGCTGTTTGACATCGACAAGGGCAAGGTATTTCTCGGCTTCATCATATAAACCTGTTTTTGAACAGCAAATAGAAAGCAGAATATGGCAACGGTCTGCACGAACAGGATCGCCCAACTGGTGAGCTAAACGCACGCAAGCCCGCAGATAGTTCATGGCGGTGTGGTTCTCAAAAGCACGATATTCCTCATAAAGTTGAAAGCAAAATGCATACTTCAATTCAGGCTCTTGTGCATTTCTCAACTGCCGTTTCAGGAGGTTGATGCCAGCTTCTTTCTTCGCCACATAGGTTGCGTAACGCTCGATTTCCATATCAAGGCAATGATAGATTGAGTCGAGATCGTGCAGAGGTTCAGCAGCCTTTACAAATAGGGCTGCCCACAGCATGAGGAAAGAAAGCATGAGTCGGTTCATGATTGTAGTTTCAACAGGTTTAATACATATACAAAGGTAGAATTTTTCTCGACAACGGCAAAGCAATGTAACAACAATTCTCCATGCCAAAAAGGGTTTTGACATGGAGAATTGTTTACTTACACCATAAGGGGAAGCCTTACGGCTGGCCAAATATTACTTAACTATGAAAGATGTTGTTTTTACTTCTCGGCTATTTGGGCCAATCATCAAGTCGAATTCACCTGGTTCGAGCACTTCTTCCAGGTTGTAATCGTAGAACTTGAGCATATCGGGTGTGATGTCGAACGTCACTTTCTTGCTTTCTCCTGCTGCCAAATGAACGCGTTGGAAGCCTTTCAGTTCTTTTACGGGACGTGAAAGCGATGCCACTTTGTCGTGGATATAGAGTTGAACAACCTCATCTCCTTCACGCTTTCCGGTGTTTGTCACCATGACGGTGGCTGTAAGTCTGCCGTCTTTAGTCATCTCTTTACCGCTCAACATAATGTCACCATAGGCATAGGTTGTGTAACTAAAGCCATAACCAAAGGGATAGAGAGGTTCGTTACGCACATCAATATAATTGCTGGAATACTTAACAAAGTGATTGGTTCCCTCAGCTACGGGTCTACCCGTAGGCAGGTGGTTATAGTAAATGGGCACTTGTCCGAGCGCCTTGGGCATCGTTACTGTGAGTTTTCCGGTAGGAACTTTGTCGCCAAAAACCACATCTGGAATGGCATCTGCAAGCTCAGAACCACCAAACCACACATTCATAATGGCAGGAATATGCTCACTTTCCCACTTCATTATTGTGGGACGACCAGAGAAATTCAATAATACTAGTGGCTTGTTTAATGCCACCAATGCCTGTAACAGTTCCATTTGGGCATCTGGAAGACAGAGGTTAGCACGCGAAGCGCACTCGCCGCTCATCTCAGCAAGTTCGCCCATGGCACACACAATGACATCGGCTTCGCGGGCAATGCGTAAAGCTTCGTCGCAAGCCTGCTGTTTGTCAACGCGCGTTATGGCCCGGTTGAAGGTACCAGCAGCCTGAATATCGGCGTCGTCATAGATGTTACAACCTTGAGCATAGAGGATTTCTGCCTTACCATTTACGGCACGTTGCATCCCTTCTTTCAGTGTTGCGTACTTCTCAGGCGCATCTGCTGTGGACCAACAGCCAACGACGTTGTTGCGCGTATCGGCTAAGGGACCGATCAAAGCTATTTTTCCTTGTTTGGCCAAAGGTAGCAATTCACCCTCGTTTTTTAGTAATACGAAAGTCTCGGTAGCCATATTGCGAGCCGCCAAACGGTGTTCGGGCGTGTAAAGTTCGCGCTTTGCCCGCTTTGTATCACAGAAACGATAAGGGTTAGCAAAAAGTCCCAGCTTGTATTTTGCTTCAAGTACGCGCCGACAAGCTCGGTCGATGTCGGCCATGGTTACATGTCCTTGCTTTAAAGCTTCAGCCAAATGCTCTGAGAAGAGTGAGGAACACATATCCATATCTGTGCCAGCCTGCAGCGCTTTTATGGTCACCGTCTGTGCGTCTCCCACACCATGAGCCATCATTTCCCTGATTGCTCCGTAGTCGGTTACAAGGAAACCGTCGAACTGCCAACGCTTGCGGAGTACGTCGTTTAGCAACCATCGGTTGGCCGTAGCAGGCACTCCATCAACAACATTAAATGAAGACATCACCGAACCAGCACCGGCATCGATCGCAGCTTTATAACCAGAGAAGTACTGGTTGAACATACGTTGACGGCTCATATCAACCGTATTGTAGTCGCGTCCGGCTTCGGATGCACCGTAAAGTGCAAAATGTTTCACGCAAGCCATGACGTTCTCTCGACCGTAGTTGCCTTGCAATCCGCGCACCATTGCAGCAGCTATGCAACCGTTGAGATAGGGGTCTTCGCCGTTTCCTTCGGCTATCCTGCCCCAACGTGGATCAAGAGCAATGTCAACCATCGGACTATAAGCCCAGTTGATGCCCTGTGATGTGGCTTCTTTAGCGGCAATTTGGGCTCCTTCCTCAATGGCTTTTAAATTCCAACTGCACGATTGTGCAAGTGGAATAGGGAACACGGTTTGATAACCATGTATCACATCCTGACCGAAGAGCAATGGAATTCCTAGCCGACTTCGCTTGACTGCGGCCTCTTGGAGAGGACGAATCTTGTCGAGTCCCACCACATTGAGCACGGCACCCAACCTTCCTTCGGTGGCAAGTTTGGCCAAAGGACTGTTCATAACGGCCCCTGTTGTGATGTCACCTCCTGGCAATAAGTTCAGCTGTCCTATCTTTTCCTCAGTCGTCATCTTGCTCATGAGGTTGTCGATAAAGCTTTTCATGTCTTGTGATTGCGCTAAGCCGAATAGCCAACATCCTGTGAATGAGATTGTTAATAATAGTCGTTTCATCTCTTCTTGCATTTTATTTTTGATAGATGCGTAGGTATTCGATTGCCATTGTCGCAGGCAAAACACTTTCGTCTACGCCTTGCTGACCGCCCCAATCACCACCCCAAGCGAGGTTTAAGATGGGATAAAATGCCTTATCGAACGGCCATGCAGCGATGCCAGAGCCATCGTTCTTGTATGTGAGCAGCTTTACCCCGTCTACATAGAAGTTCATTTCCTTGGCTGTCCACTCCAAACCGTAGATGTGGAAGCCTGTTGTGGCTCCGCTGACAAAGCGATTTGCTGATTCTATATTGGTGCCAGTGTTGTTATACTTAGTGCAGTGGATAGTGCTATGGATATAATCTTGATGATAACCCACATGCTCCATAATGTCTATTTCGCCATCGGCAGGCCAGTTCTTAAAGTCTACAGGCAACATCCAAAAGGCTGGCCAAGTGCCTTTACCCTTTGGAAGTTTAATCTTAGCCTCAATATAGCCATAGCGGAATCCTGAATTTTTCTTGGCATAAACACGGCCCGAATAGATGCCCCCATTGTGTTTGAAGCAATGAATAAACAACTTTCCGTTGCGTATTTCCGTTACCCGATGACCGTCAATGTGTCCGTTAACGTAGGCTTGCAACTCGTTGTTTACTGTTCGAGGATTCCACACTTCGTGCGTCCAATTGGTTGCATCAAGTTCACCGTTTCGTTCAAACTCATCATGAAATACCAATTTATAGCCACCTCCGATTGGGCATTTCAGCGAATCAACTAGGGCACCTGCCGTTTGTTTTACTTGGATAATGGCCTTCCCCTTACCCGAAAGTATGGTCACGGTGGCGTTGCGTTCCTTATCAATAGGGTTCGCTCCTGCCGTAATGGTTAAAGTCTCATTGTGCTTGATGCTGTTGGCTGGGCTAACCTTCAACCAAGATTGCGAAGAGTTCGCAGCCCACTCGTGGTTGGTGGTAAGGGTGATTGTGGCTTTTCCTCCCTCCTTTGGAAGTGTTATCTCAGTCTGCGACAGCTTGATGTTTTCACTATTCAGCCCCCCAGAACCATTTTCTTCTCCATTATTACTGCTACATGCAGCTGTGAAACCAAGCATCAAAGCAAACAGAAAATTAAATAATATCATACGTTTCATATTCTATTCTTTTACTTATTCTTGAAATTGATTCTTCTTTGTTCCTTCTTTCTCTGGCCCAAAGCGTGAAATCCAGTTGCTCCAATATAGCTTATTTGCGGAACACTCATGAATGTTCCGCAAAAAGCTATATTGGGCTTGTGTGAGATTGATTCGAATTTCTTACAGGCTACATAGGAACTTATTCTGAAGGTTGTATCGTAATTTCGAATAAGTCAACGATCTTTCTCAGACAGTTGGTTAGCTTTTCCTAGAAAGCCCTTTATGTTGTGCATCAATCTCTATATAATTATTGTTTGAAGTTCTTATTAAGGGTGACCAGCACCGTCTTTGCAGTCATGTTCCTTGAACACCACATCACTCACCTTGACGGTTGTTCCAGCTGGAGCTCCGCCGAAATCGAGCACAAGGTCTACGTTGTTCATGTCGATTCCTTCCATGTTGTCCTTATAGAATACGATGTTTTCACCCGCGCTGAGATTAACCCGTTCTGTGAAGAAGAAGGTTCCATCTTCGCCATGCTTCACAAGTTTCACCGTTGCACCCTTGATGTCCTGTGATGCTTCTAGTTTCAAAGAGAAGTCATACTTGGTTGTGGCGTTTGCGGTCATATCGGTAAAAAACTTCACCTGTGCTTGCCATTGTTGCGAAGAAGCATTGGGAAGCGATATGGTGTAGCTTCCATTTCCGTTATTCTTAAAACCGATTGGGTCTGGGTTTGCAGTCCAACCATCGCCATTAGCATAGTAGAAAGCGTTGGTGAAGGTTGCCTTCTTCCACATATTGCAGTTGCTGTCGTACTTATATCCACCGAAACCAGGTTGTGATGGCACGTCGTCTGTACTGGTAAGGATAAAGTGCCAGGCAATAGAACCATTGTCATAGACGAGGACCAACTTTTTGGAAGTGATATCTTCGATGCGGAAACGTGGGTTATTATATTGGTCGGCAGAAGAGAGATAAGGGAAGAGCGTGTGCTTGGGAAGCACAAGATATTTCTTGTCACCATCCACTTCGAGCTTATAAGTAGTGGTCTGCGCTTTTACTTTGGCCATGTAATCCACACCGTCGTTGGTGTTGAATTCATTGAAAAGGCCACTTTTGGTGTTGACATAAACAGTTCCTCCTTCACCTGGATCATAGGTGTAGCCACCTTCGGCAGTGAAGCTTAGGCGATCGTCATAAACACCTTTACCCGCTTTATCTTCGGGAGCAGCACTCCACCAGCTTGTTCCGTCTGTTCCAGAAGGACCACATGCCATGTGGCCACTTGCTGCATGGTCTATACGCCATCGTTTTCCAGAGAGGCGACTGATAATAGCTGGATCGAGTAGGTCGTTATCAATGTGGAACGTTTTACGCACACCTGCACGACTTACTCCGTTGCGATTGGCCAAATGAAGCTCTACGAAATAATCACCATGAGTACCATAAACCTTGGTAAGTTGATTAAGTGTGGAATAAAAATCGGGTTCACCATCGGTGTTGGTGTCGATGAACCACACGGGGTAAGTTCCCTGTGGCAACTGAGATATCGACATGGTTACCTGGTTGGTAGACTGGTCTACGTTGAGTTGATAGTCTGTTCCATCCATCGTTGACAGTGCACTCTCATCGACACCTGCATAATTTTCGGGCGAACAAGCCACGAAAGACAGGGTTGCCATGATGGCCAATGCCATGTGTTTGAAATTATATCTTTTCATGTTATTCGTATTTTAGTGAGTGATTAATAGCCAGGATTCTGTTTCAATTCCGAATCTTTAGAAAGCTCGGTATAAGGAATCGGCTGATATTTTCTGTTTGGCGTCCACGCATTGGTGCGGTATTCTTGCTGCGATCCCAGTACGGTAGCGGCTTTGTCTGTTCGTACCAAATCCCAATAACGTTTACCTTCGCCAACAAATTCCAAGTGTCGCTCATTGATGATATCGTCCAAGGTGAGAGCCGAAAGTTTTGTTATTCCGGCGCGAGAGCGTAATTTATTCACGTAGGTAAGGGCCGTTGCGCTGCTTCCATTCGTGCGTAACAACAGCTCGGCAGCGTTCAGTAATGTTTCGGCATATCGGTAAACACGGAGGTTGTTGTTATAGTTGAGCTGCTTGTCGCCCGTAGCTCGCTCCACATTCTTTGAGTAAGCTGCAAATTTTCCACACCAAAAGCCTGTGTTTTGATAACGAGCTTTGAAATTGGGATTGGCATTGTTATAACTCCTTACGTCTAATATTGACGCGTTGCGACGTGCATCCCGCGTATCAAACATCTTATATGCACTTTCGCGTATCGGGCAGAATCCCCAGCCATCATCAATACCCAACTCTGGAATACCACCTGGAACAGAAGCCAAACGTGGCAAAACTGTGCCGCCAGCAATAATGGCATCACCCGTACTCCAACCACGGTTGGTCTTCAAGTCAGAATAGTTAACTTCGAAAATGCTTTCATCGCCCCATTCACCAGCAGCAGTAAACAAGTCGGCATAGTTTGGATTGAGGTTGAATTTGCCACTGTTGATAATATCCTGCATATACTCTAAGGCCTTTGGATAACGGCTTTGATCTTTCTGATACATAACCATCTCCGCATAAAGCATATAGGCTGTGGGCTGAGTGACACGTCCTAAGTTGGCATCATCCCAACGCGTAGGCAACACCTTCATGCTGATGACGTCCTCAAGGTCTGCAATCACCTTGTTATATACCTCGTCTGCACTCAGCTGAGGAGCTCTGAACGGTGCGGAAAGATTCTCAAAATAGAACGGAATATTGCCCCAGAACTTCCACAACATATTGTAATAATAGGCACGAAGTGTACGAGCTTCGGCAGTCCACAACTTGTACGAAGCTGCAGGGAGGTTCTGTTGATGTTCATTGGCATACTTCAACAAGTCATTGGATCGTTTCACGCCACAGTACATGTTGCTCCACATTCCTGTCATGCAGTTGTTGGGTTGCGCCTCATAATTTGCCATTAAGTGCCAGAATTGATTATCGGTTACACTTTGACCTCCTACGAGCATGTCGTCTCCCATAATGTCGCTCATTGCGTTCTGTGGGTTATATTGATTTCCATTCCAATCGTTCCATTGTAGTGGGCTATATGCAGCAATGAGCGATTGACTGATATGTAGGGAATCTGTATAATAAGTTTCAACAAAGTCCTGCGTATGGGAAGTAACATCAAGGAAGCTATCCCCGCAACTGGTCGATACCGTCAGGCTTGCTAACAAACCGATTTTAATTATATGATTGGTTTTCATCTTGTTTCCAATTTTAAGTGTTTACAATGATTCTATCAGATAAGTTAGAAGCCAAGGTTACAGCCTATCGTCCACGTGCGTGCCTGAGGATAGACGCCATAATCCACTCCCAAAGAAGTGCCATTGTTCCCGTTAGGAATTTCGGGATCGAAACCGGCATACTTTGTAAAGGTAATCAAGTTGTCGGCTGCCACAAATAGACGAAGCCTTTGAATGCGAATCCGCTGTGTAATTGCTCTTGGAAGCGTGTAGCCTAACTGGATGTTCTTTAAGCGGAGATAGCTTCCATCTGTCAGATAGAGGTCGGACGACCGCCAGTTGTTCGTAGTATCGCCGATACGGAAGATAGGATACTTATTTGAAGTGCCTTCTCCCGTCCAACGACCAAGCATCCACGAAGGGAGGTTTGTAAAGTCTATATCAGTTCGGCGTGTAGCATCAAAGATTTTGTTTCCTATAACTCCTTGCAACATCATACTGAAATCAAAGCCCTTCCAATCGGCTGCAAAGTTAAATCCAAAAGTCCAATCGGGCATTCCTTTTCCTATCATAGTCTGATCCTCGTCAGTAATCTGACCATCACCATTGACATCTACGAAGCGAACATCACCTGGCTTAGCATTCGGCATGATCGGTTTTCCTTCTTTATTAACGTATGAAGTAACTTCTGATTCGTTCTGGAAAATGCCGTTAGTTTTGAAACCATAGAAAAAGGGGAAAGGTCGCCCGTTCTCTGCCCTCGTGATGGTTCCAATGCCTTGGAAGGTATCTAAGTTGGCCATACCAGTCTCATTACCATAGGCAACGAGCTTGTTGTGTAGGTAAGAAAGATTGCCGTTTACACGGAAATGGGCGTCTGCGATGTGCCATTTGTAGCCTAGTTCTAGTTCAAAGCCTGAGTTTTCCATGATACCAACGTTACCTATAGGCTTAGTCTCGCCAACATAGTCAGGGATATTCATTGCCATCAGCATACCATTCGTCTTCTTATAATAGTAATCAGCAGTCAGTGTTAGAGCATTTTTAAAGAAACCAAGGTCGATACCTAAGTCGGTTTGCACACTTTCTTCCCACTTTAAGTCGGGATTGGGAAGCCCAGAAGCTTTGCTTCCAGTCTGTGAATGATCGTCGCGTCCAAGGATATAGTTGTTGTTATTTCCTGTTGAAGCAAGTACGGTATAGCGAAAATTACCAATGTTCTCATTACCGTTCTTTCCCCAACTGAAGCGTAGCTTACCATTAGACAACCAATCACGACTCTTTTCCATGAAATTTTCATTGATGAAGTTCCATCCTAGCGAGAAGGAAGGGAAGGTGGCATAATGATTATTCCTTCCAAAACGAGAGCTGCCATCTCGGCGCATAGTAAACTCTGCCATATATCGCTCTGCGTAGTTGTAGCTTACACGTCCGAAGACAGAAGCTAGCTTAGCTTCATCATTCGGAGCACCACTTACATATTGCTTTCCGTCAGCACTTTGTCCCGTAGCTGCGTCAATATAAGGTCGGGCAAGGTTAATGATGTCATCACGGCTACCACTTAAATAGGCACCATAGCTAGCCTTAGCACTCTGTCCTAACACAACATTAACGTGATGTTCACCAAACTGGCGGTCGAAACTCAACGTATTGTCTAACTGCCATACCGTACCGCGGTTCGTACTTGAATTGGCGTTGGTCTTATCCGAACTGAAGCCATTGCGGATATAAAATATAGGTGTGTAGCCATCCGAGCCCCAGAAACTTTGGTCGGCTCCATAGCTAAAACGATAAACGAGTCCTTCCCACAATTGCAGTGAGGCTGCAAAATTGGCAACAATCTTATGGCTCCATCCTTTAGAAGGTGGCAAAGAGAGGATCGCAAGCGGGTTTCCCATCTCATTATATGCAGAACCAGGGTTCGTATACACCTCACGATGCCCCTCGGCATCAGTACGTCCCGTATAGAAGGGTACATAAAGACGATATTGGTTTTGGTTAGCTTTTACGTGCTCATCGGCAGCTGCACCATTGATGGTGGGTGTAAGAATCGGGGAGAGTGTCAGTGCTGAGCCCAGTACGGAACCCCAACCAGAGTTCGTATCAATGGACGTAGAATGGATACGTGCATAGGAAATGTTGGCGCTCAGGTCGAGTTTATTGAGCCAACTACGTTCCTTCGTGTCATCAAAGAGATTATACTTGGTATTGCTGCGTAGGGTAAGACGATCATAATTTGAACGTCCGTAGTTACCACCCACAATACCTTCTTGTGTATAATAACCCATTGAGAGGTAATAATTGAGTTTTTCACCAGCTCCGCTCACATTCAGTTCGTGGTTCATCATGGGTGCGTTGTTGTTGAAGACCTCCTTTTGCCAGTCGGTACCCTTCGTAATCCGGTTGCCATAAACATCCTTCAGATTATAGGGATCGGCAAATTTCGGAGCACGACCAGCGTTGAGTAGTCCCTCATTCATCATCACGGCATAGTTGGTAGCATCAAGAACATCACGGTGCTTCCAAGGGTTTTGCCAACCGTATGAGAAGTTGTAGTTCACTTGGACGCGCCCTTTCTTACCGCTTTTTGTCGTAACCAACACAACACCATTAGCTGCGCGAGCACCATAGATAGCTCCTGAAGCAGCGTCTTTCAGCACTTCCAAACTCTCAATATCACTTGGATTCAGATAGTCGATACCACCTTCAAGTGGCATTCCGTCTACAATATAAATAGGATCTGAATTATTTATGGTTCCAATACCACGCACACGGATTTGCGCACCTGCACCTGGTTGGCCCGAGTTTGTTGTTACCGTAACACCCGAAGCCAGACCTTTCAAGGCGTTGTCCATACGTAATGGAGCCGTCTTAGCTAAGTCTTCACTATTTACTTTTGCAATAGAAGCGGTCACAACGCTCTTTTTCTGAACGCCATATCCTACAACTACTACCTCATCTAATGCCTTAGCGTCTTCTTTGAGCACCACATGCAGGTTGTCTGCAGCCTTTACACGCTGCGTATTATACCCAACGTAAGAGATGATGAGTGTTGATCCTGGTGCCACACTGACTGTAAATCTACCGTCAACATCGGTAACAGAACCTTGGGAAGTACCTTCTTGAATAACAGAAGCTCCCATAATCGGCTCTCCCTGTGCATCAACAACCGTGCCCGAATAGGTTATGTTTTGGGCTAAAGCCATTGTTGAAACCAGTAAGGCCATGAACAAAAGGATTGATCTAAAATGTTTCATGTTTAAGCCTTTATTTTTAAATTATTAGTTATGCGATTTTAAATCATTAGTTATATGATGCAAAGTTAAAGCAAAAAGGGGCAATTGATATCGAACAAAGGGTTAAAAGTGGATTTCTTACCATTGATTATTCTATTAAGATGTTAATAATCAATGCTTTATTCATAATTTTGATACATAAAAAAGTGGATGCAATATAGAGTGATAATTGTTACTTTCTGTCGTTTTTTACCAATTTCATTGGTGCAAATACAAACGCGATGTGCTTTTATTTTTCTAACAAGCCAATTTAGAACAAACTTTTTCAGTGCGGTTCAGTATTGCCTCATGCAAATAGAGCCTCTTTTTCCTAACCTGGTCTTTCCTATTTGAACAACTGTTATATGGTTGTTAATGCAACGTTCTAACTTCGCAAGTCTACTGCGACAAGGCTCTGTTTGTCCAAATACACGTAGTTTGTGCAGTACAAAAGCATCTGTAGTGTCACTACAAATGCGTCTGTACTGCCACTACAAACCTTTTGTAGTCACACTACAATTAAGTTGTAGTGGCACTACAAGCCTCTTGTAGTCACACTACAAAAGGCTTGTAGCGCAACATCGGCAATATTCGGGCGTTGTTATCTGATTTTGCTCGGCACTTATTTTCTATGTATACCAATTTGTTAGGAAAATCTTTTGAAGTTATACTGAAGATATTGGTGCCGATGAAAAGTATGGTGTAAGTATTCTTATATCCATTTGACTGTAATTGTTATTTTTTCACCCTAAATTTGAATAAATTGTTGTTCGTTATCATTTCTTTGTCGGCTAGGTGGCTAATTATCAAAAAAAAATGCTTACTTTGCAAGTTGAATAGCTGCCTTTGAGGCGAAATAGATAGACGAGTGTGCGTTTTTATATGAAGAAATATATTCGATGGGCTGTCATAGCCATTGCCATCCCGATAGTGCTTTTTCTAATCTTAGTGGTTCTGCTTTACTGTCCACCTGTGCAAAACTGGGCTGTTAAGCGGGTTGCGAGCTATGCTTCGCAGAAGATGGGCATGAATATAACGGTGGATAGGGTGAAACTGGTGTTTCCTTTAGATCTTGGCATAGAAGGCGTAAGAGTGTTACAACCCAACGATTCAATATCAGGACAAACCGATACCATTGCTAATGTGGGCAAGATAGTGGCCAATGTGCAACTGCTTCCCTTGCTAAGTAATCAGGTAGAGGTAAACGAACTATCGTTGCATAATGTGCGGATGAACACGGCCAACATTGTGCACGAGGCGCGAATAAAAGGTAACGTGGGCTTGTTGCTGGTACAGAGTAGGGGAGTAGACCTCAATTCGAAGACTATTAGAGTGAACCAAGCTCAACTAAAAGATGCCAATCTTAGTGTGGAGTTGAGCGACACCGTTCCGCCCGACACCACCAAGACACCTGTTTTTTGGAAGATAAAAGTTGATAAGTTGTTGGTAGAACGCTCCAAAGCCCTGCTGCGAACAGCAGGAGACACTATGGCCGTATTGGTAGACCTGCCCAAACTGGACGCCAAGAATGGTTATTTCGACTTGTATAAGAATCTCTATCGGATTGAAATGCTCAATTGGCAGAACGGTAGCCTAAACTACGACCTCACCTACAAACCACGAACAGATGGCTTAGACCCTAATCACATACGTCTTACTGAACTGAATTTGGGTATCGATTCTTTTTATTTCTGTCAGCCCGAATTAAAAATGAACCTACGTGTATGCGCCTTTAAGGAGAAAAGTGGTGTGCGCGTAAATCATCTTAGTGGGCATGTTGCCCTCGATTCCACACGTATTGTGCTGCCAAACCTTGAATTGCGTACCCCCGAATCGTCGCTTACGGCCAACTTTAACATGGATATGAACGCCTTCGACGATGTTAATCCTGGCAAATTCTATGTTTCCCTGCACGCCTCTTTGGGCAAGGTCGACTTGCTGCGAGCCATGGGAGGCATGCCAGAAGGATTCAGAAAAGCTTTCCCCAATTATCCCTTGCGGATCGACGGTGTAGCGAAGGGCAACAAAGAGCGTATCGCTTTCTCAGGCCTTAATGTGGTTTTACCCACCGCCTTTAAACTGCAAACCACGGGTTATGTGGAAAAGCCAATGGATGCACGTAAACGCAAGGGCGAGATATTTTTGAAAGCCAACACCTACAACCTGAATTTCGCCAAGGTTTTGTTAGACAAGAAGCTGCAAAAACAAATCAATATCCCCTCGGGTATTGCCCTCAACGCTCGTGCCAAGATGCAGGGCGAAGTGTATCAAGCCGATGCTACGATGCGAGAAGGTGGCGGAAGTGTGCAGTTGAAGGGACGTTTCGATGCACGCAAGATGGCCTACGAGGCTAATGTCAAGCTGAAAAGTTTGGCCTTACAGCACTTCTTGCCCAACCAAGGCTTACACCCCTTTACGGGAGAACTGGAAGCACGAGGCGCGGGAACCGATTTTATGTCGCCCAAGACCCAACTGTTTGCTAAGGTACGCATAGGTCGTTTCCACTTCGGAGGCTACGATTTCGACAAGATTGCCGGTAAGGCACAGATGCATAACGGGGTTATCACTGCCTCGTTACAGAGCAACAACCCCTTGTTGAAAGGCTCAATAAACGTCAACGGACGAAATAGTGGTAAGCTGATAAAGGCGCATATCAACACCGACCTTGCCAAGCTAGACCTTTATAACCTGCATTTGTTGGATCAAAAAGTGGTGGCCTCTTTCCGCAGCGACCTCAATCTAGAAACTAACGGCAAGGATTATTATAAGCTTGAAGGTAATGTTGCCGACATCATGGTTAACGATACGGCCAAGGATTATCGCCTGGGTGCAATGAACGTAAACCTTTTTACCAATCGCGATACAACCCATGCCAACCTCGTTTGCGGTGACTTTGCCTTGCGGGTGAGCAGCAAAGGAGGCTATGCCTACATCTTAAATCGTGGTATGGGCTTTTGGACAGAACTGCGCAACCAGCTTGCCACCAAGCACATTAACGAGATGCGCCTGCGCGAACGTCTGCCGTTGGCCAATGTCTACTTGCAATGTGGCAAGGAAAACATCTTTATGCGCGTGTTGCGAAAGTATGGCTATTCGGTGGGTGAAGTGTCTGCCGACCTCAATTCGTCACCCGTAAATGGGCTAAACGGTTATTTCAATATCAATCAGCTGATGGCCGACAGCATACTTATCGACACCGTGCGACTGGGCTTGAAGTCTGATGCAGACCGTATTGCCTATTCGGTGCAGGTGTGCAATAATAAGAAGAATCCCCAATACGTGTTTAATGCCCTCTTAAACGGGGCTTTGGAAGAACGCGGAACATACATTAAGGCCAACATTTACGACGAAGCCAATAAATTGGGCATCGGTGTGGGTGTACGCGCAACGATGGAAGACAAGGGCATACAGCTTAGTTTGATGGACCGCGAGGCTGTTTTGGGCTATAAACGGTTCACCGTGAACGATGGTAACTATGTGTTCTTGGGCGACGATCGTCGTGTGCGCGCTGATGTGCGCTTGAGAGCCACCGACGGAACGGGCATCCTTCTTACCACCAATAACGATAACGAGGAGGCCTTACAAGACATTACGCTCTCGCTAAACCACTTTAATCTCGAGAAGCTATTTTCCGTTTTGCCCTACATGCCCGAAGTGTCGGGTACGCTTAACGGCGACTTCCACGCGATACAAACAAAAGAATCGCTGTCAATCTCTTCGGCTGTGTCGGTCACCGACTTAGTTTATCAGCAAAGTCCGATGGGCAATCTCAGCTCCGAGTTTGTTTATATGCCGAAGTCTGATGGTGGTCACTACATCGATGGTACATTAAGTCAGAACGATATACAGGTTGGTCATCTGTCGGGTACATACAATTCGGGACATGGTGGAAAACTCGACGCCACCTTATTGCTAGAACGTCTGCCCCTTTCCATCGTCAACGGATTTATACCCCAGCGTCTTTTTGGCCTTAACGGATATGCAGAAGGCGAATTCGTCATCAAAGGACCTGTGTCGAAACCCCTGATTAATGGTGAGGTTTATCTTGACTCAGCCCATGTTTTCAGTGATCCTTACGGTGTAACGCTACGCTTTGCCAACGACCCCGTTCGTATTGTGAACAGCCATTTGCTGTTCGAGAACTTCGAAGTGTTTGCTCACAACGACAGCCCACTGAACATATCGGGCGAGTTCGACTTCTCAAATCCCGACCGTATGCGAATGGACATGCGCATGCGTGCCACCAAATACGAGATTATCAACTCTAAGGAGAACTATCGTTCGGAAGTGTTTGGCAAGGTGTTTGTCAATTTTAATGGGCGTATGTCTGGTGAATTGAGCAACCTAAACATGCGTGGTAAGCTCGATGTGCTTGATGCCACCGACATGACTTACGTTCTGCGCGACTCGCCACTCTCTACCGATAACCAAATGGAAGAGTTGGTGTCGTTCACTAACTTTGCCGAGAACAAGGCCGAAACCATCAATCGTCCTGCGTTAACGGGTTTTAATATGGATTTGAGCATGAGCATCGACCCCAATGCGCATATACTTTGTGCCCTTAATGCCGATAAGTCTAACTACATAGACTTGATGGGCGGTGGCAATTTGCGCATGCGTTACACCCCTGTAAATGGTCTTCGACTAACGGGACGTTATACGCTTAACAACGGCGAGATGAAATATTCGCTCCCCGTGATACCGCTCAAAACCTTTACCATTAAGGATGGCAGCTACATCGAGTTTACTGGCGACCCAATGAATCCACGCCTAAACATTACTGCAACAGAGATAACGAAGGCCTCTGTCACCACAAATGGTAGTGATGGACGTATCGTTGAGTTTGAGTGTGGCGTGGTTGTGACTAAGACTTTGAAGAATATGGGATTGGAGTTTACCATCGACGCTCCGCAAGACATGACGGTGAGCAATCAGCTTAACACCATGGGTAGTGACGAACGCGGAAAGCTTGCCGTTACGATGCTTACCACGGGCATGTATCTGGCTGATGGCAACACCAGCAGTTTCTCTATGAACAATGCCTTAAGTGCATTCTTGCAAAGTCAGATAAACAACATCACGGGCAACGCCTTGCGAACACTCGACCTAAGTTTTGGTCTCGACAATGTAACGGACGCTAGTGGTAACATGCACACCGACTATTCATTTAAGTTTGCCAAACGTTTGTGGAGTAACCGCCTTCGTATCATTGTGGGTGGTAAAGTGTCGTCTGGTTCCGACGCGGGACGAAGGGATAACTCCTTCTTTGATAACGTTTCGTTGGAATATCGCTTAAATCAAGGCTCTACACGCTACATGCAATTGTTCTACAATCGCGATAGTTACGACTGGCTGGAAGGTGATATTGGTAAGTATGGCTTTGGTTTTATCTGGCGAAGAAAACTGCGACACTTCCGTGATATATTCCGTTTAAAAGTTCCCGAAGAGGTTGTGCTGCCCGCAACCCCCGACTCATTAAGTAAAGAAAAGAAAAATGGCGAATAACCCCAAACACGTTTTCTTGGCATTGCTGGCCTGTGCCACAACGCTTGTCGTTACTTCCTGTTCTACCACTAAGGGTGTTCCGGAAGGCGACCAACTATACACGGGACTCAAGAAAATAAAGTACGAGAATTATGAAGATAACTCGCACTTCACCTCAACGCAAGAAGAATTAGAGGCGGCTTTGGCTTGTGAACCCAACGGTGCATTCTTGGGTAGCAGCTATTATCGCACTCCTTTCCCCATAAGTCTTTGGATATGGAACGCCTTTTCGGGGTCGACATCGGGTGCAGGTAAGTGGATAAGCAAAACGTTTGGTAAGCCTCCTGTGTTGATGAGTTGGGTAAATCCAGCCTTGCGCGCATCGGTGGGCCAAAATACATTGAAAAATCATGGCTACTTTCAAGGTCGTGTGAAGTACGAAGTGTTCACACAGAAGAACCCCAAGAAAGCGAAAATCGGTTATTCGGTCAACGTTGGACCACTTTATACGCTCGACTCGGTGGCTTATCTCAATTTTCCCCCCGAGATTACAGAACTCATTGCCTCGCGCGCCTCTATCTCGAAGCTGCAGAAGGGTAGTGCGTTCTCTGTTTCGTCACTGGATACCGAACGCAATCGCATCAGTAATTTGTTGCGCGATAATGGTTATTATTATTATCAACCTGGCTACTCTTCTTTCCTTGCCGACACCATTCAAGTGCCCCAAAAGGTGCAATTGAAGATGCTGCCTACAGCCACCATGCCCGAAACGGCTAAGCGTCGATGGTATGTAGGTAAGATAGACTTCTACCTTCGTAAGCAAATGGGTGAGACACTCACCGATTCCGTAAAGCGCAAACGTCTTACGGTGTATTACAATGGCAAGCGTTCGCCCATACGTTCGCGCATCTTGTTGCGCAACATTCAGGTTCATCCGGGACGCATGTATCGCTATCGCGATGAGAATCTTACGTCGACTAAGCTGATGGATATGGGGCTATTCAGCATGACCGACTTTAAGTTTACCCCGCGCGACACCACTTCACAGGCCGACACGCTTGACCTTTCTATAACGGGTTTACTTGAAAAGCCCTACGACTTCTATGTTGAAACCAATTACACGGGCAAGACTAACGGTCGCATGGGACCAGCTCTCATCGTGGGTTTTACCAAACGCAACGCCTTCCGAGGTGCCGAGAAGCTGGATCTTAACGTGTTCGGTTCGTACGAATGGCAAACAGGACATAGTGCAACAGGGTCTGCTGCGCAGACGCAATCTTATGAATATGGTGCTTCTGCCTCGCTGGAGTTCCCACGTCTTTTTACACCTTTCTGGCAGTCTCGTCGTTTTTACAATACGCCTTCTTCACTTATCAAGGTCTCTTCGAGTGTCATCAGTAGAGGTAGTTATTTTAAACGTCACATAGTTTCGGGTGAACTCACTTATAATGTGCAAACCTCCGAACGCTCGATGCATCAGTTCTCGCCCATCTCGTTGCAATACAACTATATGACGAGCCATACTGCCACCTTTGATTCCATCCTTAACGCCAACCCATATTTGAAGGTAACGATGAAGGATGTGTTCATTCCTAAGATGCGTTACAGCTACATTTACAACAGTCCGTCGCGCTATCGACATCCCATTTGGTGGCAAACCACGTTAAGCGAAGCCTCCAATATCTTGTCGTTGGCTTATATGGCGGCTGGTAAGAAATGGAACGAGAAGGATAAGACGATGTTTAAGAACCCCTTTGCACATTTCTTTAAGCTAGAGACCGAGTGGCGTAAGATATGGAAATTAAACCCTCATTCGCAGCTTGTTGCCCATGTATCGGCAGGCGCGATATGGAGTTATGGAAATGCAACTGAAGCTCCTTATAGCGAGCAGTTCTATGTTGGCGGTGCAAATAGCATAAGGGCGTTCACCGCTCGCAGTATTGGTCCAGGTGGCTATTATCCCACGGCAAGCACAAACTCTTATCTTGACCAAACGGGCGACATCAAACTCTTGTTCAATTTAGAATATCGTCCGCGCCTTATTGGTAGCCTTTATGGGGCTATTTATCTTGATGCGGGCAACGTTTGGGCGATGCACTCTTCTACCGAGCGCCCAAATTCAACGTTTAAAGCAAAGAGTCTAGTGCAAGATATGGCCCTAGGAACAGGTATCGGCCTACGTTACGATCTCGATTTCTTTGTTATTCGTGTAGATTGGGGTATTGGTATCCATGTCCCTTACAAGAGTGGTTTCTACAATATGGGCAGCTTTAAGAATAGTCAAAGTCTGCATTTGGCCATTGGGTATCCGTTCTAAGGCATAGGGCAAATACCCCAATGGTTAGTGATTTATATTGGATTGAACTAACTGGCATAATGCCTAATCGTTCATGAGAACACATAGCTCTGTTATGTTTTATGGTAAATGCGTATCAATTCTGTTTGTTGTTTATTGAAAAAAGGAGTGGTCATGCAGATACAAAGATTTAATGAACAGGGAGGCTCGCATGAAAAGTAGTGCAACAAGCAATTGTGAAAGTAAATGCCGTTAATGTTGTCGAAACCGAGATATGCTTAAAAAATGAGTATTATGAAATTAACGCCTTTTAGAAAACTATGCCTGATAATACTCGGGTCAGTATTTGCTCTGCTCATTATGTTGTCATCACTAGCAGGTTTACTTTTGTTATTTAACTTATTAAACTATCTTTGTGTTGATGTTCCGACGTCAATCAAGGATGTGGTGTGCAACTACGGAGCGCTGCTTTTTACTTTTTGGCTTATTTCCCATTTTACATTGGTACTTCTGATGGACGATGATTTAGCGCTGAGTAACGTAAGAAAATTAATTGTTCAACATCGAGTGATTACGCTATTTCTTATTTATAGCACCGTGGGAATGTTTACAACACATTTATTCATTTTATTTTTAGGGAACGATATTTATAGCAACGAAACAGACAAATACCATGGAAATGCTATCTCGTTTTGGGCTCGTTTCCCGCTGTTAAATGTATTTGTTTATGTATGGGTCTTAATAAAATTACGCCGTAACAATTATATGTTAGGCTGTTCAGATATTATACAACTGTATGTTACAGGGAGATTAGCATATTTTCTTTTACGAGAAAGGGAGAATAGAACTATAACCAAAATTTAGAGTACTAGTAGTTAAGAGAATAAATAAGGTTGTAACCACAAGGTACGAGAGAAAACCCAAACTTGAATAAATGAAGTTCTGTTGCCTAGTGTTATTGTTGAGCCTTATCAATATAAAAGGTCCAAAGGAGAAAAGAGTTGAAAACTTCCATGTTGTAAGCTACGAAAAGGTCTCACCCAACTATCGCTATTCAGGTGATATTATAAAATGGAACGGACACCATTTCATGCCTTACTTATATGAAGTGTATAGAAACGGACACCTTTTAAAAGTGGGAGTGTATAAAAGTGAGGGTATTTTATTCTTCTCACTTGCTGAATTGGAAGCAGATAGTTTATTAAGAGAAAGTTTGTCTATAAGTATCAGGAGGACAATAGGCATTGGAAGAGGAGTGATTATAGATAAGGGGAGAAGGTATAAAGCTGTTAGTTATAAGCATAAATGGTATTTGCACTCTGGTAAAGCACTTAAAGTGTATATCCCAGACAAAGGACGCATTTCTCACTAGATGTATACCACTTTAATAAGAAGTGTGTTGACCAATGCGAAAACCCATATTCTGCTTGTAACTAAGACATGCCCGAGTTTAGCTATTCCTAACCCCAAAACTTCCTTATACTTTAAAGCCGTACATAAAGAAAACGGGAAAGTTCAATAAAGAACTATCCCGTTTTCGTAGAGGTACCTGGCAGAGTCGAACTGCCCTACACGGTTTTGCAGACCGTTACCTAACCGATCGGCCAAGGTACCCTTTTGTTAAATGCGATGCAAAGGTATAGATAATTATTCGGAAAACCAAATGTTTTCTACATTTTATGGTCGCACGTAGGCTTTTTCTTGTCCGATGGCTCATTGTCGGCTTGCTGCTGATTCATAGAACAGCCCTTACAACCCCCGCAAGGGTGGTTTGAATGGCTAACGGTTTCGTATATCTTATAGGCCACATAGCTAATGGCAATGGCTATAATAATAGTGATGATGATGTATTGAATGGTCATGTCTACCTTTTTATCTTGCTCAAAGTTAGTCTTTTATTCTTAGTATTCAATGTTTTTCGTATTATTTTTATCTATCATCGCAATGGCTTTTGTCTATCTCGTTATGCAAACCGATGGTCGATCGCTACCTCCTTGCACGATGTTTTCTCGTTGGAAAGCAAGAAAACCAATTGTTTTCACTAACTTTGCATATAAATATGGTGGTTGTAGAAGCCAGTATCGCATGCCGATAAAGTGCAGCTCACAATACCATTTGTGAATATATGGAGCATAGCCTCTTGCTACTTGCAGAGAATAAGTGCCCATAAACTTTTATCACCCTTATATATTAAGGTAAAAAATCATTGAACTTATGGACATTAAGAAGTCGGCTTTCACCCTTTCAGCCCCGTCGATTGGGCTTTGCCCCAAAGACAACAAGATAGAATATGCCTTTATCGGCCGTTCAAATGTGGGCAAGTCGAGCCTCATAAACATGCTTTGCAACCATAAGGGCTTGGCCAAAACGTCGGCCACGCCTGGCAAAACACTACTTATCAATCATTTTATTATCAACGATTCGTGGTATTTGGTAGACCTTCCTGGCTATGGATTTGCCAAGAGGTCTAAAACCGTGCAGCAGAAATTGCAACAAATGATTTCTAGCTACATCCTTCAACGCGAACAGTTGGTTAACCTCTTTGTGTTAATCGACATCAGGCACGAACAGCAAAAGATTGATCGCGAATTCATTGATTGGCTTGGCGAGAGTGGCGTTCCCTTTACCATCGTATTTACCAAGGCCGACAAACTGGGCTTGGTAAAGGCCAAACAGAATGCCGAGAAGTGGATGAAACAGTTGGAAGACTCGTGGGAAGAGCAGCCACCTTATTTCATCACCAGCTCCGAAAAGCGCATCGGTCGTGAAGAACTGCTTAATTATATCGACGAAATAAATAAGGAAATAGAGGCTCAATAAAGGCTTATGGCAAACCCAAAACCTGTGTTAGACGTGCAGAACCTCACCAAGAGATTTGGTGCGAAGGTGCTGTTTGAAAACATTTCGTTCTCTGTTGCCGAGGGGCAGCGAGTAGGACTGATTGCCCAAAATGGAACGGGGAAATCTACGCTCTTGTCTATATTGATGGGCGAAGAGGGTAAAGACGGCGGCGAGGTTATCTATCGCAATGGCTTGCGTGTGGCTTGCTTGGTGCAATCGCCCACGTTCGACCCCAAGGAAACAGTGCTCGACGCCTGTTTTAACCATCATGGTGACGAGGAAAAGGTGCTTAAAGCCAAGCAGATACTTACGCAGCTGAAGATAGCCGACTTGAACCAGCCCATGGGCGAACTAAGCGGAGGTCAGCAAAAGCGTGTGGCGTTGGCCAACACACTTATAACCGAGCCCGACTTCCTGATATTAGACGAACCCACCAACCACCTTGATTTGGAGATGATAGAATGGTTGGAAGGATTTCTTTCGCGTGGTAACAAAACCTTGCTTATGGTTACGCACGACCGATATTTTCTCGATCGTGTGTGCAATTTGATAATCGAGTTAGACAATAACACCATCTACACCTATCAAGGTAACTACGCCTATTACTTGGAAAAACGGCAAGCGCGACTCGATAATGCACGTGCCGAGGTGCAACATGCCAACAACCTGTATCGGCGCGAACTAGATTGGATGCGCCGACAGCCACAGGCGCGCGGACATAAGGCTAAGTATCGCGAAGAGGCATTTTACGAACTGGAGGCCAAGGCCAAACAGCGCATAGAAGAAAGGCAAGTGCGCCTTAAAAGCAGCAACGTTTATATTGGCTCTAAAATATTCGAATGCCAGTATGTTTCCAAAGCGTGGTCGCCCGAAAAAGTTATCCTTCACGACTTTTATTACAACTTTGCACGTTTCGAGAAGATGGGTATCGTGGGCAATAACGGTACGGGTAAATCTACGTTCATCAAAATGTTGCTTGGCGAGGTACAGCCCGACGGCGGGCGTTTCGACATAGGCGAAACCGTTCGCTTTGGCTATTTCTCGCAAGAAGGATTGAAATTTGACGAGCAAAAGAAGGTAATAGACATCGTAACCGACATTGCCGAGTATGTAGATTTGGGTGGCGGTCGCCATCTTTCGGCGTCCCAATTCTTGCAGCATTTTATGTTTTCGCCCGAAGAACAATACAATTATGTATATAAGTTGAGTGGTGGCGAGAAGCGAAAACTTTACCTTTGCACGGTGCTGATGCGTAATCCCAACTTCCTTGTACTAGACGAACCCACCAACGACTTGGACATAAAGACGCTGCAAGTGCTTGAAGAATATCTGCAAGATTTTCCTGGTTGCGTTATCATTGTTAGCCACGACCGTTACTTTATGGATAAGGTGGTAGACCATCTCTTGGTGTTCAAGGGTGGGGGAGAGGTGCAAGACTTCCCTGGCAACTATACCCAATATCGCCAATGGAGTCAACTGTCGTCGCAGACAGAGGTCAAGGCCGCACCTGCCGAGAAGAAAGAGAAACCTGCCTATCGCAATGAGACCAAGCGCAAGCTAAGCTATAAGGAGAAAATCGAGTTCGAACAGCTGGGAAAAGACATTGCCGCGCTTGAAGCCGAACAAGCAGAAATAGAGGCGCAGCTTTCTAGTGGCGCATTGTCGGTTGATGAAATAACGGAGAAAAGCAAGCGATTGCCCATACTAAAAGACGAACTCGACGAGAAGAGTATGCGCTGGCTAGAACTAAGCGAGATTTAAACCAACCATCCTATACATCCAACTTCCCCAAATACAAAATATAAAAATGGATACATACACATTTCGTTCGCCCTACTCAAAGTTTGTGCTTGCTACCACCGTTATCATTATGGTGCTTATGCATGGTGCTTTTATGGCCTGCATGGGCGGAATGGTTCGTAGCGATTTTGGGTCAGGAGCTTTCTTCACCAACCTGCTTATATTCGCAGCCTGCGTTTTTGTGGTGCTCTATGCCTTTTGTATACAGATACGCAAGGTAACGTTAAACGATACCACACTTATTATTCACCGACAGATAGGCAAGGTTCGCATACCGCTGAACACCATCACCAAGGTGGAAACCAAAGACGAAATAGGCTTAGACTTGCGCCTTTGGGGCATCTCTTTCTTCTTTGGTCATTATGGCTTGTTCTATAATCGCACCTTGGGTAAGTATCGGGCGTATGTGAAAAACAGCGACCAAATGTTGGTGGTACATACCTCAAACCGCATACATGTGTTTAGTTGTGAGAGGCGCGACGAACTTTTGACACTCTTACAGCAGCGTGTGTCGTGAATGGTTTGTGTACTATTTCACTGTTTGGTGTTTATCCAAAGAGAACGATAGGCAAGTGTTTGCAATCCATTTAGAAAGCTCAATAACATAGCTTTCAGAACTCTCGTCTTGTTCCAGCTAAGATGGAATCTTGTTCCATGTCATGTGGAACAGTATTCCATTTAATGTGGAACAGCATTCCAACTTAGTTGGAACAGAAGTACCACACGTATGGAAACATCTCATTTTTGAAAAGCTACTTGGCAAGATCTGATTGAACGCGATTTGCAAGTTAGTAAATAGCAATGGTTAAGCCGTGATGTGATATCCCGTTTGTAGGTATATCTCTGCTTATTTTCCTAACGCTTATTCCCTTTCCTAAAAGCTAATTGCGGCCATCTTTGCCATAGGCATGGCCAATTCTTTTAGTTTTTCTTCAAGGTTTTCGTTAGGTAGCAGGTTCAATTTCTTTCTAATGTTCCCGCGCACTGTGCTGATGTTGGTGGTAGACTTACCCATGATTACTGCAATTTCGCTTAACGTTTTGCCCTCAACCACTAAGCGCCCCACTTCAAGTTCGGTATGCGAGAGGCTTGGAAAGCTTTTGCTTAGGACAAGCTGTTGGGCCTCGCGCTTTTTCTTTAAGGCCATGGCGGCGTGTATAAGGTTATGTTTCGATTGCTCGTCGAGTTGGTTTAAAAGTAAGTCTATGTTCTTGCTGCCGGGTTCTTTGGTGCGACATAGTTGCAGATAGGCTATCAATTCGCTTTGACGCATATTGAAAGCCTTGAGTATCGAGTTATGGGTGGCTTGATAATTTTTGTTCTCTTGTTGTATGCCCTGCATGCCCCGTTGGCTGATATGTGCCAAAGCGCAGGTAAAAAGACTGAGCAATGTGAAGAGAATGGTTATTTGAATGTCTATGGCTGCGTGGTAATAAAATGTGGTAAAGGCTAGCGTGGCAATGCTTAATGCCGTTGAGATGAAGGGCGTTTTGGGCACGAAGCCCAGCGTGAGGTAGAGCAGAATGGTGTAAGAGCCTATTTGGTAATATATAATCATGGCTTCGTAGCCCTGCGGTTTAGCGAGGGCAAGAAAGCCGATGCGTGCCATTTCGAGCAGTTGGGCACAGATGGCGAAGACAGAAAAGGCTTGGATGAGCGTGAGTGTACGCCGAAGATAGAGCACAACCATCGATATACAAAGGGCTAGAAGGGCAAAAGCCACAGCTTGTAAGAAGTGATGTCTGATGCCGATTGCACCTACAATGTTTAGCAACGTGAAGATGGTGAGTTGTAAAGCGCCTGTGAAAAACACGATAAAGCGTATCCGTTCTTCCCTGTCGGCACTATGCGAACTGATAAACCGTTCGCATCGAGCGGTTAAAACATTTGTTTTCATCTTGTGGTTAATATTTCTAATTCGGCAGTCGTTTGTTGTTTGTTTGTTTATGCTTGAAGAGTTATCCCGTAGTGGAACATTGTTCTGTGCGCATTTTACTTGCTTCTATTACTGGCGCACCATATATATAAGTCTCTTTGATTGTGGCTTTGTAGTTTAGGTAGTACACAATCTCGAGGTTTGAAACATCGCTATATCTATCGCAAAGATATAAAAATTTATTTAAAAGGGATGGCGTTTAGTGTTTAAACTTTGCTGTTTCAACTGCGTTTTCACTAAAGTTTAGTGTTTTTATTCGTGCTTTTGCGTTGTTTTGCGTTGTGTTTTAGGTGCTTTTGCGCAATTTTGTGCTGCCGATAGTTTTAGTAAACCAGTGATTAGGTCTATTTTTGTGATTGAATAGGTGTGGTTTATGTAGTATTGATAAAGGTCTGCGCCCCACCATTGCAAAGGCTACGTGTTCAGCGATAACTTTTTCAAGATGACCGATGCAAACCTAATGATGTGCAAGTAGCTTAAAAATATCTATTGAAAGCTTTGTTACCACAGCGTTTAAAACGCTAAAAGTATTATATTTATCAACATTAATGTAATAAAAACGAGTGTTATGAGAAAAATGTTTTTACACGTAAAAGGGGGTGGCAAATTTATTGCTGCGCTCTTGCTGGGTGTCTTTATCAATTGTATATCAGGAAAGGCACAGAACGTAACGGTAAGTGAAAAGACAGGAAGCATGATTTGTTCGCAAACATCTTATGAAGGTGGGTCTACCGAAACAGGCTTCGGCGCAGGCGGATTTGCCACTTGGAAGCATTTCCAACTACCGCTCACGATGACCGTTTCAGACCTAACCGACCTCTCGCCTAATGGTCAGTTGGCGGTGCATGCCAACAACTTGTATAACGCGGGCGTAGATAAAGGTATTCAGTTGTTTGGTGGCACAATTAGAGATGGCTACATGACGCTTGCCTTACCCAAAGGTTATAGGTTTACGGGCTATAAGATTATTGTGCAAAACAATGTAAGTACGTTTGGACATGGAAGTAAAGCGCTTAATATTCAGCATACCCATAACTTTTATTTCGGGGAGACTACTTCTGCATTCGACTTCAAAGCGGGGTTTTATTGCGACTTGCAAAAGAACGTAAGTAATACAGAATATACGGTTGAACGCACTAGCATGACCCCTGGCGACATGGGTAATATCCTATACTTTAAGATTGCCAACCATCCCACTACGCATATTCGGGGACACTATGTGGGCGTAACCTTGAAGTATGTAGAGCTTACTTTCACCCCCGAAGCGCCTTTTAAAATTTCTGTTGCTCCACAAAAAGAAGACCAAACGGGAACGAGTGTAGTTCAATGTGCCTTTGCGACGGGAAAGGTAGACCTTGGAAGGATTAGCCAAAACACATACACAGGCGTAACCCGTCAAAGCTATGTGTATAGGGAAGTGAAAGATTTGTTGGCTCAGGCTTTGTTTTATGAGAAGGCGAGCGTAGACCAGAACTTGCCGTTGGATAATCGGAGTGCAGGCAGCGCTATGGGAAACCGCAGCATCAAAAGTGTAAAGAGCGGGCAGAACTATTATTTCGAAATTCAACCGGGGCAAACTTACTTTGCCGAAACGCCTATAGGGACGGTGGACCAACAACAAAACGAGGTGCCCTTGCATTATCGTATCACTGCTGCAAAGGTAAACTACGCGCCAAACACAGCAATGCCCGTAAGGCCTTACACGCTAAAAGTTTATGATAAGACAGGTAAAAACGCCACAGAAATTAATGTAACAGAAGCTGGCAGCTTCAATTTGACTGGCTTGAATAATGATGCCGTTAAGTTGGAGGTTGTGGGTGGGGCTGGTTTAGTGAACCTCGAGCTGACGTTAGAGGCACTAGACCCATACATTAATCACATGGAGCTGATGTGTAATCATGGTGACGTGAGGATTTCTCGCGAATTTGTCTCGAGCGATTTCAGTGTGGGCGGTGGTGTGTTTTACTTCTACATCCCTCGTGATTGGCTGAATACGGCTTGCAATTTCACCTTCGAAAATCTGAAAAGTAAGTATGCCGACAACACTTATCACGATGGAACGACGCACGGAAATGCACGTTACAGCTTTGTGAAATCCGAATATTATAACCTGTTTGGCAACTCGAACAACAATATTTACAGTCATCCCGACTATGCAGCAGATTACGATTATACGAAGAAAGTGTATGTGGCGACGGCAGGAACAAAGGCATTTAAGTTTAACAATGCCGATGAGGTGAGCAAGATGGCCATTGCAACGTCTCTCAAGGAATATCCGTTTACCTTAGAGGCATATTCTGCTGCGGGTGGAACGTTTGCCAATGTGACGATGACGCCAACAGAAGAGAACAAGGATTATAAGACAAACGCCTTTGTATTCACAACAGACGAGACGCGCTATAATATCGCGCCCACCACAGCAACCCAACATCGCTATTACGCTTACTACGATATGGAGATTCACTTGGTGGCACGAACCTACACGCCGAGCGTAACATTCGAGCGCGTGTACGACAATTCGTTCTATGGCAATGAAGAGAATGGCGCGTTTTATGGTGCTACAATCACATCGCAAGATGCCGACGGCAACTTGGGATACAGCTCTATTGAAGCGGTGAAACAGCAGTTGGAGGTTGCCATTGCTGCTGGAGGAAGCAACGTGCCTGTTGCTATGGATAGGTTGCTTTATGTGGATATGGGTCGTAAGATGCAGGGAACGTATTCAACAAACGCCGACTCTTGGGATGCATTGAAGAACGCGTTGGCGAAGAATGCACTGATTTTCTTGCCCAAGAACACAACCCACGCCGACGATAACTTTGCTTATGCCGAAGAAGGTGGAACCTATAAGGCATCGCGTAACATTATTCTTACCGACAAGCAGCCATTCTATTCGCCCTATAAGATACGTGTAGATGCGGCTAATTATGCACGATACGTACGCGAATTATCGGGTAAAAACGGTCAGGCAAAGAAGGCTACGTTGATGTTGCCGTTTACTTTGGCCTTGACGGATGGTAAACATGTTAACCGAGGTGATGATTGTTCGTTCGAGGTTTACACTATGCAGCCCGATAATTGTCTATCTGTTAGTCCTGAACAAAAAGAGGGCTACGACTATATGAAGTTTGATGGCGAGGCCCATTTCGTTAAAGTTACGGGGCCAACCACCGAAGCCAATAAGCCTTATATGGTATTGGTTAGCGACGAGTATGTGCCGAAAGACGGTCAGTCGTTTGTTGCTTTGCAATATGGAGCAGACATTTTGCCCACCACTGAACATAAGAATAAGGTCTATCTAGCAGGCGAAAAGGCAAAGGGAACTGGCAACGGAACAAACTATGTGTTTGAAAATCGTGGTACTTACTGTGGCGCGCAAGTGCAACAAGTGTTCTATTTCGCTAATAATAAGTATTATTCGTCTTTGAATTTGCCTTCCGACCCGAAACAGGTGAACATTAGACCGTTCCGTTCTTACTATTCGTTTGTTAGCAGTTCAGGCGCAAAGATGGCTACTTTCAATGTCGTGTTTGGCGAGAATGGTGAAACCACCGGCATTAACAGTGTTAAAGCACATGCCGATCTTGCTGTAACGACCGCAAATGGCATGTTAATTATCTGTGCAAAGCGAGCTCAGCGGGTAGAAATATTTGGTGTTAACGGCATGAGTGTGGCGAAGTTGAACTTGAAAGCTAATGAAACGAAGCGAGTTGCTGTGGCTTCAGGAGTGTATGTAATTAATGGTGTAAAGGTATCAGTACAATAAAGAAAGGGATAAGCTATGAAGACGAATTATGTTAAGCCGATGTCTGAAATTGCAACGACAATGTATGAATCGATGCTGATGTTGCAAAATTCGGGACATCAATCTAATGATGGAGATGCAAAGGGTGGTGTTTTTGACGAAGAAGACGAAGACCTGATGGACGATTCTTGGGAAATTTGGGGCTAATGCGATGAGGCGGAAGCTATTTAGAACACCATACTCAAACATAACCTATTGAATTTTTATTTTGGAAGAAAGCGAGGCTTGCCAGATATGGCAGCTTCGCTTTCAACGTTATTTCTTTGTGGGTGTGTTGGCTTCTTGCAGTTAATTCTGTACGAATTCAACTTGCTAGCTTGTCAGTTGGTTGGTTTGCCAATTCTAGAATGACGTTAATTGACCAGCTTGTCAGCTTCTTTACTCGTTAGCAGGTTAGTTCGTCGGCCAATACTCCTCTTATAAAAAGAGCCATACATCTCTCGAAACAATGAGAGAAATATGGCTCTTTAAGTCTTTAAATTTAGCGACATCAATCTTAGGAAAATCCCTTTGCGCACTCCATATTTAGAAGCAATGCTTCCGTTTTATGTGCAGGATAATGGTGCTATTGCCTTTTACAAAGGTCTGTTTGCACCTTGACGCGTATGGTTAATGTCGCAAATGGGCGTTAGTTGCCAACCATAACGGCGAAGTAAGCTTTCTTGCCTGTGGGGTAAATGCCTTGGATATACAGCACAGGATCTTTGCTTGTTGATGCCTCTTTTACAATTTTCTGCAAGTCGTCGGTAGACTTCACCATTTGGTCGTTAACCTTTTGGATGATAAATCCCTTGGCAACACCAGCGTCTTTTAGAGCACCGTTGTTCACTTTGATAACTTCCAGACCCGAGGTGATGTTCAATTGGCTCTTTTGTTCTGCAGTAATCTCCTTGAAGTTTCCACCAAGAATGTCTAGGTCGGCCGTCTTAACCACCTTCGTATTGCCTTGTGCGTTCTTCAGTGTAGCAGAAGCAGTAGTCTTTTTCTTATTGCGCAGGTAAGTGATAGAAATCTTGTCACCAGGTCGTTTGCTTGCAAGCACTTCTTGCAATTCGGCCATCTTGGTGAGTTTCTTACCGTCAACGGCCACAATAACGTCACCACTCTTCATGCCGATTGCAGCTCCGGCGCCACCGTCTTCTACGCTTTCAACATAGATACCCTCGTTTGTTCCAAGGTCGTGTTCCTTTCCTTTCTCCTTTTCAACATCCAGATAGACGCGCACGTCGCCACCCTTAATACCCATAAAAGCACGTTGCACACTTCCATATTGCTTGATGTCGGCCACCACTTTATTCATAATGGTGGTGGGAATGGCGAACCCGTATCCGCTGTACGAACCCGTTTGCGAATAGAGCATGGCGTTGATGCCCACCAATTCGCCTTGCGTATTGACCAGCGCACCACCCGAATTGCCTTGGTTAATGGCAGCGTCGGTTTGGATAAACGACTCGATTGGGTTGCCGCCCAACGAACGAGCCTTGGCGCTAACGATACCTGCCGTAACGGTGGAGTTAAGGTTGAAGGGGTTGCCAACAGCCAACACCCATTCGCCAACTTTCAGTTTGTCAGAATCGCCAATAGGTAGGGTAGGCAGGTTTTTACCGTCTACCTTAATAAGAGCCAAGTCGGTGTTTTTGTCTGTACCGATGATGCGAGCCGAAAACTCACGGTTGTCGTTCAGCGTAACGGTTAGTTGGTCGGCACCTTCTACCACGTGGTTATTGGTAACGATATATCCGTCTGCCGATATGATGACGCCTGAGCCTGTTGCTTCACGCTTGGGTGTTTGTACTTGTCGCTTTTGTTTTCCACCGTTGCCTTGTCCAGGATTGCCAAAGAAACCGAACGGGTCGCTGAAGAAATCGCTAAATGGGTCGCTTTGAACTTCAACGGTTTGCACCTTAGAGTTTTGAACGAACCGAATATGCACAACAGCGGGCAGTGCTTTTTCAGCGGCAAAAGTAAGGTCTACTGGTTGAGCAGGCACGGCTGCCGATGCAGCTGCTGCATTAACCTTTATAAACGAGCTGGCAGAGAATGCAACAGAAAGCACACATAATCCGCCAATGATGTACTTTGAATACTTTTTCATTGTCTTTCTTTTTTTTGAATTACTATTTTTGTCTTGTCTTAGCTTTCCGCATGCAAATATAGGGGCAAATATTGTAAAACAACAATTTCTATGCATTTCTTTATCCCAATTTAACAAACAGAAATGTCATATTAACGCCTGTTAATGGCTTGATGGTTGCTTTTTGAAATGTTCTATACGCTATGAGCTGTTTAATTATAATTCATTGCTTGTGTGAAATAACAAAACGACATATTTCCCGAATCTTTTCGATTATACTTACTAAGCGGTCGCCGTCATATTTTCCTCTTCTCCTTTTTATGCCAATATATGTGATGTGCCAAGCTTCTGTTCCACAGTTTTTTCGTCAATGTGTTGCACACATCAATAAAATATGTTACTTTTGCAGCCGAAATAGTAAAGGAGAGGTGCTCGAGTGGTTGAAGAGGCACGCCTGGAAAGCTTGTATACGCCTAAAGCGTATCGGGGGTTCGAATCCCCCTCTCTCCGCTAATAGGCTTTAAAAGGTCTTCACAAGGGTTGTCAATTTAGCCTTCAAAATTAGCTAATCGTTGTAAAATCAAGGTTTTACAACGATTTTTCTTTGTATATACCTCCATTGCCTGACGGCATAACCCTATATTTTGACAGTCATCTTTCGGTCAATTTCTGCTACACTTACTGCTACACAAAAATTGCAGTAGCAAAAAATGTAGCAGTGACGGGATTTTGAATACCATATTGACGGCATCAACTCTTTCTTTTTCAATGTATTAAGTATTAACTTTGCAGCCGAGTGCTACACAAAAGAATGATGCATTATGAGAACAAATTTCAAGGTGTCCTTCTACCTACGTTCAAACTATGAGAACAAAGAAGGAAAGTCGCCTGTAATGCTCCGTGTATTCCTTAACGGAGAGATGGCTAATTTTCGGATCTACGAAAATATTCGTGGACAAGTCGCTGTGGAATAACACTACCAGCAGGCTCAAAGGTCGGACGGCAGAAGCCTTATCCGCTAATGCCGCATTGGACTCCATTTCCACAATGCTGAATAACATTTACCACAAATTCGAGGATGATGAATCCTTGTCATTGGATAAAATCCGCTCATTCTTTGTCGGGAAAGACAGGGAGTACACGACCTTTCTCCCTATATTCGACAAGTTCAACGAAGATGTAAGACAGCGTGTCGGACATACCATCAGCAAGGACAGCCTGCAGAAATACAGCGTTTTAAGAAGGCATTTCGCAGAATTCCTTATCTATAAGTATGGGAAGAAAGATATTGGACTGGCAGAGTTCACGCCATCCGTAGTACAGGATTTTGAGTTATATCTGAGTACGGCGGCTGGGTGTGCCTATAACACATCAGTCAAGAAATTGAAGGCACTGAAAACCGTGACCATCTATGCGCAAAAGCGTGGCTATCTTCTTCACGACCCATTCCTCAATCATCGTTTCCACTTGGAGCCGGTAAACCGTGGCTTCCTTACGGACGAGGAAATCATGAAGATTGCCAACAAAGAACTGTATATCCACCGCTTAGAACTAGTAAGGGACGTTTTCATCTTTTCATGTTTCACAGGTCTGGCATATATTGATGTTTCCAATCTCACACCAGACAATATCGTAACACTTGCTGATAAGCAGTGGATTATGACCAAGAGGCAGAAAACAAATGTGGAGACAAATGTTTTATTGCTTGACATTCCCAAGAGTATCATTGCCAAGTACAGTCATAAGACCTATCGGGACGGCAAACTATTTCCCATCCTAACGAATCAGAAAACCAACGCATATTTAAAAGAAATTGCCGACCTTTGCGGTGTCAAGAAGAATCTGACCTTCCATCTTGCCCGGCATACATTTGCGACCATGTCGCTCAGCAAGGGCGTTCCTATGGAAAGCGTGTCGAAGATGCTGGGACATACCAACATTAAAACTACACAAATTTATGCCCGTATAACCAACAAGAAGATAGAACACGATATGGAACAGCTGGCTGGCAAGTTAGACAAGTTCAATGTTGCTATGGGCATCAACTCAAAATAATGTACAACCCTAAACCAAGAAGATTATGACAACAACAAAGAAAGAACTTTCCTACTTCCGTTTGAAGTTGGAAGCGTATCTCGGAGAGCATTTTCCAGAGAGAGTGAATGAAAATACGTTTATAACTGCTCGCGCAGACGAAGCATTGACAACTTACTGCGATGCTATAGCACAAGGTTTTTCTCACCCAGAGGCAGAAACAATGGCAAGCGAAGTATTATACCAAAATTTGCATTTTTCCAAGTATGACACGCTTGTGTCTGTCTTAGAGAATGAGTTCGAGAAAGAACTCCCTTCTCCTCTTCCAGAAAGATTAACACCAATGCTTCTGAAGAATAAGGCTGTGCAAAGCGTTTTCAATAAGTACGAACTGACAGACGACTTTGGCGCAACTCCAGAGTATGAGAAACTCTACACTGAACTGACAGGGACAATCGTTCTGATCATTGAGGTCAATGGTCTGCCAACGATAGGCGGTGAGAACATGACTTGATGCAACACCACACGGAGCTTTTGTAGTGTCAAGAGCCAAGATAACTATTCTTCCCCACACACCAAGAGTTTGGGCAAACACTTGGCTTTTTTCGAGCATAGCTCTCAACAACTCGTGTGAGGCAGAATATCTTGTTATTGCTCTTGAACTATTAAAAGCTCCGATATGAATACAATCATCATGAATCAAGACGTTCACACACCTGCCTTCATCAAGGCAGACGCATCGAACAAAACCGATAAGAACAAGCAGCAACCGACTTCTCCCAAGCAAGTCCGCCGCTTCGGTTGGACACGCTTCATCGAACTCACTATCCTGCTTTCTATCGTTATCGGTGCCATTTGGCTTACCTCGAAGATAGTAACGCCGCAAGTCGTAACTGCCGTCTCTGTCATTGCAGGTTTTCTGATACTACGCTTTATAGTCAGGGTAATTCTAAAAGTAACATTTACGCTGCTGAGTATTCTATTTTGGTTGGCTATTCTCTGTGCCATCCTGCTTTGCGTGCTTTGAGAAGCACGGTTCTGTAATACCTTTCATTTATCGTTCATTAGGTGGTTATCTCACATTTCGAGATAGCCACCTTTTCTATTTTCCACTACGAGCGTTGCACTTTTGCTTCTTTTCCAATGCTCCACAATATGCGAAATGAAGAAGACGGATGCTGTTCCCTTTTTATCCGCAAAGGTAGTACGGGGCTTGTGGCTTTCAAAAGGTCTGTGCCACTTGGTTTGTCTGGAAAATCTCCACACCTACGGGTTGTATTTTCCGCCAAAACCTTGTGTAAGCCCGCCCCGCTACCTCTATTTTGCTACAAAAAGGACGAGTTGTTGAGGGCTTTGCCCGAAAAATCAGCATACTCCGATCTTTGGACGCATAAAAAAAATGTCGCTATGGATAAGCAAAAAGTAAATACAACATCTTCGATGAACAGAAAAGGATATAGCTCCTCCTCTCATTACCGCATTAACCCTACGGCTGAAAAGAGTGAGCAAGTGTTGGCAATTAAGTTTGTACAATGGGACGTTCCCCCTTTGGAGAGCCTTTGTAATAGCAAAGTATATCTCCTACGTGTGAAGCTCAATCGTGGCGAGTGTATGAGCCGTGAGGAAAAGAATTGGCTATGTGAAGCGGTGAACTCAAACACCTATTTTCGCTCAGCCGTTCCACTGCAAGGCTATCGCTTTGACTTCTTTGACGTACTGAAGAAATATCTTGTCAATCAGTACGGACAATGGACAGAGTTTTACGCACCCGACAGAACAAGCCTAAGAGCCTACCTATAATAGATAGATTAGGAATTACCAATCTACCAGTGTAGTATCTATATTAGTTAGAATCTTATTTATGACTTCATTGACAAAAGAGAATTGTTCAATTGCATCATTTGCAAGTACAGCCTTATTATTTCCGCTTAATATAAAATCTCCCAATGGATGTTCTATACCATCGTTATCTCTTATTTGAATTAAAGTTGGTGCATTTACTTTAATTTTACCATCCTTAAACTCAAATTCAATATTATATTTTATATATTCATCAAAATAGATATATTCCTTGGACCAATTTAAATACGCTGAGCGATGTAAAATATAATTAGTATTAACAGACAATATACTATTGTCTGTTTTATTTATCTGGTCATCTTTTTTTGCAAATATTTTTGTGAAAACTGATGCAGCCTTATTAAATAGCTCTTGTTTGGAATGACCTTTATAGTCAAATACATAAAATGACTTATCAGTATCTTTAGAAGTGTATGTACAATTAGGTGTTATCACAAAATTAACCTTACTTTGTCCATAACTAATCAAAGAGATTAACAAAAAAATAATTAAAGTGTAGATTTTTTTCATATTTTATTGATTTAAATTTATTACAGTATTCTCTAAACAGGAGTTATAACGTAGCAAATTACTCCCAATATGTATCTCCGCCATTAATTTTTCTGCACTTTCCTTATCATTTTCTGAATAATAGTATAAAGTCCAAGTTGCTCTATTATTGATAGATTCCGATATTTTCTTGAAATATGGAAAATCTATTTCATTATATGAGTGTCCTATTACGATAACCTCATCTATGTCGGAAAGATTGTGGAATTGATTTGAATATTCTTTTATTATTTCGTCTGTATGCTTTCGCATCTTGTCATAGAAAGCGCAGATGGCACTTTCAGCAAATTGCTCATGTCCGTCCTCCGTTGTTACGACATCTCCCATTTCTTCGTTTATAATCAAATGGGCGTTCTCATCTCCATACAAGGCTTTTTTTACATTAAATTTTTCTACATCATTACCGTGCCCAAATATTAATTCTTCTCCCACTTTTTTATGTATGTGAAAAACATTCTCAGTAGGAATCTCATATATTTTCTCCAACACTTCAGTATAGTTGAAAGTGAAAAAACGGGCGGTTTTGTCTATCTCGTATTTCTTCGTTATGGTATCAAGTTCCAATGAATTTATCCATTCCTCAAATCCAGAGCGAATGTAGTTTAATAGTTTATCGCATTCCTCCTCTATGTATATTTGCGCATCATACCAATCAGCATCCCGGAATTCATCTGAAGCGAAATTAGGGGTGTTTTCATATATTATATCTGCAAGAGAATCATAACAGATACCTTCTTCTAATCCTCGTTCAAAATCTGACCATAATTCCGAGTCGCTATCAACATAGTAATATTGCTCCATTTCTTCTAAAACATCTTCTCTGTTACGTTCAAGATATGTGTAGAAATCTGAATATTTGCATGGAATTCCATGACCTATATCAAAGCCATTGCCAATAATGTATAGTTTCATAGTTTTGTTTTATATGTTTGATCTGTATATATTATCTACATCGTTACAGCAGTCTTATAGAACTCTTTTATTAGTATATTACGCCAGTTCGGGATAAAAAAGTGCCCTAAAAAGTTGGTAATCTCGCTATTATTTTGCAGCTTTATAGTTGGAAGTCAATAACTTACAAAACATATATAACGATGATTACCACAGACAAAGTTACAGATTTTTTTTGTATATTGGATGAGTTCTGCAAGAATTTAGATGCCGAGTTAACTAAAAAACTACACATTGCCCCCATAGACGAGGGATATAAGCGCATGCGAAACCGCAAAGGGCAAATGCCTAAGAGCGAAATAATGACCATTCTGTTGTGCTACCATTTTGGCTCTTTCCGCAACTTCAAGCACTATTACCTCTTCTTCATCAAGGAGCATCTGGCAAGCTACTTCCCTAAGGCCGTGTCCTACACGCGTTTCGTGGAACTCATGCCTCGCGTGTTCTTCGACCTGATGGCCTTCATGCGCATCCAAGGTTTTGGAAAGTGCACGGGCATTAGTTTCGTGGACAGCACGATGATTCCCGTATGCCACAACATGAGAAGGAATTTCAACAAGGTGTTTGATGGACTTGCTAAGAACGGAAAGGGAACAATGGGGTGGTGTCATGGTTTCAAGCTTCATCTGCTGTGCAACGAGATGGGCGATGTACTCACGTTCTGCCTAACTCCAGCAAACGTGGACGACAGGGATCCTAAGGTGTGGCAGGTCTTCACCAAGGTGCTCTACAGCAAAGTATTTGCCGATAAGGGCTACATCAAGCAAGAATTCTTTGAGAACCTCTTCAACCAAGGCATCCACCTCGTTCATGGGCTCAAATCAAACATCAAAAACAAGCTTATGCCCTTGTTGGACGAGATGCTGCGCAAGCGATATATAATAGAATGCATCAACGAACTGCTCAAGAACAAGGCCAACCTTGTACATTCACGCCATCGCTCCGTACATAACTTCCTCATGAATCTCTGTGCGGCATTGGCTGCATACTGTTTCTTCGAGAATAAGCCAGAGGCACTGCCCGTGCGCATTGAAAAGACTAGGCAATTGGAACTTTTCTAAGCAAATCCTTATCCCGAACTGGCGTAGTATATTACTGAATAGAGCAACTAATAAAGCAAGTATTAAATTCGTTGTACTGCCATTCTTTTAATTAATATTACCCAAAAAGAAAATGCTTTCCTTTCATAAATACAATTTTAAATAGAAATTTTAATTAGGCATAATGCTTCTTCCAGAAAGATTTGACGGTTTTTTCAAAAAGGGTCTACCTTTTGGGCGAAAAAGGTAGACCTTTTTAATAGAAAAGGTAGACCCTTTTCTGGTAATAGGTAGATGGTCTTACTAAAATAGGTGAACCATTTTGCGAAAAAGGGTTGATAAGTGTCAAAAGAAATATGTGCTTTTCTTGGAGATAATCAAGAAATTTCTTACCTTTTTGATATAAATCTATTAACAAGTTGAGGAGGATAAAGCCCCAGCCTCCAAAGGCTTAACAATCGGGGGCAACACTAATGACTATGGCGAACAGACCCATTGCTTATACGCTAAAGGAGCGTAAAGGAACAGTTGGAAATTTGAAAGGGAAAATCGTTGTGCAGGCTCATCCTACAGGACGAAAGAGAGTTGATCATCGTAGTTTCTGTGATGAAGTGGCACACGCTACAACGTTCACAGGTGCAGAAGTCGAGGCTGTTCTCAGACTTGCAGCTGAGATAGCAAAGAAGCACGTTGAGAACGGAGACATTGTAGACTTCGGAGACATCGGGACACTTACACCTTCTTTCCAGAGTAAATTGGTTGAGAAGGGAAAAACGGAGTTCAACCCAAAGGTTCATATTACGAAACCTGTGGTACATCTCACCCCTTCAAAGAAGTATTTTACACTTACTGGCGTGAGCTACGAACGTGTTTCAGCACCTGACAAGAAGTCTGGTGAGGAACATCCCAATCCAGGACCTCAGCCAGAACCGCATCCATAAAATAAGATGTATGTGTGATTGCTAACTATAAAATTGATGCGTGGAGACGATGTACTCCACGCATCAATTTTATTTAGTAGTATGACTACTATTTTACAAATCCATTCTTATAAAAGTCATACCAAGCTGCAATCTTTTCCGAGGTATTGGCTTTCAGAAGTAAGAGCATTTCACGAGTGAACTCCAAGTGACCAGTAATATTTGCTGTAACGATGTTTTTATCACTTACAGCCTGTGCGTTCACATATCCTGTTTCGTTCGTGTATCTTTCACCACCCCATTGTTTAAGTTGGTCGAGACCATTACCCGTATGTTTTACGTTGTTCAAGAAGCCATGAGCACACAGAAACGATGCTCCGTTGCATATCGCTCCTACTATTTTACCCTTATCCAATGCTTCTTGTACCAATGGCGCAACAAGTTCTGCTTCAGGTGAATCCCATCGATTGCCACCGATAAGGACTAAGGCTGCATAGTCTTTGGGCATATTCTCAAAAGAATAATCAGGTAACGTTTTGAATCCACCAATGGAACAGACTGCATCTAATGTCGGAGCAACTGTATGCACTCTGTACTTGATTTCACTACCTGGTATTACGCCAACATGAAGGGCTGTAGAGAGAAAAGCACCTTCCCAATCTGTGTACTCATTCAATAAGACGAAAAGTACCTTTTTTGTTTCTTTATTCATTGCTTATCCTATTTAATCGTAATACAAAGTTACAATTTTTCAGCAAAATAGAAACAACATCATAGGAATAATTCTTGGTTTAATATAGTCAGATGATAAAGAACAACGCAAACTCAACCTTTCGGCGTTTGACTAACCCATTCAAAACTTTACCCTTATATCGGCAAAACGAAACATACTCCCAATAGAAGTTTCTATCTCCAGCCTCTATCTTTCGCAGTAGCTTACTCTTTGGGTGCTTACCATATCCAAGCAATCGCCCTACACCCACATTGTAGGCAAGCAAGGTCAGCAGCAGGGCATCCTTACCATACCCTTTGAAGTGTTCAAAGCATTTCCAAAGGTCGGCACGGAGCAGGGAGTCTGCCTGCCGTTCCGTCATATCCGCTGTGAAACGCTCTCCTGGTTGCAGCTGATGCCCATATCCAACATACGGATAATTCTTCCAGCCGTGCATACCCTCAAAGTATTTCACTACGACAACTGCACGCTCAAAAGGTGGCAAGTCTGCCAGCCGCACCCTGCGCTGGGCAAGGGTCGGCTGACAGAACAGGCAGAATACACAAAGCAAAATGAAAGAATTTATCGTTCGCATCAATTATGGTCTTAGCGACGAGAAGATGTAGGCTTGTCCTTGCCCTCTTCTCGCTCGTTGTTGAAACTAAAGGTCAGCTGCTGCACCTTACCGAAACTATCCTCCACATATACATCAATCGTCTGGCGGTCAGATGACAGAGAAGTGTAATATAAGCGGAACACATCCTTAGTCAGCGGATAGCGGTCGTTAGGCTTGAAAACCGTACCGTTATCATTTCTTAGCAATCCTTTGCCGTCAGACTGAAAATAACGTATCGTATAGCGAGTATCGGCAAACTCACCGCCTCGCTTCAGCGTACAGCGTATCTCAGCCGTCTGCCCCCTTATGATGTCCTTCTGAACCGGCATTGTCTCCACCGAAAACGGATAAGACTGCTGAACATCCAAATCCCTATCACAAGCAGATAGGCAAAACACGGCAAGGGTCAGCACACCCATTACCCAAATAGTATTCAATATCTTTTTCATTTTTTCTTCTACTTAAAAGTTAAACCTTAGTCCTGCTGAAACTGCCGGACGGAAACAATGCACGTCTGTTCCAAAGAGGAAACGTCCCTGCGCCTTTACAAGAAAGAGAACCCTGTCCGTTAGAAATACGTCCACCGAGCCATGCACGGCACCACCATAGACAAAGTGGGAGCGGTCGAGCAGTGTCGCCCCATCGGGCAGCAGCTTCTTGTCCTTGTTCAGCTGCTCATAGCCACCCAAGGCGGATATACCACCATAGAGAAACACGTTCTTACCTCTGTCGGAGAGAACAGGGTGCATATAGCCCACCTGCAAGAGAGCATCCTTGAGTTTTACGTTATAATCTCGGTACGACATATTCTGCTGTTCATACTCTGCCATAACAAAAGTATAGTTCTCACGCCCCAGATATCGGGCGAGTGATGCTCCCATGCCGAAATTGTCAGCAGCAAGGAACTTTTCACCCTTAATAAGTGGAACACTTCCTACGACCTCTACGCCCCTTTGCTTGGGTATCAGTCGCTGTGCCTGCGATGGCAAGCTAAAAGCCATTGCCACCGCTGCACAAACCGATAAAATGATTTTCTTCTTCATAATGTCTACCATTTCAGTTTGAGGTTATCAATCTTCTTTGCCAGTTGCAGGTCCTCTGCCGTTACATAGAAGGTCAGCGTACGACCGCCATTTCTCTCATAGAGCGTCACTTCAAGCTGCTTGTCTTCCGCCAGAGAAAACTGCTCGAGCGCAAACACAGTGTGTTCACTGCCCATGCCACGCACCTGCATTACCTGATGATAGGCACGAAGTGGCTGAAGCACCTGTTCCTGTATAGCGGTGCGCTTTGCCATCTTCTTATCAACCACCTTAAAGGTGATAAAATCCACCGAGTATGGCATATTCGTGCCGTTTTCCATACGAATGTGGAAATACAGCAAGCCATTATGGGCATACAAGCCACGAAGCAGGAACTTCATGCCAAACTGCTGTGCACCAATGTGCTTGATGCAGCGTCTGTCATTCTGATAGATAGTCTGCATCATCAGCTTTACTAATACGGGCGACTCGTTGCCAAGTTCCTTAAAGTAAATGTCAGAGCGATTGCTTGGCAGGCGTCCGTCCGTTGGTGATAAGAAGTCCTTCATCTCTATGCTAAGCTTCTCCGGTTCATCAGCATACTTGACGTTGAAAGTATAGAAAGAGCCGTCGTCGCAGATAACACTCATATTGGTTTCCGTTTCAAAGTCCTTCACCGACGCCTTTACACGTAATACGTTCTCAGCATCCTCCGCTTTCCCTGCGATGATGTTCTGTGAACCTAAGTCTACATAGCGGATAGTAGAAGGGAAGATAAGATGCACGGTCTTGTCAAAGGTAACGTCTAAACCATACGGCAGTACGACACGCCCCGTAGGTATGGCACGGCTCATACCTTGAAAAAGTTCTCCCGAAGTAAGCGGACGGCTCGGTGTCAGATCATCATTGTTTTCCTGTGCTGTGGCTGTTGCTCCCACCATGGCAAGCATAGCCATTGATAAAATAATTTTCTTCATTGTTCCTTTTTTATTTGATGTTATTTTTTACTTATCATTTTCGATTGTTTTATTTGGACTGAACCAAGAAAAGGCGGTAGCCACCTTTGAGCGTTACCTTGATGGTGCGCAGCTTCTTTTGAAGCAGCTGACTTGCGCCCTGCATCACCCCACGGGCAGCCTCTGAGATAATCTGGTCTTTGGCAGAGGAAGCGAAGGTAAAGGATGTTCCC
>NZ_KB899215.1 GCF_000378085.1 Hoylesella loescheii DSM 19665 = JCM 12249 = ATCC 15930
CACATCCTGGGGCTGGAGAAGGTCCCAAGGGTTGGGCTGTTCGCCCATTAAAGTGGCACGCGAGCTGGGTTCAGAACGTCGTGAGACAGTTCGGTCTCTATCTATCGTGGGCGTTGGAGTTTTGCGTGGCCCTGTCACTAGTACGAGAGGACCGTGATGGACAGACCTCCGGTTTACCGGTTGTGCCGCCAGGTGCACCGCCGGGTATCTGAGTCTGGATCGGATAAGCGCTGAAAGCATCTAAGTGCGAAGCCGGCCGCAAGATTAGAACTCCTCATGAGGGTCGTCCCAGACGAGGACGTGGATAGGGCGCAGGTGTAAAGGCGGCGACGCCAAAGCCGAGCGCTACTAATCGCCCGAAACTTTCTTACCTCCCTCACCTCAGCCGTGTCGTCGGCCCTCCGCTTGGAGAGCCGCAGGACGCAAGTCCCGCGTGAGGCGTCACTTCTTCTTTCCTTGCTTGTGCGATAGTCAACCCCCAATCAGGTGGTTATTGCGGCGGTGTCCCACCTCTTCCCATTCCGAACAGAGAAGTTAAGCCCGCCTGCGCCGATGGTACTGCAATGCAATGCGGGAGAGTAGGTGGCCGCCTTTTTTCATACGACAGCCCCGAGCGCGACGCTTCGCACTCGGGGCTTGTTCGTTTTGGGAGGTAGTGAGTTTATGAGCTTGTGAGGTTATAAGTTCATTAGTTTATAAGTTTATCAGTTGCTCAGGTTATGAGTTCATTAGTTTATAAGTTGGTGAGGTTTTAGGTTCATGAGTTTATAAGCTTATAAATTAGTGAGTTTACAAATTCATAAACTCGTTAGTAGCAGCATTGTTAAGGTGAAGGTGGCGTACGAGCTTGTAAAGAAATATTTGTATGTGCGTATTCCAATGGGGCTTTGTAGCGCAAAAGATATGTGTGGATGCACATAGGGTGCAGGGAAGCATCCGATACTAACATTAGTATCGACATTTTAATGCTTTATGTGGATATAGATGTGGTCGCTCTGATGGTAACCTACTTGTTGGGGATTACGATTAGTCGCGGTGTCGCTCGTCTGGCAGTTAATTAGAGTGCACTGTGAGCAATTTAGTTTTTGCAGGTATAAGTGCAGGAATTATGCTCCACAGCTTACTGCATCATTCCAACGCTTAGCTTGTGCATAATGGGCTTACACGTTTTTGTGGTACACTAACTTTCGCCCGTATTTCAAATTCTTTTAATACCAGTTTAGTTATCAATCTCTTCATAATTGTCGAAGTCTAACACATTAAGGGACTTTGAATCTGCTTCCCACGCGTCACCAGGACTACTCCCAGGACTAAGGCTAGGGCCAGATTGGCAGAGAAATTCCACATTAATATTTACAATACCCATAGTGGGCGCTATATATTTGTTCTTTTTCATAGGACTATTTTTTGAGAAAAGAAATAGGTAGAGCATCTTTCATGAAAACTTATCAGGTAATCTATCGTACGATGAATTTCTTATTTCTACGGACATATACGTGTCCTCGTTGGCGGTGTTGTGGGCTAATGGCTTTACCATCCAGTGTAAACCAAACATCACCATCCTCCGAATGCTCCTCAAAATTAGGCAAAACGATTGGGCTTGCTTCGTCTATCACAAAATCAAATTGTTTTGCCCCCGCAGCCGAAGGAAATTTGAAGTAAGCTCTAAGCCCAGGCATAACACGCTTATTTTTAGCTGGAATGAAGAGCTTATTCTCTCGTAAAAATTGTTCTGTGCCATCGCTTACGAGTTCTTTCACGTTGTATGTTCCACAAAACGACACACCTTCATGGGTAATCTTGCTAGCTTTCGGAGCATCTATACTTACGTTCGGCAGCGTCCAAGAGGCGATATCATTGTTGGTTTTTAGTAAGTATGGTACGCCAGTGTCAAGTCGGTCTACCGATTTAAATAGCAATTTATTTCCCGAAACACTTGAGAAAGCCACCAACGTATGGTTGCCGAAAGCCCGTTGCAAGTCTATCTTATTCATTGCAATAGGCAAACAAATACTATTCCATCGTCCCGCTTTCAGCTTTCGTTTCACAACAACAGTAGTAGAGCTCGTCGAATAAACTGGATTTTCAGACTTATACTCGTCAAGCACCATTTCACGACTAAGCCCATAACGGTTTAGCGGAGTGAAGAAGATTGTTCCCTCCTCATAACTATAAAACAAACCTGTTAACCCAAGGCAAGCATCTTCTTTGGGTAAAACAAGCTTTGTTTTCAAAATATCATCTATTTTTAAGTCATACCCGTTTACTTTTAGTTGCACGCTATGCTTTTTGTGGTTTGTCACCTTTGCAATAACATTCACCTGATGGCCATAAACACAGTTTCCCAAAGTAAGCTTTGTGCAGTCCACCTCCTGAGGAGATGAAACCGATTTGTGTTCGATTTGCAGATGGTTAATCGCATTATTCTCCACTAGCAATGCAGGGTAGGAATTGCGGATAAACCTACCAAGCACTGTACCCGTTAGCACATCGCCTGCTTGTAGCCCAGGATGATGTGAGAAACGCAGTGCCAAACAGCCTGTGCCGTCACTGATGAAAGCACTGTTGGCCGTAACTTGCACCACTTCCGCAGCATTCAGAACTAGCCTGCTTACGTTTATTTCGTCGGCTAGTACGTTAAAATCACGGATAGAAGAGACCTCCCGAACATCTTTCCAACACCTAATCCAGCACGACGACATACAAGGCGCATGCCGCTCATCCCCCAGATAGATAACTGTAAGTTTTGTTTCACCCGTAGAAATAGGCATTGCCTTCGTCCCGTCTGCGTCGAAATCCAGAACATTCTTATTACCTGATACGAACGCCAACTTACCAACTGCGTCAGCCGCATTCACGCCCTCGAGTATGGGTGAAGGTAGTGCATCGCCTTCGAAGATGTCGTAAGCAGATTCTGCAAAACGTATAGTAGTTATTTGCTTTGGTGCAACGTCGGCCAAATGCACTTCAATACGAGAGATTTTTAGTACTTCAAGACTGATGTTTACCAAGTCCATTTGCCTCGATTGACCAATCCAGGCTTGCTCTTCTTGCTTAAAATATCCAGTTGAAGAGGCAAATTGGCCAACGTTATACGACTGACCACTTTCGGCAGCATGTAAAACCACTTTGGTGATACATTTATTGGAATGCGACTTGATGGTAAGTCGGTTGCCCAAATAAAACGATACGGCATGTGATGTGGACAGTAACGTGGGGTTAGATTTGCCCGAACCTACCGAAAAAGTTAGTTGGCAATGCTCTCCAACCTTGTCAGTGCTTGTAAGATGGGCATAATCGAACGTTTCAATAACACCTTGTGCCCTTGCGATTAGGCCAACGAAGAGAAAAGAAAATAGAAGTAGCTTGTTGATGATATACATGGTAGTAGAGTCGTTTTATTGTGCGATATAGTTAGCTAAGGATGTGTTTGTGCTTATTCAGGTGGGGCATTGTCGGATAGTTCTGCGGTATAAAGCTCCACATACTGTTCCGCCACCTTCACGTAGTCGTGATGTTTGGCCACATAGTCCACGCTTTCGTGTTTGCGTTGCATCAGCCTTTCCTTGTCGGCAATGGCTTCTTCCAGTTGTCTATACACGTCTTCAACGTCGGGCAACACGTTTATTATAGGTCGCAAATGCATTTCATTCAGCAGTTCATACCCCTCTGGCTCTCCACCGCCCACACATACGATACCCTTGCTCATGGCCAAAAGGGGATTCATAGATGGTGTATAGCTGTATAGTTGGTCTAAGATGAGGTCGCAACCATCCATCAGTTGTTGGTATTCGGCAAAGGGCACCGACTCTGCCTTCACCAGTTCCACCTCTTCTGCGTGCCTTTCCACCAATCGAAGGGCGGCAGCCAACAGCACATCAGTACCCTTATAGGCATGTCGCGACTTATTGATGCCGATGAAAATTTTCACCTTCTGTCCAACGGGCGAGATGGTGGCGGGTGGAGAAGGCATCCTAATGGGGAAGGGGATGAAAACGGTTTTATGGGGAAAAAGTGGCTGATAACACACCCAATACTCGTAAAGCCCAGTGATAATACCATCGCAATCGTGAGCGATGTATTTGTTTAGTCGTTCTTTGCTTGTGCCAATCCAGTCGGCCGTTTCTTTTAAGGCATCAGCGTTTTGCCTTAGTTCGTTGCCAAGGTTAAAGTCGCTATATCGTAAAGGCTTGCGGGTTTGACATTCGTTCACCCAATAATAGTCCATGCCAAATGCGCAGAGATACACCCGTTTGTTGTGTTTGCGCAGATAACGATAAAGTGCAAACAGTCTTTCGGCCTTTATTTCTATAAACAGCGGATTGATAAGCTGCACCACATCATAGCCTCGCAGTTTGGGCAAGGCCCGTAAAAGCCGAAAGGCAAAGCTTATTTTGCCCCACAAGCTTGCAGTTCGTTGCAAGTCGATGTCGCGTGGATAGTTCTTCCAGAAGTCGCCATTAGAGGCTACCGTAACTTGATGTCCCAGCTGCCGAAGCCCCTCGGCCAGGGTGTTATGTACGTTGCTGTATTCGCCTAGCAGTAAAATCTTCATGAAGCAGCCTTTGGTAACACCCTACATAGTATGCGCCTGCCAGCCTTGAAGTTGGTAAGACGTCTGAACCATTGGTATTTCTGACTGTAAGGTTTATCAGGAAGCGGGAACAGACCATTGCGGTGCAGTCGTGCCACACATTTTTCCAGATGTCTAGGCGACCGCGTTTCAACGATAATCTTGTATATGTAATCCATCGTTAGTTGTGCCACGCGCCTTTGCAACGCATCTCTATTGGCCGTGGGTCCCGTTGCCGCCATCTTCTTAAGTTGCAAAATGATGTTTTCTAGATCGCTTAACCGCTTGGCAATGCTCTTTGTGTCGTTCCGTTGTGTGATCGACCCCTCGCGTTTTCGGTAAAAATAGGCATGGGCGTTGGTGATAAATACGCGTTCGGCACGTAGCAACAACTGTGGCGTAAACTCCTCGTCTTCGTGGAAAATGCCTTCGCGAAAACGCAACGATCCCGCTAGCTGGCGTTTAAACAGGTAGCCCCATGCCGCAGCGTGCAAGTTGTTATGGCGCATATAACGCGTTCCGTCTATCGGTCCTTCATAGTGTGTGGGAACGTTTTTAGGATTGCTTTGGGTTTGGTTGAACATCACCACATCGGGTTCTTGATAGCGCATGATGTCTAGGCAATGCTCGTATGGTGCCCGCAGCAGATAGTCGTCGGCATCGATAAACTGCACATATTCGCCCGAAGCAAGTTTCAATCCTGTGTTTCTGGCACGACTTAGGCCTCCATTCTTTTGGCGAACGTAGATAATACTGTCATGAATATCACGCAAATCGTTGATGGGCGAATGGCTCGAACCATCGTCAACGACGATAATCTCTCGCTCATCTTTACTCAACGACAGTGACAAAACGCTATCTAGGCATTGCCTAAGCATGCTTAAAGGTTCGTTGTGATAGGGAATGATAAAACTAATCATCTTGTTTTCATGAATCGGTGTAACAATAGATGTATTTGGCAAAGGCTCTTAATGCCTAACACCTCGGCCCAAATGGCTTTGGCACGCGTGGCAAAAGGCATGGGTGCTTTTAGCATAAAGCGCCAACTTAGCGGATGACGAGCCAACCTGATGGTGGTGTCGCCTTTGCGATAAAGGTCAATTTGCATGTTCAGTAGATGCAGGTGAAAACGCGCTTCGGCCTCGCTTGTGCATCCGTTGGGGGGGATGATGCTTTTTCTCACCCGCAAGTTCCATACCAGCAGTTGGGCCAATTCGTAGGCACTGGCCTTTTGGGTGATGCCTTCGGGATTCAGCCAATAGTGGTATGCACCTTGATTGATGGTAAGGATGTTGCCCGACTTGGCCAAAAGACGAGCCGTGGTGATAAGGTCTTCGAACACCTTACCCTCTGGAAATCGTACGCTTTCAAAGAGATTGGCACGCCACAGCTTATTCCAGGCATACGCGTGCAGGTATCCTTGTTCTTCATACCAATAAAGGGCGGGTGCATGGTGCTCTTGGGGGTTGAAGGTTAGCAGACGTTCGTGTTCCGAAAGCCACCCAATCAGCACGGGAAACTCCACAATGTTGCATTGCGGATGTTGCTCAAAAGCATCCATGGCAGCCTGCAACGTGTCTGTTGCGATAGCATCGTCGGCATCTACAAAAGCTAGAAAATCGCCCTTGGCATGGGCTATGCCTGTGTTGCGAGCCTTGCTCAGTCCGCCATTGGGTTGGTGCACCACGGTTATTCTGCTGTCGGTTTCGGCCCACGAGTCACACTTTTGCGCGCTGCCATCGGTAGAACCATCGTCAACAAGCAACACTTCAAGGTTGTCAAACGTCTGTTTCAGCACGCTCTCTACGCATCGGTCGAGTGTGTGCTGCATGTTATATACAGGTATGACAACACTTATTAGCATGATGTTTTATTTACAAAGTTACATTAAAAAGCAATAATGACCAAAATTTTTCGTTGTTATAGTAAAAAAGATTAGGTTTTGTAAACAACCGCCTTTAAGCTACGAAGCTGTACGTATGCGTAGGTATGTGTCAGTACAAAAGCCTTTGTAGTGGGGCTACAAAGCACTTGTACAGACACTACAAACGGCTTGTAGCGTGACTACAAACGACTTGTAGTGTGACTACAAAAGGCTTGTACGGACACTACAAAGGCTTTTGTACTGTTGCGTTGCAGAGAAAACAGTTGGCAGACGAACGTTTAAAACTAATTCTTTTTTTACTATAATAAGAATGAAACAACAGGAAAAGACAAACGGCTATGCACACATACTGAAATATATGGGTGTGTTTGGCAGCGTTCAAGGCGTGATAATCGGCTTGGGGATTATTCGTAACAAGTTGGTTGCAGTGCTTATAGGACCTGCTGGTGTGGGCATCATCTCCCTGTTCAACTCGGCCATAACCTTGCTTACCAATACGTCTAACATGGGATTGGGCGTTAGTGGGGTGCGCAATGTTTCGGAGGCTTACGAGGCAAACGATGGTCAGCGCCTAGAGTCTGCTGTCGCTACACTTCGCTTTTGGGCGTTTTTCGCAGGCTTTTTAGGCATGTCGCTGTGCTTGGCGCTTAGTGCCTGGCTCAGTCAAATTACGTTTTCGGATAGCGTCCACACTGTCGATTTCATGCTTCTGTCGCCCATTGTGGCCCTTTCGTGTATCACCGTGGGTGAAATGGCCATATTGAAAGGCGCACGAAGGCTACGTAGCCTCGCCCAACTAACCGTTGCAGGATTGGTGCTCACCATCTTGATAACCATCCCCTTGTATTATATCTATCGCGAAGCCGCCATTGTTCCATCGCTCATTGTCGCTGCCTTAGTGCAGATGTGCGTAACGGTGGTTTGTTCGTTCAGGACTTTTCCGCTGCGATTAAGTTGGAACAGGCAGCATGTTCGTTCGGGCGGCGTGATGATAAAACTAGGCCTGGCTTTTACATTAGCAGGCATATTGGGCAACGGGGCCGACCTTTTTATTCGTAGCTTTCTCAATAGCACTGCTTCAATCGAAACCGTTGGCCTGTATAATGCAGGTTATATGCTTTCGGTGGTGTATGCTTCCACGCTGTTTTCGGCGTTAGAGGCCGACTTCTTCCCACGCATTTCGGCCGTTAACAGGCTACAATTTACCATGAATGTGCTTGTAAATCGCCAAATAGAGGTAGGCTTGCTTATTGTGGGGCCGCTGTTGGTGGTATTCGTTTTGGCGTTGCCCGTTCTCGTTCCGTTGTTGTATAGCAGTGCCTTTGCAGGCGTAGTGGCCATGGTGCAGGTGCTTAGCTTCAACATTTTCTTTCGTGCGATAAGTCTTCCGTTAGAGTATATCGCGCTGGCAAAGGGCGATTCGCGAACCTACCTGCTACTAGAAGTGGCCTACGACTTGGCTTTTGTGGCTGCCGTTATCGGCGGAATGCACTTAGGCGGGTTGTGGGGCGTGGGCTTGTGTCTATCGGCAATGGGGGGGCTTAATCTTGTTTTGGTGGCGTGCGTGGTGCAAAAGAAGTTTGGCTATCGAATGCGCCGCAGCGTTTTCCGTAACATCGGACTGCAACTGCCATGGCTTGCCTTGGCCTACGCCACAACCTTTGTGTACAACCTGCCGATATATTGCCTCGTCGGCCTTATGCTGGTAGGTATTAGTTCGTACTTATCGGTTAGTGCATTGCGAAAGAAAACAAAACGTTAAGATATTATCAACTTAGAGATATAAAGAAGATGCCCAAAGTTTCTGTGCTGGTTGCCGTGTATAATGCGGAAAAATACCTGCAAGCGTGCCTCGACTCGTTGCTAAATCAGAGTCTCAAAGACATTGAAATAGTATGCGTAGACGATGCCTCGACCGATAATTCGCTATCGTTGCTAAACGAATATGCCGCGAAGGACAGCCGCTTGAAGGTGGCGACATTGGCTAAAAACTCAGGTATATCGCACACGCGCAACGTGGCTTTGGGCATGTCTACGGGCGAATATGTGTGTATGGTGGATTCGGATGATTGGCTCTCGGACGATGCTTTGCAGCTTTCTGCCGAGGTGCTCGACAATGAACCAGCGGTGGATTGCGTGCTTTTCGATTTTATTATTGCCGAACGCGACGACGTTCAGGGCACATACACGCGTCAACGGCGGTATAACTCGATGGCGTTTAGTCGTATAAGCGGACTGCGGGCTTGCGAATTGAGTCTTGATTGGCGCATTCATGGCCTTTATATGATCAGGCGTGCGATACATCTTCAATATCCCTACGACGAGAGCAGTCCTGTGTATAGTGACGAAAATACCACGCGCGTGCATTATTGGGCATCGCGAGAGGTGGCGCAATGTGCGGGAAAGTATTTCTATCGACAACATACTGAGTCGGCAACGCATGCGCCAAACCTGAATAAGTACTATCGTTTGGACGCTTATAAAAGCTTGAAACAATTTTTGCAGAGTCATACTGACACGCACTTTCTTTGCTCACGATTTGAAGAAATGCGCTGGCTAACTGTTATTGACTTGTATTTTGAGTATTACAAAACGCGTAGGCAATTGTCTAGGGCAGATCGCCGGATGGTGATAAAACGTTTGAAGGAGGCTTGGCAAGACATCGACCTGTCTTTGCTAAGTGACAAAGAAACGCGAAAGTTTGGGTATATGCCCCTCCGCTTTTCGTGGTTGGCGTTTAGAATGCAGGCAGAATTGTATTTCTTCGTTAGGGCAATGCGTGATAGATTAAGGCAAGGTAAGAAGTGAGCATCCACAAATCATCAAACCTGCGTATGGATGAAAGCTGAGGCTGGTATGTTTTGTAGATAGAAAGGTTTGTGCATTGGGTTGTAAAAGAAGAGGCGGAAAACGATTAAGTTTTCCGCCTCATTCTCTTATCTAAGTTTAATTAAAGTCTTTAAGCTTGATGGTCATAGCGCCTTTCCTGCGCAGACTGTTATATATACCTGCTGAACCTCCTCCAAAAGCTAGGTTGAAAGCATTTTCGTTGCTATTATTCACGTTTGAAGCAGATGAAGTCCAGTAGTCTCCATACTCTCCCATCTTCCCGCTACCATCGAATTTACCATTGAAGAAGAAGTTGATTGCGGGCAAGAAGAAATAATCATCAGTATTGGCAGGCGTGCCACTTGCAATACTATTGTTAACGCGAGGCCAATCTTTACCAACGGGGCGATAATCCGTACCATCGAATTTATCTCTCATAGTGGCATCGTTCAGGCTGTTTTCCAGCAAGATAACGCGCTTCTTCTTGAACCACATACCACCTTTGTATAGATGTTTGGCAAATGAGAAGGGCTTATTGCCATCCCAATGCGGGTTACCTTTGAAGATAAACCATAGCATTTCGTTTACGTTAGGGCAGAAAGCAGCATGGCCTCCAGCTACTACTGCATGTCCAGTTGGTGCTTCGACGTCGTAATACCATCGATCAGGGTCGCTTGTCTTGCTCTTAGGGAAATTTGGATTAGTTACTCCGTTAACAACTGGTTGCTCGTTCTCATGCCCCCACCAGTAATCTTTATGCGCATCCCACATATAGAGTTTATCTCCACGGTTTATAACATCTAAGTCTGTTGCTATTTTCTTATTTCTTCCTGGCTGGCAAGTTACAGTTCCATAGTTCTTGTACACGGAGGCAGTTACATTAGTTACTTGGTCGTAGAGGATGTACTCTACAGTAAAGTTGGTGTACTTACCAGGTGCAATAACCATGATGGCGGCATTTTCTGTAAGGTTTTGTGCCGTTGGGATATTGAAGCCATTAGTACCACCACCCTTAAGTGTAAGTGTAATACATTTAGAAGGCGAGGTCGCAGTGGTTGTTTTAATGCCTGTGTCGTCAAAGTCGTATGTTGCAGCAATAACTTGATCGGCTTTTACCCTGATTTGAGTTACCTTCACATCGGTTGTAAAGCCAATGCTATAATAGGGTATAAAGGTGAGGTATGAAGCCTTGTGATCAAGTGTGAATCTGTACGAACCGTCGGTTTGACGCTTTGCTTCGGCCGTACCGCAGTCACCGTCTGTGCCGATATGCGCTCCGTCATTGGGCGCTTGTTGTGCTTGATTAGCTTTGATAGTAACTTTGTTGCCAGAAGTGTTTCCGTTTCCTGTGTAGCGTACAGGGTAGGTTGCGGCAGAATATACGCCTGCAAAATAGAACTTGGCATCGGTTTCCTTACCACCTGTGGTAGGAATGCTAGAACGGTGGCTTTCTTTCAATGAGGGTGTTACTGCTTTGTTGTTGATCCATAGTCGGTCGTTAGAAGTCCAGTAAAACTTAATGCCTGAACCGGTATATTCACCAGCAGTGCGTGTGTTGCTCAACGCTTTGGTGCTGTTATAAACTACTGCAAACTCTGTCAACCCATTGGTGTCAAGTTGTTTTGCCGTGTTATCCTGCGCTGTTTCATCATTGGCACAACCTACCATGAACAGCACGAGAGCTGTAAGAGCAAGGGTTCTCATCTTCCCGAATTGTATTTTCCTCATTTGCTTTTTCTCTTGTTTGTTGTTTACGTTGCGTAATTTATGATTTGTCTTTAGTCTTCCTGTTGTTCATTACTGTCTTGCCAAATACCATAGTCATCATCGAAGTTGAATTCTTTGGCATTCAGTGTCTCATCGTCTACTGCATCATTATGACCACCTGTAACAGGTGAATTTGCTAATAATGGACTCTCATTGTTCATGTTACACACTTCAATAAATGGAGTGAGATATACTCTCTTTGTAACTTTTTGTTTGTTCATATTTTCTTTGTGATATGTTTATTTGTTGGACGAAATATTGTTATCCCTCGTCTGATCTTACTTGCAATATGCTTGCTAATGTAACACAATAAGGTTGCAATAGGAATTCGTGGAACCCCTTTTGCTTCTTATGGTTATTAAACCCTAGCTTACACTTAGGATAAGGATTTGTGGAAAGTAAACGTCGATGCGTTTACGTGAGAAAGATTGGTAAATTATTAATATTTACCAAACAGTCCAACCGCATTTGCTGGATAATCGTTATTATCCAGTATTCTGCATATTCATTTATTTAGTAGAATAATACGCTGGATGGTAACATCTCTCTAACCTAGTCACTTACTGATAGCTGCACTCGAGTGCAAAGATAATATAAATTTATTTAACTGACAAGAAAAAGGCTGATTAAATAGCGTATTTTTTGATAAATATACAAAGTGTTTCTCAAATTTATGCGTATTTCAAATGCCCAATAGCCTTCTCTGCTGTCAATAGATACTTACTCTGATATACCACTGTCTCATCATATTTTTAGTATTCTCCTTCTCTTTCGCATTAAAGATGTATGTCGTTTAGGGACGTAGTGGGTGAGATTGGTTGGGTTGAAATAGAATGAAGCGCACTTAAGAACAAGGAGAAACCTCACTCGTTAGTTTGCTGCAAGACTTCACGGCGTGTGAAATCGGGTATCATTACGGGCATCGACCCATGTTCGATGGAACGTTTTGAGAGTTCGGCAATGCAACACCACTCGGCTAAGTCGTACACGTCCATGTCTAGTGGCAAACCTTGTTGCAGACATTGGGCTAAACGTAAATCCATAAAATAAGACATGCCGCCGCGCGAATCGAGTTGTTTGGCCAAGTCGATTGTTTCGTGTGAGAAGGGTGGGGCGTAGTGGCTGAGTAGCTTTTCTAGTTGCGATGTGGGCAATGGCATGTTGTCGATGTTGGTTTCAACGCCGACTTTAGCAGCCGAAGCGGAACTCAACAGCACTTCGGGTATAGGATATTTTGCGACATATCCCTGCGTGCCAACCACTTGAAACATACGGTTATATGGTCGTGGCGTCATCACGTTGTGCTGGATAAGGATGGTTTTGCCCTTCATGGTGCGTATCATTGTAGAGGTTTGGTCGCCGTTGGCAAAGCTGTTGCAGGGCTTCCCCATTACCTCTTGATACATCTCCTTACCTACAAAGGGGGCGGTGTGCATGGCGGTGAGATAGTGTAAACGATCGGTTCGGTGGATGCCTAGCAACTGGCAGGCAGGCCCAATGCTGTGGGTGGGATAAACGTCGCCACAAGTAAGCCGATTGTATTCTATTCGCCAAGGTGTCCAACGGTTGCCAATGGGATGTGCATAACCACCTTCAACATGCACTATCTCGCCGAATAGTCCCTCTCGAACCATCTCGTGCACGGCCATTTCAAAGTGATCGTACACCGCATTTTCAAGCATCATGCAGTGTTGTTGTGTGCGTTCGGCCGTGTCTACCAATTGCCAAATATCCTCGAGCGTAAGGGCGGCAGGCACTTCCACGGCAACACATTTGCCGCGTTGCATGGCATGAAGGGCTATCGGCACGTGCGAAAGCCAATCGGTGCACACGTACACGAGGTTCAGTCTTTGTTGCTGGCATAGCTGACGATAAGCGTTTTCACCCCAATACACTGTTGGACGAGGTTTACCCAGCTGTTCAACGTGTTGCGCTGCCTCTTCTGCTACCTGTCTAGACGCGTCGCACACGGCAGTAATTTCTACGCCAGGGATATGACACCAACGTGTAACGGCCATTTGTCCACGCGCACCCACGCCAACAAATGCCACTTGTAGGTGGGGCATAGGTGCGAGAGCCAAAGACAAAACATCACGCTGCCCAACAGCACGCGTGGGTACAAAGGTTTCTAACGGCTGTGCCGCAGATATCGTTTCCATTGTTGTCATATTTTTAATCCACTGCAAATTTACCTAAAAAATGGGGATAATGGGAAGGTGAAAGGGTGAAAAGGTGAAAGAGTGAAAGGGTGAAAGAGTGAAAAAGTGAAAAGGTGAAAGAAATGAAAGGGTGAAAAAATGCTTCGCCTATAAAGGCTGTTAACCAGTTAACTTGTCAACTTGTTAAGCGCTTTAGTATTGACATATAGTAAGGGTATCAAAAGCAAAATAAGATGAAGTAGAAAAATAATGCGGGTCATATAAACTCCCTATGATGGCTTTGCACCATTGAAGGGAGGTTATATGGCCCGCAGATAACTTTGTATGCGGTGGTTGGGATAGATGCTACTAGTGAGCTAAGTTTAACGAAGAAAACTAGAAGCACTAGGAGAATGGGGCTATTTTGCCAGTTGGCAGCAAGATGATGCTATCCAAATAACAGGCGATGGGTGGGCATACTTACACCAATTGCGCCTTACAGCCACACTTTCTTTCTGGCCTTTCGACTCTCGTTGCTCATTCTGTCGAGTGCCGTAACCACATATCTATATCTTACTTGCCCCTTGTCGTAAGGCAGTTTAATCCACTTGTCGTGTGTGACGGCTACGATTTTGGCAGGGTTGTCGATGTCAACATCTTCTCCCATGGCAAATCGGTACACCACATATTTTTGTGCAAAATCGCCCCATTTCTTACCTTTGGGCTCTTCCCAGAAAAGAACAAGGCCGTCGCTAGTCCACACAGCTTCAAGATGTCTTGGCTTTTTAGGGCGTTTGTGATCGATAAACGGCATGAGGGGTTGTAGGGCAGGCGTCTTCCAATAATAGTTTCGTAGGGTGGAACCATAGTTGCCCATGTTGTCGGCCACAGCTTTGGCATACCATAGAACGGCTCCTTGCACGTTGGGTAGCATTCGGCGAAGCTTGAACTTCGCTTCCATCTGGTTGGTTTTAGGGTTGTTAAGATCTGGCTCTTTAACGGTTCGCTCAACGCTTTCGCCGATATAGAGCGGACGATTGCCCGCATACTTGTTCCACCAGATGGCAAGTGTTTGGTAATCGGCACTAGGATGACCAATCTTCCAGTATAGTTGTGGTACGCAATAGTCTACCCATCCGTTGTTCACCCATAGCAGAACGTCGGCATAAAGGTCGTCGTAGTTTTGCAATCCGCTTGTTGCGCTACCGTTAATGGGATCTGATTTCTTGTTGCGATAGATGCCAAACGGCGACACACCAAACTTCACCCAGGGCTTGCGGTCTTTGATGGTTTGACCCAAGCGTTGAACAAAGGCGTTCACATTGTTTCTTCGCCAATCGTTTTTGTTGGCTATTCCGCCGTTATAACGCATGAACTCCTTGTCGTCGGCTATGGTTTGGCCAGCGGCAGGGTAAGGGTAGAAATAGTCGTCGATGTGTATTCCGTCGACGTCGTAGCGCGAAACGATGTCGTCTACCACGCGACAGATGTACTCGCGGTTCTCGGGCAGGCCCGGGTTGAGTATCAGTTGGCCGTTATAGGAGAACACCCTATTGGGGTATAGCGATGCTACGTGGTTGCGTGCCAAGGCCGTTGTGCCTGCCGTTTTTGCACGGTAGGGGTTTATCCAGGCATGAAGCTCCATGCCACGGCGATGACATTGGTTGATCATCCATTTGAGTGGGTCCCAATAGGGCATGGGTGCTTTCCCTTGAACGCCCGTTAGGAAACGGCTCCATGGCTCGATCTTGCTTTCGTAAAGCGCATCGCACTCGGGCCGAACTTGAAAGATGATGGCGTTAACTCCATCGCGTTGCAGTTCGTCGAGTTGCTGTCTGAGTGTTTGTTGCATGGCTGCGGTGCTCATTCCTGAAAACTGTCCGTTCACCGTTTGTATCCATGCTCCCCTGAATTCGCGTTTGCTGTGGAGCGAGGCGGCACTAAGTTGAGGCGCGCCTGCTAGCAACATGGTAGCCAAAAGTGTGGCTATCATCATTAGTCTTTTCATTTCCTATTAATGTTTTCGTGCAAAATTAGTCAAAATATACGTATAAACCGCCATTGGGGATATAATATTATGGTTTTTGTTGGCAAAGTGGCAGCAGTGCTTACTCTGTCCCCTCTTGCGTAAGGATGTTAACCCATGCCAATTGTTGGCAATAATTCTGTGCAGAATACCTTTATCCAAACGACAGCTTGTTAAGTCTGTTTAGCAGTTCTTCGGCTTTCGAACGTACGATGCTTAGTTTTATCTCGCAGGTGTTTTCGAAGTTGGTGGCGAGAATTTTGGCTTCAGATTCTTTCACCACACGCATCACGCTGTTCATCATCACATAGGGGAAGGCGAACGAAACGGTTTCTTCTACCAGTCTACTTACCATTGGGACGTTGTCGATAGCTAGGGCTGCGGCCGTGCGATAGGCCACGATAAGTCCGCCAGTTCCCAAGTTTACACCTCCATAATAGCGCACCACCACCACGAGGATGTTGGTTAGTTCGTGGCTGTTTATCTGTCCGAGTATGGGCTTACCTGCAGTGCTGCTGGGCTCGCCGTCGTCGTTGGCTCTGAAATCTTGCCGTTCAGGCCCTAGCATATAGGCGTAACAGACGTGCCGCGCATCGTAATGTTGCTTGCGATAGTTGGCCAGCAGGTCTTTTATTTGCTCAATCGAGTTCACAGGATGAGCGTAAGCAAGAAACTTACTTCGTTTCTCTGTGTAAACACCTTGCCCAATGTCGTCGATGGTTTTGTATTCGTCGTTCATCTCGTGCATATATAATAGGTGTGCCCCATGCGGAAAAATAGGGACGCCTTGCAAAGTTAACACAAAAAGAACGATAAGGCGAAGGAAATAGATAGATTTGTTTGAGAAGTTAAGGAGTAAAGAAATAAAGTAGTAAAACTGTGTGTTTTAAGAATAAGGAGGTAAAAGGTTTAAGTAGTAAAGGCGTACACTTGGGGTTAGGGGATTTGCGTGATTAAGGAGTTAATCAGTATGTTTTGGAATTTTAGGGCTATTGATTTAGGGGAATGTGGGGTAGGGACGTGTGTTGATATGGTTTAGTCTAGCCATCTTTTCACCTTTTCACCCTTTCTTCTTTTCACTCTTCTTCCATTTCCTTAAACAAAAAACAAGCCGCGGGCAGCTTTCTACGCATGATAGCGCACTCCAAAAGCATGCCCGACGGCTTTGATGTGAGGGTGTTATTAGTCGCTCAGCTTGTGAATTACAAGTCCCGAACGCAGTTTTGGTTCGAACCAAGTGGCCTTCGGTGGCATAATCTTTCCGCTGTCGGCGATGTCCATTATCTGTTTCATCGACACGGGATAGAGAGCCAGAGCCATCTTCATTTCGCCGCTGTCTACACGTTCTTTCAACTCGTTTAGGCCACGAATGCCGCCCACGAAGTCGATACGCTTGTCGGTGCGAAGGTCTTTGATGCCCAAAATCTCGTCGAGAATCAGTCGACTAGATATGTCAACGTCGAGCACGCCAATGGGATCCGCATCGTTGTAAGTACCTTTCTTGGCCGTCAGACTGTACCATTCGCCATCGAGATAGAGCGAGAAATTGTGCAATCCTGTGGGATGATACATTTCTTTGCCCATCTTCTGCACGTCGAAATTCTGTGCCACCTTATCTAAGAACTGAGCGGAGGTAAGTCCGTTGAGGTCTTTCACCACGCGGTTATAGTCTAGAATGGTGAGCTGCGACGCTTGAAAGCAAACGGCCATGAAGTAATTATACTCCTCGTCGCCCTTGTGGTTGGGGTTGTTCTTGGCCTTTTCGGCGCCAACTAATGCTGCTGCGGCCGAACGATGATGTCCATCGGCGATGTAAAGGGCAGGCATCTTGGCAAACTCCTTTGTGATAACGTCGATGTCGTTAGCATCGGCGATAACCCAAAATTGATGTCCGAAACCGTCGATAGGAGCGATAAAGTCGTACTCGGGTGCGCTGTTCTTAACGTATTTGTTAATCAGTTCGTCTAGCACCTTATTGTCTGGGTAGGCAAAGAACACCGGTTCGATGTTGGCATCGTTCACACGAACGTGCTTCATACGGTCTTCTTCCTTATCCTTACGAGTCAACTCGTGCTTCTTGATAGTTCCATTCAGGTAGTCGTCAACGAAAGCACCCACCACCAAACCATACTGCGTCTTGCCGTTCATGGTTTGTGCGTAGATGTAATAAGCGGGCTTTTCGTCTTGCACGAGCCATCCCTTATCTTGGAATTTCTTGAAGTTGCGTGCTGCTTGCTCGTAAACCTTGGGGTCGTATTCGGAAGTTTCGGGAGAGAAATCAATCTCGGGCTTGATGATATGGTACAAGCTCATCTCGTTATCTCCAGCTTCTGCGCGAGCCTCTTCAGAGCTAAGCACGTCGTAAGGACGCGATTCCACCTTCTCAACCAGTTCTTTTGGTGGGCGGATACCTTTAAATGGTCTTATCGTTGCCATAGTGTCTGTGTTACTTGTTTACTTGGAACTTGGTGCATCCATCAGCGAAGTACGCATTAATTTGCTTGGCTGCAGCCAGTCCTGCATTGAAATTGGCCTCTGCCGTTTGTGCGCCCATCTTCTTAGGCGTGCTGAAATACCTGCCTTCTAGCTTGGCAAAGTCGGCATCGGCATCGGGTTTGATGTCGGTAACGAATTTCAAGTCTTCACGATCGGCCATAAGTTTGAGCAGTTCGGCCTCGTTAATCACCTCTTTACGAGCCGTGTTAACCAAGATGCCACCTTTGGGCAAGCGGTTCACTAGTGCATAGTTGATGCTTTGTTTAGTTTCGGGTGTAGCAGGGATATGCAAGCTCACGATGTCGCATTGGTCGAACAACGCCTCTTGATTAGCCACGGCGTGTACGCCAGCTTCTTCAATAACGTTGGCAGGACAGAATGCATCGTAGGCGTAAACCTCCATGCCGAAACCTTTGGCGATGCGTGCCACGTTGCGACCAACGTTGCCAAAAGCCAGCAACCCCAGCTTTTTGCCGATGAGCTCGGAACCCGATTTGCCATTGAAGAATGCCCTAACGGCATAAACGAGCAGGCCCAATACCAACTCGGCCACTGCATTGGCGTTTTGTCCGGGTGTGTTCTCTACAATGATACCCTTCTCTTTGGCGTATGCCGTGTCGATAGAATCGTAACCAGCACCAGCCCTAACGATAATCTTGAGCTTGGTAGCGGCGTCCATTACGTCGGGTGTAACATTGTCGGAACGCACAATCATGGCCTCAACATCTTTCACAGCATCGAGCAATTGCGCCTTCTCGGTATATTTTTCCAGCAAAACAAGTTCGTGTCCTGCCTTTTCTATTTCTTCTTTAATGGCCTTCACCGCATTGGCGGCAAAAGGTTTCTCGGTAGCAACAAGTACCTTCATAAGGAAAACAGTTATTAAGTTAGATGAATAAATAATGGTGGGTCTAGGTCTGAATGCGACCACAGACCCACCGATTGAATACGAAAAATCTATATGTAAACTTAGAGTTTAGCTTCGAATTCTTTCATGCAAGCTGCAAAGGCCTCTGCGCCTTCGATGCTCATGGCGTTGTAACAGCTTGCGCGGAAGCCGCCAACGTCGCGGTGACCCTTGATGCCCACCATGCCCTTTTGCGTAGCAAACTCCATGAAAGATTTCTCCAGTTCGGCAAAGTCTTCGTTCATCACGAAGCAGATGTTCATCAGCGAACGGTCTTCTTCTTTCACTGTGCCACGGAACAGGCGGTTGCGATCAATCTCGTCGTAGATAATCTTAGCCCTTTCGATGGCCTTCTTGTCCATGGCTTCAACGCCTCCGCACTTCTTAATCCAGCGTAGCGTCTCGAGTGCGCAATAGATAGGAACAACAGGAGGCGTGTTAAACATCGAGCCCTTGTCCACATGTGTGCGGTAGTCGAGCATGGTTGGGATTTGTCTTGGAGCGCGTCCCAGCTTGTCGTCTTTCACAATAATAACTGTAACACCAGCCATAGCCAAGTTCTTTTGGGCACCAGCGTAGATACAATCGTACTTCGATACGTCTACTGGACGGCTGAAAATATCGGACGACATATCGCCAATAAGTGGTATGGGCGAGTCTATTTCCTTACGGATTTCGGTTCCGTAGATGGTGTTGTTTGTGGTAACGTGCAGATAATCGGCATCTGTGGGGATGTCGAATGTCTTTGGGATGTAAGTGAAATTGGCATCGGCCGACGTAGCCACTTCTACAACGTCGCCGTATAGCTTAGCCTCTTTCATTGATTTTTTTGCCCAAACACCTGTATTCAGGTATGCAGCTTTCTTAATTAGGAAGTTGCAGGGCACTTGGGTGAACTGTAACGAAGCACCGCCACCGAGGAAAATAACCGAATATCCTTCGGGAACGCTGAGCAATTCTTTAATTAAGGCAACAGCCTCGTCAAGAACGGGCTGGAAATCCTTTGCTCTGTGGCTAATCTCCATGATGGAAAGTCCAGAACCATTAAAGTCTAAAATCTGCTTCGCCGTGTTCTCGATAACTTCTCTAGGTAGGATTGAGGGGCCGGCATTGAAATTGTACTTCTTCATATTCATTTATGTTTTTAGTAATATAGACTAATCTATGGCGTGCGCCATCAATACCTCTTGGTGTAGAAATCCTTGTTTCTTGTTAGGCTCTTCATGGCTTTTGGTTTTCGCTTGGCTTCTTCTGCTTTTCCTTTTCGTTGCATAGCTCGCCACGCTCCGATAAGAAGTAAGCAAGACCTTCTTAGCTCAAATCCAAAAATCCATTAGAGGTAATTTTTAGAACGCGCTTTAATCGTCATCAGGTAGTTAATGGTGCGAAGATAGTTTTTTTTGCTTTCCCCGCCAAATTTTTTGTGGGATATTTTTCGCTTGCAAGGGTTCTTTATCGCGATAGTTTTGTAATGAAATAAATCGCAAGTGTAAAATATGTGGCAGAAAGTAATGGAATTTGGGTTTATACGATAACGACAATTTGTTGTTTGCGTATGTCAATTGTCTTTTTGACATTCTGTTTAAATTTGTAAAAAAGCGCGTCCGTTACCCTTTGGATGGGTTTCTGACGCGCTTTTTTGTATTTCTAAGGTTGTATTTTCCCAGTACTTAGTTGCTAGAAACGCGACACTATTTCGTCCATTTCCTTTCGAGGAGATGGCTTTGTAGGTGTACTTGCTGGATATCCAATGGGTAAGATGGCCACAGGGTGCCACTCCTGACCTATGGGAAAGGCTGCTTGCAGGGCCGCCACATCGAAATTACATACCCAGCAACTACCTAAACCAACGGCCGTTGCGGCCAAACATAGATGCTCGATGGCGATAGCTGCGTCGATGTCGGCATGGCTCTTGCCGTCTTCTTCGCGTACCCATGCCTTGTCGTTGGCTGCATATATAATAATGTATAAGGGTGCTTGCCTCATCCATTCACGGTTATAGCATAGCTGTACCTTCTGGCGCGCCTCCTCCGTTTGAGCCACAACGAAGTGCCATGGCTGCTTGTTGCAGGCCGATGGGGCACGTTGGGCGCACTCCAAAAGATAGTTCACCTTGTCTTCTTCCACAGCCTGCGCACTGAAAGCGCGTGCAGAAAAGCGTTCTTTTGCCAAATTCAGAAAGTCCATTTGCATAGTTATTTTAGGGGTTCAACATGTTGTGCAGGGACAAAGTTAGCATTCTTTCGCGAAATGAAGTGCAGTTTGAATGCGTCTTTTGCGTTTTTTCGCTATGCGAGAAACCACTCGCGCAACGTTTCTTAAATCAGTTAGCCTTCGCCACAGACCCCATTTTAAAAATAAAATTCCTAACTTTGTAGTCTTAATTGGATAATAGAAGATGATAGTTTGCATAGCCGAGAAACCCAGCGTGGCACGTGATATCGCCTCTGTAATAGGCGCAACCACCCAACGCGACGGGTATATGGAGGGCAATGGGTATCAAGTGACGTGGACCTTTGGCCACCTTTGCACCCTAAAAGAACCCAACGACTACACCGACAACTGGAAACGGTGGAGCTTGGGCTCGCTTCCCATGATACCCCAACGCTTCGGCATAAAGCTAATTGAAGACCGCGGCATCGAGAAACAGTTCCAAGTGATAGAGCGGCTGATGCAAAACGCCGACGAGATAGTGAACTGTGGTGATGCCGGACAAGAAGGCGAACTGATTCAAAGGTGGGTGATGCAGAAGGCACAAGCCAAATGTCCTGTTAAACGACTATGGATTTCATCGCTTACCGAGGAAGCCATCCGACAGGGATTTGCCAACCTTAAAGACCAAAGCGAGTATCAACCGCTTTACCTCGCAGGACTAAGCAGGGCCATTGGCGACTGGATTTTGGGCATGAATGCTACACGCCTGTACACCTTAAAGTATGGTCAGAACCGACAAGTGCTAAGCATCGGGCGCGTACAAACACCTACTTTGGCCCTCATCGTTAACCGACAGAAAGAGATAGACAATTTTAAGCCTGAGGCTTATTGGGTGCTTTCCACCATTTATCGCGATACGCTGTTTACCGCCACTAAGGGGAAGTTCACCGATAAGGAAGAAGGCGAACGCGCTTTTGCAACCATTGCCAATAAGGATTTTGAAATAACGGGCGTTGTGAAGAAGAAAGGAACGGAGGCTCCGCCCCATCTTTTCGACCTCACCTCGTTGCAAGTGGAGTGTAATCGCAAGTTCAGCTATTCGGCCGAAACGACGTTAAACCTCATTCAAAGCCTTTACGAGAAGAAGCTTACCACCTATCCGCGTGTCGATACACAGTTTCTTAGCGACGACATCTACCCCAAATGCCCCCTTATATTAAAAGGAGTGCGTGGTTACGAAACCTTTACTCAGCCGTTGCTAGGTAAGGCTTTAAGTAAAAGTAAGAAGGTTTTCGACTCGTCGAAGGTTACCGACCACCACGCCATTATCCCTACGGGTGTTCCCGCAGGTGGACTTTCAGAGATGGAAAGCAATGTGTACGACCTTGTAACGCGACGTTTCATCTCTGTATTTTATCCCGATTGCAAATTTTCTACTACCACCGTAACGGGCAAGGTAGACGATATTGAACTGAAAGCTACGGGTAAGGAGATACTGGAACAGGGTTGGCGCGTGCTCTATGCTAAGGATACGCCCGCTAATAACGATGAAGATTCGGCCAAACAAACGGCCGAAGAGCGCACCTTACCTACCTTTACCAAGGGCGAGAAGGGTTCGCACACGCCCACATTGAGTGAAAAGTGGACCGTTCCACCAAAGTTTTACACCGAGGCAACGCTCTTGCGTGCCATGGAAACGGCTGGAAAGTTTGTCGAAGATGAAGAATTGCGTAGCGCGCTGAAAGAAAACGGCATTGGCCGACCCTCTTCGCGTGCCGGCATCATCGAGACTTTGTTTAAGCGCCACTATATCCGTCGCGAGCGAAAGAACCTCTTGCCCACGCCAACAGGCGTCGAACTGATAGGCATTATTCGTGAAGAACTTTTGAAAAGTTGTGAACTCACGGGCATTTGGGAGAAGAAACTACGTGACATTGAGCATCGCAACTACGACGCACAGCAGTTTGTGAACGAACTGAAGGTACAGATAACCGAGATTGTTAACGAAGTGTTGAGCGATAATTCCAACCGTCACATCACCATCACCACCGAAGACGACCTCAAGAAAACCATCGCTAAAAAGAAGGCTGCTACTCCCAAAGATAAGACGCAGACTGTGGCAAAGGCCCCTAATACTGCCGAACCAACTGTGGCACCTACTCTCCAAACCGACGATAACATTGTGGGCACACCTTGTCCGCAATGCAAGCAGGGGGTTGTCATCAAAGGAAAAGGGGCCTACGGATGTAGCAATTGGAAGGCGGGCTGTAATTTCCGACTGCCATTCAACGAGGCGTAGACATGGGCACGATGATGTTTTGCCCCCGCATCGGTGTGTGGTAAAACGTTTAAGGCTCACCGAACGATATAAATTATTGTTAAAGTGCGGCGCCTCTTGTAAACTTTTTAGGCCTCAACCATGTCTAAGTAGTGAGTAGTAAAGTAGTAAAGGTAGTAAGAAGTAAGTTCGAAGAGTTATGGAGTTAAGGAGTTATGGAATTAAGCCAGATGCTTTGTTGCAGCGTGCTATTAATCTTTGTTAACTCAATAGCTCAACACCTCCTCAACTTAAAATATCTTCTCAACTCAAACTTTCCCAAACGCATAAACTCATAAATTAAAGAACTCATAAACCTCACAATATGAAGAAATGGACACTAAGCCTAGGCGTGCTCTTCGCCTTGCCCACCATGCTCTTTGCCCAGACCCACAAATGGACATTGAAAGACTGTATCGACTATGCGATGCAGCACAACATTAGCTTGCAAAAGCAACGAGTTGCCGTTAAGTCGGCCGAAGAAGAGGTGTTGCACAGCAAAGCAGAGCTGTTGCCTTCGGTATCGGCTTCCACCTCACAAAACGTAAACTATCGTCCGTGGCCTGAAACAGGAGAGGCCCGTGTGGCAAATGGCTCTGTGCAATCGAGTGTAGATAAGGTGTCATATAACGGCACATACGTTATCAATGCGCAATGGACGCTATGGAACGGAAACCGCAATCGCAACACCATTGCCCTTAATAAGCTTGGGGCGAGCAAAGCCGAAGCCGACGCAATGGTATCGGCAGCCACCATACAAGAGCGTATAGCGCAACTTTATGTGCAAATTTTATATTCCTCGGAGGCCATTAGCGTGAGCAAGCAGGCTTTGGAAACAAGCGCTCAAAACGAAGAACGGGGCAAGGAAATGCTTAACGTGGGCAAGATGAGTAAGGCCGACTTGGCGCAGCTTACCGCACAAAGAGCGCAAGAAGAGTATAATGTTCTTTCGGCGCAGAGCACTCTGGCCGACTTTAAACGGCAACTTAAACAGCTGTTGCAAATTACCGACAGTGCTCCTTTTGAAGTGGCCGTGCCTGCCACCACCGATGAAATGGCCTTGGAGTCCATACCTTCGGTGGGCGAGGTTTATGGTCAGGCCATCAGTTGGCGACCCGAGTTGAAGGCCGCACAGCTCGCTATCAACGAGTCGGAATTGAGTATAAAGATAGCTAGGGCACAAAATCTGCCTACACTTAGCCTTGGCGCAAGTATGGGAACAAACACCACTTCGATGAACAACAAGGAATGGGGAACGCAGCTCAAAACCAACTTCGACATGGGGGCAGGCGTCACTCTGAGCATCCCTATCTTTGATAATCGCTCTAAACGTACGGCTGTTAACAAGGCGATGTTCGAAAAACAAAGCTCGATGCTCGAATTGCAGGATAAGCAAACAACCCTTTATTCCAACATCGAAGAGTGTTGGTTGCAGGCCACCAACAACCAAAACAAGTATAAGGCAGCAAAGATTAGCGTGGAAAGTGCACAACAAAGCTACGACTTGCTTAACGAACAGTTCAAGCTTGGACTAAAAAACATCATCGAATTGATGACTGGTAAGAACAACCTTGTTACTGCCCAGCAAAACGAATTGCAAAGTAAATACTTGGCCATCCTTAACATCAACCTCCTTAATTTCTATAAAACGGGAGAGATTAAGTAAAGGTGAAAGGGTGAAAAAGTGAAAAGGTGAAAAGAAGGCTGACGCCCTTTAAAGGTGAAAAAGTGAAAAGTTGAAAAGATGGCTAACGCCCTTTAAGGGTGAAAGGGTGAAAGAGTGAAAAGATGTCTAACGCCCTTTAAGGGTGAAAGGGTGAAAGAAATGAAAGGGTGAAAAGATGGCTTCGCCCTTTGACGGTGAAAGAGTGAAAGGGTAAAAAGGTGAAAAGATGGCTTCGTTTATCAGCTTGTTAACTTGTCTACTTTTTAACTCGTCAACCTAAAAGATGAAAAAGATGGCTGATACCCTTTAAGGATGATGAGATGAAGAAAAGGGGTTCGCCAATTGACAGGTTAGCCCTAATTGGCGTAAACGCTTCAATCCCTTTGACTGAAGCATGTTTCGCGATTGTAGATAAGGCCTTTTCTCCTCCTTAATGTTCCTTATGTTCTTCTGTCAAAAGAAACTGAATTTCTGTCAGAAGATAAAAATGGGGCAGGATGGAAATGACATTTCTGCCTATTTCTACTTAATCTCGATATGCTTAGATGTGTTTACTTACACCCTAATAAGTAAGCGCAAACACACTGTTTTTTATTCGTTTATCTCGTTAAACATAAAATGGAACACTGTTACATATCATCTGTAACCGTGTTCCATCTTATCTGGAATCGTGTTCCATCTTATCTGGAATCGCGTTCCATCTTATCCGGAATCGCGTTCCATCTTATATGGAACTTGCTCGATAGTGATAAAAGGCGCTACAAAGGCTTATTTGGCGTGTTGAGATAGGAGAGCGCATGCGATATGTTTTCTTATCTTTTGCCTTGATAATTCATGGCCTTGTAGTTCTGACAACTGGCGAAACCTGCTTTTCACCCATCATCCTTAAAGGGCGTAAGCCATCTTTTTCACCCTTTCACTCCTTTCATCTTTTCACCCTTAAAGGGCGTTAGCCATCTTTTCACCTTTTCACTTTTTCAACCTTTCACCTTTTGGTATGGCCTTTCACCTTTTAATTTTGACTAGGATTTTGTTCCAGCACACCATTGTAGGCATTGATAGCCGACTGCGGGATGAAGTAAATCACGCGGTAGTCTGTAGCGGGAACGTCTTGCATAGGTTGGTGCGGACCGGGGAAACGACGCGTAAGTGCATCGCCATTGCGGAACACGTCATAGCTGCGTTCGGCTTGGAAAGCAAGTTCCAGCTGCCGTTCCTTGTCTACTAAGCTCTTTGCTGTAGTGGCATTAAACTGTGCGGCGGTGTAGCACATATTTTTAAACAGTACTATAATAACTAATGCCGCATGTTCTACAAAAGAACATGCGGCATTTATTTTATAATAAGGTGACTAAGCTCGTTGCTTTGTGAGCTTGATGGGTTGTTAATTCATTAACTTGTTAACTTAGTTTGCTTCACAAATGTAGACTTACTTGTCAACTCGTAACCTTATCAACTGGCATTAAAACCTATAACCCACGGTGAATAACATCTGATGGCGTTTGTTGCTAACTGATACGGCAGAGGCCTCGTTCGTGACGGGTTTCTTGGTTGCTGGGTCTACTGTGGTCAGTCCATTGGTGAATGGATAGAACTCGCCATTGGTTGCACTGTACTGATAAGCAAGGTCGGCCGACCATTGTTTGCCAATGAAGCCCACTCCGAGAGTGATGCGGTTGGTAGCCTTCCAGTTGGTGTAGTCGGCTGCCGAGCTGTAATATGAGCCCTCCGAGTTGAGTGTGCCGTCCTTAAAGCCATCCTTCTTATAGGCAGGCGATACGTAATTATATCCCGCGCGCACTGCAACCTGTGGCAAAACCTTGTATTCCATACCCAATTTTACCGTTGCAACACCGTTGAGTGTACGTTTGGCATGGTTGTTCATCACCTTGTCGCTGGCCGAAGTCTCGTGTGTGTCGCCATAATAGTCAACATATTCACCGTCGATATACCTATTATCCACCGATGCATAGTCGGCATAGGTTACCGATGCACCCAATGCCAAGAAGTCGCCAACGGTATGGCCTAAGCTCGCACCAAAGGTCCAAGGGGTGAAAACCTTAAAGTTATAGGTTTCGCTAGACTTTCCACGTTCCCATCTTCCTTGGTTTTGGCCCTCGTTTAGTATAGTGGTATAGTTCTCAGTTTTCAAGTCGTACCATGTAGGCGAATTGACAGAGAAACCTATACGGAAAGGCGACTCTTCTATGGGACGGAAAATTACACCCGCACTAAGGTCGAAACCCGTGCCAGTAACTTTGCGTTCGTCGGCCACGGTGGCTGTTCCAATATTCTTGTTGGTCTTGTCCACGAGGTTTTCCACATATTCGGAGTAACCCTTATAGTTAACGGTGCGTAGGCCAAGGGTCAATCCTAGGTACACACGATCGTTAACGTTTCCGCTGATGTTAAAGTCGTAATTGCCGATATAACCATGTTGCGAGCGATTAAAGTCGTAGCCGTTGGCTGCATCGTACATGGCGTCCCCTGGTTGTTTAGCGGGTATCAAACGTGAGTTCCAATACAGATAGTCTAGCTGACCATAATTTCGCGACACGTCGTTGTTGCTTGGGTTGGAATCAACAAAGCCCAAATACACATCGGGGTGCTTAGGGTCTGGCCCAATGCTGTAACCTCCGTCGTACAGCGAACCGCGCAAACCTTTAAGGTAAGCCTGCTTTCCCAGCGAGGCATCGTTTAGCCTGCCTGCCGCGCTAAGGAAATAGTTGAAGTTGGTTCCCTTGCTGAAATTGAAGGCGAAGTTAACAAACGAGCGTTCGCCCATACGCATGGCGCGGTAAAATCCCACTTGATCGAAGCTCATTTTTGTGGACGAATGCCCCAAACGAGCATTGGCGTCGGCCTGCGAATTAAACCCGAACGAGAGGTTGACACCCGATTTTCGGTAGAGGCCGATGCCTGCGGGGTTGGTGCGAATTGTGGAAAGGTCGGCACCTAATGCTTCCATTGCACCGCCCATACCCACATATCGCGCCGTACCATTTAGGTCGCCGCCCAGCAATCGGGCGTTCTCGTAAGTTTCTTGGGCCATTGCCGGCAGTGCCAGCAAGGCCGAACATATCATCAAATATCTTGTGTTCATAAATAGGTCTCCTATCTCTTTTTCACTGCATTTTTTATATTCTGCACACTGGTTTAGCGTCTGCCACCGAAGGTTACTCCCCTAGATGATGCTCCACCACCAGTACTGCCACCGCCAAACGAACCGCCGCCGCCCCTCGACGAACCACCTCCGCCGAACGAACCACCACGCGAACCGCTGTCGTAGCTACGTGTAGGTGGGTTGTAATTGCGGTTATTGTCGTACGAACGGGTGTTGTAGAAGTCGCCGTTGCTACTGCGTTCGTAGCCGTTGCCGTAGCTCCGACCCGACGAGCGCGTATCGCCATTGTATTGGTAGCGATAGTCGGTGCGGTCTCTTGCCCCTCGCGAACTCATCGTGCCATGGTTGCGTGTGCCCGCTGCACCACCGCGATAGGTGTAATAGCCTGGTGTATAATAGGTGCCCCATCCGTAATAAGGCCTGTAATAGCCATAGTACGGACCGTAGTAGCCACCATAATAATAGGGTGAACGCCAACCATAGCCGTAGTAGGGATAAGCCCAGTCGTTATACCAGTATGAATAATAGCCACGCCAACGAGGGCCATAGCCGTAGTAGAATGGGTCGTACCAATCCCAATCCCAACGCGAATAGCCGTAATAAGGCGAGTAACCATAGTAGCCGAAGAACCATGGGTCGTAGAAACGACTAACACGACGGCTGTAATAATAGTCGTCGTCATCGTAATAGTCGCGTTTGTCGCGTCGCGAACGGTCGTAAGCGTCACGGTCGCGCCCTGCAAACGAGGTGTTAACGTCCTCTTCAACGATGACGTTTCCTAGCGAGTCGCGCCTTATCTTTTGGTAACTGCTGCCGTTGCGGTTGCGACGGTTGTACTCGTCTACGTTCCTGTTCGATCCCGAGTAATAAACATCGGCATCGCGTTCTCCCCTGTCTTTGTATTCTTTGTTAATCCTGTCTGATTTCTTAGGTACGAAATACACATCGTCTGTTTGAGCCATTGCCGTGAACGACCCAAATGCCAAACCGATTGCTAATAATCCTAATCTTTTCATGTCAATGTTCCTTTCTGCCAAAGGCAAGTTGTTACGTTGCAAATTTACTAACGATAGTTATGCAAATATAAGGATTTTCCCTAACTAAACAGAGGATTTTCCCTATTTTTTTGTAATTTTGCGATGCGGGCTTGGTTTGTAAGCCATTGGCAAACAATGAGGGGATAATGTCTCGTTACAGAGTTTGCCAAGGGGGATAACACACAATGCCCAACTAAAACAAACTTGTTGATATGGAATATCTTAAAGCGGTCTTCACGCTGAATGTAGCGAACGAAGATATGGAAGCAGCCAAAGACTTGCTTGCCGACTTGGCTGTGGCAGCCGGTTTCGAGGCTTTCGAAGAAACGGATGATAAGTTGGTGGGTTATGTTCAGCCACAAGTGCTAGACAAGGCAGCACTGGATGAGGCCATCGCCGACTTTCCAATAACCTCGGCACGCATAGCCTACGAGATGGTTGAGGCCGAAAACCGCAACTGGAACGAGGAGTGGGAGGCCAACGGATTTGAACCAATTTGTATCGAGGGACGTTGTATTATATTCGATGCACGCCATTATTCGGCAGCCGACTTACCAGCGGGCTTCCACCTACAAGTGGCTATCGAGCCACGACAAGCCTTTGGTACGGGTACGCACGAAACTACACAGATGGTTGTTGCACAACTGTTGGGCATGCCTCTGCAAGGCAAACGCCTGCTAGACTGCGGTTGCGGAACAGGCATCTTGGGCATAGTGGCTTCTAAATTGGGGGCGGAAAGCGTGTTGGGTTATGATATAGATGAGTGGAGTGTAGACAATAGTCTGCACAATGCCACGTTAAATGGCGTGGCTAACATGGTTGTGCGCAAAGGCGACGCCACATCATTGGCTGCTGGCGACGGACCTTTCGACGTGGTTGTGGCCAACATCAACCGCAATATCCTTTTGGCCGACTTGCCTAGATGGGTGCAAGCGATGGCGAAAAAAGGCACGATTGTGCTTAGTGGCTTTTACCAAGCAGACGTGTCAATGTTGGTGACGGCGGCCACAAACTTAGGACTGAGGCTCGTATCGGAAAGTGAGCAAGAGGGGTGGGCGTGTTTAACGTTCAGCAAGGAGTAGCAAAATGCTGTCCGCTTCATTAGTTTAGGGCACGGCGCATGGCGTGGAGCGCCGCATAGATGTGGTGTTTCGTGTTATTTCATCAAATCTTCCATGAAACTGTCAAGGTCTTCATCGAGGTTTTGAAGCAGTTCTCCCGTGATGATACTCGTATCATCGTCAACGAGATGTAGCTCTGCCACATGGTTCTTTTCATCGTCTTCGAGCACGAAACTAAATGGTCTGAGAATACCCATACCTTCTACCACGGCATTAAGTTTCCGCAAACAACTTTGCAGAATATGAGTAACGTTGTGGTAAAAGTGTTCGTCCTTGCTTTCAATCCACTGTTCCACCACACAACGGGTTATCTCCCTATCGTCGTCGTCGAAGGCAAGTAATTCACCAGAATCTTGCGAAACCCGTATGTGGATATCGGTGAGGGTGACGTTGTTTTCTAGGTTAGGAAACTTTTGCGCTATTTTGTTGATGGCGCGTTCCACCTGCATGATGGTTTGTTCCGTAGCTTTCATAATGCAAATTGTTTTAATGGTATTGCAAAGATAGTAAAAAACCACAAAGGCAAGCATGTTTGTATAAAAAATGTTTGTCTTTTTAGGATATTTGTTTTCTCAGAAGCTGTGGTATGATTGTTTAACAAATAATGTGGCAAATAATCTAGAAAAGTCACAATAATTCATCTTTGCGCGAGTTCGGGATTAAGAGAGTATTGTTATGCCAACTACCGCGTGGCGGCTGATCTGCTGGTGAGATAGCCATTCGTTTTTTCATCTAATCTTGCGCTGAGCCAACAAAAGTGTGTTGCAGTCCCTGTGTAAAACAAAAAGGGACATGCCGTTTTGTGGCATATCCCTTGTTTTTGTTTGTTAAGTGCAGTGACTTATGCTTCAGCAGGAGCTTCGGTAGCCTCTTCGGCAGGAGCCTCCGTAGCCTCTTGTGCAGGTGCTTCGGGTGCTTCTTCAACTGGTGCTTCAGCGGTAGCTTCTACAGCTGCTTCAGTTTCAGCGTTGGCAGCTTCGGCCTCAGCCTTTGCGGCAGCTTCTGCAGCTTTCTTTTCGTTTACTTTCTTGGCGATAGCAGCATTGATGCTCTTTTCAGCTTCTAGCTTCTTAGCTTCGAGATCTTTCTTAGCCTTAGCTTCGTTGTTACGGATAGCTTCGGTACCCTTATTCTTCTCTTCTTTCCAAGCGTCGAACTTCTTTTGTGCTGCTGCTTCGTCGAATGCGCCTTTCTTAACGCCACCACGTAGGTGCTTCATCAAGTAAACGCCTTCGCCTTTAAGGATGTTACGAACAGTGTCGGTGGGTTGTGCTCCACACTCTACCCAATGCAAGGCGCGTTCGAAATTCAAATCTACAGTTGCGGGATTGGTGTTGGGGTTGTACGTACCAATCTTCTCAGTAAACTTACCATCACGTGGTGCTCTTGCGTCGGCGATAACGATGCCATAGAAAGCATAGCCCTTACGGCCGCCGCGTTGTAATCTGATTTTTGTTGCCATTGTGCAATTTAAAATGTAATTAGGTTTGAATTTAATGCTGTCAACTCGTGACAGCGGCTGCAAAGGTACGCATATTTTTCTGATAATGAGCAAGGAAGAGTGAGAAATTTTAAGGGGAGTAGAGTAGTAAGGAGTAGAGGGAGTAAAGGAGTAAGGGGTGAAGTGTTTAAAGAATAAAGGAGTAAGAAGTAATGGGGGAGGAGTAAAGGAGTTAAGTGGTAAGAGCAACAAAGTATACCAAAAAACACAGATTAACACCAAAGAACTGCGCCCTTGAGCAATTTATTCGTAACTTTGCACATTATCACGCAAAGAAATAACATGAAACGAATACTCATTGTTTTGGCCGTTGCGTTTGTGGCGTTTACCGCTTGCACGAACAAGAAAGGCACTACGGCCAAGATTGAAGGACTGGATTTCGACAGTATTGTGGTGGATACCACTGTGGCGCTAACCAACGATAAGGACGCACCGCGGTGCAATGTGACCCTTAGCTTGCAATTCGCCAAGGGAAATAACGCCGACAAGATAAATAACGCTCTGATACATGCGGGTATTATGATGCCAGATTATTTGGGACTTACCAATCAAAAGTTTGGCATGAAACAGGCTGTAGACTCGTTTATGAAACGATTGATTAACGACTATGTGGCCGACTATAGCATGCTTTATCGCCAAGATAGGGAGCATGCCACAGCCTATAACTACGACTATAAGGTAAAAACGGCTACACGAAACGGGGCGAAGAACATCATCGTTTATACAGCCAAGATATATACTTACGGTGGTGGTGCGCACGGAATAAACCAAACGCTGGTGCGAAACATCGACGTTACTACTGGAAACGTGTTGCAACTGCAAGACGTTTTCGTGCCTGGTTACGAGCCTACGCTGAAAGAACTGCTGCTTAAAAAGGTGGGCGAACGCTTTGATGCCAATGGACTGGACGAGTTAAATAAGAAAGACATATTTGCTGATGGATATGTTTACGTGCCCGACAACTTTGCCATCGACGACGACAGCTTCACCTTTATATATTGTGAAGACGAGATTGCACCGCATGCTGTGGGTGAAATTAGCGTTACTTTGAGTAGCAGCGAACTAAGCCGCATATTAAAGTAGGGGGTCATTCGTTCTGCAATGGCGACAGAAGATAGCTCATAAGATAAAGCCATAATAAATGCAATAGGGCGTGGATGCCCCCTAAGAACAAGATAAAGACAATGGATGAGATACGTAAATATTTTAAGAATCTGACAGCCGAGCAACAAGATCAGCTGACCAAATTGGGCGGACTATATCGCATGTGGAACGAAAAGATAAACGTTGTTTCGCGTAAAGATATCGACAATTTGTATCTGCACCATGTTCTTCACTCGCTAGCCATCGCCAAGTATGTGCAGTTTAAGGCTGGCACACGCGTGTTAGACTTCGGCACGGGGGGAGGTTTCCCTGGCATTCCGTTGGCTATCATGTTTCCCGAATGTCAGTTCAAGCTGATAGATCGTACAGCCAAGAAGATACGTGTAACACAAGAGATTGCCACTGCCATTGGCTTGTCCAACGCCCAAGCCGAACAGAAGGCGGGCGAAGAAGAGCAAGGCGAGTATGATTTTGTGGTGAGCCGGGCCGTGATGCCTTTGCCCGAATTGATGAAAATCGTGAAGAAGAACATTTCACACAAACAACATAACGCGTTGCCTAACGGACTGATATGCCTCAAAGGGGGTAATCTTGATGCCGAAACGCGCTCTGTGAAGAAGGTCGTAGACGTTACGCCGGTGAGCAATTGGTTTGATGAAGCGTGGTTCGAAGAGAAAAACGTGGTGTATGTACCGATGTAGACATTACCTATTGAGGTAGATTGGCGGTTGTGAATGAAGACTTGCCGAACCGTGACTACACCCAATGAAGGATAAAAACAAAATGCAAAACGATTTAGCACGATGCTGAATATACATCATATAATGTGCAACATGTTTCAGGAAAACTGCTATGTTGTATCAGACGAGACCAAGGAATGCGTGATCATAGATTGCGGTGCATTCTTCGAGAAAGATAAGTCGGCGCTTACGCAGTATATCGCCGATAACCAGTTGACACCCCGTCGACTGCTGGCTACACATGGACATGTGGACCATAATTTGGGAAATGCCTTTGTGTTTGCTACCTACGGCTTGCGCCCTGAAATGCATGAAGACGATAGTGAGTTGCTAGAGCATCTGCCCGAGCAGGCTGCCTATCTGCTGAACATGCAACTTGAAGAGAAACAACCGCCTGTGGGGAGATACTTTACGGAGGCAGATACCATCGAATGGGGGAACCATCGGTTCACCATCATTCATACGCCTGGCCACACAGAGGGTAGTTGTGTGTTCTATTGCGAGGCCGAAGGCGTGGCCTTTACAGGCGATACGCTCTTCAGAGGGTCGGTTGGCAGGGTTGATTTGCCTGGCGGAAGCATGTTTAAAATGATGCAAAGCATACGCCACTTGTCGCAACTGCCCGACACTACGCGCGTGTTTTCGGGACATGGACCAGAGACGACGATTGGCTACGAGCTGGCGCATAATCCGTATTTGGATAGATAGGGGGTAAGTAGTAAGGAGTAAATGTAGTAAGAGTAAGTAGTAAATGTAGTAAGAGTAAGTAGTAAGCTAGCTAAAACCAGAAAGCCTAGAAGAACAAGAAAGCCAAGGAACGCTCGAAAAACTAGAAGAGCAGGTAAACTCGTTCCCAACTTACAAATCGATTCATGCATAAAGAAGAGACAGAAAAGATAATACTGGGCATTGACCCTGGCACCACCTTGATGGGCTATGGCGTTATCCGTGTGGTAGGGAAAAAGGCGCAAATGGTGGCGATGGGCGTTATCGACTTGCGCAAAATGCCCGACCCTTACTTACGGTTGGGGCATATCTTCGAGCGCGTTTCGGGCATCATCGATGCCTATCTGCCCGACGAACTGGCCATTGAAGCTCCATTCTTTGGTAAGAATGTACAGTCGATGTTGAAGTTGGGACGGGCTCAAGGCGTGGCTATCGCTGCTGCCATACACCGCGACATTCCTATACACGAGTATGCGCCACTGAAAATAAAGATGGCCATAACGGGGCAAGGACAAGCTTCGAAAGAACAAGTGGCTGGTATGTTGAAGCGTATGTTGAAGCTAAGCGACGATGACATGCCTAAGTTTATGGATGCAACAGATGCCCTTGGTGCTGCCTATTGCCACTTCTTACAGATGGATAGGCCTGAAACTGATACGAAATATCGAGGCTGGAAAGACTTTGTGAAGCGCAACCAAGACCGCGTGGCGGGTAAATGAATGAAGTCTTTAAGTTCATAAGTCGTTAATTCCTCGGTCGTTGGGTTGTGAGTGATGAATCTCATCTCACACAATCTATAAACTTAAAGCTTACGACAAACGAATGAATTCACCAGCTCATAAACTGATAAACTCACAAACTCAATAGAATTAGAAGTATAAAAAATGAAAGGAACTGCAATGAAAAAGATTTTGATTATGGCGCTGATGTCATGCACGGTGTGCTTTACAGCGCAAGCACAAGAAGTGTATAAGCGCATATTGAAGGTGTCGAAACAAACGGCAGCCGACAAAAGCAAGAGCCTTGACGTGCGTAAGGTGGCAACGTTTAAGGTAGACGAGCTGAACTATATGGCGATGAAGTCGAAAGAACTGATGCCCGACAGTACCGTTAGGATGCTTGACAGGCAGGCATACGCTATGCACGAGTTTATCAACTTGTTCTTCAAACGTCTGTCGGAAGCTAAGAAAAAAGCGCAGAAAGAGTTGGTGATGGCTCGCTTTAAAAATGCTTCTATCAGCAACAGCCGCTTTAACGACACGGATAAGGAACTGGTGTTGAGCTATTACGACAATAGCAACTATATGACGCAGTTCTCTTTGGATACCGATTGGGTGAAGGCTTTGGCCGAAGTTCGCCGTAAAAAGTAGGGGCTTTTACCTCGCTTTAGCTCAACCGTAGCTTTTCTTTCGCTCGAGAATGAAGGGCAAAGGGTGGGGTAGGCGTGAATTATTTGATCGGCTAAAGCGTTTTGAACAGCGAGCGTGCTTGACACTATCGCTACACATAATACGCGAGTTCGGGATAAGAGCAATTTGTTATGCTAACTGCCGTGTAGCACAAGTTGGCTAGATAACCATTTCTTTACCTGACCAGTCTTGTTCAGAAAGCATGGTATCTTATCCCGAACGCGCCAATTAACCCTTACGTGGTTCGCATTTTCATGGCTCTGAAAATACGCTTGCTAAGCTTTTATAATGCTTTATTAGATTAACTGCCGTGTTAAATGTATTTTGGACGGCTGTTCCATATCATCTGGAATGCTGTTCCAGTTGAACTGGAATACCATTCCAACTTATCTGGAACAGGGTTACATCTTAGCTGTAACAAGGCGGGAGCTAAAAATGCTCACTACAAGAGCTTATCGGGTGGGGAATGAAATGTGGCGTTTGGACGTAGGAAGGATGAATTGGTGGCGGTGATAGGCTGTGGAATGAACCGCCTAGATGGTGCCAAGCTAGTATCAAACGTTACGTGAATTTGGGATAAGATGCGATGTCTTTTTGAGCGAGATAAGGTAAGAAACGAATAGCAATCTCACCAACTGGCACTACACGGAAGTTTACACACCGAACATCTCTTATCTTGAGCTTGCATACATTATATAATACAATAAGGGGCTATGGATATTTTTTCCATAGCCCCTTATTGTATTATGACTCAAGTTTGTGGGTTTAGTGATTGTGAGTTTTATCGAGTATGGCCCATAAACAAGAGGCTTACATGCTGAAATGGTTATCAATTCAGTAACTTGCAAGCACACCGATTCAAGTTATTTATACTCCGACCACGCCTTAATCTCGATGTCCTCGACACGCATGGTGGTAAAGGCTGTGATGAAAGCACTGGCCAAACGCGTATTGGTGATGAGCGGAATGTTGAGGTCGATGGCTGCGCGACGTATGCTGTAGCCGTTGGTGAGTTCGCGTGGGGTGAGGTCTTTGGGGATGTTCACCACCATATCTATCTTCTTTTCACGCAACACGTCGAGCACTTTGGGTTCCATTCCCTCGTCGGTAGGCCAATACACGGTGGTATTGGCAATGCCATTCTCTGTTAGGAAGTGCGATGTACCACTAGTGGCATACAATTCATAGCCGTTGTTCACCAGTCGTTTGGCCGCATCTAGCATCTCGGCCTTTTGCTTTCCACCGCCAGTTGAGAGCAAAACGGTTTTCTTTGGGATGCGATGACCCACCGAAAGCATACTTGTAAGCAGAGCAGAATTGGTGTCGTCGCCCAAACACCCCACCTCGCCAGTAGATGCCATGTCTACTCCTAGTACGGGGTCGGCCTTTTGTAGACGGTTAAACGAGAACTGCGAGGCCTTTATGCCCACGTAATCGAGGTCGAAAAGGTTTTTGTTGGGCTTCTCAACGGGTAGGCCAAGCATAACGCGTGTGGCCAAATCGATGAGGTTCAGCTTGAGCACTTTACTTACAAAGGGGAACGAACGTGAGGCGCGCAAGTTACATTCGATAACCAGCAGGTCGTTGTCGCGTGCCATAAACTGGATGTTGAACGGTCCCGAGATATGCAATTCCTTAGCAATCTGTCGGCTAACGCGCTTTATTCGACGCACTGTTTCTATGTAAACCTTTTGTGGGGGGAACTGAATGGTGGCGTCGCCAGAGTGAACTCCAGCAAACTCGATATGTTCGCTGATAGCATAGGCTAGTATTTCACCGTCTTTGGCCACGGCATCCATCTCTATTTCCTTAGCGTGCTCGATGAATCGGCTCACCACTACGGGGTGGTCTTCGCTGACATTGGCAGCCAATTGCAGGAAGCGTTCAAGTTCTTCGCGGTTTGAGCAAACGTTCATAGCTGCACCCGACAGTACGTAAGAAGGGCGAACCAGCACGGGGAAGCCTACGCGAGCGATGAACTCGTTAATTTTATCCATCGACGTCAGCGCGCTCCACTCGGGTTGGTTGATGCCGTTTCGGGTGAGCATAGATGAGAACTTGGCACGGTCTTCGGCGTTATCAATGTCTGTTGCCGATGTTCCAAGTATAGGCACGTGTTGCTCGTCGAGCTTCATTGCCAAGTTATTGGGTATCTGTCCGCCTGTAGACACAATCACGCCGTTGGGCGTTTCGAGGTCGATAACGTCCATCACACGTTCGAATGTCAACTCGTCGAAGTACAGACGGTCGCACATGTCGTAGTCGGTAGACACCGTTTCGGGGTTATAGTTAATCATAACCGACCGATAACCCTCGCGTCGGATGGTGTTAAGGGCCTGCACACCGCACCAGTCGAACTCTACAGAAGAACCGATACGATAAGCACCAGAGCCGAGAACAACGATAGAACGGCGGTCGTTGTCGAAGCGAACGTCGCTCGCTACACCCGAATAGGTGAGGTAAAGGTAGTTGGTTTGCGCGGGATATTCTGCTGCAAGCGTATCAATCTGCTTCACAACGGGCAGAATGCCATACGACTTTCGCAAGTTGCGCACCACCAAAGAAGCCTTGTGCATATTGCCCATCTCCTTTTCAAGACCCACTGCACGGGCAATTTGGAAGTCGGTAAAGCCATACACCTTTGCCGTTCGCAACAATTCCTTATCCAATACGTTCACACTGGTGCATCGTTGCAAGGTCTCGTCGATGTCGATGATGTGCTTCAGTTTTTCCAAGAACCACTTGTCAATCTTCGTGAGTTCGTGTATTTGGTCGATGGTATATCCCTTGTGCATGGCCTTCGAGATGATGAACACACGCTTGTCGGTGGGTTCGCGAAGGGCAGCATCAATGTCGTCAATCTTCAATTCCTTGTTCTCAACGAAGCCGTGCATGCCTTGGCCAATCATACGCAATCCCTTCTGAATGGCCTCTTCGAAGTTTCGGCCGATGGCCATTACCTCGCCAACCGACTTCATCGACGAGCCTAATTCCTTGTCTACGCCGCGAAACTTACTCAAGTCCCAGCGTGGTATCTTGCAGACAACGTAGTCGAGTGCGGGCTCGAAGAATGCGCTGGTGGTCTTTGTAACCGAGTTTTTCAGCTCGAAAAGGCCGTAACCCATGCCTAACTTGGCTGCAACGAAAGCCAGCGGATAGCCTGTGGCTTTTGAAGCAAGGGCCGACGAACGACTAAGGCGAGCGTTCACTTCGATAACGCGATAGTCTTCGCTCTTAGGGTCGAAGGCATATTGAACGTTGCATTCGCCAACGATTCCGATGTGACGGATAATCTTAATGGAGAGTGCACGTAGCTTGTGATATTCGCTATTGCTAAGCGTTTGCGATGGAGCAACAACGATACTTTCACCCGTATGGATACCAAGCGGGTCGAAATTCTCCATGTTGCAGACAGTGATGCAATTGTCGTAGCGGTCGCGTACCACTTCGTATTCAATTTCTTTCCATCCCTTGAGACTTTTCTCTACCAACACTTGTGGGGAGAACGAGAATGCTTTCTCAGCCAATTTGTTCAGTTCTTCCTCGTTATCGCAAAAGCCACTACCCAATCCGCCCAATGCGTAAGCAGCGCGTAAGATAACGGGATAGCCAAGATTAGCAGCAGCGCGACGTGCCTGTTCGATGGTGGAACATGCCTCGCTCTTGATGGTCTTGACGTTAATCTCATTCAGCTTTTCAACAAACAGCTCACGGTCTTCAGTGTCCATGATGGCTTGCACGGGCGTACCCAGCACCTTAACGCCATACTTTTCGAGCACACCACTTTGGTAAAGTTCCACACCGCAGTTAAGTGCCGTTTGTCCACCGAAGGCCAAGAGAATGCCGTCTGGGCGTTCTTTCTCGATAACCCTTTCAACGAAATAAGGCTGAACGGGTAGGAAATATATCTGGTCGGCAACGCCTTCAGAGGTTTGTACCGTGGCGATGTTGGGGTTGATAAGCACCGTTTGCACGCCTTCTTCACGTAGGGCTTTGAGCGCTTGCGAGCCAGAGTAGTCGAACTCACCCGCTTCGCCAATCTTCAATGCGCCGGAACCCAGCAGCAATACTTTCTTTATGCTTTCATCTTTCATATTTCTAAGGGGTTTTAAAGGGTGAGTTTTTCTACGAAGAGGTCGAACATAAACAGCGTATCGACCGGTCCTGAGCAAGCTTCGGGATGGAACTGTGATGTAAACCACGGGTTGGTGTTGTGGCGTACGCCTTCATTGCTGCCGTCGTTCATGTTTACGAACAGCTCACTCCAATCCTTATCAAGCGTAGAAGCATCAACGGCATAACCGTGGTTTTGGCTCGTTATGTAGCATTTATCTGTGCCCACCATGCGCACGGGCTGGTTGTGCGAGCGGTGTCCGTACTTTAATTTGTAGATGTTAGCTCCGCCTGCTTTGGCCATAAGTTGGTTTCCCATGCAAATTCCACAGATGGGTTTGCGGCTCTTGCTCATTTGTTGGCGCAGTATGTTTACTGCATCTTGGCACAAATCGGGGTCTCCTGGTCCGTTCCCAAGAAACAATCCATCGAACTCCATCCCAGTATAGTCGTAATTCCAAGGCACGCGCACCACTTCAAGACCACGCTCGATAAGGTTGCGAATGATGTTAGCCTTCACTCCGCAGTCTACCAATACAACGCGTTTTCCGGCTCCTTCGTTATAGCGAATTATCTCTTTGCAGCTAACACGGTCTACAAAATTCACGCCTTCGTACTGCGCTTGGGGTATATTTTCGGGTTCGTCGTCGAAGATTATTTGGCCCATCATCACGCCATGTTCGCGCAAAACCTTGGTAAGCTCGCGTGTATCGATGCCCGTTATGCCAGGTACATGTTCGCGTTTAAGCCATTCGGCCAAGCTTTCGTTAGCGTTCCAGTGGCTGTATTGCTCGCTATAATCGCTCACGATGATGGCAGAGGCGTGTATATGGTCGCTCTCCATGAACGTGGGTAGCCCTTCGGGGCCAAAGGTGAAGGGTGGAACGCCGTAGTTTCCAACCAAGGGAAAGGTAAGCGTTACTAGCTGACCGGCATAAGAAGGGTCGGTAAGACTCTCGGGGTAGCCCATCATGGCCGTGTTAAAAACCACTTCGCCTGCCACAGGCGCATCGTAACCAAAGGACTTGCCATGGAATTTGGTGCCGTCTTGCAGAACTAATGTTACATTTCTCATTATATCCTAGAATTTCTGTTCGTTTTGATAAACCTTTTCGATGTAATTAACGAAGGCCTGATTGCATAGTCGCATGCCACCCGGAGTAGGGTAGTTGCCCGTGAAATACCAATCGCCCTTGTGTTGGGGTATGGCCTCGTGTAGGCCTTCGATAGACTGAAACACCAACTCGATGGGTGTATTTACGCCTTTGGGACGTAGCATCTGCACGATCTTACGGTTAATTTCGTCAACCGTAACGGCCTTGTATATCTCTTGCACGCAGTTACCCATCTCCTCAACAGGCTTTTTCAGCTCACGTCGACAGTTGTCGTAGGTTTGCTTGATAAGTGCGTGCATGTTCTTTTCTTTCAGCAACTCGATGGCAGCACGGAACACACAAAACTCTTCTAAACGTGGCATGTCGATGCCGTAATAGTCGGGATAGCGTATCTGAGGTGCGCTGCTCACCACGATTATCTTCTTGGGGTGCAACTTGTCGAGTATTCGCAGGATGCTTTTTTGTAGCGTTGTGCCACGCACGATGCTGTCGTCGATAATCACGAGGTTGTCTTTTCCTGGGCGAATGCTCTCGTAGGTGATGTCGTACACGTGTGAAGCCAAGTCGTTACGCGAGTTTCCTTCAGCGATGAAGGTACGCAACTTGATGTCTTTCCACGCTACTTTGTCTAGTCTGATGGTGTTGCTTAGTATCTCGTTTAGTTCTTCGGTCGTGGGGGTATGGTCTAATGCCTGAATCTGGGCTACGTGTTGTTGGCGCATGTAGCGTTTAAATCCTGCTACCAAACCATAGAAGGCCACCTCGGCCGTGTTGGGAATATACGACAATACGGTGTTTTTTGTGTCGTAGTCAATGGCGCGAAGGATGGCGTCTGTTAGTTGTTCGCCCAACTTCTTACGCTCCTTATATATATCGGCATCAGAACCACGACTGAAATATATTCTCTCGAACGAGCACGAACTATCCGATTTTTGCTCCATGATGCGCTCGATACGATAGTCGCCATTGCGCTTTACGATGAGAGCTGTTCCTGGTTCTAGTTCCTTTACGTCATCGCACTCGATGCCAAAGGTGGTTTGTAGCACTGGGCGTTCACTGGCCACAACGGCCACTTCATCGTTTTTATAATAAAAGGCAGGCCTTATTCCCCAGGGATCGCGCATCGAAAACATCTCGCCACTGCCTGTAACGCCACACACCACATATCCACCGTCGAAGTGTGGCATGGTTGTTCGCAACACGTTGGCTACGTTCACGTTGTCTTCGATGTATTGGGTTATGTCGGTGTCGGTAAGCCCTCGTGCCTGTGCTTCCACAAAGTTGCGTTCCACTTCGCGGTCCAGACGGTGTCCCATCAGCTCGAGCATAATGTAGCTATCGCTGTAAATGCGGGGACATTGGCCTTGTCGGGTGAGACGTTCGAATATCTCGCCGATGTTGGTCATGTTGAAATTTCCACACAGACTTAGGTTTTTGGCGCGCCAGTTGTTACGGCGCAGAAAGGGGTGAACATACGAAAGGCCACTCTTGCCTGTGGTGGAATAGCGCAGGTGACCCATGTACAGTTCGCCAGCAAAAGGCAGCGTGCGCTCGGCATAGCGTGCGTCGGCAAGGTGTTCGGGCGTCTCTTTGGCAAAGCCCTTTTGCACCGCTGAGAATATTTCGGTGATGGCATTGCTGCCTTCGGCCCTTTCGCGAAACATGTATTCGTTGCCAGGAGTGGTCTTGAGCTTAACGCACGACATGCCCGCAGCCTCTTGTCCGCGGTTGTGCTGTTTCTCCATAAGTAAGTAGAGCTTGTTAAGCCCATACATCCATGTACCGTATTTCTGTTGGTAATATTGCAGAGGTTTAAGCAACCTTATTGTGGCCACGCCACATTCATGTTTCAATGGTTCCATCCAATCTTGTTCTTTTTTGCCTTGGGTGTTATATAAGTAGAGGGATGTCCGTAAACATCCCTCACCTTTATTTTTGTTATTTTACAAGGTTCACTATCAAAGACGTGAGCGACAACACGCTGCTCACCACAGACAACCAAATACCTGTGGCTGCGCTGGTTTTCGAATTGCTGGCTTTGGCCTTGTTAGGCTCCACATATATCACGTCGTTTTGTTGCAAGTAATAGTAAGGAGAATTGATGAGGTTGGCATCGCGCAGGTCTATGCGATGTGCCTCCTTACGTCCATCGGGGTTTTCGCGAAGTAGCATAACGTTGTCGCGACGTCCGTAGATGGTGAGGTCGCCTGCTTGAGCCAAGGCTTCCAAGATGCTCATCTTTTCGCTAGTAACAGGTATTACGGTAGGTTTACTCACTTCGCCCAGCACAGTTACCTGGTAGCTAGCCATGCGAACGGTAACGATGGGATTCTCGCTGGCAGCGAGATAGCCCGAAATTTTACTCTTAATAAGATCTTGGCATTGGTTCTTATTCAGTCCACCTACGTGAATTTTTCCAATCACGGGGAACTCGATGTCACCGTTATTGTCTACCAAATAATTTTGAAGGTTAGCCCCTTGTGCCAATTGCCCCTTTGTGCCAACACTGTTGCCCACCGTAAGGTTGAATGGTGCAGCAGCAGCGGGGTCGGTTGTTACCACCGTGATAGACAATTGGTCTTTGGGCATTATCTTAGCCTCATATAGCCCCTTAGACTCTTCGAGGTTCACGCCATCTACGTTTTGGAAATACACAATCTCTTTGCTTCCTCCACAACTCCCTAATAACAATACGAATGTCAATAAGACAACTGAACTTAGAAATTTACTCATACCAATAATACAATCGTTTAATATGCATGCAAATTTACGCTCTTTTTTCTGATTTCGCAAATCTTTAACCTATTATTAACGCGAGTTTTGTGCGCTATTCATTGCTTTGTGTCATTGCTGTCTTATTATGTTGAGAAATGGAAGACTATTCGTTAATTATTGGTTTATTGACGTGCGGTTTATTAATTTATTTGTTAAGTGGCTTGTTCTCAGCTTGGTTTAGTTGTTTATATGTAGCTGCATTATCTCATCTTTTTGCCCCTTTTCTTTCAATTTCTCTCGTTATGTGCCTTTTTTGCTATATTTGTGCAATCGGTTGCCTAGAAAAAATGTCATTTTTAATATGTTTTAAAGCATAATGTTGATATTCTTTAGTAAATTTGCAGCTGAAAAAAGAGATAAGAAGTTAGATAAGGTAGATATAAGCTACAATGTTTTTAAAGAAACAAGTAGCGTTGACAATACTGTAGGTATTAGATTGGCAATAAAGATTTATTCAAGGATTAGTTACATGGTAAGACGTTGGATATCGGTTGTTCGATGGTAATCAACAAGGTATTTCAGTAACATCGAACTCACAACGTCGCTTCGTCAAGACCGTAGAGAGGGTTAGAGTAGGCCATTTACTAAAGGGAATGGAGAGTTGGGAATAGCTTTCAAGTTTCCGCCTCATACCGCGTGATACGGACATTGTACGAAGAAATTTTTTATGTTAGTAGAGAGAACCCGGCTGCATGTGTATGTGGTCGGGCTTTTTTTATACGTGCCATTGTGCTGAATACCTCATCTTACTAAAGGCCAAATACAATTATTCCGACTCTTCATAACGTGCAATGAGCTTGGTTTTCGCCCAAAGTTGCGTCAGACTTTTATTGTCGGCAAATGTCTCAACACCTTTTCTTAAGGTGGTGGGCGGATGTTCGCCAAGCTTTTTCAGCTCGTTTGTTTCACATGCCGACAGCAATGCAACCAACGTTTTCTCAACTAAGGCTGGATGACAGTGCCCGTCTTTGGTTGTGCGCAGCCAATCTTCGTCTCTAAAATTGCCAATGCCCCACGCTTTGATGAAGCCCACTGCGTGCCGTTGATGGGACGTGGGTAGGTGGCGGAGATACAAATTGAGGATGGCCGAATGAAACTCGTTGCGTATGTGCGTTCCGCTTATTGCCTGTGTATAGTGTGTGGCCAGATTCAGCGCTGCTGTTTCGTCTTGCTTTTGCTGGTTGACTATGGCGAAGTATTGGCTTCGGGCATAGAGCAGCTTTATCCTTTCGTCTGTGAAATAGGGATTGACTGAGAAGACGTTGAATACTTCTTGCAGACTATAACCCAAGTCGAAACAGCGCTCCACCACATATTCGGCCAGTGGGCGAAACGTATGTGCCTCGCTCTGCGAAGGTAGGAAATCGCCCTCTGCAAAAGTGTTTGCGTCCCATTTTGCGATGAAATTCATCAGTTTGAAGTCGACAAAACGCTCCCGTATCGCAATGGCCATCAGCAACATTTGTGAATGAAGCAACGAAGGACGTTCGTTTTGCAGCGAAATGTAGTGGAATAGGACCCTTCGTACCGTTGTCGGTTGACATTTGGGCAACATCCGTTTGACGTATCGATACACCACCCATCCCGCTCGTTCGTGTAGGGCAGGTGGCAGGTTTTCGTTCAAGAAAGGCAACAAAGCCTCGTAGGCAACTTGCTCGCAGCCGTCTTTACTTATGCGTTCGATGTGTCGCATCTGCGGATAATAGGGCAAGGCATGTTCTTTCAGGCGTTCAATGGCTTTAAGGGCGATGCCCTCGGCATCGTTCATCAATGGTTGCAGCTGTTCCAGTAAGGCTATACGTTGGTTGGCCTCGTCCAGCCGTTGCTCCTTAACAAGCCAGTCGCAGATGTCTTTCTGCACCCAAAACATGGCCATGCATGCTTGCGGACTTTTCTCTTGTTGCCAATCGGCGGTGGCCTGTTGCAGAGCTTCGTTCAGTCGCCCTGCCTTTCTTAGTGTCATGGTTGTGATAAAGCTCATGGCTTAGGGTTAGTTGTGGGTCTTTATCTTAACAACGCAAACGTTGTCTGTTTATTTTACTAACGATGCGTTTTATTTACGTCTGTTGTCTGTTTAAAGAGTGATGGGTCGTGCGTTTGTCGGTTCGACATGCTCCTCTAAACAAATATAGTTTTTATCCAAACTTCATTTTTGGGCTATTATTTATCGAAATGCAAGGCGTTAGATGAGGCTTTAAAAACAGCTTTCACACCTTATGTCTTGTTACACATAAGCTGTAATCTTGTTCCAGATGACATGTAACCGTGTTCCAGATGATATGTAACCATGTTCCAGTTGATAAGTAACAGGGTTACATCTTATGTGTAACGAGACGATGGATAAAAAAGCAGGTTGCAAGGGGTGTGTAAACGCATTTTTTGTTACCTTTGTATGCAACTCGACAAGCTAGCTTGCGTCTTGCCATAGAATATGGTTGGGGCGCAAAATGTTGTCAAGTTGCTTTTATTTTAAGGTAAGGCGGTGAATTGTTGACCCATAATGATGAGTGGCGATACATTTAAATGTCTTTTATAAACAAACATGGTTATGGTTTGTTGGCTGGTAATGCCATGAGCCGAGACCATCAAACATATTTAATATACTGAGAATGAAATATCTATTGATTTCAGACATACACGGCTGTTTGCCAGCTTTGGAAAACGCATTGCACTTTTATAAGGAGCAAAAATGCGACATGCTCTGCATCCTAGGCGACATTATTAACTATGGCCCACGCAACCAATTGCCCGAAGGACTAGACCCTAAGGGAATTGTGGAAAGACTTAACGCCATGGCCGATGATATTGTGGCCATTCGTGGTAACTGCGATTCGGAGGTCGACCAGATGTTGCTTAACTTCCCCATCATGGCCGATTATCTGCTGCTTGTTGACGGCAACAAGCGATTAATACTCACCCACGGTCATGTTTATAATAAGGAGAAGCGCCCATTGGGTAAGTGTGATGCCATATTTTATGGTCATACGCATCTTTGGGAATTAACTCGCACACCCCAAGGTGTAGTGTGTAATCTGGGTTCGATAACCTTTCCCAAAGGCGGAAACCCGCCAACGTTCGCCACTTACGAAGCTGGCGTGATAAGTGTGTATAAAACTGACGGCACGCTTTTGCAGACAATGAACCTTAACGAAGGATAAATGCGAAAGTTAAGGGATAGAGAGGTGTAGAGCTAAACCGTCATTTCACCTTTTAGGTTGACCAGTTAACAAGTAGACAAGCTAACAATTTGGTAGGCGAAGCTATTTTTTACCTTTTCACCCTTTCACCTTTTCACTTTTAAAATCTCTTATTATGTCGATAGAAAGAATAACGTCGCTCGACCATCCAGGCGTTGAAGTGTATAGTGCGCTAACCGAAACGCAGTTGCGCAATAGACTCCAACCCAATAAGGGCGTGTTCATCGCAGAAAGTCCGAAGGTTATACGTGTGGCACTCGATGCTGGTTACGAGCCGCTGTCAATGCTGTGTGAGGAGCGTCACATCGTGGGAGATGCCGCAGATATCATCGCGAGGTGTGGCGAGATGCCCATATATACGGGTGAACGCACGCTGTTGGCTCAGCTTACAGGCTATACCCTTACGCGTGGCGTGTTGTGTGCCATGCGCAGAAAGCCAATGGGCAATGTGGCCGAGGTATGTGCCCATGCCACGAGAGTGTGTGTGATAGACGGTGTTACAGATACAACCAACATCGGGGCGATATTCCGTTCGGCTGCGGCATTGGGTATCGATGCCGTCGTTTTGGCCAAAAACGCCTGCGATCCACTTAATCGCCGTGCCGTGCGTGTGTCTATGGGCTCGGTGTTTCTTGTGCCGTGGACGTGGGCAGAACAACCTTTGGCTGAACTTTCTACTATGGGATTTCGCACGGCAGCAATGGCACTGACGCATAATTCTATTCCACTTAACGATGCTCAGTTGAAAGCCGAACCGCGTTTGGCTATCGTTATGGGCACAGAGGGTGACGGATTGCCAAGCGAAGTGATTGCGCAGGCCGATTATGTGGTGCGTATCCCCATGGCTCATGGCGTAGATTCGCTCAACGTTGCTGCAGCTTCGGCCGTTGCCTTTTGGGAATTGCGAGTTGACAAGTAAGCAAGTTGAATCAAGTTAAGGCATGTTCTAGAAATTCCCCGCAAAGGTTCATTTGTTGTTCCTTGTATTGCTCTTCACTGTCTTTTTGCTTTTATCTGGCATCTTTCGCTTACTCTTTCAGTCGCATGGGTGCACTATGCTCCTTCAAGAAGTAAGCAAAATCTGCTCAGTTAAAAGCTAAAAATACAGCAAAGGTAATTTTTAGAACCTGCCTTAACAAACAGATCAATAAGCCCGTTGACGAATTAACAGGCACAGCCTCTTGTTTATTTGCTGCCCTGTTAATTCGTCAACTAATTATGTAAAAGCGTACTTTATTTATTCTACCGTCACTTCATCCACGAACAACCAACCGGGTTTGCCCGTATGTGGATGCCATGCAGGCATGCTTTTTTCTGATAACATCTTGATGCGCACATAGCGAGCGTCTTTCGCCATGGGTAAAAGCACATTTTCGGTGTCTATATAGTCGGGCTTGTTCGCTGGCATCGGGTCGGCAGGCAGGTCGTAAATGTCCTCGAAGTTCTTGCCGTCGGTACTCACCCAAACGTATAATCCGCGATGGGGCATAATCCATTGGGCTGCACTTATCAACGTGCGAACACTGATAAGGCGAATGGGTTTCACTTCGCCAAGGTCTACCGTGAGATCGAGATCTTTACCAACGTAGCCCACCCAACGGCCAGAGTTGAAGATAACGCTGCCTTGTAGGCCATTGGTAAGTTCGCGCGGCGATAGGCCAGGGTACTTAGCATCTGGTTCAACATTGTATTTCACCTCGCCCATTGTGGCCTTGCTGATAAGCAAATCTTCGCTGTTTTCGCTGCTGGTAAAGGTGGGATACACGGCGATGGTACGCAACTTGCACGACTTTTGCACTGTAAACGGTTGTGTATAGCGCTGCGATTTTGCCGTGGGTTGTGTTCCGTCGAGGGTATAGTAGATGGTTGCGCCATTGCGAGCGGTGAGCGTTACGTTGAGGCTACCAGGCTTTTCGGCTGGCGACACCGCGATATTGACGTTGAAAAGATGTCGTCCGTAGCGGTATTTGTTCAAATTATAGATGTTGAGCAGTTGCGGCATGCGGTTGGCGAAGTCGTCGAAGTTCTTCTTTTCGGGCATTGTCCATTGCACCTCACTTGCTGCAGCCAATCGTGGCAGCGCCATATACTGCACGTGGGGGAAGTTATCCATGTGCTCTGTCCAAAGATTTGCCTGCACGCCAATGATGTGTTTCGATTCTTCGGCTGTGAGTTTAGGCGATACGGGGTTAAAATCGTAGGTTCTTTCGATAGGTATGAAACCGTTGAAAGCCAGCGGTTCGTGTTCGCGAGCATTGGTTTGGTAATAGTCTAGATAGAGATGCGACACGGGACACATAATGGCGTCGTGGCCTAAGCGTGCCGCCTCGATGCCGCCTTCCATTCCTCGCCATGACAGCACCGTGGCATTGGGGGCTATTCCGCCTTCCAATATCTCGTCCCAACCACCTACTTTGCGTCCGCGAGCGGTGATAAAGTTGGCAATATCACTCATAAAGAAGCTTTGCAGACGTTCTTCTGCCGTGTGTTTGCCGTCGCCAGCCAATCCTTTCTCCTTGATGCGTGCCTGACAACGCGGACATTTTGCCCAGCTAACCTTCGGACATTCGTCGCCACCGATATACACATACTCGGCAGGGAAAATGTCCATCACCTCCGAAAGCACGTCTTTGGCGAACTGTAAAGTACGGTCGTTGCCTGCGCACAGCACCTCTTCGGCAATGCCCCACGTGGTACGAACCTTGTAAGGGCCATCTGTACAGCCCAATTCAGGGTAAGCTGCCAAGGCGGCAACCATGTGTCCGGGCATGTCTATCTCAGGAATGACCATGATATGACGATCTGCTGCGTACTTAACGATGGCTCGTGCCTGTTCTTGGGTATAGAAACCGCCATGCGGTTTGCCGTCGAACTTACTTGCATCGTGGCCAACCATCGTTTCGGGACGCATCGACGACACTTCGGTTAGTCGTGGATACTTCTTTATTTCGATACGCCAACCTTGGTCGTCGGTAAGGTGCATGTGAAAGCGGTTGATGTTGTGCAGGGCCAAGATGTCGATAAACGTCTTCACGTCTTCGAAGGAGAAGAAGTGCCTAGCTACGTCGAGCATCGCGCCGCGATAGCCAAAGCGGGGTTGGTCGGCGATGGTTACGCTCGGAAAACTAAGTCTTTGCGCTCCCGTTTGGGGTATCGCCTTGCGCAAAGTCTGTATGCCGTAGAATGTTCCAGCAGCCGATGCACCATTGATGGTGATACGGTCTTTGGTCACTTCTAGGCGATAGGCTTCCTTATTGTTGTTTTTCAACGTGGCCGAAAGCAGAATGAGGTTGCGACCTTGTGCTGCGGTGGTTAGTGCTGGTCGTATATTGGTAGCCGTAAAGAGATATTGCGCCAGCAGTTCGGCATCTTTTTGCAAGGTGGCGTTGCCTTTTGGGTAGGCTATACGCGTCTGGGCGTTGAGTGCGAAAGCGCCTGCCGATGTGTTGGTAATCTCTTGTGGAAGCGGCACAACACGGTAGTTAGCCGTTGTTTTGGGAGCTTGTGCCTGGGCAAAGGTTGCCGAAAGCAGGCCTAATGCACCGAGGATAATTTGCTTAAAGTACATTTTTCTTATTATATTAATAGGTTTGTATATCAATTTATGGTGTGTACGATTGTCTTTGTGATGGTAAGCAGTGAGGCGAATGCGCTTTTAACATGGCACGCTCGCTTGTTGGACGATTGTGGGGTGGGGGCATCAGTACGTTTTAAGGATACGCTCGTTCATCTCGCGTTCTTTCTTCGAGGGTCGCCTTGTACTTTTATCGAACATCCTAAAAAAGTCGAATTTTACTCCTCTTGGTGCTTTCATTGCCCCTATTCGCGCACTACGCCTAGCAGCCTCTTGCAGGTCGAACCCTGGCTTTGGCGCCTTGCCATATACCACCACCTCGTTAAGCATGGTAGGAAGAAGCAACACCGTGTCGGTGAGTTCGCTCCTATTCATCAGTCGGCGCATGTATCCGTATGAAGCAAACGCGAGCGACTTGAAAGTGGCAGGCAAGATGCATGTGCCCGTATAGTCGGTTTCGATGGTGGCATTGGTGTCAGTAGTCACTCGCACACCCTTCAGTGGGCGGCGTGTTTCTATATCTGCCACCACGCATCGGGTTTGTGACCTGGCTGTTTGCGCCCATACCATGGCCACCCAACATAATGCTGCTGCACATCTTTTCATTTCTCAACATTGTTTCTTCCGAATGCTTTTTGATGCACCGAATAGCTGTTTTTGAACCACAAAGATAGCAAATTGTTATTTATTTAACAAAAAAGAAATCAACTTTTCGTGTCATTCAATGTGATAAAGAGCATTTTGCTGCGTGTGCAACAAGAACCAGAAACTTATTAAAGGTTGAGATTAAGCACACAGACTATATGCTGTCTGCTACTGGGATGTTGCTCAGTGCGGTGTCTTTTTTTATTGCGTGCCTTGATTTTCGTGCTTTACGATTGGAATAAAGCAATTCCTTGTTGGGCAGATTACAGGGTATCCTTTTTATAGTAGCAAATGTGTCGGCTCGTGTAGATAGGAGTTCAGTTGTTCTTTTGAGGCCTGTTCTCATCACCCATGCCTTTAATAGGTAACTCTTTATTGGATATACGTATGGTGTTGGCGTATCTTTGTCGAATGTGTCTTGAGGTTCGGCAAGCCTATTATAGGCATCAATGGCGGCCTTATCTAGTATTGTCAAATCTTCTTGTATGGTTTTTACGAAAACGATATGGTCGTCTAGGTTGAAGTAACTTGTGGGATAGCTACGCGTAAAGCCAAATTCTCCACCGTTGTATAGACCATCAAATGCAGGACCGATAAGAAAATAGGGTTCAATATATGCCAACCAATTTTCTTCGGGTATTTCTGTTGGTGTTAATAAAAATGTTTTATATCGTGGATGCGCCTTGATATAGGCCCTCACTACGGCTTTCAGTTCGGGTTTAAGTTTTGCTGTGTCAATACTGTTAAGTGGTAATTCTGTTCGTTTGTCTGTGCGTTCGGTGCAACCTATTGCAGTAAGTGCAAGACAACCGATAATCCAAAGTGCGATTGTTTTCATGATGTTGAGGTTTTTGTTAATGATGCAAATGTACGAAAAATGCTGATAATAGCGATCGTAATGTGTGTTGTATCGTTGCTTGTTAGCTAAGAATCATCATTGATTTACTGGATGTTTGGCATTTCTATTCTCCTCTTTCCATTTTCAATGGCTTATCATTCCCCCATTTCCTTACATGCAGTTTCATTACAAAATTTAAATATCATGAAAATAATTTAAGGCTTATTGCAAGATGTCAATTAATTTCCTAACTTCGCAAAAGAGAGCGCTGGATGTGTGACATTATGCAATTTTATATTGAAATCGGACTTTTTAGAGGAATAATAAACGACATATTAGGCGCAAGCCAAACGAAGAACCAGCGCAATGCGAAACTGTAAGAAGCTTATTATTTGATTTGTTTTACTGACTAGACACGCCGAAACACGCCTGCTAGAAGGGCGATTTAAGGGTGTTGAAGTGTGGCGTAAATGTGCCAAACACCAATGGAAAACCCGCCAGATGGGGAAAACCAAAGGCGCGCCATTCCATACGCACCGTCGTAAAGACCATCTTTCGGCCGTAAGTGCACGGCCTACGAAAGCCTATTTTCGTTCACATTATTATATAACCTAAAAACAAGCTTCGTATGAGAAAAGTACTATTAGCCTTCGCCGCCACATTGACTGTTGGTGGTTGGGCGCAAGTTTTCAACGTCGCAAGCCTTGTTCCCGTGGCACTTCCGCCAGATGTGGGGAGTAAGGTAGTGGCAATCAGTGGGCAAGGAGATTTTCTTTTGCTCACCGCAGACGACAACAGTGGACTCACTAAACTAGATCTAAGCACGGGTAAAGCCCAAAACATCACGCGAGCAGCAGGTGCGGGATACGACGCACGTGTGTCGCCCGATGGCAAACGCGTGGTTTACAGGGAAAACTCGTTTACCTCTGGGCATCTCCGAATGGTGTCGTTGCGCAGCATCAACTTAGGATCGGGCCAGAGTCGAGAACTTGTAGCCCCTACGCGAAACCTGCAAGGGGTAGGCATAAACAATCAAGCCGCCTTGCCCGTTACGCGTGGACAGGTAACCGCTAAGGGTTTCGAGGGCAAGGTTTCAGACAAAAGTGGCGTGGTGTTGAGTATTAACAACCGACAGCTAATGATTTCGCGCAACGGAAAAACTCGCAACCTCTCGCCCAATGGTAAAGACAAGAGTTATCTTTGGCCATCACTTTCGCCCGACGGAACTAAGATTTTGTATTACGTGGGAGCAGAAGGGGCATTTGTTTGCAACCTCGATGGCAGCAATGTAAAGCCACTTGGCATGATGCGCGCACCCCAATGGTGGGACGATGCTACAGTGGTGGGCATGTACGATCAAGACGATGGCGAGTTTGTTTACGCATCGCGTATCGTGGCAACCAATCTCAAAGGCGACAAACAGTCGCTCACACCCGATTCGCTTATAGCGATGTACCCCAAAGTGTCGGCCCAGGCGGGCAAGATTGCATTCTCAACGCCCGACGGAAAAGCATATATCATCAACGTAACTAAAAGCAAATAGCCATGAAGAAAATATTACTTTTTATAGCAATGGCCTTTGCAGCCCTTGCGCAAGCACAGACAAAAGACGCGAGCAAGTTGCGTATCTACCTCAATCCTGGGCATGGTTGCTACGGACCTAACGACCGTCCGATGCCTACCATACCTTATCCCAACCTGCCAGAAACAGGTAGACCGGGCAAGAAAGGGTTCTACGAGTCGACAACCGTGCTGATGCGAACCCTCCCTATGGTAGATAAATTGGTGAAGATGGGTGTTAAACGAGACAACATCATGCTCTCGCGAACAGGCAATGGACCATATCCCTACGTTACAGGCGACCCTGAAAACGATAAGTTCGACCGCCCTTTGTCGGAGATTTGCGAAGAGGTGGACGCCAACAACATGGACTTCTTTATCTCGGTACACTCTAATGCCGCCACCGATGGGGGAAACACCAACTATCCCCTTATTCTTTATCGTGGCAAAGACGGTAAGGATGGTGACCTGGTACCAGGTAGCCGAGACATGGCTCTTAAAATGTGGGAACCACATTATATGGACGAACTGGACCCGCAAAGCTATTACAGCCGAACCAATGTGAATGTTCGTGGCGACATCTCATTTTATCATAGCTCGTCCGTTCGTCATGGCAAACATGGCGATTACGAAGGCTATTTGGGTGTTTTGAAGCATGGTGTGCCAGGCTTTCTTATCGAAGGCTATTTCCACACCTATCAACCAGCTCGCCATCGCGCTTTAAACCCCGACTATTGCAAGCAAGATGCCATCAGAATGTCGCGCGGATTGGCCGCTATTTTTAATCTCCCAGCCGAAACAACGGGTTATATCATGGGTACGGTGAAAGACCTTCACGAGATTATCGTTAATCCCGTGTTCCGTTATGCACCGCGTACCAACGACCAATGGATGCCCCTGAACGGGGCCACGGTGACGCTCTTTAAGGGCGAAAAGTCCGTGAAAACCTATCAGGTAGACTCACTTTATAATGGTATCTTTGTGTTCGAAGACCTCGAACCAGGCGAATACACCGTGCGAGCCACCCTTAAAGGCTACAAGGAACAAGGCAAATTCACTGCCGAAGCCACGTCTACCGAGTATCAGAATCTCGTGGCACAGAGCATGGAAAAGCTGGTGGTGAAGGCCGATCAAACCACTTACACCAAACTATATCTTGAGGCCGAGGGCTACGAACCTCCTTCTGACACTTACGTTAACTATCCCGATCCTGAGCAACCAGCCTACTTGAGCATGCCCCAAGCACTGAACATGAAGGCAGAAGAGCCCGTTACGCTGCCCATTAAGGGTAAGGTTAAGCGCGCCATCAGTCGTGAAGGCAAGACCGTTATATTAACCGACGACAATGGGACACCACAGCTTTACTTGGTGAACAACGCCACAAGGAAGATTGAAAAACAACTAAGCACTAACGGACTGCCAGCAGCCGAAACCGATAACAAGGGTTTCCACAGCCGTTTGAACGACATCGCCTTTACTGCTGACGGCCAATTGGTGGGCGTAAACAGCGTGGAATGCCAGTTTAACGATGGAGAAGTGGAAACGGACAAAGGTTACAAACGTGGCACGTTGCGCATCTTTAAATGGCAAGACATGGATGCCAACCCCATTGAGTGGCTCTCTACACAAAGCTCAGCCAACTTCCTTAACGCCGATATGGGTAAGACGGTGGCCGTGAGTGGTGCTGCTAAGAGTTGCAAAATAGCTGTTGGCGGAACCAATGCCAACGGTGTTGCCAAGGGGGTGAGAAACTTAATACTCTACGTTGAGAACAATACCATCACCTCTTCGCTCTTTACAGAGAAAACCATCAACGCCAGCAGCAACTTCACCGAGGTGAAATTGGGTAACGATTACAAGTTGTCTGCATCGCCTTTTGCCGACGATCAGTGGATGGTAGATGGCAACGTAACCTCGCCGATGGAGTTTAAGCCCGCAACAACATCTAATGTAGACAGCGAGATACTTGGCCGTTTGTCTGCCGATATATTGGGCAACGAGGGCGAAGTGGCTACTGCATCTGGTGCCGTATTCTTTAAATACGCCAAACATACCCTCTTGGCCACGCCTTATCTTAAAGATGCGAAGGTGGCCGGACTGCGTCTCTTCGACGTGAGTGAAGGTTTGGAAAAGGCTCAATTGATAAAGGCAACTACGCTTGATCTTGCTAAGCCGCTTGAGAAAGTGGGCTTTATGGCCACCACGGCCATGGTGAAGGATGTCGACATCATCCTTACGCTCGTAACAGACAGCGTGCTGACCAACTTCACCACCAAGGGTGTAGACCAGCCCGCAGTGAAAGGTGTGTATGCCTATAACCTGCGTTTGGCACAGGCTGGCGAACGTTACACCTTCTCGTTTGATGCTAATGACGAACCAACAGCCGCTAAATTGGTGTTTACAGACGCTAAGTCGGGTGCGACCGTAGGCGAATTGCCACTCGCTGGCGTAAAGGCTGGCCACAACAGCTTTGAATTTGCCACCGACCAGTTGCCTGGCGGCAAGCAACAAGAGTTGAACTGGGCCGTTAGCCTCACAGGAAATCGCATCGCAAGTATCAACCGCATCAACCCCGAAGCGGCTTCCACAACCTACAATCGTGCTGCGGTGGCCATCGACAAGAGCACCGAAAGCGACTTCTTCGGTCGTATGTATGTGGGCGAAGCCAATAAGAAGAAACTCGATGTGACAGGCATTTACGTGTGCGATGCTAATGGCGTGCGCACCAATGCTGCCCCGTACAAGGGCGGACAAAAGCTGATGGGGAACTATCGAATGAGCGTAGACCCAACAGGCAAACTTTATATTGCCGAGTTTAGCGACGAAAATCCGGGCGTATTTATCGCTAACCCTGCCCAGATGGATGGCACATTCGAGCAGTTCTTCGTTGGTAAGCCTGATGAAGACGGACTAATCACCAACGACGGACAGAATGTTGGCTCGTCGGCTTCAATGGTTTTGGCAACGGGTAGCGGCAGCAATGCCAAGTTATACGTTTGCTTGGAAGACATGAAGGCAGCTATCGGCGTATACAACATCGGACAACCCGATGGATCGGTACTTACCTCGTGGAATAAGGCACCTAGTCAGACGTTTAAGGTTAGCGGACTAATCAATGCCGATGACAACCTAGCAGCTGGTCCTGATGGTGGACTTTGGGTGGTGCAATTCCGTGGAGCGGGCAACAATAGCAAAGGTGTGCCTTCGCTGATGTTCGTAGACAAGGACGGAAAAGTCACCTTCAATTCTGGCAACGCCGATTGGGTAGAGAACCTTAACGGTTCGCGCAGGTCGGGATTTGCCGTTAGCGATGATGGCAAGACCCTCGTAATATGCGATGGCAGTTTGGCATTGCAATTCTTCAACGTTGCATGGAACGGCTCAACGCCCACACTTACCAAGAAATATAGCTACGGAGGCTTTGGCGAAGAAATATACCAAATGGCCTTCGACCCCGCTGGAAACTTGGTATGTGCAGGCAAGCAGATTTACGTTTTGAGTATTCCTAGCGAACGCAATCAGACACTTACGCCTGCCAAACGTGCCTTAACGGTGAAGGGACAGCCCGCTACGGGTATCGAAAAGCCAACCGCAGGCAAGCGCGTGGTAAGTGTGCGCTATTACAACGCAGCAGGTTTGCAGTCGTCACAACCATTCGAAGGTGTGAATATCGTTGTTACCACGTATGCCGATGGTAGCAAGAAGACTGAGAAAATGATGAAGAAATGATGCCCATGGTTGGTGCAGGCACGGCGTATTAACTTCTCGCGGCCTCTTCCAACAAAGGCATAACAACAGATGGGCGAGTTTTGGAATGGCCTTCAATGGCTGTCCAGAACTCGCCTTTTTAAATACGGCTCTCATACCCAGCCTCTCTCCAAGGTGAAACGAGGGGCAATATGCTTCGTTGTTGTGGTGCATGTTGGGCTAGATATGTTAGCAATCTGCTTAACAGGCATTGGTGATAAACTGCCTTCCAATAGTTCAACGCTTACTTTTATTTTTTCCAAGCAGATTTATATTAATTGAACGCGCGCGTATGCGCGCGTGAAGAGCCTCGCCCCGTTAATTCCCTACTTCTCATCTTTTGCTTGATCGTCACCTCCAAGATATGGGATGGCGCTGCACCTATTAAACGTTACGAATGCCATAATCATTCCTTTGCACAGTGGTTTTTAATGAAGCGTGGTGTTCCATGTAAGCTGGAACACTATTCCATATAAGTTGGAACCCTGTTCCATATAAGCCGGAACACGATTCCATATAAGCTGGAACAGCAGTATATGATAGCGTTAACGCACCGTATTGTTTAAAAACGCATTTAAAGGGTATAGATGTGGCGTTGCAGAAGATGGGCTGGCGGTTGGCGTTAAAGATTTATTTGGGATGGGATTAGCGGTTATAGACGAGCGAGAACGAACCTGAATAGTGGGTGCTTGTCGCCGTGTGGGTGGCTTTCAATGTCGTAAACTTGCCTGTTTTCTCTGTTGTTTAGATCTCTTAAGCGTTGGCTTTGTGCTAGAAGACGTTTTGTTTTGTGTTGACACAATGGGAGAAGTGTAGGGCGGCAGTATCTCTTACCGTGGTATGGACTTTGCCGTATTGGGGTACAGCATGTGTGGTATCTTGGGTTCTGGTGACTTCTGGCTAGATGGGGTTACGACTGAACCCCAGTAGTTAAAATAAGAGAAAATCGCGGCGTAACTTTGGAGGGAAACAAACAAATTTCTATCTTTGAAAGGATTAATTATGTTTCAAAAAATGGAAATCTTATGAAAAAGTTTATTTATTTGGCATTTGCTGTTTTGGCGTTGCTTGTTTCGTCTTGCAGTAAAGACGATAATGAGGGTAGCACCTCGTTAGATGGCGACTGGTATATTTACGTGGGAAATAACAATAGCAGTAACAAGGGATATAGGTGGTTTCCCTCCAACCAATGTTCCCAGAAATCGGTATGGCGCATCTCTGGAAACCGAATACATTACGATTGGTATGATGGCAGGGATGGTACTTGCAAGCTTAAGTCCATATATTACGAATACACCGCCAATAATGGCGTGTTTGATATGGTTGTTGCTGCAGACTCGCCTACCGATAGGGGCAAGAGAACCTCCATTAACTATCGCATGATAGGCAAGGAACTAATATTTAGCTGGAAGAACGGCTTATACGGAGACGAGATACAAGTGCTGCATAAAAAGGGAGTTGACTATAGTTATCTAGATCCCCTTGTTGGTTATTGGCAGTTAACTAAGGCAAGCGTGGGCAAAACGGTGGTGCAGGTGAAGCCTGGTGAATGTTTGTCTGGCTCTGTTGTGGCCAGTGTGCTGGGGCTTACCATATATTTGGATTACCCAGAGAACGGCAGGTGCGTTAAGACAACAACGAACTTTACCTGGAAGAATGAAGGGGGGAGATATTCTGGCGTTAGCGATAGTGGAGAACACGTTACGTTCGACATGAATTTCGAAAATAACAACCAACGGTTGATTTACAGAGAGAATACCCAAAATGGGCTGATGACACTATACTTTAATAAAGTTAGGTGAGACGACTGTTGTTGGGCCACGGCCTAGATTGACAAAAGGCGGACCGCACAATGGTATGGGGTTCGCCTTTTAGCTGTTTATAGAAGATGTGCGCCCTGTTCGGACCTTGCATGGGATAAGCGATAAGGGCACGCAGATGGGCTATGGCAGCATTCGTTGCAAGTGGGGAATGTCTTGGTGGCCGTGTTGGCCTGCTGTTTTTAAGGAGAAAGGGTGTTGTGTGCCGTATGGGCAAAGCCGTTCTGCGCCCTGCCACACGTTTAAACCCCAATTGGTGGTTATACCGCTTACCAATTATTTTAGGTTGTTTCCTTTGTTTCCAGTCCATCTTTCGTTTGGTTGTCGGCATCTCGCTTGTTTTATTATCTTGACGTAGTTTGCCATACCTTGAAGGAGACAGATAAGATGCCCTGCAAGACACAAAGCCTGCACAGGTTCTAGCGGCCAATTTAAGGTAAAGGCAACGGCCAATTTGGGATAAAAGCATGTTTGCGTTTGGTGGCGATAGCGGCTCAGCTACGATGTGGGCAAAGGAAAAAGAAAAAGCGGAACGGGCTGATGTCCGTTCCGCTTTGATGCTTTCTAGTCCATTGGGGCGTGCAAGGGGTAGAGGGTTAATCCTTAATCTTGCTTATCCTTAATGGTTTGCATGATTTTGGCTTCTAGCTCTTCGCACAACTCGGGGTTGTCTTTGAGCAAGGCCTTTGTGGCGTCGCGCCCTTGACCCAGCTTTGCGTCGTTGTACGAGAACCACGAACCACTTTTCTTAATGATGTCGTATTCAACGCCAAGGTCGAGAATTTCGCCCACTTTCGATATGCCTTCACCGAAGGTTATTTCGAATTCGGTTTTGCGGAAAGGCGGTGCAACCTTGTTTTTCACCACTTTTACACGCACCTGGTTGCCCACAATGGTATCGCCATCTTTAATGCCCGTAACCTTGCGAATATCCAAACGAACACTGGCATAGAACTTCAATGCGTTACCGCCAGTGGTTGTTTCGGGGTTGCCGAACATCACGCCGATTTTCTCGCGCAACTGGTTGATGAAGATACACGTGGTGTTGGTTTTGCTAATGGTGGACGTTAGCTTGCGCAGGGCTTGGCTCATCAGTCGTGCTTGCAGACCCACGTTGTTGTCGCCCATGTCGCCTTCAATCTCCTTTTTGGGGGTAAGGGCAGCTACGGAGTCGATAACAAGGATGTCGATGGCCGACGAACGGATAAGCTGGTCGGCTATTTCGAGTGCCTGTTCGCCGTTGTCGGGTTGCGAAATCCAAAGGTTGGCCACGTCTACGCCAAGCTTTTCGGCATAGAAACGGTCGAAGGCATGCTCGGCATCGATAAAGGCGGCAATGCCACCAGCCTTTTGCGCTTCGGCAATGGCGTGAATGGCAAGTGTGGTTTTACCCGACGATTCGGGGCCGTATATCTCGATGATGCGGCCGCGTGGATAGCCACCAACGCCCAAGGCCACGTCTAGGCCGATGCTGCCTGTGGGTATCACCTCTACATTCTCTATCTGCTCGTCGCCCATTTTCATTATCGAGCCCTTGCCAAAGTCTTTCTCTATCTTGCTCATCGCCGCTTGAAGGGCCTTGAGCTTGGCCTCATCGGGCGAAAGTTGTTTGCTTTCTTCTTTTGCCATTTGTTGTTGTTTTAGGTATGATGGGAGTGTTTTAAGGACTACAATTCAAGGTCGCCACCGAACTCTTCGTGCCAAGGCAGTCCTTGTATGTTAAGCTGCTCCATGAATGGATCGGGGTCGAACTCTTCTACGTTCCATACACCTGGCTTGCGCCAGAGGCCCTTGAAGAACATCATTGCACCAATCATGGCCGGCACACCCGTGGTATAGCTAACGCCCTGCATGCCCGTTTCTTTGTAGGCTTCTTGGTGTTTGCAGTTGTTGTAAACGTAGTATGTAAGTTCCTTGCCGTCTTTTACGCCACGAATGCGGCAGCCAATGGATGTTTCGCCATCGTAGTTGGCACCCAAGTCTTGTGGGTTGGGCAGCACGGCTTTAAGGAATTGCAAGGGAACGATATTCACTTTGACGCGTTTACCCGAACCATCGGCTAGCGGAGCCTCGTATTCTATCTCGTCGATACGCGACATGCCGAGGTTTTGTATCACGTCGAGATAGGTAAGATATTGTTGTCCGAAGGTCATCCAGAAGCGTGCCTGACGAATGGTGGGATAGTTTTTCACCAAGCTTTCAAGCTCTTCGTGGTGCATCAGGTAGCTTTCGCGCGGACCAATATTGGGGTAAGTGATGGGCTGATGAACGGCCAGCGGTTCGGTTTCGAGCCATTCTCCGTCTTTGTAGTACAAGCCTTTTTGGGTTATCTCACGTATGTTAATCTCTGGATTGAAGTTGGTTGCGAAGGCCTTGTGGTGGTTTCCGGCGTTGCAGTCGACGATGTCGAGATAGTGAATTTCGTCGAAATGGTGCTTGGCTGCGTATGCCGTGTAGATGCCACTTACGCCTGGGTCGAATCCACAGCCTAAGATAGCGGTGAGCCCTGCCTCTTCAAAGCGTTGCTTGTAGGCCCATTGCCACGAGTATTCGAAGTGTGCCTCGTCTTTGGGTTCGTAGTTGGCGGTGTCTAGATAGTTGCAACCGCAGGCCAAACAAGCCTCCATGATGGTGAGATCTTGGTAGGGTAGGGCCAGGTTGATAACCAATTCGGGCTTAAAGTCGTTGAACAGGGCTTTCAGTTGTTCAACGTCGTCGGCGTCTACTTGTGCCGTCTTGATGTCCATATCATAGCCTTTGGCATGTATGGCATCTACTATTTCGTCGCACTTTTCCTTTCGGCGGCTGGCAATCATAAACTCGCCGAAGTACGTTTTGTTTTGTGCGATTTTAAATGCGGCCACGGTAGCAACGCCACCTGCGCCAATCATAAGAACTTTTCCCATATCGTTTTGTTGTTTCTGTTTGCTATGTTTGTGTTGCCGCAAGATGTTGCGGAGATGTTGTTCGGTGCGCACGCCAGTGTGTTTATTGGGCGTTTATCTCGTCGCTCCTTATGCCGAGGGCGTTCATGAGCGAGTAGCCCAATATCTCTTGGCGGAAATTTCCACCGGGAAGGGGCTGCATGGCGAAGACGGTTACGCGCTTGGTATCGTCGTCTAGGCGGTGCATCTGCCGGCGAAGGCCCTCGTATAGTTCGGCGTTTTCGGCGTTTGGCACAACCATCACGCGCTTAACTTCGGGCTGGGCACATACTGTTTGCACCACGTCGAGAAAAAAGTCGGTGGCGTTAACCAAGTCTTCCACGGCGTATGTGCCGATGGCGAACTCGCCCAAGTTGTCTTTGAAGGCCTTGCCGTTTAGTTCGTCGGCGAAGTTGGCAGGCGAAAAGTTCTCCATTTGGGTCTTTGTCTTGCCATGAACCATCACCACTTGCAGGCTGTTTTCGCCGTTGCGCACGCCTCCATCGAGGGCAATGCAGTCGAGCCAGCGTGCTAAGTCGGCCTGTGGAATGCGTCGGCCGATGATGCGTTCGAAGTTAACGATGAGGTTGAATGCCACGTTGTCTACGTAATCGGCATCAACTACGATGACGTTTTCGCTCCAATTGTTATTTACGGCTTGTTTCTCCATTGTTGCAAAGTTAACAAGAACTTGCGTAAAAAAGGCAGGGCGGGGTGATTATTTTTTAGTTTGAGAAGTTAAGGAGTTATGGAGTTAAGGAGTTCTTTTTAGGAGTTAAGGAGTTATGGAGTTAAGGAGTTAAGCCAAATGCCTTGTTGCAGAGTTGCAGTTCTCCTTGTACACTCGTGTGCTTGGCAACTCGTTAACTGATGTTTGGCTAAACTTGGTTGACGAGTTAACAAGTTTAATGTGTACAAGTTGACAATGAGCAGGAAAGGATGCCGTTAATCGTAAGGCATTTGGCTTAACTCCTTAACTCCTAAAGATGAAAAGGTGAAAGAGTGAAAAGGTGAAAAAATGACTAACGCCACCTATACATTTGGCTTAACTCCTTAACTCCTTAACTCCTCAAATTAACTCCTAAATGATCTCCTGCCTCAATAGCATTTTATGCGATACATCAGGCCCAGCTCGAACTTGTTGATGTGGTAATCGGATAGTCCGCAGGCTTGGTTGTAGTCTACTTTCTGACCCATGTAAGCCAAGAAAAGGCGTAGGTTTTGTCCTTTGATGGGGAAGTATTCTAGGCTGGCCACATAGCTGTAATACTTGCGATAGTTTTTTAAAGCCTCGTATTGGGGAATGCTGGTGGTTTCGTAACTGCCCCGAAGTTTGAGGTTGCATCGCGGTGCAAACTGCCAATTGGCCTCGCTAACGAGGGCGTTGTAGTGCACGTTGCCGAAGAATACGTCTTTCTCGTTGTTTACTAGGCTAGTTAATTCGCCCGATGCGATGCGCAAACGGTCTAGTTCGTCAACGGCCCCATAATAGTCAATGTACCATTGCAGTTTAGGCAAGTTGAGCCTTTGACCAAGGCTAAGCATACGCGAATATTTGCCCTTAGCCTGCGTTTGCAGTCCCCATGCCCATCGGGTTTGTAGTCGGTCGTTGAAGAAGTTTCCGTTCCAGTTGGCGATATAGGTGAGGGGTATGTTGCTGGGCGTGAGTTGTTCGCGGTCGGTAGCAAAGTTCGGGCCAGCCATTTTGGCCTCCTTGGCATACTCTTGCTCGAAAGTGCCATTGTGCGAGTCGGTTATTTGTAGGCCAAACTCTTGGGTTGGTGTGGGCTTGAACGTTACTTGCGCACCCGCAACGAAACATTCCATGTGCCCAACGAAGTCGCAGTATTGGTATATAAAGAGCGGATTTTCGTCGTATTCGTAGCCTCCCCATATCTGGCCGATCTTTCCTGCTTGCACTTCCCACTTAGGATTGAAGGTGTAACCCACCATCATCATGTCGGTGGCCTTGGCGAAATTGTCTTCGCCTTGCGGTTCGTAGCCACTGTTGAGGTGCTGTCTGAGGCGATAGAAAAGCTTGTCCGTGACGTGTCCTTTAATCTCCAAGCGTAGCTGTCGGTTGACAAACGCCCCCTTCCACGTGCTGTTATGTTCGGTGGCACGTGCTGCTGCGGCGAAGTTGAGGTAGAGGTTAAAGGCGTCGGTCTTCTTTTCCAGTTTCAGCACCCGTTCGGCAATCGAGGGCGTGTTGTCGTCTTCTCCACCCATACCCGTGTTGTTTCCCTGCGCCCGAGCCGTTAGGGGCAGGCACAGGAACAGGGACATGGCGGCAAGTAGATTGTTTACTTTCATGATGTTTGTTAGTGAGTATTTAAAGTTTATGAGTGTTTGGGTTTGTTAGTTGGTGAACTTGTGGGGTTCGTTAATTGATGCGCTCATGGGGCTTATGCTTTCATTCGGATGCCAGCGAGGATGAACGTGAACACGCTTGCGAGTTGCAAAAGGATGATTGCCGTAGCCATAGTCTGATTGTTTGATGGTTGTGTCGCACCCGTCCATCATTCGTTAGTATATGATGATCGTGCGTACCAATATGCAAATATAGGAAAGTTTGCGCTAGTATGGTGCATAGATGGGATGTTTTTTGAGGATGAGAGGAGAAAAGAGGGTGCTGTTGCTATTGCGGAATGTTTGTGTTTTTGATTGTGTTGTGTGGTTTTTGGGTGAAGATAAAGGGGCTTTTCAGTAGTAGGTGAGGCGTGTAAAGACAGGCAAACATGTAACGCCTCAATAGCTTTTGTGGGCTATTGAGGCGTTTTGTATTTGTTTCTTGCTTTACTTCCTTTAAGTGTATCTCGTATTGAATATCAATGATTTATGTTATTTTGTTACAAAATCTTTCCTCGATTTGAATGGTGTTGATTAGAAAATATCGGTGATTTGTCACATTCTTAACTTACTACAATATAGAATCTTCTGTTGAAATACCATACTCTTTAATAATAGAATCAGAGATACTAATTGCATCCATCTTTTTACAAATTTCCTTTAAAGATTTCACAGGGTAATTACGATAACTGTCCTTGCCCATGGATATGGCTTCCCTTAATAGTTCAATTGATTTAGAGAAATCTTTGTCCACATAATACGTATATTCTGCTTTCATTGTCTTGTAAATAGTATTTTTGTGTATGTCAAAAGAATTATGCATATCATCCATTAGTTGCGTTAGAGTATTTTTGTCTGGATGTGCCGTTCTTACAAGACAACGAAAATATGATTCAATATGGTAACTGTTTGATGGGTTTCTCTCATGACTATGCCTAGCTAAATCTAACGCTTCATCATATCTGCCAAGAAACATGCAAACCATAACCATTTCATGTTCAGCTTTTGAGGAGTAATCATCATATCGTTTTACATTGTTAAGAGCCTCGCCGTAGAACTCTTTTGCCCTCTCATATTGCTTTTGATGTCTATAATAGAAACCTTTTAGAAAGTTGTAAGAATATTGAGAATTTTTGAAATATTCTATTTCACTAAAGAAGCGATTATCCTTATTGCGACATAATGCGCAACACAACCAGTAGTTTATACTTCTAATAATTTCCTCATATGATTTTTTATGGTATCCTTTCTTTATGCGGTCTGCAAGATATATTACATTATCATTATTACCCGCATAATATTCTTCCGTAATGACTTTTAAAATGAAAGATGGTAAAAGGTATCGTTCATCTATTCGTCCTCCCTTAATTCCTTCTTTTAAAATGCTTTTAGCTGCATATAAACGGTAAGATATATCAGTAATATTATCGTCTGTGTCGATAATAATCTGACTTGTAATTTTTTTTATTTTTTTTGAGTATTCAGGGGATAATTTAAATTTAACGCGTCTAATATAATCTGTGATTGCAGAGTTTAAGCAAATATATTGTTTCCCCAATCCAAACGATTCGGTCAATGACAGGTAATGGAATTGTTCTAAGACATCAGCAATATCTTCTCCACAAATCTGACATAAATAATCGTAACTAATGAACTCGAAATTAGATAATAGAATTAAAATCTGAAATGCTCGGGAATCGTCTTTGATCTCCGATAAGACATTTTGATAGTTTTGATCAAACTGACAAATTAATTTGTTAATATCCTTCTTGGCAATAGCGATATTGCTATGCTTTATGGAATTAATAATCAACAAAACTTGTCCAGGATAGCCTGATAATTTGTCTATAAAGAACCTCATGTCAGCATTGGGTATTGACAGATCTCTTAATTTTGAGTATGCATTAAAGAGTAGTTCCATATTACTATTGGTAAGAGGATGTATCTGTAGTGTTACGATGTGAGGGAATATTTGACTTAAATCTGGGCGTGGAGTATATCGAGACGCAATACTACAATGCAAATGATTACAAAGCCTACTATCTTTTACTAAATCAATAAACCATTCAGTAATCCGCCCATTACTTTTCACAATACAATTGTCATCATTGATGACAATACTCTCTTTCACTTCATGTAGCTGATTTAATAAAGATATAGTCGTAGCTAGTGCTCTTTCCTTGTCATTAATATTTAACAACAGAGAATCATAACTAAATTTTCCCAAGATATCATTAAGTTGTATTGCAAACTCAGAGACACTATCAGTATCTGTTAACCTTATATCTATAAGATCTGTACTATCTCCTTTAACAACAACACGCTTAGAAACAAATTCACGTAGTAACCGCTTGCGTCCTATATTATTCAACCCTGAGACTATTAAAGTATTTTTGCTGTTGCCACTATTCTCAAAATATAATTTAGATAATTCTTGCAACTCCTCATCTCTACCAATGAATAAATGACTTTGTTCCTGTAGTGATGGGAATTCTTTCCAAATACTGCGTAGTATCTTTCTTTTCAGTAGAATGGAAAGAATATGTGGGTTAATATATTTATTGATCAGATACTCTTTCTTTATCCATTTTGAGATATCAGGATGGTCTACATCTATAGTTTCATCAATGATTACAGGATAGAAGTTTATGGCATCATCGTCTATTCTTTCTCTAACGTAGGAAATTTCTTGCTTGACCCAATTCGATGCTAAAGCTTCCTTTGAAATCAGATACACAAAGTGATTACACTCATTAATCTTACTACGAATTTCTTCCCAGAGTTTTTCTCCACTTTCAAAAGTATATTTATCAACAACTAAATAATTAGTTCCTATTAGTTTGACCAATTCTTCTACATAAGGTTTTTGTACGCTACTATGTGAAATAAACATCTTGTGGGTCATGATAATGTTTTTTAATGTGTTACAGTTATTTTTTATCTTAATAAATTCGTAATAATAAGGGCTAGGTTGCATAAATTCAGTTGCACTCGACCATTTGTGAACAAGTTCACATGATACTCGTTTACACGAATTTTCATGTCGATGTATTTATCCATTGTCTCGGCTATCTGCATTAGTTGTTCAAGATTTGGCTGGTGCCGATTGCAAACGTAAGAATTCGTATTGGTGTAACTCATGCCAAGTTTTTGGGCGACTTAAGTCTACCTAATCTCATTCTCGGTTAATGCCTCTTTTTTTAGTTATTAAATGTTTTGTGAATGTTATCTAATTGTTTGCAAATATAGTAAATTATATTGTATAGGCAGACATGAAGGAGGATATTTTTTGCGTTAAGGCTGTTCCTCTTCTATTGTTAGGTGGCTTGGTATAGTGCCTTTCTTTTCATCATCATGGAGATGGATTTGAAACTATCTGTTTCATTTTGGAGGTCTACCTATCTCGTTTCCTTCTTAGTTCATCAAGATAGCTGGCTGTTATTACGCCAGAAGGCAGTGCGATTACAGCTATACCAAACAGTGACGAGAGCATACTGACAAATCTTCCTACATCGGTGGCGGGGCACATATCTCCATAGCCAACAGTGGTAAGCGTTACTGTGGCCCAATACAAAGCGTCGAAAAAGGAATGAAATGTTTGCTGACCGGTATATGGATTTATGTGTGGTTCGACATTGAACAATATAAGTGCTGTAACAAAGATGTACAGCAGAGCCAACACTAAAACCGAGGATAGCACTTGACGCTCTTTGTAAAGTATGGACATGAACAGTCTTACCTTACTCGATATGCCAAATATCTTCAGCACCCTTGTCAGCCTTAACAGGCGCACAAATCGGAATAGCTTGAATGCAGGGTTAAGCAGAGTGATGGCAGGTAAGATTGATAGCAGGTCTATGATTGCCATAAGAGAAAACGGATAAGTCAAGAATGCCGACTTGCGATTGTCGTTTCTTATATCGGCTGTGCCCCATCTTAGCAAATAATCGATAATAAAAACAAGTGTTGAGCCAAGTTCTGTATACCAAAACACTTTGTGCGACTTCATAACCATAAGCGGAAGTAGACTTATGAGAATGGTCGAAACCATAAACCAGTCATAAGCGGTGCATATCCAGTTGGAATGCGATTTTCTGTCAATTATGTTTGCTATCTTCTGTCTATTCATATTGCTAAATAGTTTCTTCCGAAGTTATAATGTCGGATACATTTGTTATGTGTTTTCTGTGAACTCCTAATTTAAGGAGTTATCAGGGAAAGTAAAGTTTGAAGGCGCAGCTACCAATTTGTTTCTTTCCAACTGCGTCAGAGTGGAGTATTGTTCTTTGTCTCGGTTGAAATCGATGGTTGTATCGTCGTAGTCGATCTTGGGAAAGGAAGACAAATTATTTCTTGTTTTTCCTTGGTGATTTTTTAACTTTATTTTTTGTTGTTCATACTATTAAATTAGTGCAGTTGAATGTTTTATAAAATAATCGCAGCGATCCGTAAGGATTGCTGCGATTACTATAAAGGTTTATTTCTTTACTTCACTTCTTCAAAATCTGCGTCTTGCACGTTGTCGCCAGTGCTACCGCCTTGTGCTTGTTCACCGCCTGCGCCTTGGAAACCAGCGTTGGGATCGGGTTGAGCACCGCCTGCGCCTTGATACATCTGTGCGCTAGCAGCTTGCATCACGCTGTTAAGGTTGTTGATGGCAGCGTCTATTGCGGCAACATCGGCAGCCTTGTGGGCATCTTTAAGCTGTTGTAGTGCGCTTTCGATGCCTGGCTTTTGGTCAGCAGGGATTTTGTCACCGTTATCTTTCAAGAAGTTCTCGGTGGTGAAAATCATCGAGTCGGCTTGGTTAAGTTTGTCCACCTTCTCACGCTCGGCCTTGTCGGCAGCTGCGTTTTGTTCAGCCTCAGCCTTCATGCGCTCAATCTCTTCCTTGCTCAATCCGCTGCTAGCCTCGATGCGTATCTTCTGTTCCTTGCCCGTGGCCTTGTCTTTGGCAGACACGTTGAGGATGCCGTTGGCGTCGATATCGAACGTTACTTCAATCTGTGGAACACCGCGACGAGCGGGTGCGATACCTTCGAGGTTGAACTGTCCGATGCTCTTGTTCTGCGAAGCCATAGGACGTTCGCCCTGCAAAACGTGGATGGTAACAGCCGTTTGGTTGTCTACTGCTGTAGAGAACGTTTCGCTCTTCTTGTGCGGAATGGTGGTGTTGGCCTCGATAAGCTTGGTCATTACGCCACCCATTGTCTCGATACCCAGCGTCAGAGGCGTAACGTCGAGCAACACGATGTCGCCCACACCGCTCTCCTTGTTGAGGATAGCACCCTGAATGGCAGCACCTACGGCCACCACTTCGTCGGGGTTAACACCCTTCGAAGGCTCTTTGCCGAAGTAGTTCTTTACCAATGTCTGCACGGCAGGGATGCGGCTCGAACCTCCTACGAGGATAACCTCGTCGATATCCGATGTAGACAGCTTGGCATCCTTTATGGCGTTTTGACATGGTACGAGACAAGCCTGTATCAAGTCGTGTGCCAATTGCTCGAACTGAGCACGCGTCAAGGTCTTCACCAAGTGCTTGGGTACGCCGCCCTCTGCCGATATATAAGGCAGGTTAATTTCGGTCGACGTGGTGCTCGACAGTTCAATCTTAGCTTTTTCGGCAGCCTCTTTCAGACGTTGCATGGCCATGGGGTCCTTCGTTAGGTCGATTCCCTCGTCGGCCTTAAAGCCATCGGCCAGCCATTTGATTATCACTTGGTCGAAGTCGTCGCCGCCCAAGTGGGTGTCGCCATTGGTAGAAAGCACTTCGAATACGCCACCACCAAATTCGAGGATGGAGATATCGAACGTACCACCACCAAGGTCGAACACGGCAATCTTCATGTCCTTGTTGCCCTTGTCTACGCCGTATGCCAAGGCGGCAGCCGTTGGCTCGTTAACGATACGTTGTACGTTGAGGCCAGCAATTTGTCCGGCTTCTTTGGTTGCTTGACGTTGCGAGTCGGAGAAGTACGCAGGAACCGTAATAACGGCATCGGTTACTTCCTGTCCGAGATAGTCTTCGGCGGTCTTCTTCATCTTTTGAAGTATCATCGCCGATATTTCTTGCGGTGTGTATTTTCGGCCTTCGATATCCACACGAGGCAGTCCGTTTTCGTTTATTACGGTGTAAGGCATGGCCTCAGCCTCTTTGCGGCTCTGCTCGTAGGTCTCTCCCATAAATCGTTTAATCGAGTAAACGGTGTTCTTGGGGTTGGTGATGGCCTGACGTTTGGCGGGGTCGCCCACCTTGCGTTCGCCGTCTTTAACGAAGCCCACCACAGAAGGCGTGGTACGTTTGCCCTCGCTATTGGCGATTACCACTGGCTCGTTGCCTTCAAAAACGGCAACGCAGCTGTTAGTTGTTCCTAAGTCAATTCCAATAATTTTTCCCATAAGAATATTTTGTTTTATATTTTTGTTCGTTGTTTAATTACTCGCGGCTGTGGCCTTGCGGTGCGGCACACCATATATATAATAAGGTGTAACGGAGTATGTGGCGCATAGGCCGCCGCCGTTCGCTTACTTCATAAACAAAGCTTGTGCCAAGAGTGGATGCCCGTCACAATGCTGACAAATTGGCATAGGAAGGTGGGGGAGGTGAGGTTTTGAGTTTTTGAGTTGATAAGTTTTTGAGTTGATAGGCATTGAGTTGATGTTTTTTTAAGTGTCTGAGATGGTTTATAATTGTGGGTTGATGGGCTTGTTGGTTGATGAGTTTATAAGTTCGTGAGGTTATGAGTTAATAGTTTGTTTCTTGACTCAAACTTCCAAACTTCTCTCCTTATCAGCTAGAAAACACACAAACTCAAAAACTCGCGAACTTACAAACTAAATAATTGCAATATATTTGTTATCTTTGCAGCGTTAAAGGCCAACCTAACAATATCACCTTAAACGAACGGTGTTTGCGTGGCGCGCCTGTACGTTATATCATAAAACAATAGTAGGGAAATGACTTCATTGACATTGGCAATCGTCGTTGTCTTCATTATGGGCTATCTTTGCATAGCCCTCGAAAGCTTGACGAAGGTGAACAAGGCGCCTGTGGCGCTTTTGATGTGTGTGGCTTGCTGGACGCTTTTCATGGTTAACCCATCCGAATTCGTTCTGTCTGGCATGCCCGAATTGACAGGTAATACTGCTGGCATATTGGCGCATGTGGGCGAAAGCCTGAGAGAGCATTTGGGCGAAACGGCCGAAACACTGTTCTTCCTCATGGGTGCGATGACTATCGTAGAGATTGTTGACACCAATGGCGGGTTCAATTTCGTGCGCGATGCCATACAAACGCATAGCAAACGTGGACTGTTGTGGCGCATTGCCTTTATGACTTTCATTCTTTCGGCCATCCTCGACAACCTTACAACGAGCATCGTGATGATTATGGTGCTACGCAAACTGGTGGCCGACAAGCAAGACCGCATGGTGTATGCCGCGTTGGTGATTATCGCTGCCAACTCGGGAGGCGCTTTCTCGCCCATCGGCGACGTAACCACCATTATGCTATGGATTGCTGGCTCTATCACTACAGTTGGCGTAATCACCGAGATTTTATTGCCTTCGCTGGTGTCGATGCTCGTTCCTGCTTTCATCATGCAATATATGTTGAAGGGCGATCTGCCTGCTATGTCTAAATCGGCAGAAGACAGTGCGTTGGCCTTTACACGCACGCAACGTCGCATCATTTTCTTCCTTGGTGTTGGCGGACTAATGTTCGTGCCTATCTTCCGCTATCTTACCGACCTGCCTCCCTACATGGGCATACTCCTCGTATTGGGCGTTTTGTGGACTGCCACTGAGATATTCTACCGCGGAACACATCTTGGAGATGACTCGATGTCGGCTCGCGTTATTGCCTTGCTGCGTAAGATAGACATGGGTACTATCCTTTTCTTCCTAGGTATCTTGATGGCTGTGGGCTGCTTGGCTGAGATTGGCGTGCTTACGGCCATGGGACGTGGGTTGGAAAGCATCAGTGGCGGCAACCACTACTTGGTAACGGGCATCATCGGTGTGCTTTCTAGCATTGTAGATAACGTTCCGCTCGTGGCAGGATGTATGGGTATGTACCCCATTGCACCAACTGGCGACATGGCCGTAGATGGTATTTTCTGGCAGTTGTTGGCTTATTGTGCCGGTGTTGGTGGTTCGATGCTCATCATTGGCAGTGCGGCTGGCGTTGTGGTGATGGGTTTAGAGAAGATAACCTTTGGCTGGTACATGAAACGTATTACGTGGGTGGCCTTCGTTGGATATCTTGCCGGCATCCTAACTTATTGGGTAGAACGTATGTTGTTTTTCGATTGATGACCGTTTAGCCAATTATAATATTAGGTGATTGGGTGGTAAGGCTCGACAAGTCAGACGACTTTGACCAGTCGGATTGGGTAGACTTGTCGGGCCTCATCAATTAATACGCAAGCTTGGGATAAGAAATGTTCGCCATGTTAACTATCGCGTAGCGCTAGTTGGCGAGAAAGCTATTCGTTTTTTATCTAATCTTGCTCAAGAAAGTATCGTATCTTATCCCGAATTCGCGTAACGTTTGATACTAGCTTGGCACCATCTAGGCGGTTCATTCCACAGCCAATCACCGTCACCAACTCACCCTTCCTACCTCCAAGCGCCATCTTTCACACCTCATCCGATAAGCTCTTGTAGTGAGCTTTTTAAGCTCCCGCTTTGTTATAGCTAAGTTGGACTCCTGTTCCAGATAAGTTGGAACAGTGTTCCAATTCAACTGGAACAGCATTCCAGATGACATGGAACTGTGGTCCAAAACATATTTAACACGACGGTTAATGTAATAATGCATCGTCAGGACTTAGAAAGCGCATTCTCGAAATGATGAAAATGCGAACGACGGAATGGTTCATTGGCGAGTTTGGAATAAGACACCACGCCCTTTGAACAAAACAGGGCAGGTGAACGAATGGCTATCTTGCCAACCAGTGTTACGCAACAGAAGGCATAACAATTGTGTTTTATCCCGAACTCGCGTAATGAATATAACCTCTAATATATAATATTTCTTTCGCAGATGATAACAATCGAACAAGCGCAAATAAGCCAAGCCTCCGACATCGCACGCCTTATCATGGAGGCGATGAACCACGAATGCTGCCTGTATTTTGCAGGCGAAGAGCATGGATTGTTGGGTTTTCATGGCTTAATGACAGATTTGGTCTGTCGCACAGATAGCCAATACAGTTACCTCAACACGCTTGTGGCTCTCAATGCTCAACGCGAAGTGATTGGCGTCTGCACTTCTTACGATGGTGCTTGCCTGCATCGGCTGCGTGAGGCCTTTGTTCAGGGTTGCTTAGCGCGTTTTAATCGCGACTTTGGCAATATGGACGACGAGACTGCAGCAGGTGAATTATATGTAGACAGTTTGGCTGTTGATGCGCGTTATCGAGGCAAAGGCATTGCCAAGGCGCTGTTGAAAGCTACCATAGAAAAGGCCAAACAACTGCAATTACCTGCCGTGGGTCTGCTTGTTGACAAGGGTAACCCCAAGGCCGAAAGGCTATATGCTAGCGTTGGCTTTCAATATGTGGATGATAACCAATGGGGAGGGCATGCCATGAGGCATTTGCAGTATGTTTTAGGAGTAAGGGAGTAGGGAGTAAGGAGTTCTTTTTTAGGAGTTAAGAAGTTATGGAGTTAAGGAGTTAAGCCAATAGCTTTGCAGTTAACGGCAGCATTTTCTACATCTTGTTAACTCGTCAACTGGTTAACATATAAACTCATAGACTCGTCTACTTGTTAACTTGTCAACTCATAAACTTGTCAACTCATAAACTCTAAACTAATCAACTCGTCACCTGTTTTTCACTTTTCTGCAAAAACTCTTCCACGTCTTTCTTTATTTGTAGGAAAGGAGCAGCATCTGTATACACCTTACTTTTCTTCAGCATAGGCGCCATGTCTGCCACACTATGGGCGTAAGAAGCTAGTTCGTTTCGCATCTGTGTGGAATGTACGCTTTGTTGGCGAATCTCCATTTCGCGTTCGCGTACAAGATATTCGCATACGCGCACAAGCATAGGAATTACTAGCGTGTCGGCCAAATGATGTCCTTGTATATATAAGTAGGTGGTTTCGGGTGTAACGCCCAACCTAAGCAAGTCGGTCTTCACCTCAATCCAGCTAGCCTTGGCGTTAGGATGGCGTTGGCGCAATTGCCGCAGTTTATGGTCAACTCTGCTTTGAAGCTTGCCCAATTGTTCCTCTGTACGGTGAAACGAAAACCTGCCGTAGTCTATCATACGGTTAAAGTCGGTGAGTGTAAATTCGGCATAACGCCCCATGCGATAATGCCAGATGTTCCATACGAAGAGTGGGAACACGATGCGCGAATAGCGTGAAAAGAAGTCGGGAAAGTCGAAAACAAGATGGTCATTTAGTGTGACGGCTACACAAATCTCGTGTAATCCGCCTGCGAAACATTGCAGGTTCTCGATAGAGTAGGCGTAGGTGTGGAACACAAAGGGATTGTTCAGTATGGCTTTCGAAAGTGGCGATGCCCCTTGCAACAGGTAATCGTAGTCGGCATCCACACAGGCAATCATGTCGTTACCCACCTTCTCGCCAATCAAACTCATCAATGCGGCTTTCTTTCCCCGTTCCAACTTGTTCTCTTTCGATGGCAACATCACCTCGAAATATCGGCTGGCATCTTCGAAACTGCTCAACACCGTGCGCCAAAAGAATATGTCGTCGTAGCTTTCAACGTATGCTACGATGCGCCTACGCGCCCTTTTGGGCGTCATTCTGTTGGCTGCTTCGAAGTACGAAGACGATAAATGTTCTTTTAGGCCTTTGGGCATGGAGAAGTATGTTTTAAAGGTGAAAGGGTGAAAAAGTGAGAAGGTGAAAGGGTGAAAGGGTGAAAAGATGGCTGCACCTCTTAGCTTGTTAGCTCGCAACCTTGGCAACTTGTTAACGCGTAAGCTTGTAGGCTTGTCAACTTGTTAACTCGTGAACTTGCAAACTCATCAACTTATCAGCGCTCGAATTCATTCCCTATTCCACTGTAATATCACTCACTTCGGTCACCCTATCCATCCATCCGTCCATTATTACGGCCGGACTATGTGTGGTAAGAATTATCTGTACGTTGGGGTTAAGTTGCAGAATAAGGTCGATAAGCTGTTTCTGCCATTCGATGTGCATGCTCACTTCGGGTTCGTCCATAAAGAGAACGAAGGGCAGACGGTCTTCAACCAGCACCGTAAGTAGCACCACCAACAACTGCTTTTCGCCACTAGACAACTGGTAAGGTTGCAGCGTTTCGCCTATTTGCGAGAAGCGCACTTCGTTCTCGGTGCGTATGATGGTTTTCCCCGTTTCGGCAAACAAGCGGTCAATCATGTCTTGGAACATGCGCTTGGGCTCGTTATGTGCCTGCGCCACATGTGCTGCATCGGGAGTGCCACTTTGCAAGGCGTGTATAATGCGATTGCCAATGTCTACCTGATAATCCAAGTATCGACGTTGCAACTGGTAGAGTTGGAAATCCAATTCGGTAGTGATGTTCAGCCCCAGTTTGGCAATAATTTCGGCGTTGAGCAGTGGGCGGTCGAACGAACGGATAATGTCGTAGCGTATGCACGTGGCGTCTTCGGGCTCCATCGTTATGTGCACGCCCTTCACATGGTTTTGGTTGTTGTCTCCACCTTTGGGCAAACACTTCACCACTCGGTTGAGAATGGTGCTCTTGCCCATGCCGTTCACACCGCTCAACACGTTCACCTGCTTGTGCAGTCGCCACACAATGTGTCGCGTTCCGCTCCATAGCGAGTCTATCTCTATCTCCTTGATGTAGTCAGCATATTTCTCCATGTGGGCTTGTTGTTATGGCCTTCGTCTGTGTCGCTTTTGCGGTGGCAGACTTGTGCCCTGTTAAACGTTTACGCTTCTCTATCACTATGCGTTCTGCAACATGCGCATGTCGCCCGAAAAGGGAACGAAACCATTTGCAAGAACCTGCCTTACAAATGTACGCATTTTATTCTAATTTGAGTAACTTTGCACCATTAAAAACTAAAAGAAGATATGGATAAGGCGCACATCAACGACAGTTCGTCCGCTTCGTCTTGCGAAGATACGCACAATGTGATGTCGGATAACGCACAAAAAGATACTTGCCAAGCCCCTAGCCCCAACCGTGGCACCCCGCCTTTGCAGGCTCATGCGGCCATGTTCCTTGCTTGTTTGTTTTGGGGATTGATGGCTCCCCTGGGCAAAGATGCCATGAGTCACGGCATCGACGGCATCACGATGGTGTCGTTTAGGGTGGCAGGTGGGGCGGCATTGTTTTGGCTTGCATCGCTTTTCACTCGTAAAGAGCATGTGCCACGCAAAGATGTGTTGCGCTTTGCAGGTGCGGCCGTCTTTGGATTGGTATGCAACCAATGTTGTTTTACCATCGGGTTGAGTCTCACTTCGCCCATCAATGCCAGCATCGTAACCACCTCGATGCCCATCTTCGCCATGGTTTTCTCGGCCATTATCTTGAAAGAACCCATCACGGGGAAGAAGGCCACGGGCGTGTTGATGGGTTGTAGTGGTGCATTAATACTGATTCTTACTAGCGCAGCAGCCACAAATCGTGTGCAAGGTGACATTCGTGGCGACCTACTTTGCCTTGCAGCGCAGTTTTCTTACTCCTTTTATCTCTCGCTTTTCAATCCCCTTGTGCGTCGCTATTCGGTGATAACGGTCAGCAAGTGGATGTTCTTTTGGGCAACGTTGTTGCTTTTGCCATTCACAGGAGCGCATGTTGCAGCCCTACCTTGGACACAAATAGGGGCTACTACGTGGCTCGAAACGGCATACGTGGTGGTGATTTGCACCTTCGTTTGTTATTGCCTCATCATGGTTGGACAGAAAACGCTTCGCCCCACGGTGGTTAGTATCTACAATTATGTGCAGCCTATTGTGTCGGTAACGGTTAGTGTGCTGATGGGTATTGGCGTGTTGAAGTGGGCACAGGGTTTGGCCATCATCTTGGTGTTTGGTGGTGTGTGGCTGGTAACTAAGTCGAAGAGCAAGCGCGATATGGAGAAAGGGAAATAATGTTTTCACCCTCAATCCCTCTCTAAAGAGTGGTTGTATGTCAGGTTGATAGAGAGCAGATAGGCAGCATATCTGCATAGCAGTCTTTAGTGTAGCACCAAAGAACTTATTCCTTTAATGATGTCGTCAAGTTGGTCTTTATAAATTAGCCCATCAATGTATTCCGTGGGAATAGTTCCATATCCGAACTTAGCACCCAGAATTGCACAAGCCACAGCTGCGTTAGTGTCGGCATCTCCGCCTGCTCTTACGATGGCTAGAAGGCCTTCTGCAAACGATTTGGCATGCCAATACGCCCATAGGCCTGCGGCTAAACAACGTAAGGTGTACCCAACAGAGCCTTTATCTTGTAGTTCTAACACACTAATATCGGTGTCGAGCGATAGGTCTACGTACTCAATAATCCTATCGTCGTATTTCCTCGCCAAATCGATTATTTGATGATAAGACAGGCCTTTGCCTTCGTAAACCAAACTATGTATCAGTAAAGAGACGATAACGCACGAACCAACACAACGCGGATCGTAGTGGGTTAACCTACAAATGTTTGCTGCACATTCTTCTACGGCCTTTGGAAACAAGCCAACAACCGAAGTTCGCATCAGTCCTCCGTTAGCAGCTGCTCTGCAATGTCCCATCTCCCAAATCTTTTTAGACACCTCAAAAGGCTTTTCTGCATAATCTCCAAAAAGTAAAACCTTATGTGTGGTTTCGCCAATGCCCATCGGACAACCATCTGCCCAGACCTTAAAGTTCTGTGCAATAGTTGTCAGATTAACTCCTTTATCCTTGATAACGGCATTGGCAATGCACAGCATCATGTCGGTGTCGTCGGTCCAATCGCCTATTTTCCACCTTTTGCGATGATGGTCTTGAAAGATGTCACTGTAGTGGGTAATGCCATAGGGATAGTTCAAGGCTATTTCTTCGTCTGTCATTCCCTCTGTGCCCAAGCCCAGTGCGTCGCCAATGGCTTGACCATAAATGGTTCCTTTTATTCTCTCAGCAAGCATTTTCTTGTTGTTAGCTTGCTCAATGTCTACATTCTCCATCGTGTTTAAGCGTTTTACTAAACTATGAATACCATCAGAGTCGATCGGAATTTCATCAACGGCATATACTTTTAGCAACTGGACTATCCTACTTGTTTATCATCCAGAGTGCTCACTTTAGTCCTCCGAACACCAAAATCAAATCTAATGCGCATATCTTTAATGTATAATTCATGTGCCAATCTTATTGTCAATATACAAAAGAACACTGCAAATGTACGAAAAGTTGAGGTGATTTGCGAGCAGCGTGGCGTTTTTATGTTGATGTAAATAATTCGTCGTCTATTAGTTGCCGATAACTTTGCTCCTAATTCGTTTGTGTGGGGTAAACAAATAACACTTATGCAATTGCGTGCTTTTATGTTTATTCGTAACTTTGCATCGTAGTAGGAATATTAATCATACAAAGAATATAGAGTGTATGGCACGTATTGCAAAGCAGCTGACCGAGCTAATCGGAGGCACCCCGTTGTTGGAACTAGGTAAGTTTTCGGCTTCTAACAACCTTCAAACGCCCATCGTGGCAAAGATAGAGAGTTTTAACCCTGGCGGAAGCGTAAAAGATCGCATTGCGCTGGCTATGATTGAAGATGCCGAACGCAGTGGTGTGCTTAAGCCAGGGGCAACCATCATCGAACCCACTAGTGGCAATACGGGTGTGGGATTGGCGCTTGTGGCTGCCGTGAAGGGGTATCAATTGATACTCACCATGCCCGAAACGATGAGCGTTGAGCGACGAAACTTGGTAAAGGCGTATGGTGCGCAGGTGAAGCTTACACCAGGAAAAGACGGTATGAAGGGGGCAATAGAAATGGCGCAACAGCTTAGGGCCGATATCCCTGGTGCGGTTATACTGCATCAGTTTGAAAATCTAGCTAACCCAACACGCCATTACGAAACTACGGCACGTGAGATTTGGGTTGACACAAGCGGACAGGTTGACATCTTTGTGGCTGGTGTGGGTACTGGCGGAACGGTGTCGGGTGTTGGAAAATACCTGAAGGAGCAAAACCCGAGCGTGCGTATCGTGGCTGTTGAACCTGCAGATTCGCCCGTGTTGAGTGGTGGCAGACCTGGTCCACATAAAATCCAAGGCATCGGTGCAGGCTTTATTCCCAAGACGTACAACGGCTATGTGGTAGACGAAGTGGTGCAAGTAAGTAATGACGATGCTATACGCACGGGTCGACAGTTGGCTCAACAAGAGGGTGTGTTGGTTGGTATCTCGTCGGGAGCAGCCGTCTTTGCCGCCACACAGTTGGCTAAGCGTCCTGAAAACGTGGGTAAACGCATCGTTACTTTGTTGCCCGATACGGGCGAACGATATCTCTCAACGGTGCTGTATGCCTTTGAAGAGTATCCGTTGTAAGAAGTTAAGGAGTTAAGAAGTTAAGGAGTTAAGCCGAATGTCTTGCTATCGTGAACAAACATCCTTGGTTAGTTTGCTCCCTTATCGCAAAGCTATTGACTTAACTCCTTAACTTCTTAACTCCTTAACTTCTTAGCTAGAATGGGTTAAAAGGGTGAGGAATGGGCTAACGCCAACAAAACTATTGGCTTAACTCCATAACTCCTTAACTCCATAACTCCTTCAAGTAATTGGCTTAACTCCTTAACTCCATAACTCCTTCAACTCCTAATTTACAGATCATCCGCAAACACGGGGTCGTCGTATGAAAGCATGATGGGCGTTTGTGCGGCCATCTTTTGGATGTCGGCAGGCACGTATTGCTTGTCAATTACCAAGCGGAAGAAGAACTCATTGAACCAATTGTTCGACATGATAAGATAGCCCTTGTGTCCGTTGTCTGCTCCCCAGCTGTTCTCAACCTCCCATTTCAAGGCCTTTCCTTGGGAATCTAGGTCAACGGCCGTTAAGGTCATGGCGTGTGTCGAGCCACTGTCGAAGGTGGCAATGCGGTCTGCCTTGTTCATGGGGAACGTTGTTCCGAACAATGGTCCGTAATCAAAATTGTTGAGATCTAGATAACCCTTGCTGCGGTCTAGCTGCTTACCCACATCGTAAGAGGTGTACATCTTATGTCCCGCTTTAAGCGATGCGATGGCCATTTTGTGTATCTCTTCCATGGGAAGGTTCAGATAACGCCAGTTATGTCCGTCGTAGGTGTGGCGGTCGTGTTTCACTTCGTACACCTTATAATAAGCGTTTCGCGGATCGTTCATCACCATAATGATGTTGTCGTTAAGCGAACGGCCCACCGTTTTGTCGTAAAATTGTTTCGGCGTATAGGTCTCAATGGGCGTAATAGCCTTGCCTTCCTTGTTCTTAAAAGCGTATTCGAACGACTTAACGGGTTCTCCCAAGGTCAAGGCAAGCATCTTATACACCGTGGCAAGCATCTGTGTCTTGCGCTCTAGTATCTGGGCAGGCTTCGCTTTGGCGGCAACCATCTTGCGAAGTTCAAGTCCAAACTCGCGCAATTTCGACGAAATCAACTTCGACATGCGGTTAGAGTTCTCGCTCGAATAGGTTTCAGGCATTACGTTTTTGGGCACAAGGCCATATTTTTCGGCCAAGTCGGCCACACCGCAGAACGTTCCACCGTCGTTAAGTGGATGCTTAAAGAAGAATTGCACTTCGGGATCGTTGATGGGTTTCTTGGCACAGTCCACCACGCTTTGCAGCATGAGGTTGGCTTTTTCAAGCTGGTCGTAGAAAAAGAGGTAAGTGTGCGAATATTCTACCGTTAGCGAATCGCTGCGCAAGGCAAAGTCGGCCCTGAGCACATTCAGTCCAGTAAACATCCAGCATCTACCCGAACTCTTTTGGTTTTGTATGTTTTGCTTGGGTGTTTCCACGCTAAAATACGCGTCAACATCGGCACGGCTTTGTGGCGTACGTGCCAATTCGTCGATAGAATTGGTGGCGATGGCATTAGCGATGGCCCTTTCGGCCGTGGTTTGTTTACCATGTTGCTGTATCTGTTGCAGCATTTGCAAGGATATTCCACCATCCTTGTTTTGGGCGTTAAGGCTTCCGGCCACAGCCAGACAAGCCCCCACAATCAGCGTTTTGTTGTTCATAAGTTGTTTGGGTTTGTATTTTTGCACAAAGTTAGCAATAAAAACCATCATGAGCAAGCCTGTTACGCCCAATTTGTTGGTAAAGGGTGGAATAGAGGGGGATAGTTATTGGGCTTAGAGTAACTCCTTTGGTCTGGCTAGTTATTCTTGCTTATCTAGTTATCTTAATGGGGATAGCCCTATAAATCCAACTAGATAGCCCTGCCATCGGCTGGTAAAACCAAATTAATTGCTATCGTTAATTAGTGTTGTTAGCCAATGCTGCATTTCCTTTTTTCTTCTATTTTGATTATATTTGCAAAGGCTATGGCTTTGCCCAATAGCCTTATCATTTTTTCATTAATTACGAAGGCATGATGAAGAATATGGTTCACAGATTGTTGTTGGGGAGAAAATATCGGCACCTACTTTTACTTTCTCTCCTTTTGGTGCCAATAAATATGCGCTCACAAGTGGCTACATCAGCTGAGAATGCGGACAGTGTGGCACACGAAAAAACTTTGGCAGAGGTGAACGTAATTGCAAAACACCTTACACGCGAGGCTGATCGCATCGTGGTTATGCCTACAATCGAACAACGCAAGCATGCACACACGGGCTATGACCTTGTGCGAAACCTTATGATACCTGGCGTTAGCGTAGACAGGAAAACCTTTAAAGTGAACACGCCAGCAGGTGGAGCGACGCTTTATATAGATGGACGCGAGGTGGATGTTCGTGAAGTGCGAGCCTTACGACCGAAAGATGTGGCTAAAGTAGAGTATATCGACATGCCAACGGGTAAGTATGCCAAGGATGCTGCTGCCTTAAACTTCGTTACTAAGCGATTAACGCATGGCGGATATACGCAGGTTGATGCGCTGCAAGGCCTTGGATTTTTGCAAGGCGACTATAACGCTGTGTCTAGATACTCGGTGAAAAGTACCAATTTCAACGCTTGGGCTGGCTACACCATACAGCAACCTCGAAACCATATCACGGAGAGCGAACACTTTTCGCTTGCTGGTGGCGATGTTGATAGAATGGGCGTGTTGCCCGAACGCTCTACTTTAAGCATAAACAAATATGTCCAATGCAGTGTGAGCAGAATGAAAGACCAAGCCACTTGGATGATAAAGGGCGGACTGAACTACATGCGAACATTTGAGAATAAGGAGGGCGAATGGTATTATACAGGGCCGATATCTGGGCGATTGACTACACTCCAAAACGGTGGCGAGCGTAGTTTGCGTCCCGAACTGTTTCTCTATGGAACGTGGAAAATAGGCGAAAATCAATCAATAGAAACGGTTTACGATGGTTATTATTCGCGAAACCATTATCTTAATAATAACGTGGAGGGTGGAGATACGTACAAGTCGGACGTTACGGAGAACTATCTGTACTCGCGTTTGGGCGTGAATTACAACCTTAAATTAAAGCATGGCAACAGCTTGTCGTTCAGTTTGTCTGAATATCTAAGACTTAGTAAGTCGCGCTATCAAGACCTTTCGCCCACGTGGCAACGCTTGCGCTCGTCTGAAACAATATTGTTTGTCGACTATACGCAACGTGTGGGGCGATTGTTTTTCGACTTCAAGCCTGGCCTTTCGTACCTAAACTATCGGTTAAAAGGTTACGATGGCATAACGCATGTTACGCCTCGCCTGAGCTTTTCGGTGGCTAACCGCCTGTCGGATGTGCATCTATTGCGCGCCGAACTTAAACTAGGAAACACTTATCCCACTTTAAACACGGTGAATTATGTAACTCAACAAGTGGATAGGTTGATGCTTAGGCGCGGCAATCCCGACATGCACAACTCCATTTTATATTCTCCCCGACTAACTTATGGTTTAACTTTCTCGCGTTTGGCCATGAATGTATCGGCTAGCTATCTGTTTGCTAATCATATTATAACAAACGATTACCATGCCGAGGGCGATAAAATGGTGAATACTTTTAGAAGTGACACGCGCTATCATGCGCCTTCTTGCTCGTTTTCTACTACTTATCGGCCTTCAAAAATGTTTAATGTGAAGGTGGATGGCAATTGGGAAAGGAATGTGCTAAGGGGCGGAACACAATTGCAACACACAAAGTGGAGTGCTGCACTTGAAGCCAATTGCTACGTAAACGATTTCGCGTTTTCGGCATCGGTCAAAACACCCGAACGCCAATTGGTTGATAATCATAAGCTGGTAAAAACGGGATGGCTCTACGATATTGGTTTGTCTTGGAACCATAATAATATTGGCGTAGAGATGAATTGCTCTAATCTCTTCATTAAACGCAATGTAGCCACCACCGATTTGCTTGCAGACGTGTATGCCTATCATGGCGAAAGACAAAACGACTGGCATAATCAATATGCCACATTGAAGATGATTTGGAGTGTGGACTATGGTAAAAAGACGCCTAAATCTGTGCGAAATGTCCGCAAAGAGGCCGAAAGTGCCATCTTGAAAGCTGAGTGAGGTGGGGTTACTCGCTTTCTTCCCTCACCTTAAACAAACTGAAATTAACGCTTCCGTATGCTCGATGTTCCACAAAGTGGGGATGTTGGGAGAAGTCGTTGCCTTTTCCGTGCTCGAAAACAAATACGCCGTCGGGTTTAAGTAGTTGGTGTTGGAAAACCAAATCAGGGATTTTCTCCAATTCAGGTAAGGCGTATGGCGGGTCGGCAAAGATGAAATCGAACTGTTGGCGGCAGCTTTTGATGAAGCGGAACACGTCGCCACGGATAAGCAAACTTTTGTCTGTGCCCAGTTTTGTGGTGCATTGGCGAATAAAGTTGGCGTGTTCGCGGTCGGCTTCTACGCTCACCACGTTGGCACATCCCCTTGAAAGCAGTTCTAGCGAGATGCTTCCCGTTCCAGCAAAGAGGTCGAGGGCTGTGGCATCCTCAAAATCTACGTATGCGTTTAGCACGTTAAAGATGTTTTCTTTAGCGAAATCGGTGGTGGGTCTGGCCTTAAACGAACGGGGAATGTCGAAATGTCTGCCTTTATATAGTCCGGTGATGATGCGCATGATGAGCGGTTTGTTAGGGTGATTAGAGGCTGTTTTGGGGGCGTGAGGTTATTTCGCACCCTCTTTAATGCCCCTTACGAAGATGGTCATCAGGTCGTATGGCAGTCCCTCAATGGAGGTGATGGACGCGCGGTTGAAGTCGGCCACAGGGTTAGCAACGTATGTTTTCTTCACAAACTCCAATAGGGCGGTCTTCGTCCACTCCTTATCGGGGATGTCGCCCGATAGGTGCAGCTCGTCTTGCATGCTGTCGAAGCCCAGCTGTTTCCACACATAAAGAATAAAGTACACGGCATCGCGCGAACTGTTGGTGTTGAAAGTGTTGCTGAATTTAAACCTGTTTTTACCAAACGAGAATACTTCTAGGCGCTTGTCATGGAAGTAAGCGTATAGCTTGCGCCTACTTCCCGTAAAGCTTCGGCGGTGTAGATGCGTCCACACACCTTTCATCAGTGGCGTTATACGCACGTCGGCAAAATGGTCGTCAACCACTAATTTAAGGTCTTTGTTCACAGCGAAAGCAGCCACGGCATTGAGATCGGGCAGCACATGATGCATCATCGTGTCGGCATCAGCCAAAACCATGGTGCGATGGTATAGCTGTCGCACGTCTTCTTCTTGGAACTCGTCGATGGGAACAAGCATAACGGGCGTGTCTACCAATAGGTTTGCACGCTTGTAGCCACGAAGAAGCAAAGTAGAAGTTTTGAAAGCCTCGCGTAAATTGGCTGCTACAGAGATGCCACTACGAACGGTGTAGGGTTCGAAAAACAAGTTTGTCTGCACCGTAGGGTCAACTGCGGCGAAGGCAAGGGTGTTGCGGGTGGCGCGTATCACCAGTCGCGTTTGCTGTATATGTAGGTCGGGGGCAGTCTCCTGCATGGCTTTGGGTGGGGTTTAAGCGGCGGCGCGGACGATGCTGAGCACACATAAGGCCAGCAATACTACTGCGCAAAACGCCAAGATGTAATTAATGTTTACTTTCATTCGGTGTTCGGGATACTTTTCCTAACTTTGCATTCCGTTGTGTTGGGCGCGTCGCTACAAGGCCGAACCTTGCACAACGCTTCTGCAAAATTACAAAAATGTTTGCAAACTTGGTGTTTAAGAAATCAAAAAACAATGATAACCGATGAGATAACCCTTCGCCTAACGCAATGTTTTGGCCATACACCAACAGGCGAACAGGCGTCGGCCATTCGCCTTTTCGCCCATTTTCTGGTGAACCGCAACCCTCATTCGCTGATGCTGATGCGCGGAAGTGCAGGTACGGGAAAGAGTTCTTTGGCTGGTGCCTTTGTGCGGGCATTGGGATTATTGGGGCAGAAAACGGTGCTGATGGCACCCACGGGGCGTGCGGCTAAGGTGTTTTCGCTAAACAGTGGCGGGCATGCGGCCTTCACCATCCATCGTAAGATTTACCGGTTGCGGGCCTTTGCGGGCGTTGGAGGCGAGTACAACCTGAACGATAACTTGCATGCCGACACGCTGTTTATGGTGGACGAGGCCTCGATGGTGGCTAACGGGGGTGGGGCAGAGGCCGCTTTTGGCAGCGGACGGCTGCTCGACGACCTTGTGCGATATGTTTATGCCGGGCGTAATTGCCGCCTTGTACTCATCGGCGACCAAGCGCAGCTTCCGCCAGTAGGCGAAGAACAAAGCCCTGCACTCGATACGCAGTTTATGCAAGGCTATGGCATGGAGGTGTTTGCATGCGACTTAAATGAGGTGGTAAGGCAACAATCGGCTAGTGGCATCTTGTTTAACGCCACTTGTTTGCGGCAGCTAATGGGGCGCGATGAAGACACGCTGTTGCCACGAATACGCTTGGATGGGTTTGCCGACTTACAAGTTGTCCCTGGCGACGAACTTATCGAAACGCTCAACACTAGCTACGCAGAGGTGGGGATGGACGAAACCATCGTGGTGACACGTAGCAACAAACGGGCAAACGTTTTTAACCAAGGCATCAGAAACACGGTGCTTGGCCGCGAAGAACTGCTTACCACGGGCGATTTGCTGATGGTGGTGAAGAACAATTATTATTGGACGGAGAAGGAACGGAGCACTATTGGCTTTTTGGCTAATGGTGACAGGGCGCGCGTGATGCGGGTTCGAAACGAACAAACGGCTCACGGATTGCGCTTCGCCGACGTATGGTTGCAGCTCACCGACTATGAGAACGAGGAACTGCAAGTAACCGTTGTGCTAGATAGTTTGCTCTCCGAAGCGCCTGCTCTCACGGCTCAGCAAAACGAAGCACTATATAATAATGTGTTGAACGATTATGCCGACGTGCCTTTGAAGGCCGATAGGATGAAGATGTTAAAGAACGATGCCTTCTTCAATGCTTTGCAGGTGAAATTCGCTTACGCCGTTACTTGCCACAAGGCGCAGGGTGGACAATGGGAACATGTGTTTCTTGACCAAGGCTATGTGCCTGAAGATTCGTCGCGTTCTGATTACTTACATTGGTTGTACACGGCTTTCACCCGAGCCAAAAGCAAATTGTTTTTGGTGAATTGGCCGAAGAATCAGGTGGAATAAAGAGACTCAACGCAGTCCATAACAGGCTTTATCCCCAACCTCTCTCCAAAGGGAAAGGGGAATGATGTGCTTTTCCAATAGCGTTGTAAGGCACAGATTGAAGGATGGTTTGAGAATTTCGAAACCATGTTTGGCAAGTACATTGGTAGCTATGATTATGCATGTTCGAGCCATTTGGAAACTAGCCGTACCGTACAAGCTATCTTGTACAGCGGCTACAAGCCATTTGTAGTCACACTACAAACCAGTTGTAGCCACACTACAAAGCACTTGTAGTCGTACTACAAACGACTTGTAGCGTCAGTGCTAGTTGCTTGTAGCGTCACGACCAAAGCTGGTCGTGACGCAAGTTGATATTGACGAGTTAATAAATTGACAGGCGAAGGCATTTAATTTTTAGGAATTAAGGGGTTATGAGGTTATGGAGTTGTGGGATTAAGGAGTTATAAAGTTAAGGAGTTAAGTCAAGTTCCTTGATGGCGTTAGCCATATTTTCGCTTTTCCACCTTTGCACCCTTTCACCTTTCTTCTCTTTTTCCTTTTCACGCTTTCACCTTTAACACCCTCACTTCCGCATTTCCCATCTTTTCCACTTCGTGCATTTCCTTGTCGTAGAACACGCTTTGTATAGCCTTATTGATGATGCCGTGCCCTACGGCTAGCACCGTTTGGTTGGGATAATGTTGGGCAATCATGTCGAGAAAGAGGCGGGCGCGACGCTTGATGTCCGTTAGCGACTCCACGTCTTCGGGCCAAACTTTGTCTTTTAAGCTAGGGATAAATGCGCCAGTGAAGCCACCCCAGTCGCGTTCGCGCAAGAGTGGGGTGCTGGTAAAGGGCATGTTGTGTGGTGCGGCGATGATGCGGCAGGTGTGTTCGGCGCGTTGTAGGTCGCTGCTTACAAAGGCGTCGATGGGCGTATCGCTAAGTTCGCGTGCCAGTTTTTCGGCTTGTGCCACGCCCGTCTCGTTCAGTTCGCCTGGCGTTTGACCTTGAAGTATTTGGTTGGCGTTGCCCACAGTTTCACCATGGCGTACCAATAAAAGAGTTGTCATATATTTAGTTTGTGAGGTTTTGAGTTTATGAGCTTATAAGTTTGTAAGTTTGGGGCGTGAGTTTATAAGCTTATACTAAAGATCCGCTTATAATTTCGTACGAGAATGAACACCTTTGTACTTTTCGTTGGGGGTGTGTTCGGGCTGCCTAAGCGTTAGTTTTTGGATGCCCTTTGTTATAAACGTCTCACAAAAGTAACCAAAAATATTGCACCGACAAAAGATAGTTTGTATTTTTGTAGGTAGGTTATGGCGAGTTCAGACAGCGTTCGACGAAAGGGAAAAGCCCCCACAAGGTGTCCCCACAAACGAAACGTTGATTTTATGGAGCAAGCCTAATATAATTCAGATGTATATATAATAATGAGTATGAAGACAGTTCAAACATCTTTCATCCGTGCCATCATCGCCATTGTGGTGGGACTATTGTTAATAAAATACCGCGAAGAAACGGTGACGTGGATAACAATTATCATCGGCGTGCTATTCTTTATATCGGGTTTGATTTCGTGTATCGTTTACCTCGTAAACCGAAATGCCAAGCCTAAGGCCGTTGTCGATGTGGAAGGAAGGCCCATTTCGATAGACAAACCCACGTTTCCTGTGGTTGGCATAGGCAGTTTGGTGTTGGGTGTAGCTTTGGCAGCGTTCCCCACAATTGTGGTTTATTGGATGGTTTACATCTTCGGTGCCATTCTTATCTTAGGTGCCGTGGGGCAATATGTAACCTTGGCCAGTGTGGTTAAGCTCTCTAAACTGAGCCTTTATTTTTGGCTCATGCCCTCGTTTGTGTTTGTTGTGGGGCTCATTGCCCTCTTCAAGCCCTCGTGGATAGCCTCTGCCCCCTTGCTTTTCCTTGGTTGGGCAATGGTGTTTTATGGCGTCGTGGAATGCGTTAACGCCTTTAAGATAATGAATATACATCGTCAAGTGGCACGAATTGAGGCACAACAACAAGCCGAAGCCGAAGCGGTGGAGGCCGAAGCGGTGGAGGTTGGTGCACAAGATAATGCCGAAACGTCGTGCTCAACTGATGAACCTTTGGTTAATAATACACCCGAAGAACAGGATAATCCCAACCTAGGGGCTGGAATTTAAGTCGAACGATATTCCCCTTCATGATGATTATGCAAACCGATAACGAACAATCACAAGCTGCGGAACGCACTCGTGTTCTGTTGGCTGGTGCAACGGGATATTTAGGACGTTTCATTTTAAACGAATTGCAGTGTAGAAACTATTCAACGCGTGTGATTGTGCGAACCCCATCGCGCCTAGGAACGGTTACGCCGAACGTAGATGTTAGGGTGGGCGAGGTGACGCAAGCCGACACCTTAAAGGGTGTTTGCGAGGATATAGACGTGGTAATAAGTACGGTGGGCATTACTCGGCAAAAAGACGGCATGACCTATATGGATGTTGATTTCCAAGCCAATGCCAACCTTATAGATGAAGCTAAGCGCAGCGGAGTGAAATGTTTTATCTACGTTTCTGTGTTTAATGGCGAGCAAATGCGACATCTGAAGATTTGCGAGGCTAAGGAACGGTTGGGCGATTATCTAAAAAATTCGGGATTAGATTATTGTATCGTCCGGCCAACGGGATTCTTTTCTGACATGGGAGACTTCCTTAAAATGGCCAAAGGGGGAAGTGTGTGGCTCTTTGGCAATGGCATGTTGCGCATGAATCCCATTCATGGTGCCGACTTGGCTCGGGCTGTTGTAGACGCCATGGATAACCATCAACACGAGCTTAACATTGGTGGTCCCGACGTGTTGACGCATAACCAGATTGCCGAATTGGCATTGCGAGCATACGGAAAGCAACCTCGTGTTCGCCATTTGCCCGATTTCGTGCGCCGATCCACCCTCTTCCTCCTTCGCAAGTTAACATCTGCCAAGACCTATGGACCCCTAGAATTCTTCCTCACGGCAATGGCTATGGACATGCAAGCGCCTACATACGGAGAGGAAAGGTTAGAAGATTTCTTTAAAAAAGAGGTCGAAGCCGAGCGGAAATAAACCGAATGCTCTTGTTTAATCATTAGTTTGTGGGATTGTTTGGCATAGGCTCGAAAGTGCGGTTTATGGTTTTGTAAGCTCGTTAGCTTATCAACAGGTTATTTGCATGTGTGTTGCCTACAGCTTTACCTGAGCAAACTTTATCCCTCTTTTGATAAAGTTATGCCCCTAACATCTCTGCATGATCAAAACACTGGGTATCTGTTTAGGATACCCTTTTTTGTTCTTCCATCCTTCAAAGCTTTGCTGATACATTCCCAATCTTTACTTACATGTCGCCCGCCCGGCAGTGATTTAAACCAAATCACTATGAGAAAAATGCATAAATGTTTTTGTGTTTTCCTGTTTTTAAATTAACTTTGCGGTCTATACAACTAAAATTTACAACAATCTTGCAATTATATAATAAAATATTTTCCAATAAAGGGTATATAAAAGCAAAAAGACTAATGATGTCTGTTGCTTTTATCGTCCTGTTTACAACATATACTATGGCGCAGAACTCTATCTCTATCCAACACATGATAGGCTTTCCCACGGAAGAACGGGGCTTCGACAAAGGTGTGTCGGCTTGCTTCTGTGGTGTGATTAACGGCTACTTATATATAGCGGGAGGCTGCAACTTCCCCGAAAAGCCTGTGGCAGAGGGTGGAAAAAAGCGGTTTTACAAGGCTATTTATGCAGCCGGACTAAATGCCAATAGCGACCGCCTGCAATGGAAAACCGTTGGACAGATGCCCCAACCAGCGGCATACGGTGTGAGCGTTACTTACGATAATTCGCTGATTTTCGTAGGTGGCAATAACGAAACGGGTAGTCTTACCACCGCCATTCGTCTGCGCCCCACAGCCACAGGCATGCAACAAGAGGCCTTACCCAACCTTCCCCAAGCGCTAGACAATATGGCTGGCACGGTGGTTGGCGACATCCTGTATGTGGTTGGTGGTAATTGCGAAGGCATAGCCACACAAAAAGTATGGTCGTTGAACCTTAAAATCGCGGCGAAAGAGGGTTGGAAAGTATTGCCTTCCATACCAGGCATAGCGCGTGTTCAGCCTATTGCCGCTCCTGTTGAGGGCGGATTGCTGGGCGTTTGGGGTGGTTTTGCGCCCAAAACAGACAATAAGCCAGCGCAGTTGGCTATGAATGGAGCAAGCTACAACGCAGGTTGTGGCACATGGACCATACTTCCTGTACCCACCGATGCCGTTGGCGAAGAGGTGTTTACGGGTGGAGCAACGGCCATCGCCGTACCCAAGAAAGGCGTTGTTGTGGTAGGTGGCGTAAACAAAGACGTGTTCCTTGCGGCCATCAACAAGTTGCCCGAGGGATATTTGTTGCACGAACCCGAGTGGTATCGATTTAACAGCAGGGTGTTGTGTTATTGCGATGGAGCTTGGACGCAACTCCTTCAGCATCCTTCTGTGGCTCGCGCAGGTTGTGCTCTTGCCTATTGGGATGGCTGGATGTATGTGGTTGGTGGCGAATTGAAGCCAGGCATACGCACGCCAGAGATTGTCAGGTTTCGTGTAGACTAGGCTATGGCTTTAGCTAATAGGTTTCGAATGCTTTTCGACTTATGGCAAGACCAGTACGAAGGTAAGCGATAGATAGGCAACGACAAATCGAGCGCACACCTTGAGATGCCTAAGCATACCTATATAAATAAGGTGTATTCACTGCAAAGACTATTTACGCGTGTGTTGAAGGGGACTTAATTCCCCAACGGCGCACAACAAATAAAATACGATAACAGAAAAATGAAAGCGAATAAAAACTACCCTTGGATTGTGGTTGGACTGTTATGGGTGGTGGCCCTACTTAATTATATGGACCGCCAAATGCTTTCCACGATGCAAGAAGCCATCAAGGCCGACATTGTAGAGCTGAACAAAGCCAAAGTTTTCGGTGCGTTGATGGCCATTTTCATGTGGGTATATGGCAGTTTCAGTCCCTTCGCGGGTGTCATTGCCGACAAGCTCAGTCGTAAATGGCTCGTAGTGGGTAGCCTCTTCGTATGGTCGGCCGTTACGCTCTCTATGGGTTTCGCTACCAATTTCGAAACACTCTACGTGCTTCGTGCCCTCATGGGTATTAGCGAAGCCCTTTACATTCCCTCGGCCCTAGCGCTTATCACCGACTGGCACACGGGCAAATCGCGCTCGTTGGCTATCGGTGTGCACATGACGGGCTTGTACGTTGGCCAAGGATTGGGTGGATTTGGAGGCAATTTAGCTCACCATTTCTCATGGCATTACACCTTTTTCGCCCTTGGTTTGATAGGCGTTCTCTATTCGTTGGTGTTGATGTTCTTGCTTCATGAAAACCCCGAATGCAGCGTAAAGAGTCGCAATACGGTAGCTCCAGGCGAAAAGCGCGAGAGCATTTGGCGCGGACTGAGCGTGGTGTTAAGCAACTGGGCCTTTTGGATTATCCTCTTCTACTTCGCCGTTCCTAGTCTGCCTGGCTGGGCAACAAAGAACTGGCTGCCCACACTTTTCTCTGAAAACCTGTCGTTAGACATGACGTCGGCTGGTCCGATGTCTACCATCACCATCTCCGTTTCGTCGTTCATCGGCGTTATTTGCGGTGGAATACTCTCTGATAGATGGGCGCAGCGCAACGTTCGTGGTCGTATCTACACCAGCGCCATTGGTCTTAGCCTCACCATTCCCGCTTTGCTGCTGCTAGGTTTTGGCCATAGCGTAGTGGGTGTAGTTGGTGCAGGACTGCTTTTTGGCATAGGTTTTGGCATTTTCGATGCCAACAACATGCCCATCCTTTGCCAGTTCGTGTCGGCCAAATACCGCGCAACGGCTTACGGCATCATGAACATGACGGGCGTTTTTGCTGGTGCAGCCGTTACGCAAGTGTTGGGTTCGTGGACCGATGGCGGAAATCTCGGATTGGGTTTTGCCCTTCTTGGCGGTATCGTGGCATTGGCCCTAATCATGCAACTAGCGTTCTTGCGACCGCAAACAGATAATGTACCGTAAGCATGTGAGTCTCTGAGAAACTTAGTTTTTTAGCTTTTTAGTTCTTGTGTGTTTCACTTTCTGAGTCTTTTCAGATACAAACGCTAACTAGAAGCTTACGAAGTTATAACTAGGAACACCCAACTCACAAACTGAATAACTTATAAACTCACCAGCTTACCAACTCAATAACTCCCAACTTACCAACTCAATAACTCACGAGCTCAATAAACTCACGAACTCACAAACTCACCAGCTCACCAACTTACAAACTCAATAACTCACGAACTTAAATAAAACTCACAATATAATGGAAAAGATTATAGGATTGATTGATGCGCCGTTTACGCCATTTCATGCCGACGGCGAAGTAAATCTCGAACCCATCGAACGCTATGCACAGATGTTGCAACACAACGGATTGAAGGGTGTGTTCATCAACGGCTCGTCGGGCGAGGGCTATATGCTCACCACCGAAGAACGCATGCTTTTGGCCGAACGTTGGGTGAGCGTTGCTCCCGCAGACTTTAAGGTGATCGTGCACGTTGGTAGCTGCTGCCTTAAAGAGAGCGTTGCCTTGGCGCGCCATGCCGAAAAGATTGGCGCATGGGGCGTTGGAGCTATGGCGCCGCCCTTCCCGAAGATAGGTCGCGTCGAAGAATTGGTAGACTATTGCGCTGCCATTGCTAGTGCTGCGCCATCACTTCCATTCTATTACTATCACATTCCAGCCTTCAACGGAGCCTTTTTGCCTATGGTCGACTTGATGAAAGCCGTAGATGGTCGCATACCTAACTTTGCCGGCATTAAGTACACCTTCGAAAGCTTGTACGAATACAACCAATGCCGACTTTATAAGGATGGTAAATACGACATGCTGCACGGACAAGACGAAACCATTTTGCCTTCTCTGGCACAGGGAGGAGCAAAAGGCGGTATCGGCGGAACAACCAATTATAACGGTCGCGAGCTAGTGGGCATCATCGACGCATGGAACCGTGGCGACTTGGAAACGGCTCGCGAAAAGCAGAATTTCTCGCAAGCCGTAATCAATGTGATATGCCATTTCCGCGGAAACATCGTTGGTGGAAAGCGCATCATGAAGTTCTTGGGCTTCGACCTTGGGCCAAACCGCACACCTTTCCGTAACATGACCGACGAAGAAGAGGCACAAATGCGTAGAGAATTAGAAGAGATAGGATTCTTCGAAAGGTGCAACGTGTGTAAATAACATAAGGAGAAAAGCACTAATAAACAAATGGATACAAAACAATATCTGCAACAATGGGCGCAACGCTATAAAGACGATTTGGTAAACAACATCATGCCGTTTTGGATGAAGTACGGTCTAGACCGTGAAAATGGCGGTGTATATACCTGCGTTGACCGCGACGGAACGCTCATGGACACCACTAAGAGCGTGTGGTTTCAAGGTCGTTTCGGCTTTGTTGCCGCTGCTGCATACAACAATATCGAACAAAACCCAGAATGGCTTGCAGCCTCTAAGAGTTGCATCGACTTCATTATTGACCATTGCACCGCACCCGACGGGCGCATGTACTTTGAGGTGACGGCCGACGGAACGCCACTTCGCATGCGTCGTTACCTCTTTTCAGAGTGTTTCGCCATCATCGCCATGGCCGAATACGCCATTGCCTCGGGCGATAAAAGCTACGCCCAGCGCGCACTCGACCTCTTCAAGCTGGTGCAACGTTATGCCTACACGCCAGGTTTGCTTCCTGCCAAGTATCTGCCCAACGTGCAATGCCAAGGCCATTCGCTCACGATGATACTCATCAACACGGCATCGCGATTGCGTATGGCTATCGACTACCCTATCTTGACAGACCAGATAGACACCTCGTTGCATGCCATTAAGAACTATTTCATGCATCCCGAATACAAGGCTTTGCTTGAAACGGTAGGTCCTAACGGCGAGTTTATCGACACCATCAATGGCAGAACCATCAACCCCGGCCACTGCATAGAGACGGCTTGGTTTGTTTTGGAAGAGTCGCGACACCGCAATTGGGATGCAGACTTAAAGCAAATGGCCCTCGAAATACTGGATTGGTCGTGGAATTGGGGATGGGATGAAGCCTACGGAGGCATCATCAACTTCCGCGACTGTAAGGGATTGCCCTCGCAAGACTATGCGCAAGACATGAAATTCTGGTGGCCACAAACCGAAACCGTTATCGCCATGCTGTACGCTTACTTGGCTACGGGCGACGAAAAGTACTTGGAGCGCCACCAGCTAATTAACGATTGGACCTACAAACACTTGCCCGACCCAGAGTTTGGCGAGTGGTATGGCTACCTGCATCGTGATGGCACGGTGGCTCAGCCCGCTAAAGGCAACCTCTTTAAGGGTCCGTTCCACATTCCGCGCATGCTCATCAACTCGTTCTTGTTGTGCAACGAAATTCTCAAAACAAAATTTTAACTACCGCTGATGAACAAGCGCGTAGACCTCTCGGTGAGCAATTACGGCACCACAAGCCTTTCTAAACATGTGCGAAGCGTGCATATCACAATGCACTTTGCCTTATTTTCAACCCCAAACCAACCGTTAGCGCAAGGTTGGCCCATGCTATATGGCCTCCCCTTTGTGTTGTCGGTAGGTTTGGGGTTGCTGCTTTCTTGTTGCGTTAAACTAGGTCTTGTCAACGTTAAACCACTCTTCCCTCGCGCGCGCGTACATATTATATAAGCGAATTCGGGATAAGAGAAATTCGTTATGCCATCTACCGATACGCGGTAGTTGGCGAGATCGCCATTTCTTTACTTGCGCAGTCTTGTTCGAAAGGCATGTTGTCTTATCGCGAACCTGTATCTTGTTGTGTAGGTTGGCTGTGCGAATGGTCATCGCAAACATATCTGCGTGTGCACTATACTCAATGCCGTGTGGGGGGAACGATGAACATCGCTTTTGTAAATCACATACTGTTGAAAATCGTCTAGAACACTCTTAAATACCGCTTTCATACATCTCGCCATGTAGCTAATGGTTGGAGCTGTTTTTACAGATAAGATGGAATCGTGTTCCATGTAAGTTGGAACATTGTTCCAGATAAGCTGGAATCGTGTTCCATATATGCTGGAATCGTATTCCATGTAAGAGATAACAACACCATTGATAGTAAACATGGCTCCGAGCAACGAGAAAGCGGAGTTTAGGAGCTAAAATCGTGCGTGACGAACGTATGCTTAGCAAACGCTCAAGCCTGTTGTTGAGGCTTTTACTTTCATTTCTTTCGATGTTTTTGCGAGCCCAAGATGTAGGCGTGTAAAGAATGTTTACCGACATGTTAAAGCACGCCTGAACAATAATAAGGATAAAACGAACATAATCTTTTGGGCAAAAACAACTTTTTTTCAATTTTATTTTGTTACTTTGCATCCGAATATACTCATTACCAAAAAGACAAGACTATGACGCAAGCAAAGCTGAAATTAGCATTGGTTGCCTTGTGCTACGCCCCTGTGGCCTTTGCGCAAACACCCAAAGATGACAAACAGCAACAGCCAACAACGGTAGACGAGTCGGCATTTACCTTCACCGAGGCACAACTCGGAGAGAACGATAACATGTCGCAAAACGTAACCATCATCAATTCGGCATCAAATCTCTATGCCTCGCAAGTGGGTTATCTTTTCTCACCAATGAGGTTCAGATACCGTGCTTTTAACCAAAAGTACAACGAAGTGCATGTAAACGGAGTGCCGGTAAACGATGTTGTGAGCGGACAATTTCGTTTCTCGAACGTGGGAGGCTTGAATCAGCAGACCCGCAACGCCGACTTTGCATTGCCATTTGAAAGCAACCTGTTTGCCATGCCTGCTATGGGCGGTTCTAACAACTACGATTTCAGACCCGCAAACTTACCGGCTGGACATCGTTTAACCCTTGGAGGCGCTAACCGTAACTATACCTTGCGTGGCATGTACACTTATAACAGTGGACTGAACGAGCGAGGCTGGGCATTCTCGGCCAACTTAACCTATCGCTGGGCTAACCGCGGATATGTAGAAGGCACGTTCTATAACGCACTGTCTTACTTCTTTGGCGTGCAAAAGGTGTTTGGTTCGCGCATGCAACATTCGCTGGCGTTGAGCACTTGGGGTAATCCCACCGAGCGCGGAACGCAAGGAGCAGCCACCGACGAAAGCTATTGGATAGCCAATAACAACCAATACAACCCCTATTGGGGATACCAAAACGGCAAGGTGAGAAACTCGCGCGTGGTAAACGACTTCTCCCCGTCGGCCGTAATGACGTGGGACTGGAAGATAGACGATGGCTTAAAGCTTTCAACTTCGCTGTTCGGACGATACAGCATGTACAAGAGCACGAAGCTGAACTACAATAACAGCGACAATCCACAGCCCGATTACTGGAAGATGTTACCCAGCAGCTATTACGATGTTTGGGATGAAACCAACGCCGTAGCAAGAACGGACCAGGCCTTAGACGACTGGAATACGGCCTATAACTATCTTACTGCACGGAAAGAAAACCGTCAAGTGAACTGGGATAGACTGTATGCGGCCAACCGAAGCGTGGCTGCGCAAGGGGTGGATGCCATGTATTTCCTGCAAGCCCGTCGTAACGACGCACTCAACCTCTCGTTGGCCTCTACGCTGAACATGCAGGTTACCAAAACATCTAGCTGGAATTTGGGCTATATCGTCAGCACCAATAACGCCCGCCACTATCAAACGATGGAGGACTTGCTGGGTGCAACCACCTATCACAACGTTAACACGTATGCCATCGGCACGTATGCGCCCAACTCTTCGCAGGTGCAATACGACCTGAATAACCCCAATGCGCTTGTTGGTAAAGGCGATGTGTTTGGCTACGACTATCGTTTGCTGGTGAATAAGGCCATGGCATGGACCAGCTATAATGTGCTTCTGGGTCGCGTCAACCTGATGTTTGCGGGTAAGGTAGGCGGTGTTAGCATGCAGCGCGACGGTAAAATGCGCAACGGACTCTTTGCCGACAGTTCGTTTGGCAAAAGTGGCACGGCTCGTTTCCTTGAAGGTGGCGGTAAGGCTAGCCTGATTTGGAGCATGGGAGGTGGCAATACGTTGCAGTTGGGACAAGGTTATCAGTATAATGCACCCACACCTTACGTGTCGTTTGTTGCTCCCGAGCTGAACAACGACTTTGTACAAGGACTTAAAAACGAACGTGTGTACAGCGCCGAACTGGGTTTTCAGCATCAATCGGGCCGTATACACCTCAACCTAAACGGCTATTTCAGTCATCTGAGCAATGTTTCTGATTGGCAATGCTTCTATTTCGACGATATCAACTCATTCTCTTACGTTTCGATAACAGGTCAGAAGAAAGTATTTTATGGTGTCGAAGCAGCGTTGAAGTATAAAATCAACTCCGTATTCGACGTGAAACTGCTCGGCACGATGAGCGAAGCCAAAACCATTAACGATGCTTACGTAACCTATGTAAACTCTACACAGGGCACTTACGAAACCGATATCTTGCTCAATAAGGACATGCGCGAGGCTGGAACACCCCTTACGGCGGGTAGTTTGATACTTAGCTACCACAAGGGAGGTTGGTTCGTAGACTTGGCCGGTAACTACTACGACCGTATTTACTTAGGTCATTCGCTCTATCATCGCTATAAGAGTGTTGGTGAGAAGCGTGGAAACGTAGACGCCGAAGGCAATGTGATGCGCTCTCCCCAAGAGAAAGGCCACGGAGGGTTTATGCTCGACGGATCAATTGGTAAGAGCCTCTATCTCAAACACGGACAGTTGTCTATCAACTTGATGTTCACAAACCTGCTGAACAACAGCCGTATCGTGACAGGTGGCTACGAACAAAGTCGTTCAGACTATACCGCATCGGGCAATGCACGTGCCTATAAGTTCTCGCGTAACCCCAAAAAGTTCTACGCTTGGGGTACCAATGCAATGCTCAACGTTACCTATCGTTTTTAATGCCACGAGACTTTAACGTCTCCAAGCATGCTATCTATAAATTGAGAAGTTCATAACCGGAACACGCACACCCGATGTCAGGCTGGCGAAAGTCAGTAACTCGGGGCGCGTAAACAAAACATCAATAACGACATGAAAATAAGATATTCGCTCATCGCCATAGCTTGTGCAGCCCTCGTTGGCTGTATGGACAAAGATTGGAACGACCCCAACAACAGCGAGGCGTATGGTAATCCGAGCATTAAAGAAACAAAAGTGATTACCATTGGCGAGCTGAAGAAGGATTACGCCGATGTTATCGCATCGCAAACAGCCCCTTATAAAAAGGTGGAGAACGATGTGCAAATTAAAGGGCGCATAACAGGTAACGACATTCAAGGCAACATCTATAATAGTGTATGCATCGAAGATGCAACAGGAGGCATACTTATTGACATCGCCCAAGGCGGTTTGTTTGCCTATTTGCCCGTTGGACAAGAGATTGTCGTTAACCTCAAAGACCTCTATGTGGGAAGTTATGGACAGCAGGCGGCTATCGGCACGCCCTTTACCAATGGTAAGGGGCAGACGTCGGTTAGCAGAATGAACCGCTATCTGTGGAACGAGCACTTCAATTATGTAGGCGCTGTCGATGCCTCGAAGGTTCAACCCGAGGTGTTCGACGTGTCGAAGATTGCCGATGCAGAGTATCTTCGCACGCATAGTGGCCGACTGATGACCATCAAGGGCGTAAAGTTTAAAGATGCCGATGGCACAAAGGTGTTTGCAACAGCTGCCGAGAAGGATGCCGCCAACAGTGTTAACCGCGAGCTGGAGGGTTACACCAACCGTCAGATTGTGGTGCGCACCAGCACCTATGCCGACTTTGCTGCCACGCCTTTGCCACAAGGAACGGTAGACATAACAGGCATATTCACCCGCTTTCGCAACACGTGGCAAATACTGTTGCGCACTGAAAGCGACGTGAAGAAATAAAGAATGCACTGAATTTTCGCCCATCTTCCAATTGCCTTTGCTTGTCTTCATGGTTAAGTTTATGCAGACAACGCAGTGGAGAGTGGGGTAGAAACTTTATTAAACAATCCATTAACACATATAACAACCAATCGTTATGAAGAAATTTATTTATTCGATGATGATGTTGGCCTTTGCTGCCACCACCTTTACGGGATGTGAAAGCGTTCCCGAACCATACGTAAACCCGAACCTGAAAAAGGGAGGAACCTCGGAAACGGTTGAACCCGGAAAAGCCGCAGGTACAGGAACGGAATCCGATCCTTATAACGTTACTGCCGCCTTGGAGAAGATTAAGACCCTGAAAGACGGAGAGGATACAGGCGAAATCTTTGTGAAAGGAAAGATTAGGAGTGTTAAGGAAGTGGATACAGGTAATTTTGGCAATGCCACTTACTTTATTTCCGACGACAATACCAAAAAGATGGATAGCTTGCAGATCTTCCGCAGCCTGTATTTAGGTAAGACCAAGTTCACTGCTAAGGATCAAATCAAAGCGGGCGACGAGGTAGTTATCCGTGGAATTTTCATTAATTTCAAAGGCAACACACCTGAAAGCGATGCCAACAAATCGTGGATTCACTCACTTAACGGTAAGAAAGTTGAGGCCGAAACGCTAGTTCCTGGCGAACCTAAGGGTGCTGGAACAGAGGCCGAACCTTACAACGTAACGGCCGCTTTGGCTAAGGTTAGGGCGTTGGCTGCCGATGGTAAGCTTGAAAATATCTATGTAAAGGGTAAAATTAGATTTATCAAATCGGTTGATAAAGGCCAATATGGTAATGCCACTTACTATATTTCGGACGACAATACCAAGAAGATGGACAGCTTGCAGATCTTCCGCAGCCTGTATTTAGGCAACACTAAGTTCACCGCAGACAACCAAATTAAGGTGGGAGATGAAGTTGTTATCTATGGTACATTCATCAATTTTAAGGGTAATACGCCCGAAACTGAAGGTAACAAGTCGTACATCTTCACGCTTAACGGCAAGAAAGAGGCAGGTGGAACTAATCCCGACAAGCCAGAAACACCCCAAACGGGCAAAGAACTTTCTATTGATGGGCAAGTGGTAACGTTGACCGCTGCCAACACAGAGGTGGGAACGGAAACCGTAACCTACGAAGTTAAGACCTTGGGAGAAACTGATATAAAAACGCTTACATCAATAAATTTGGCCGAAGGCTTGAAGATGACCTTTGATGCAGGTGGCGAACAGAACGCACCCGCTTATTTCGCGAAGTATCATAATGTGCGTCTGTATAAGAATAACAGCTTCACCATAACTGGGAACAAGAAGATTGCGAAGGTTATTCTTGACTGCGACAAGTTCAATACAACACTTTATGTTGGTAATTCCACGGCTACTGTTTCTTTCTCAGGCAACTCGGTAACTTACAAGAACGTGTTCTCAGAACCCAAGGGTGGTGGTGTGCAAATGCGCATACTTAAAGTTACTGTTGTATACGCCAAGTAAGACTTTTTGAGTTTGCTGAAAACTTTAGAACAGCAGCACACAACGTCTTCGTTGGTAACGGCTAAACCAGCGGTTGGCACAGTTTCTTGTTGACTCGTTAACTTGTTAACTTGTCGGCAGTCAGAGTCTCTTGGTCAATAGCCAATTCTCTCTTGCCAACTCACCAATTCACTAAAAAAGCATCTAAAGCTTTGGCGGGCTGCAAATTTATTCGTAAATTTGCAGCCCGTATAGTGTACGTATAACATAACATTTATATAAAATAGTAAAATGAAAAAAGGTATTCACCCCGAAAACTATCGCCCCGTCGTATTCAAAGATATGTCCAACGGCGATATGTTCCTTTCACAGTCTACTTGCAAAACAAATGATACAGTAGAGTTTGAAGGCGAAACTTACCCCGTGGTAAAGATTGAAATCTCAAGCACCTCGCACCCATTCTATACGGGTAAGAGCAAGCTTGTCGACACGGCTGGTCGCGTAGACCGCTTCATGAACCGCTATGGTAAGATCAAAAAATAATATATCTTTTTTACAAGCATATATTTAAAACTTCTGAAATGCGCCCTCAACGTAGTTGCATATACGTTAAGGGCGCATTTTGCAACTTGGCGTATGGCGTTTGCTGTATGGGCATCGACCAGCGCATCAATTCGTTTCATAACCTATAATCCTTTTTCTTGGCAAGATGATAAAGAAGATAATGATGTTCGCCGTGGCGTTTGCCTTGGTGGCTTGCGAGGGCGAAGACCTCAGCAAAGTGAACAAACCAAATGGTGGCGGCAATACGCCTACGGGCGAAAACCGCAACGCCAACGATGCCAGAACTCAGAGGGAATATGGCCGTTTGGAGTTTCCCCGACTTAAATCGGGGGCTAATCGGGTGCTGTTACATGCAACAGCCAATGGCGTTTTGAACTTCGCCATAGAATGGAACGACACAAAAAAGGCGCAAAGGTGGTCGTGCTACCAGCTCTTTAAGAGTAACATGATGAAGAATACAGACCGCTATAAGTCTGATTCCAACCAATATCCGGTTGACCCCTTGTTGCCCAAGACACTTTGGTTTACGTCCGATCCGTATTGGCGAACGGGCTACGATCATGGTCATATCTGTCCTTCGGCCGACAGACTCAATTCAGCCGAAGCCAATTACCAAACGTTTTATATCACCAATATGCAGCCACAGGTGCATGGATTTAATGCAGGCGTTTGGCAGAACATGGAAAATAAGGTGCGCGAGATAGCTAGCCGCAACGGATATTCATTCTGCGACACCCTCTATATTTGCAAGGGCGGCACCATCGACAAGCCCGAGCAGGTGTTGAAAACCGTAGGCAAAGGCTTGATTGTACCCAAATATTTCTTTATGGCCCTGCTTCGGGTGAAGAATGGCGTGTATAATGCCATGGGCTTTTGGATAGAACACAAGGCTAGCGATGATAAACGATTGGCCAAATATGCCGTCTCTATTAAGGAATTGGAGGAAAAGACGGGTATCGACTTTTTCTGTAATTTGCCCGATAATATTGAGAATGCCGTTGAAAACGCTGCGGTGAACAATACGTTTTGGGGGCTAGATTGAAAGATAGGCTATGCAAATTCGGGATAGGAGTGCGGTGTTTTTGGGCCAAAGTTAAGGCGTAAAATGGCTATTGCACCAACTAACGTTTTGTGGTAGATGGGTACATCGTATAGCCGAACAAATTCTTACACAGCTTTTTCTTATTCCAAACTCGCGCATAGACTTACGCGAGTTCGGATAAAACTCAATCGTTATGCCTTCTGTTGCGTAGCATTAGTTGGCGAGAAAGCCATTTCTTTACCTGTCCAATCTTGTTAAGAGGGCATGGTTTCTTGTCCCGAACTCGCCAATCAACCCTTTCGTCGTTTGCATTTTCATAGTTCCGAGAATGCGTTTTCTATGCCCTGATTATACCTTATTACATTAAACGCCGAGTTAAATGTATTTTGGACGGCTGTTCCATGTTATCTGGAATGCAGTTCCAGTTAAACTGGAACACTGTTCCAACTTATCTGGAACAGGGTTCCATCTTAGCTGTAACAAGGCTGGAGCTTAAAAAGCTCACTACATGAGCTTATCCCAAACTCGCCCATAGACTTGTAAGCATTGGTAGGACAAGTACTAACGGCCTGGCTAGTCGTCAGACATATAGGTGCAGAGGCTAACTGGGCGTAAGGGTTTAGCATAAAAAACGGACGAGCTTATTGCTCGTCCGCACTCTTTTCACAACTTATTTACAAACTATTTGGCATGAAACTTGTATATTGGCGTGGTTAACTTCGATGTATAAGTTGCTGGCCTTATTGGCTCGCTTTTATTTAACTGTTTTTGGTGGAGGGTTATTTTGAACTTGTTGAGTCGTTGAGTTCAGAGGAATCTAAGAGACCTTTCTTCGCCAGCGAGTATCTTCTGAAGTCGAATTTATTCGTCTCGTTTATTCCGCGCATCATGCCCGAGAACTCATTATCGTCGAGATGAAGCTCGCTGTACGCAATGCTCATCGTATAATTATTGTCGTAGGTGATGATGATTGCTCGTGTGCGGATGTCGATGCGCCATGAGAAGCTCCGTCTGAAAGGATTTGGGTCGTGGCGGCCCTCATAGTCCACTTGTCTTCCGCGCCCGTAAATGGCGTTCGAATTATATTGGTCGAACTCGATGTCCGTGTAATAAGTCTTCTTCCCGGAATTGCCGTAAGCGTCCTGTCCGCGGGCTACCAACTTTCCATCCCAATGTCCGCGCAGCGTTTGGGCCATAGCAAGCAAATCGGTAGACGGGTAATCGTAGCTGTCGTCCCACCAACTGCTTCGGTGAAATTCATCGTCGCCATAATAGTTGTTGTCTATTTCACAACCCGAAACGAACATCGTAGCAATGGCGATAACAGCCATCGTACCTAGTGTCTTTAAGCTCTTCATACTCTAATCGGTTTAAAATTTATGTTGCAAAGATAGGCAAAAGGGTAACTATGCGTATGGGAGGTTCGTCTATTTTGGGGTAGGGCTTCGCCTATTGTGTAGGGGATTTCCCCTAATAATGTTAATGTAGATGTTTTAAAAGTGCGGTTTCAATAATAATTGTTATCTTTGTAGACGCGCAAAAACGCGCTAGTTTGAATAACATTAAACACAATATTTGGAAATGAAAACAGTATACGATTTCGTCGTTAAAGACAGAAAAGGCGGCGAAGTATCATTGAGAGAGTATGCCAATGAGGTTATCCTCATCGTGAACACTGCAACCAAGTGTGGTTTCACACCGCAATACGAAGAATTGGAGGCTATCTACGAAAAATATCATGCTAAGGGTTTCACCATCCTAGACTTCCCTTGCAACCAGTTCGGACAGCAAGCTCCTGGCACAGACGAGAGCATTCACGAGTTTTGCAAACTGAACTTTGGCACCGAATTCCCTCGTTTCAAGAAAATAAAGGTAAACGGCGAAGACGCTGATCCGCTGTACAAGTACCTCAAAGAGCAAAAGGGCTTTGCTGGTTGGGACCCCAACCACAAGCTAACACCCATACTCGAAGAGATGCTCTCTAAGGAAGATCCCGACTATAAGGAAAAGGCTGACATTAAATGGAACTTCACCAAGTTCCTCGTTAACAAGCAGGGGCTTGTGGTGGCTCGTTTCGAACCCACCGAAAGTCTTGAAAACGTAAGCAAGAAGATTGAAGAACTGCTCTAAGCCTTAAACCACCGAACGAAAGGGGAGTTAAAGAGAGATGTCAAAAACCTGTGCCATACACCTTATATATAAAGGACGAGGTAAAGACGAAATATAGGTTTTAAACCATTGTTATCGTAATAACGGCAACACGTTGGGCATACTCTTTAACTCCTCTTCGCATTTTAAACCATTGGGAAAACTCGCAAAATACTCCTTTTGGCACATTATTTGTGCAGATATTGGCATAATGGGTACAACCCAGTAAAAACAAATTAACTATGGAAAAAAGAGAATATACGCGCTGCCTTATCGTGGGTAGCGGTCCCGCAGGATACACTGCAGCCATCTATGCGGGAAGGGCTAACCTAAGCCCAGTGCAATATTGCGGAATGCAAACGGGTGGACAACTCACCCAAACGACAGAAATTGAGAACTTTCCTGGCTATCCCAAGGGAGTGGACGGTAACCAAATGATGTTGGAACTGCGTGAGCAGGCCGCCCGTTTTGGTGCTGACATCCGCGACGGAGAGATTGTTAAGGTAGACTTCAGTCGTAAACCATACGTGCTAACCACAGATCGTGGTGTGGAGATAGAGGCCGAAACGGTGATTATCGCCACAGGAGCGTCGGCTAAATATCTTGGTTTGCCCGACGAGGAGAAGTACTCTGGTCAAGGCGTAAGCGCTTGTGCCACTTGCGATGGTTTCTTCTATCGCAATAAGACGGTGGCTGTTGTGGGTGGTGGCGACACTGCTTGCGAAGAGGCTAGCTATCTGGCAGGACTCTGCTCGAAGGTATATATGATTGTGCGTAAGCCTTTCTTGCGCGCCTCGGACGTGATGCAGAAACGTGTGGAGAGCAATCCCAAAATCGAAATTCTATACGAACACAACACGTTGGGCCTTTATGGTGAAGACGGCTTGCAAGGAGCGCACCTTGTAAAACGCAAGGGCGAGGCCGACGAACAACGCTACGACCTGCCTATTGATGGTTTCTTCCTTGCCATTGGTCATAAGCCCAACACCGATGTGTTTAAAGAATGGCTAGATCTCGACGAAATAGGCTACATCAAAACTGTTGCAGGAACCCCCAAAACGAACGTTGCTGGTGTGTTTGCAGCAGGCGATTGTGCCGACCCTGTTTATCGTCAGGCAGTTGTTGCCGCTGGCTCTGGCTGTAAGGCAGCATTGGAAGCCGAGCGTTATCTGGGTGAGTTGAAGGCCTAAAAAATAAGGCTTGCCATCCCGAATTCATAGCCATGTTTGGCATAACTATAGAAAAAAGGCTTCTTGCTATTTGCAGGAAGCCTTTTAGCTTTATGGGGTAGACGCCCTTGTTTCGTGGCTATTGTATAGCCTTTCTTTTAGGGCTTGTGTGTATTTGTGTCTTTTACACCAGTCCGTCGAGTTCTTTTTTCAGGGCACGCAGGTCGTCCCTAACCGCGAGAAGCGTGTTAAGCACATGTGTGCTTTTATTTGCGCCTTCACGATTTTCGTTAATCATCTTACGTGCGGCGGCAATTTTAAAACCTCTCACCTTAACCAACGTGTAGATGTTTTTTAGCAGGTCGATGTCTCTGTCCGTGTACTGGCGCACCTTCGACCCTGTTGCGGTGCGCGGCTTAAGCTGCGGAAGCTCGGTTTCCCAATACCGCAGGGTACTCTCATTAACGCCGATGATGTCGCTCACCTCCTTAATGGAGTAGTACAACTTTAGGTTTCTGTCAGTCTTCAATACCATGATGGGTTAGCTTTTGGCCCTTTGTGGGGGATAATTTGGGAATAGTCCTTCGTTCGTTATCCATTGTTTCTTGTCGGAACAACATGCCACAAACTTGCTTGTGCACGTTTAACACCTGTAATAGTAACCAAGTTATCCTGTACGAAGTTACATTTAGCTCTCTCTCATGATGCAAAATTACGACAAATCTTTTATTTTTCCAATCTTTGGAAAAAATAAAATCGACATGTAAACCAACATTAACAACGTGGCATAATATAACCCCTTGGGCTACGGCCATTTGAAAAAAATGTTGTAATTTTGCAACTTAAACCAAAAGGACAGTCCTTACAACCTCGTTGAGGGCTTTGTGTGGACGCCCTTACTTGCAGTTTTATAAACAGGCATACAATAAAAATTCAAGATAATAAACGATGATGACAGCGAACGAAATACGCGAATCCTTCAAGCAATTCTTTGAAGGCAAAGGACATAAGATAGAGGCTTCGGCCCCCATGGTGATTAAAGACGACCCTACATTGATGTTCACCAACGCCGGTATGAACCAATGGAAGGACATCATTTTGGGTACACGCGACCCTGAACCACGCCGTAGGGCCGATTCGCAAAAATGTCTTCGCGTAAGCGGAAAGCATAACGACTTGGAAGAGGTAGGCCACGATACGTACCATCACACCATGTTCGAGATGTTGGGTAACTGGAGCTTTGGCGACTATTTTAAGCGCGAGGCCATCGACTATGCTTGGGAATACCTTGTGGATGTGTTGCACCTTAACCCGCAAGACATCTATGTTACGGTATTCGAAGGTAGCGAAGAAGAGGGCATTGCACGCGACGACGAGGCTGCAGAGTTCTGGTCAAAGCACCTACCTGCCGACCATATCATCAACGGAAACAAGCACGATAACTTCTGGGAGATGGGTGAAACGGGCCCATGCGGTCCGTGTTCGGAGATTCATCTCGACTCGCGCTCGGCCAAAGAAAAGGCCGAAGTGCCTGGCGCAAGCCTTGTAAACAAGGATAATCCGCAAGTTATCGAGATATGGAACATCGTGTTTATGCAGTTCAATCGCAAGTCTGATGGTTCGTTGCAGCCTCTGCCGATGCACGTTATCGATACGGGTATGGGCTTCGAACGCCTTGTGCGCTCATTGCAAGGTAAAACATCGAACTACGACACCGATGTTTTCCAACCCGTGATACAAGAGATTTCGCGCCTTTCGGGTCTGAAATATGGCGCCGACGAGAAAGTAGACGTGGCCATGCGTGTGGTTGCCGACCACCTTAGGGCTGTGGCTTTCTCCATCGCCGATGGTCAGTTGCCTGGCAATGCCAAGGCTGGATACGTTATTCGTCGTATCCTTCGCCGCGCCGTTCGCTATGCGTATACTTTCTTAGGTCAACGTTCGGCCTTCATGTTTAAGCTTTTGCCCACCTTCATCCACGAGATGGGCGAGGCCTATCCCGAACTGAAAGCCCAGCGCGAACTTATCGGTCGCGTGATGAAAGAAGAGGAAGACTCTTTCCTTCGCACGCTCGAAAAGGGCATTTCGATGCTTAACGACGAGATGGAGCGCCTGAAAGCCGAGGGAAAAACCATGCTTGACGGCGCACAAGCTTTCCGTTTGTTCGACACTTACGGCTTCCCGCTCGACCTGACAGAGCTTATTTGTCGTGAGAATGGGCTGCAAGTAGATGCCGCCCAGTTTGATGTGGAGATGCAAAAGCAAAAAGAACGTGCTCGTAATGCTGCTGCCGTGGAGAATTCTGATTGGGTGGTGCTGCGCGAAGGCGAACAAACCTTCGTGGGTTATGATTATACCGAGTACGAATGTCATATACTTCGCTATCGTCAAGTTACGCAGAAGAAGAACACTTACTTTGAACTGGTGCTCGATTACACGCCTTTCTATGGTGAGATGGGTGGACAAGTGGGCGACTGTGGCGTGCTGGTGAACGGCGAAGAGACTGTAGACGTCATCGACACAAAACGCGAAAACAACCAAAGTATACATATCGTGAAGGCCTTACCCAAAGCTCCCGAAGCCGACTTTATGGCTTGTGTGGACACGGATAAGCGCGAAGCAAGTGCTGCTAACCACACGGCAACCCACTTGTTAGACTATGCCTTGAAGGCTGTGCTTGGCGAACACGTTGAACAAAAAGGCTCGTTGGTGGCTCCCGACACGTTACGCTTCGACTTTTCGCACTTCCAAAAGGTCACAGATGAAGAGCTTCGCGAGGTGGAACGCCTTGTAAACGATCTTATCCGCCAAGATCTGCCACTCGACGAACACCGTGATACGCCCGTAGAAGAGGCTAAGGCCATGGGTGCAGTGGCTTTGTTTGGCGAGAAATACGGCGATACGGTGCGCGTTGTACGTTTCGGACCCAGCTGTGAGTTCTGTGGCGGCATCCATGCACGTAGCACGGGCCGTATCGGAATGTTCAAAATCGTAAGCGAAAGCAGTGTGGCAGCCGGCATACGCCGTGTTGAGGCTTTCACCGGAAAGCGTTGCGAGGAAGCGATGTACGTGTTGGAAGATACGCTGCGTGGCATTCGTAACCTCTTTAATAACGCTAAAGACCTGCAAGGAGTTATCGCTAAGTACATGGAAGAACATGATGCGATGCGCAAAGAGATAGAAAAATTCTCGGCACAAGCCGTCGAAAGACTTAAAGATAGCCTTGTAGAGAAGGCCAAAGATGTAAATGGACTGAAAGTGGTTAAGGCCGTTTTGCCCATCAATGCCGAACAAGCCAAGAACCTGGTATTTAAGGTTCGCGAGGCCATTCCGCAAAACCTGGTATGCGTTGTCGGCTCAACGGCCAACGACAAGCCTTTACTTAGCATCATGTTTAGCGATGATGTGGTAAGCGAACACGGACTGAATGCAGGCCAAATCATTCGCGAGGCCGCCAAACTTATTCAAGGTGGCGGTGGCGGACAGCCCCATTATGCATCGGCAGGAGGTAAAAACCTCGATGGCATATCTGTGGCCGTAGACAAGGCAGTGGAACTAGCTTGCCAGTAAAATGAACTCATCGCTTGCCCCAATTCAAGGGCAAGGGAGATGATTAGTATTGTTACTTATACAGATTTAAGGCTGGTTCTAAATATCCATCAAGGCGTTACTAGGTAAAAGCAACCATTGAAACGTAGCGCGGAACTTTTAGAACCAGCCTTATATAATGGATAAACTCAACAAGTTCTACAAGTAAAGGGATTGGTACATCGCCTTGTTGGTATTGCTAAGGTTTCTCGTTGTAGGTAAATATGTGCGGTAAAAGACACATGTTTAGTGAGTTCACTTCTTTTATTTGTAAATATTTTGCACCGTTTTTTAACACTGAGAGTACCAGCCTAATTCACCAATACGCCATCGACTTGTATTTAACCGCTTCTTGTGAAAGTTTGTAATGGGTTGATATACTAATGTTCACGCTCCCGTTTTCAACTAGATGAAGGGATTTTAAGGATGTTTAGGCGTGTTTTATTGCTAGATTTGAGTATTCTTGGGCTCACTTCATGTCTTCTCTTCTTTTTGGTTCGACCTAACGATTTCACACTTCTTTCGTTGTGTTTTAAGGTAAAACGGCGTGTTATCGCTAAGAGGTAATCTTATTCCATGTGACATGGAACAATGTTCCAGATGATATGGAATAATGTTCCAGCTTATATGGAACAGGTGTCCCACTTATAAAAAATCCAGAAATTAAACTGATAATGCATTGCAAACGACAATATTGTATGATTCGTTGGTTTGTAAATTTGGAGGCGTGTAAATAACGATGCTTTATCGTTTGGTGAAATCGAGAGTTAGTAAAGCATGGGTTATGGTGGGTGGAATGTGGTATGGAGAGGTAGAAAATGAAAGTCCTGAAGATATGTTTTTACCGCTTTTCGCAGAAAATCTCTTCTAGAATGGGGCAGAAATATAGTGCTAGTTTGTAAAGATTGATTACTCGGTTTAACGTTGTCGGTAAATTAAGGGATGTATGGACTTGTTTATCCCGACTGTATATCTATCGTTTTGGAAGTTTCCTTGTTATTGCACTATTCAATCATTTTTTATGTTTTTCCCTACAATCCACATTTCTGTGTGATGCGTAATCGCATATAAAATAAGGTGTGCACCTGCATAACAGGCGCACACCTTTATCTTGTTAGAGCTTGCTTGTTGGGCAAACCTTGTTTGTTATCGTTTTAAGAGACGGTGTGTACGTAGTTGGCCGTCGACCATTACTTGTACAAGATACACACCCGAAGCAAGGTCGGTGAGCGATATGTTTACTTCTGTGCTACCTGTTGCAGCAGCATTCCTAAGCAATCGGCCGTTGGTGTCGAAGAGCTTTACATGTTGTAGGCCATTGCCGCGTACCGTTAACGACTGGCCATCGTTGTTGGTTATGTTGTAGTTGGCAGTGGTTGTACCGGCAATATGGGTGAGATTCGACGCCACAGTGAAGATCGTTTCTTCCTTGTCATATAGCTTTTCTACATCGAAACGTTCGGCATCGGGGTTGTCGATGCCTGCGCTCGATTCCTTAATCAACACCAACTTCATCCGATATTTGCCTTCGCTTAGGGTGCTGGGTACGTTTATACTAAACGGCATCCATGTTGTACGGAAACCGTCAAGCTCCATAGACTTTGTGCGTTGTGCTTCAAAAGCCACCTTACCCTTAGCGTCAAGCAATTGTAACTTGGCAAAATAGCCGAATCCCAGTCCGCCTTTGTTTCTTACGGGCACATGTATGGTTTCTTCTTTTCCTGGTTTTAGCCAAAGTTTAGACGGCTGTTCGGTTAGTTGGAAGCCAGCATTGATCGAGTCTTCCTCTACGATGCGCACCCTGCCATTATCTATTTCAATCACCATTCGTGGTGCTTGTCGCATGTGTATCCATTCTCCCCAGCTGCCATTTTCTTTTAACGGCACACACATGGGCAGCAGTTGGTAATAGCCCTTGTGTAGTTTTGAGAGGTCTATCTTTATTTTCACAGCTTGCGGGTTGGTGTGGTCGCGACCCATTTCTCCGTTAGAATATTGCCCGTAGACGCGTTTTGTAAACCCACCTGTAGCGTGATCATCCGACGGACAGACAGTTATCAGCTTGCCATTCATGTCGAATATGCCCACGCCGATGTCGCCCTTGAAGGGCTTTCCGTAGTTATTAAATTCGTTCATCTCAACGGCTGGCATGTTGCTAACGGCAAATGTTTTTCCACTTCCTTGAGGGAGCCTTAGACTTCCACCAATGTTAAACCGCAGTTTGGGCGTGGTTGCCAGCAATGCAGGGTCTATTGGTTTTGTGTTCGGTTTGTTGGGGTGAGCCAATATCGCGATTAAGCCGTAGCTGAACGTCATTGGTTTTCCGCCAAACTCGTTTCCTGATTGTGCAACAGATAGCGTTGAGAGCGAGAAATAAGCATCGCCCTGACCGCCCCAGCCAAAATTCATGTGGAAAAGTCCTTGTTCGTTGATGCCGTCTGTTACCCAAGCGTGTCCTCCTCCGCCACCTTTTTGGTTGCCCGAAAGGTAAACGGGGAAACCATTGGTTAGCTCTTGGCGTATGATGTCTGTGAATGCAGGCAATCCTTCGTCACTTCGGCTCACAAAGGCCGTAGTGTAATCAAAGTTTTCTCGCAAGGCTTTTTCGGCCGATTCGTTTTGCGCACCACTCAAAGAGGGGGTGTATTGCATGTTTGTAGCAATTCCTACATCGCTCATTAGCTTTGCAACGGCGTCTTTTTCCCTTTGGGTGCCTGGGTCGTAATATTTGTATTCGTCTTTCATGTTGGCCCAGTCGTAGTATGATTTGCTGAAATCGGCATGCTTCACCTTATTATCAGATCTCACGGTATAGGTGTTTTCTCCCTTTCCTTGTATGGGCCATTTGTGGTAATACATCACTTGTGCGATGGCCGTTGCTACGCAACCCGTGAAAGGATAACCCGTTTTCTTGTTGTAAGGATCGTCTTGATTCCACTTGCAGGTGAGCAACGGCGCCACAGTTTTATAGGTAGGCATCGCCCTTGTGGCGGGTTGTGCCGCGGCGGGCGTTTGTTGTAGCTGTACGAAACGTTCGCGATAGGCTTGCAAAAGAAATTTTACACCAGGGTTAGCATTCAGCGTGTCGAGCGTGCCGTTATCTCCATAGGCGAGTATTTCACCCATAGCGTCGTCGCCCGAAACCAGTACAAAGCCCTTGCCCTGCTTGTCGTTGAACACATAGTAGGGCTCAATGGGTTGTTGTTTGCCTGCTCGAGTTTGAGCGAATGTGATGGCTTGGCGGTTGGGTGAGACGTATTTTCGAGCAATGTCGAGGGCTTGTCGAGCCGTAACCTGCTTGGCCTGTACAGGCATAAAGGTCGAAAATGCAAGTGCAAAAAGCGCAAATGCTAATCGGTAACAGTGATGGCTGTTAAGCGAAGTGTGGGCAGGTTTGTGCCTATTTGTAGTGTTGGTTTGGTTCATAACTCTTGTAAATTAGTTTTGTTCGTTGTCTTTTTTCTCTAAAATTCTCCTTATGGTATTTGTAAGGTGCAATAAACGCGCTTCCCATTGTTGGAAAACGCGTGCAAAGTTACGAAAAAAGAACGAGAATGCATCCGATCTCTTGTATTTTAACAAAGCAGGTTGGGCTGTTGATGAGTTGGGCGGTTGACCAGTTTACCAGTTTGTAAGTTGACCAGTTAACAGGTTGACGAGTTTACAAGTTAGCAAGTTGAGCAGCTTACGAGTTGGCCAGTTAAACGGCGTAGTCATTTTTTCGCCTTTCCACTCTTTCATCTTTTCACCTTTTTACCCTTTCACTTTTTCACCCTTTCATCCTTTCTTGAAACAGTTCGAACAGGCGTGATATAGCATATTTGTTCAGCTCGCGTTCGGTCACCCAAATGTAGTCAGACGATAAGGTGGGCTTAACTTCTGTTTCTACTATGGCAAATTGAGCCATGATGATGCGATGGGTGAGTACGTGGCGAAAGGTGTATGGGCCTTTGATTGTGGGTGAAGAGTTGGTAGGGTGGGGATGGGTGTGGACAGATGTGGCAGTTGGTGTGGCACATTGTTCACCTTTTAAAAGGCTGTCGAGATACGCCAACAACTGCGGTGAAGGGAAATCTTCTATGAAGTTAGTGCTCTCTTGCTTGCTTGTCTTAGGCGTTTGGGCACTAGAAAGCACCTCGTCTTCGTATAGCAAAGGTTCCCAAAGCCCCTGCCAAATATCCCCTGCGGGGCGTTTTCGGATGGCTACCTCACCTCTACACCTTATATATATGTAACCCATACGACGTAGTTTGGGGGCTTGCGACTTGGTTTTAACGGGTAGCGAGCGCACCAAACCCTGTGCATAAGCCACGCATTGGCCATTTAATGGACAGTCGTTGCAGAAGGCAGGCGACTCGTTTGTTGTGGCAATGTCATTGTTTGTCTTGCCCGTCTCACCCTTTACGGGGAGGCATTGCAGTGCACCAAAGTCCATGATAGCCTCGTTGAAGCGTGCTGGTGCATGGTGGGGCAAAAGTGATTGGGCTAAGGTGGCAAATTGCTTTTTGCCTTCGGTTGAGTTGATAGGTGTATCGATGCCAAAGAAACGAGCCAAAACGCGGTATACGTTGCCATCTACCACCGCCACGGGAAGATTGAAGGCGATAGACGCAATGGCTGCTGCCGTGTAAGGTCCAACGCCTTTTAACTTAGAGATAGCATCGTGAGTATTGGGGAAATATCCTAGTTCCACAATCTGCTTTGCAGCCTGATGCAAGTAGCGTGCTCGCGAATAGTAGCCCAAACCTTGCCAAAGGCGCAACACTTCGTCTTCGGTGGCCGCAGCGAGAGCGTTTACCGTGGGGTAATTATGCATGAATCGCTGCCAATAGGCCAAGCCCTGGCTCACCCGCGTTTGCTGCAAAATAACCTCGCTAAGCCAAATGGCATACGGGTCTTTGGTCTCGCGCCACGGCAGACTTCGGCCGTGGTGTTGAAACCAATGGAGTAGGGCGGTGGAAAAGGGATGGGTGGTGGTCACGATGGGCTTTTAAATGATATGAAAAGAATGTGAAATAACTAGCACTGCAGCCTGTTTTGGCTATGGCCATGCCCACCAATGCCTAGTTGTGGTATGGTAGGCGTGGCCATTGGCAAGGCTATTACTTTTTGTTTTTATCCTCCTTATCAATCTTGGGGAAGTTTTTACGAATTTGTGCGAACATCTTGTCTTTGTCTTTCTTATACAGCTTTACGTACTTTTCTAGGGTAGGAACAGGTCCTGTGAGGTCTTTATTGTTGAGGTAATGGTTGAGTGTTGCCACCATGGCAGCTTCGTAACCATCTTCGGATTCTTTGGTTTCCTTGTTCTCTAAGGCGTAAAGAATATAGCCTGCATAATAGCTAAACAAGTAAGGATACGACTTTTCTGTGGAGATAAGTTGGGCTTCGTTCTTTCCCATAGGTATCGTAACCAAGTCTGAAGGTACCGCCCAGGCCATGATAAACTTAGCTGCATCGTCCATGTCGTGGGCTGTGAGCCGATGCGAAAGGTAGTATTGGCAGCACCTCTCAACGTCTTTGGTATGTTTTCGGCAATCTTCTGCCGTTTCAAGTTTTGGCAATTCGGGTATGTCGCCATAACCTTTCTTGGCCTCTTCTTTCAGCTTTTCCACTTCATCGCGCAGACTTTTTGCCTTATCCTCTTGGTTGTTGCCCTCGTAATAGGTGATAAGATATTCGGCCTCATCAGTGTATTCTTCAGAGTGTTGCCCAAAGAGATCTTTGTATATGGACAATGCGCGCAACTGATACTTGATGGCTTCGGCCTTCTCGCCTGCGTGGAACGAGTTCTCGGCAGCATGAATAAGTATCACGGCCATGTCTCTGTCGTTGGTGTAAAGTGATTCATAGATCTTCAAAGCCTTCTTGCTGTGTACCAAAGCCTCCTTACTTTTCCCATTAGAAGTTAGATACAGCGAAAGATTATCTAAGTACCAAGCATATCGCTTGTCTTTGGTGCTGAAGTGTTTGCCGTATAAGTCTACAACCTTTTGTGCCGTTTCAACGGCCTTATTGATGCGTTTGGCTCTAAGGTAAGCCTTACCAAGGAAGACCAATCCTTCAATATAAGTGGTGTCGGCCTCCCCTCGAAGGCCCTTTACCTTTGCCGTATAGGCAGTGAAAGCATCGACAGCTTTATCGAATTTGCCATCTGCGATAAGCATGCGGGCAGTGCTGTCCATCTCGTGTAGCTGTTTTTCTTGCTCCGTTTTCTGTGCCAGTGTGGTGTTTGCGGCGAGCAATAGCAATGCCGCGAGTAGTGTTTTCTTCATAAGTGATGTGATTGATATTAGTTTTAATGTTGATATGTATGGGTGGTGAAGATAGCTCTTCGCCACCATTTATTGTTCGGGGTATTGCTGATAGATAGTTAGGCCGAATGCATGGGTATAGGCATAGATGTGTTCCATGATGTCGGCCAGGGTGTGTTCGTAGTGTATGTCGGGTGAATTCTTGATGAAAAAATAGAACTCTATGGGTAATCCGCTTGGCGTGGCTTCCATCTGTCGCACCATCAGTGTTTGTTTTTCGTTTACCTCAGTACGGTTGTTTAGGTATTGTTCGATGAACAAGCGGAAGAGGGCGATGTTTACTTGTTGGCCTTGCATTTGTTCTTCGGTAATCAACTTATCCGAAAGTAGCGAGTTTTTAAGTGTTTCGTCTGCTAGCTTAACGCTCCTAAAATCTATATAAAGCAGGCGTTTAACACGTCTACCCGCACCCTTTTGCATGCTTCGCCAGTTTTGAAACGACCCACTAACCAGTGCCAATGGTGGCACCGTGACGGTCGTGTCGTCGAAATTCCGCACTTTCACGGTGGTAAGACTGATGTCTTCTACAACGCCATCGGCAGGTGTTGAAGGCACCGTTATCCAATCGCCCTTCCTCACCATGTCGTTGCTGGTGAGCCTAATACCTGCAACCAGTCCTTCGATGGTGTCTTTAAATACCAGCATGAGTATGGCCGAGGTAGCTCCGAGTCCTGCAATGAGCGACATGGGGTTCTTGTTGAAGAGGATAGCCACCACCACTATTACTGTAATAAAGATAACAATAACTTTCAATACGCCACAAAAAGTGCGGATATACTGGCGAACGGCAGGGCTAGAAGACAGCTTAAGCTGGGTGAGCGAGTTGATGAGGGCAATGAAAAGTTTTACCGACATCACCACGATATATATGGCTGTGAGTTTCTCTAAGGCAGTGTGCACAATGGCATATTGGAAAAACACCATGGGCAAGAGCCACGAAACAACGATGGCTGGCACGATGCGACTTGCCGTTTTCAGTACGTTGTCGTTGAAGAGGGTTTCGTCCCAGTTGCCTTTTGTCTTACTGGTTATGCGGTGCACCACGGGAATGAGTATCTTGCGACAAAGCGCGCCCGCGGCCCAAGCCAGCAAAATGGTGACAAGCACTAATAGCACGTGGCGCACAATGGGTACGGCGTTGCCCGAAATGCCTGTTAGACGGATGAATTGTTCTACGTAGTTTTTTATCGATTCCATTGATATAATGGTTTTAGAGGTTGGTTTATAAGGGATGTTGTGGGGTTAGGGTTGGCATAAGGCCGTGCAAACCCTATCTTGGAAAGCACGTGCGTTTCGGCCATGCATTACGCCTTGGTTGATGATGGCAAAGCAAAGGCGATGCCCATTGGCAGCTGTGCAATAGCCTGCAAGTGAGAATACGCCCGTAACACTACCAGTCTTGGCACGTACATTACCACGAGTAAAGACCCCTTTCATGCGCGACTTGAGTGTCCCGTCTATGCCTGCGATGGGCAATGAGGGTGAAAGGTGCAGGTAAATGTTATCGTTGCGGAAAGCGTAGCGAAGCATAGCAACCTCCAATTCGGCCGAAACATAGTTGTAGAGCGACAGCCCTGAACCGTCGGCCACCTTATAGGCTGCAGCGTTTAAGCCAAGTTTGCTGATGAGCCTTTTCACCACTTGTGCCGCATTTTTGGCAGTAGCAGGCTTATTTCCTGTGGCAGCGGCAATCTGGTAGAACATCGCTTCAGCGTAAAGGTTGTCGCTTTCTTTCATCATACGCATCAGTATTTGGTCCATAGTGTGAAAGCGCGTACAGATGCAAGTGGCGTCTTGTGGACGTTGACCAGTGGCAGTGAAGGCGTCTAGCACAATACCAGCTTTACGAAGTTCTTGCATAAAGCGGTCCATAAACACGTCTTTTCGGGTGTATACTAGTGCCGAGAGCACGGGGTTGTCATCGTCCCAGCACCAGCCTTTGCCCAAAAGGTCAGTGGTTTTCATCGACTTGTCGGCATAGAGCGTACCGCGGATGGTATCTACACCCATCTTTTGCAGACTTTCTACAAAGGCGTGCATATCGTCGGCATTGAAACGGGGGTCGAAACCACCAACACAATACACGTTACCCGTAAGTGTTCGGTTCTCAATACTACCAGTATAGCATAGTTCCGTTTTGAATTGGTGCGATCCGCCTAGCTTGTCCAGGGCTGCAATAGCTGTTATCACCTTCATGGTAGAAGCAGGGCGCATCGTTTGGTATTCGTTGAAGCGGTATATGGCCGAGTCGGCATCGAGGTCGTAAACCATCAATCCAAGTTGCGAAGTACGTAGCATGTCGGCTTGTAGCAGTCTGTCTATACGTGCTTTCACCGATTGCGGCCACGGCAACAGGCTGTCTGTTGTTAGGGTATCGACCGAAAGCGAGTCGGTAGACAGCGTGTCGGTCGCTGCCACGGTTTCATCATCGTCGTCGGTAACGTCTTTTTCCACTTGTCCCATCATTGGCAGGGCCATTAGCCAAGCCAGTAAAAAGACGAGGGCATATTTGTTTTTTAATTTCATCATTTGGGTGTTACTTGCCGTTTCTTTACCTCGGCGATAAAGGCATCGGCGTTATCGGGTTGCACGCTCACTAGTCGTTTGTGTCCGCATTGCAACAATACATATTGTGAAAGACCGAAGCCCGTAGACATCTTACGGCACAAAACGATGTCGTTAACGCGTATCTGTCTTGTTTTTGAGAAGCGGCCATTGTCGATATACAGCATCTCCTCTTCACCGTTGTTGCGAAATATGTAGGTGGTGTGTACAATCCGTTCTATTATTACTACCACCACGATGGCCAATAAACAACCAGCCAGCACGCTTTTTATCCAAAACATGTATAGTGCAAGCAAGCCGAAAGCAAGTATGCCGCAGCTGGTTGCGGGGGAAAGGCGTTGGTGGAAGGTTCTGTCCATTATGGTATTTTAGTGTGTTTGTTATGAAGTTGACGTGTTGGATGTGTATTTGTTATGGTTCCCGTCTTATAGCATGTTAGCCTTGTAAGGTCGAAAACGAGGCTGCAACACCCTTTGCCAAGCATCATTTACACAATATACAAAATTACAAAAATAATTGTTCATAGCGTGCCTTTGCTTCCTTGTTTATTGTTTTTTAGTAGAAAAAGGAGGACAGAAGAGAAATAGGGTGGGGTTAGGAAGAAGGTGTTGGACTTTGGTTGCTCGCTATCTTTGTTTGGCAAAGCGCGACTTCGTTATATAGTGGGTGGAGTGTAGGTAGGAGGTGTTGGGCTTGTTTGAGGTAATATCCTTCGTATCGAATTGTCGCAGGTGTAGGTGTAATCCTTTTTGTCTATCGAACCGTAACCGTTTGTGAGTAGCTAACTCTAATGTCCTTCTAAGTTTAATTCATCGTTATTTCTATCATTCGCTGGGATCCTTTCAAAAGCATTTCGTAATTCTTCAATGAATTTTAATCCAGATTCTTGATCGCATTTCAATACTTCAGGGAATATATGATATTCTTCTTTCCCCTGTTTAAGGATTCTAATGACATAATTGTTCTTTGTTGTGCAGTCACAATGATTACCATCTGAATTCTCTACCTTAGCTAGTTTTTTTATAGTTAGATAGTAGAGCAAGTTTTTAATCTCGTTGTCATAGATTTCTTTTCTATTTTTTTGTTTCAGGTCATTATAATTCATTAATAGGCTATCGTGAGAATAGAAGTATAGATTCTCATGTTCTAATGATATAGCTGTAACTATACCATAATGAGGTTCGCCATTCGTAATTCTATAGACATAGACGTTAGTCTTTGAATCTATAACCCAATCTTTTCTTGTATGTTGATGATAACAAGAGGAAAAGAGTAAACTCATAATCAATATGGTGAAACTGAATGTTTTGTTAATCATATTATCTCCTTTTACATTTCTTCGATTGTCGTTTGTGGGGAAATCATCTTATCAGCAGGTTTACTGCTTCCCATGTCTTTTCTCTACATTTTTATTTATATGAAACATATTTGAATACTCGGTATAGGATAATCTATCAGGCTTTCTACCGATGTTGTATTTAAACCTATATATGTTTTCATCTTTTCTCTTATACCTGATATTCTTAATTTCCCATTCTTCTTTCTGATTCACCTCACACCCTTTTAATACGATAATATTTTGCACCTTATAAGTGTATGGAACATGGAAAATATCTTGGGCGAATATACACCACCTGCCATCTACTCTTTTTTCTAAGGATATTGAGATATAAATATTCTCTTCACAGCTATTGCTGAAATGGAAGGATACTGAACTACCTGTATCATATTCAGTCAGGACTGAATCTATTTTTAAACATCCTTCCATTGACTGGGCATTTAAGTAACAGGCAATGCCTTGCAATGCAAATAACACCAAACACCTAATCTTTCTCATCTTTTTTATTCCTCCATTTGTTGAGTTATCAGGATTACTCCCATGGTTTAAGAATTGCACAAATCCTTGTACTTGTACAAATTACCTATCGGGATTTAGGCATCTTCTTAACTTTCCCTTTGAATCTGCCCAGAAATATTCTTTGATATACACTTGAGCGCCCATTCCAGAATGGATAACAACATATCTTGTATTAGGACGAAATTTAATTCTCCGAAGGTTTTTAGTAATACCATAACGGTTCATTTTTTCCAAACACAATGTAGATGATATATTTTTAAAGTTTATTGTGTCACAACTTTTTGTGTCAAATTCATTTTTCTTTGTGATAAAGAATAGATGGCACTCACTAGGATCGAGGCAGTCTGATTCTATTTCTAAATGCAAAAAGTTATGCACGATCAGAAGTTGCCGATTCTCATCAAGTGAAAAATCATGATTTTCATTACAAGACATTAAGAAAAAGAATGTCATAAGAATGCAAACTGTATATAATTTTTTCATTTATCTTGTTTGTTCTATGTAATCAACACCATGTCCAGCCATCAGTTGTAGTGGAAGAATAACTGCGTACGTCTTAATCCCTTTTGTTTTTGGTAGAAAATTACCAACGAAATATAGTACAACGTGCTAAAATGGTAAAGTGTTTCATGTCTTCGCGTGTTGTTTTTAGTGATTAAGGGTTATAGGGTATGTTTCCCATAATTACAAAATTAGTTAAAGTCCAATAAACGACAAAGCGTTTTAGTGATTAATTTGCCAAATAGCAGTATAACAACTTGTTTTTAGGAAAATAAACGAGAAAACAATATATGTATAAAACCAAGTACGATCGAAATGATCGTCAACGTAATGAGTCTTTAATAACAAAGACAGTCAATAAATTTCCGTACTTATCAGTTGTGGCTGGTTCTTAGTATGACTTTTGGGATGGTAAACTGTCAACTTATTCAGTACTCTTCACAGACAAAAACGAGGAAAGATGTGACATATTATTCCCTGCATTTCAGCCATTGCTCACCAAACAACTGTAAATCATAATAAAACATACATTCTTCTTCATAGAAGTCTATAACTAATTTATTGATAGCATTTTTATCATAAAGTACAATTAACCCACTATGTTCATCGTTAAATTCAAAATCAGAATTGAAGAAACTTATTCGCTTTATCATGACAAGCCCACACATATTGGAATACCCAATTGACATATAAACTGGATCAGAGTATATTAATTGAATCTTTGTGATAAAACCTTTAAGTATTTCTTTTTTAGTAAATAGTATATTTCTACATTCCCAATAATCCATTTTAGGCAGGAGCTTTTCATGATTATCTATGATACTTTTTGATATAACATCAGAATCTTCAAGATTTAATATTTTGAACTTATTATTAGTGATAAGTTTTGATAATTCCGTTAAATACTCCGCCATATACCTTTTTCCTGTGTTTTTACGCAAAAGAAATTGTAACCTACAATTATTCATGGTAATTTACTTTAGATTTATTATTTTCTAACTTTAGACGATTGTATCGGTTATGCTGCACTTGCCCCTCTCTAATTTTAACGAAACTCATGCCCATAGCGTAGCCCACGTCTTTGGCTTTGCGCCCAGTGCGTATCAACAGGTTAAGCTTGCCGTTGGCGTAGGTCACGTCACCTCCCTGTCGGGATAGGTCATGGTGCGCATACCAACATGTGTCACCATTACCGAACCAACGGTAGAGATTTTAAACATATCAATGTGTCTGTGAACATTGAGTTCTTAATTACTAACAAAGTGTCGTTACATTCTCTTATGCAATACTCCATTCCCCCTATGTTTATTGTTGTATCATTTATTAATGAACATTTTTCAATGAGCATGATGTCCCCTCCGTCATATTTTGTTAGGACACTAGCTTTATATGCCCTATCATATATGTACCATCGCCCCTGTCTATCAAAGTAATAGTAGACTTGCGACTTCGTGGCGTGTGACTTCTTCAACCAGTATCTATGATTTCTACCTGCAATTGTCATTTCGATATAATTTTTCTTACAGGATAGCATACTAAGCACTACACAAAATATGCTTATATACACGAATATGAGCTTTTTCATAATGAAGACGTCTTGACTTTTACTTAATTTCCCGATACCCATTTTCCCATTTTTTTGTGTCTGAATAATATGTCTTATTATAATCTATGGACATCATAAATGAAACTGTATAACTTGTATCATTTCTTACATCATAATAAAGTGCATTTGAATTCTCTTCTTCTATAACGCCTATCTCATTTAAATTTTTGGGTAAACGGTGATGCTTCATTCTAAAAAACTCTATTCTTTCTATGACGTTCTCTCCTCTTCGAGTTAAGTCCCTCTCTCTCTTACCTTTTACAAAGAAGAATAAAAGTATACTTAGTATGATAGTACTAGCTATTATATATATTCTTTTTGTTGTCATTATTATGTTTTGTTTTCGTGAAAACTGGAATTGTTGTCTTATTGGTACTTGAAGGGTTTTGGGGTCTTCTGAAAGTAGAATCTGATTATTGGGCGCAGTCTGTCGTCTTTCCATATAGTTCTGGAATTGTTCTCCGAGAGGGAGCTTACCATCAGGATTAAAATAATTCGGACCAAACTCTGCACCAACATTATCACTTGGCAAATATCTTATCTTTTTCTGATTCAGATAATGGTACTGTTAAATAATTCATGTCGATTTTTTAATACATCGCAGCGATAGAGTCATTAATAGCATGTTTGCTATTTACTTTCTTTCCCCAAGTTAAAAGAAATATGATAATTGAAAGTGTATTATTGAATGGCATTTCATTTTTTATGGGTTTTGTCCTACGAGAATCACTTACATCATATAGGATATAATATAAAAATATTTCCCTCTCTTTTGATATTGAACTTCGCCTTGTGGTAGCTAACTTTAAAAATATTCTTTTTAGTGGCAATTGTAATTCCCTTTGGTTTCTCGGGGTCATACCACCAGCCTGCAAGATACGCCAATTTACCATGGCTCAAGAAAATCATTCTATCAGCTAAGTCCGTATATTCTGTTAATTGAAATCCTAAATCATGATTAATTTCCTCAAGGCTACACCCTGAAGAATAAAAACACAAGGTATCCCATTCAAAATCAAAGCATTTTGAGAAATCAATAACTATATTCTTTTCTGTTTTATGGGTATTCCAATAAGAAATAACAACATCGTCAACTTTATTGAAATTATTACTACATGAGGAACATAGAATAAAGAGAAATAAATAAAGGTACTTTTTCATTTCATTGCCTCCCAAGTTATTTGTATACATTCTGATTTCTGCTTAGTTTTTTCTGAACACTCTTCCTCCAATCCTCTATTTTGATTACAGAATCATTTGTTGTGTCATAGAAAAAAAACATTGCCATTTTTCGGTGAAACATAAAAGTAACTGCTAAATTGCATAATATTCAGCTTATTATTGTTGTACTTCTACAACAGGTATTCTTACCCCTGGCTTATGGAAACAATAGAATATATTGTACGTGCTATCATATTGTACATCCCAATATAGCCTTGTTCTCCAGCCCCCATTGTATAAATCATTTTTGTCTTTATTGTTTGTGTTGTGAAAGTTGATTTGTGGAATTATAAAATGAGTTGAATCTCTCCTGTCGGATGAGAAGGAGAAATTAAAATTTTGTACGACTTTAGATGGAAAGTCGTGAGGTTTAACACCTATACTACCCAATGCATTGCGATATAAAGTTATAGTAATAACAGTAGAACCTCTCTTTGCTAATACGGCATCCTTTTCCCCTCTTGACAAGGTTTGGCCTAAAACAACATCGAATGAGCGTATTTTATCCCTTATCATTACGCATGAGTGATAACTATTCCAACCATGTACAATGCTTATTGGCAAGAACACAGTGTCGGAAGTTTCATTCTTTACTACATATTCGAACCGCATATACCTACTGCCACCCTTAGGAAACGGACATTCTCCCTTTATCATGCACAATGAGTAGTTGTCAAATACCCTATATAAGTATGCATCTAACTGTGGTGTTGAGTTTGTGCAAGATGAACTTAATAAGGATAAACTTAAAAGGGTGCTATTTATGATTCTTTTTGTATTCATTGTTATGCCACTCCAAATCTTTATAATACACTTTGACTTTTGGCGTCGTGTTCTTCCAAGAAGGTACTTCGCGCAGTCTTTGAAGAACCTTCCATATTTGATGTAAACACTTAAACAAACCTTAATTCGTTCATAATATAGGCCTTTCTTTGATTGTTATATCGGTAGGTGTCTTAGTCTTGTGGTATTGGCAAGAGTGTGACACACTTTACATCTGGTATTGGGTTATAGCGTAGATGTGTTGTCACTAATGCAAATGTAGTAAAAGTAAAATAAACAGCAATGCATTTTGAGTGTTTTTTTGATAAGTGGATGATATTTTTTCTTATGTCCATCAAATCCCTAAAGGACTTCTGCCTTTGTCTAACCCTACATTTATCGGCATACAACCATCTAGTCTAGTACCTAATGGGAATTTATCCCGGACTCGCCAATTAACCATTCCCTCTTTCGCATTTTCTTAGTTCCGAAAATGCGCCTCCTAAGACCTTATAATGCATTATTAGATTAATCGTCGTATTATATGTGTTTTGGACGGCTGTTCCATGTTACCTGGAATGCTGTTCCAGATGATATGGAACACTGTTCCAACTTATCTGGAACAGGGCTACATCTTATCTTTTTCAAAGCGAGAGCTTAAAAAGTTCACTACACGAGCTCATAGGGTGGGGAATGAAAGATGGCGTTTGGAGGTAGAAAGGGTAAGTTATTGGCGGCGATAGTCTATGTAATGAACCGTCTAGATGGTGACAAACTAGAATTCATGTATGTCATGTGTAACAGGTTACGTCTTAGCGGTAATAAAACCAAAGTTGAAAAGCATAATTCCAGGGTTCATCAGCTGTTCTGTTGTTTGATAATTCTATCAGTTACCGAGTTGACAAGTTGAAGTCTGCGATGTTAACTTAAACGTAGAATTATACCAGCTCAATAACGCCTTCCACCTTCAAATGCCGTGTTGTAGCAGGAATAAGTATCGAGTCGCTTGTTTGCATTTCCACGGTGTTTCCATCGTTGTCGGTAATCGTTCCCTTACTGCCAGCGCAGATGTGGATAACAAAACAGTGAAGTTGCGACAGGTTGATACTCATCGGTTTGTCCAAGTTTTAGCGGATGGTGTTATGCCTTTCCTAGAAGGATGCCATCGTATTTTATGTTGGCATAGTGGTCTTCTCGTTGTCTTTCAATCTGCATTATACGCATTTGGTAGACTTTCTGTCTCGTGACGATGTTTGTGCCGTCGCCATAGGCGTTCTGGAATATGCACACACTGATTTTGGAGATTACGTGTCTTTCGCCTATGAAGTAGTGCTTGGTGAAACGTTGGCGCGTTATGCTGAGGATGGGTGCACACTAGGGCGTCAGGGATGGAACTTTAAATGTATTAGTATCATTTGCTATTATTCTCTCTTTCGATTAACCATAGCTTTATTCCGCGTTTTTTTGCAATAAATATTGAATCTAATTTTGGCCCATTATTCTTAAACTCTTGATAATACTTATCATAGTAATAGTGATAATCTTTGGGAAGGCAGTACTTTCTAAAAAGTGTATCCCAGGAAATTTCTTCCTTCGTGTAGTAGTTATACATTTTACTACATGTATTTATTCGATAGGCCATCTCTATCGTGATAGCAATAGGTCTCCCATCAATATCCACTGCTAGCGGGTTAAACTGCGTCAAAAACACAATTCCACTTTTTGTTTTAAGGTACACTTCTGGAATGCCCTTTATGTCGGATCTTATTTCTTTCTTATTTTCTACAAAGCTCTTTATTGAATTATAATCCCTACTTTCAACAAATAACGTATCGTAGATAGGTGCTTTAGTTGACATCATGATTAATTCTTTTGTGCTAACTATTTTAGAACTATATACGGGTCTAAAGAAAACAACGATAGAATCTTGGAATTCCGCTCTTTCTTTGGACTTACTAGTGCAACTGACATTTGCAACAAGAACCAAAGCCCATAGAAATAATAATAAAACGCTTCTTCTCATTTCTTCTTGTTTTTAGTTAAAGTTGGCCATTCCGTTGAAACTGTAGTCATGTTGAGTACTTTCTCTATTCTGTTGTTCAGTTCTCTGCTGCCCCCTCAATAGCCAGTTCTTCTGTATCATACTTTTCATGTCCTTCATGTACTTTGTGCTGATTCTGCATGCGGATGACGGTTGTCCGTTGTGCTTCGTGATGAGTACGGCAAGACTCCGAGATATGTTTAGAAGCATAAAATAAAAGTTTCAACTGAAAAGAAACATAGTTCAATATACTTGTCTTCTATAGTGTTGACAATTAATTTTAAATTATCTCCATCTTCTTCCGCATCTAGAATTAGACTAATAATACCTAAATTACTCTCAAGAGAGCTATACTCTTCTCTATCAACGATCTTACTTTTTGCTCGTTTCCAATTACTAATAACAAATTTGCATTTTGACTCTAGGTGCTTGTTTACTATGAAATCAAAATAGCCAGAAAAATATATTTGAATGCACTTATTGACATTGTCATAACAGAATTTCTCTGCAATTTCATCATCAAATGAATATCTATTTTTTAATTTCATGTTTAAGGTTTATAATTGTTTGTTCAATGTGAGCAGCCGGCTCTTTATAATTTACGGTTCTTAGGTTTACACTATAAGCATTTTACTGTAATTGCGCTATTTTTGCAGTAGGTTTCCCTGTTGGAGCAAGAACTTTCTTCCAATAAAATCAACAGTGGACTCCGCTGCACTTGTTGAACCTAACATTTGTCAATTTCTATATGATTTTTCTCTAGTGGTTTTTTGCCAATAATATGATCATCCAAATAGTATAGACCGCCTCTTTCAATGACTCTATTGTTTGTGAAGACTTGCTTGCTATCAGGAACAAAATGTCTGATAGGATTCTTAACACAATATACATACCAGCTAAGCCTAGAATATTTCTCCGTCAGTATTTCTTTAGATAATATTGTAGTTGATGTTCGTCCTCAAACTCCATTTCTCTCTTAATGATCTCTATTGTTCCATCGGGACATGGATATTTCCAATAATCCAATCCACGTTTCTTCAAAAATGCGATCACTTTTAGTTTTTCTTGGTACATCTTGGAATCGAGCGGGAAGGCTTGAAGCCGCAATTCATAGAGGACGCTTACCTTGAAGGTGGGATAGTTGGGGTCGTCAAGATTAACCCTTTCAAATTTACGATGATAATCCGCTCCGTGCTCCAGTAAATATAGTAGTATGTCCATTCTTTGATGTGCAAATGCTGCATACATTGCTCCTACATCCGTCGCGCTTGTTTCGAGGTTCACGTCTGCTCCCGCCTCAATAAGTATCTTTACCTTTTCGAAGCTTGCAAAGACTGCATAGAATAAGGCTGAATTACATGCAGGGTTGAAGTTTCCAAAGCCGTCTTCCTGCACTCCACATTCTACTGAATTGGGGTTGCCACCGTTTTCCAACAGCAATCGTAGTATATCGGCAGAAGCCCAATTATGCATCGAAGCAAAGATTACTGCATTTCTCCCAAAATTGCGTACAGTGTCGTTTGGGGTATTGGGATTCGCACCTAAGGATAATAAGGTCTTTACGGAACGATACTTGTTCGTGCGAACTGCTAGCATCAGGAGTGTTCCTCCAAATTTCGTTTCCTTGTAGTCAACAGGCACTTTTAGTTTTTTCACTTGCCTCTTAATTTCTTGTACATTTTGATCTTCCACATCCTTAGCTAAATCCCAGGCAATTGTACCTTGAAATAAGCGATAGTCGTCTCCCAGCAGATCTGCTTTATCTGCAGGAATATCCCGGCAGCCTGTCAGCGAAAGAGCGCAAATGCTTAAAGTGATGAATATAAATTTACTTGACATCATATTACGATTAAAATGAAAATGGAAGGTTTTGGTGATTTATCATATATTGTTGCTGTGCATTCTGAATTTTCTGATCAGGGGTCTCAGAAGCAAGCTTCTAACTACAGATTGGTTTCATTGCTCTTTACGTCGTCGCAACTTTCGATGTTTTCTTTTAAACCACTTTTTTGATACATGGATTGTGAAGGGTAATAAAACCTCCATTTCGAATGTTTCTTTAGTCTCAACGTCTCTTCCTGGCTTGAATGGGATATTTTTTACGAGTAACAAAAAGGCGGAATAGAACGCGTGATAAGTTATTGAGTCAGGAGGAGTTTCTTTGTACTTGATCTTTACTACTTTCCCCGACTTGTTTACGCGAACCTTTATCGTTACATCCACCGAGTCTGGGAATGCATTCATTGGGCTAAGCACATTGTAGATAGAATCTATCATGCACGAAAGCTTATCTTTTGATACATCAGGCTCTGGCACCCTCCTGTTATATAGGTTGGGCGGGTTCTTTAATGGTGAAGATTGGTCCTTGCTCTTTATGTATGTAGCCGGTAAGAATTCGTCCCATTTGTCTATTACTTGTACGATGAGCGTGTCTTCTGTCAGTTTCAATATCTTTTCTACAAGATATAAACACTCAGGCCTTTCCTTGGAAGGGATATAAGAAACAATCAAAGTGTCGCCATCTATTAAAAAGTATCTTGGATAGCAATCTTGTGGGCAAACAATGAAGAAACATCTGTTCTCGTCATATTGCCAAAATCTTTGATCCTTCTTTTGGAAGACATAACCACCTCCCCATGGACTTTCATCGTCCCAGTATTTTATGCTATCGCCCGTTAGAAGAGAAACGTAGTCAACAACCTTCAATGTATCATGAGAAATTGAAGCTGCTCTCATGCCACTCTCGCTTTGAGATAAGAAGAGTAGAAGCGTAATTATAAAAATGGTTTCTTTTTTCATTCTGTTTTATGCTATTTTTGTTTTTTACCTAATTTTCTTTCTGTCTTGTGCCCTCTTACCTCAAATTTACTAATTCCCGCTTTAAAATGGTTCAAGTCGACCCTCCCCTTATTTACGGAGAATGTAGCAATACCAGATAACACTTTATTTAAGTGGTTAACATACTCTGTACGTTCTGAAGCGGACAATTGAGCATCGTTTAATTTTTGTTGAGCATAGCTTGCCTGAGAATGTTGGAAGTCTTCGGGGACATTATCCCATGAAATATCTAACGCCTGCATAATAACGGTCTTTACTTCACCTATTGTACTTTCCGATGTTTCAGGGAAATACCTATGCCGGCTATCATGGTACGTTACATAAAGGAAGGTATATCTCGCCCCATAGTAATATAACCTCGTCTCCTCGTCGAGTTTCTTGCCGTTGAGCTTATACGGCATCTCCTCTGCGGATAGGTGTACGTTCATGAATAGCTCACCGTAGGGTAGGTAGGCGTCGAACTGTGGGTGATGGCTTGGGAACACTCCTTCCATGTTCTTAAAGATTAAAATTTACATCTATATATTCTATAACGGTGCCTCTTTTATTGTCTTCTCTATATGCAACATGAAAGCTTCTGCCGTCAACTGTAAATACTGTCCATATACCAACATTCTTTATATCTATTTTCTTTCCCTCTTTATATATAATTGCATATCCTTTTCCTGCTATTCGTTTATTGCGATAATATCTTCTCACGAAGTAAACATTATCCGAATTAATTCGTTCCTGTTTGAGAAAACTATCTCGTTTTGATTTTGTAATATCTTCTATCATAACAGAATCGACTTCTCCATTTTTCTCTTTTAGTAAGATTTCTTCATAGAGTTTCTTTTTGAGTTCATTAATTGCAGAGGAAGAATTATTTTTATACCACTCGTTGGCGATTGAGTAATAAACATATCTGCGAGAATCTAAACTTAAATTCAATTCAAATTCGCTTTCACTAATTTGTGTATACATGTATATAAACCCATGCCACTTAAATTCTTCATTTTCATGCATAAGTTTTAAGCCAATTGCATCTATTGTCTTAGGGTAACAATTATGAATTCTATGATACCACTCTATTTTCTCTATTAATATACGTGCATTCCTTTTAGCCTCGTATAATTTCAGTCTGGGTACGATGATAAACCACACACAGACAAGGAGTGCGATTGCCACGATACATAACTTTATATTTCTAATATTCATTTTTACATTCAAGTTAGAGAACTAAGATTGTTAACAGCCGATATAATATATCTTCTTTTGTATATACATTAGCTGTATAGTATAAATTTAAAAGGAGGTATTAAAATCCTAATCGTTAAACAAAACATAAGTGTGGTATTATTTTCGCTCATGAACATTTATACACAATCATACGTCCTATTGTTTATTGTATAATAAAACTATCTGAATAAATAACAGTGTCCATATCTTTATAATTAAAGCCACAATATACCTTAAAGCGGAACTCCCCTTTTTTATTAAGTTTATTAGTCGTTTTGCTTTGAACTTTGTGGTCTCTCATATAAAAAAGAACTTGACTTCTTAATTTAAAGCTAAGTTTGGATTGTTCGCTTGGTTTTAGGCATAATACGATGCTTTTGCCATACGCATGACTAAACACATCTTCTGTATATAATACATACTTTGCTCCTTTATCTTTCTTTTCTAGTTGTACATTGAAAAACACATCTAAAGAGTCTGTATTACGGATTGAGAAAGAAATACTATCATTTAAAGGAAATGTATGATTACTCAATCGTATGTCCATTTTCTGAGCTAGAGTGTTAAGAGCACAAATCATGAGTATTGCGATAAAAATAATGATTCTCATGTATATGACGATGTGACGTTTTAATAGGTCTTTCTTTGATTTTATTTATATCGGTAGGCATCTAAGTCTTGTGGTATGGGCAAGAGTGTGATACACTTTACATCTGGTATTGGGTTATAGGGAGGATATCTCCTCACAAATGCAAATGTAGTATAAGTCCAATAAACGGCAAAGTATTTTGAGTGTTTTTTGATAAATGGATGATGTTTTTCTCATTCCTATCAAATTCACTAAGTATTCTACCTTTGTCAAGCCATGCACCTATCGCCATCTTACGGCCAAAGTGATGAACTTCATACTTATTGATAGCATTTTTATCATAAAGTACATAATAAACATAACTTCCAGTAATACGTGTGTCCACCATAATATGGGAAACCTTTATAGTTCCTTGATAATGGTGTTATAGCCCACTCCCGTGTTCTCGGGTTCGGCTGTCGTCCTCCACGAGCGTGGGGGTGCGGTTGGCGGAATCAAAACTTGTATGTGTCCTTCTTCTTATGGTAGGTTTGCATGAGGGCGTTTAATGCCGTTTCTACTCGAATGTAAAACAGACAATAACCTCTATTTAATTAGTCCTCCATAAGTCTCTCCAAATTCATCATTTAAATGCTCGCATATAGCCTTTAGGTATCTTATTGCATCTTCAGAGGACAAATTATTGTGAGATAAATATGTTGCGTATTCTTGTATAACTCCAATGGGGTTAAATGCACCCTTACTCTTGAATATGAACAACTTTTTATCATGATAGATAAAAAGTTTCCGAGGGAAATGTGGACCTTGTCCTTTGAACGCATATATTCCGTCAGTCAGGATTTTCTTCTTTGGGTCCAATAGATTGGTCACGTTAGCACTTGCATTTACAAATTCGCGATCATACCCTTTATCTAATAGTGTAGCGATGCTGTCAGGAACAATCACTGTCCAAAACGAAGGTTCTCGCTTTATCTGTGCTGATGAATACCCTATGCTACATACTAGAAATAGAAAAATTAATTTTATTTTCATATCTTAGCTTCTTATTAAATCTAGTGAACGTCTGATTATCTCATGCTCTACCTTATTGGGAGCAACTTCTTTATCAGGTCTTCTACTTTTTTACTATTTAATTCATACTTTATATCCTTATTTATTTCATTTCCATACCAGCGTCTGCAGTAGTACCCTTCATCGTAGGTACTCCCAGTGGCGTGCATGGCGACTTGTAACACACATCAACCTGCTTTTCTATATGCATTATGCGATTGGCATAGTCTTTTTGACCTGCCGTAACATTATCGCCGCAGATTCCGTAGACATTGTTGAACTTGCCTACACGGAGTTAACTTGTTACGCACTTCTCGCCGATGAAATAATGTTTGGTGAATCGGTTCTTCGTCATGGTGATAATCGGGAGGAATAGATGGTGTTATCTTTCGTTTGAGGGAGGTGATTTCCGATGATGCACAATTGATATATGCGCCTCGCCTCCCGATGTGTCATCCACCAACGCAAGTCTTTCCGCAAGGTTGTGTCTCGTCCCCAGTTTCTCTCATTTTTTATTTTCAAAGACAACATTACTTTTAATGTAGGGTGTGAAAAAAGTATCTGGTCGTTCCATGATTTTCATTTCGGAATTTGAGTAATAGATGAATAGGCCATTGTGTAGGAAATTATAAACAAGGTCGTACATGACTACCCCATCTAACACTACACTGTCAGTAGGATTTGTATTTTTCCATATAGGTGCATCATTGTCGAGTTCATATAAGGAAGACAAGTTGGAGATTATGTAGATGCGACAATTATTTATATCTAAATACGTTGTACTTTTTTCGGAGGTAAGCAACCCTTGATAGCCAGGCCCCAGAAAATAACCTGAGGTCTTTATTCCAGACATGGTTTGTTCCATAGCCTCAGTAAGGATATATGTATTATACTGCGGATGACTATCTATGTATGAAGCTACAAGGTTGTAGACTTCTTCTTTCAACCGGACATGTACTTCTTTCTTTTCCCTCGATTTATAACAAGAGTACAAAAGGATAGAGATCAAAGTTGTAGCTAATATATTCCTCATCTTATTTATTTTTTAGTAGAATATCCTCTTAATCAAGATGATAGTATTATTTTCCCAGAAAGCAAATTGTCCTCCACAATATCTGATAAATTGTATAACGTAATGATTTATCCGCTTGATCTTGTGAAGCATGTAGTTGAACAGGAATACCCATCGTAATTTCATCTTTATGAGGTTTTGGATAAAAGCGTGCATCATCAGCCGATAGCCTGTCCCTAGAAACTTTTTTATAAAGCTTTTAAAGTTACGGAACAAAGTGGAATCTAAGCTAATCGTTTCATTTGGCATTTTCTATCAAGCATTTGTTTCATATCTACAAAAGACACCGTATCAAGAGATTCGTAGTGTCCCCTATAATATGTTGCGGCAATAGGATCCTTAGCAATACATTCATTTCTTACCTTTGTTTTGCAACCAACCACAACAAACAATGTTATAATTATGTATGAGAACTTCATCATCTTTTCTTTTTTCGTTTTGTCGTACATGGGTCTGGAGCATCATACGATTTTCCCTTATGATTATGCCTAATGGATTCTATTCAGTTTTTGGGAAGCATGTTTTTAACAACATGCGCAGATTATTCCAGTATAAGTCACGACCATGCAAGTTTTTATTGTCAATGGGGTATAATGGACATATCAAAAAATTTCGATTTGTTCCATCTGCAAACTCGACATGTAGCATATAATCCAATGGCAGCCTACCATATTTGACCTCTCCTTTCTCATCTTTAACAGAGACATTATAAGATGAACGAGAATAACTTATAATGGTATCCTTTTCCAGTGTGTAGAAGTATCTAGAATACTGGTTTTGTGGCTTTCGTTTATGTTTCTTCCCTGCTTCATAGAATATAGTATCTTTACTTTTTGAACTCATTTCAATTGCGACATAATCATTCTCTTTATTCCCCATAAGTGGACCATGTATAAAGTGAATATATGTTACCTTTTGCGCACTAACCCCCATGAAGTGGATTTGTGAGAATAAGATGATTAATGCAATGTTAATTTTCATTGTCGGGTTCCTTTTTAATGTTCCTTTTTGTTCATTCTCAGGAATAGTTTTCCTTGTAAGGTTATCTGCGTTTCTCCAAAGGCACTTTGGGTTGACAGCTGTCGTTCAGTTGCAAAGTTAATCTTTCTTCGTAATCGCTCCAAACTTTTTGTTTGTTTTTTACAAAGTGTAGGTTTCATACTATAAAATACCAAGAACAAAGATGTTAATGGGCGTGCACAATGTGGCTTAGAAGGTCTTTAATTGTTTTGGAAATCTTAACTTGCTTTCATTAGTTCTGATATTGACGTCTTGTCGGGGCTACCATATTAATGATAGGCGAGTTCGGGATAAAAAATGTTCGCTATGTCAACTATCGCGTAGCGCTAGTTGGCGAGATAGCTATTTGTTTTTTATCTAATCTTGCTCAAAAAAGCATCGTATCTTCTCCTGAATTCACGTAACGTTTGATGGTAGCTTGGCACTATCTAGGTGGCTCGTTCCACAGTCTGTCACCAACAACAACTCAGTTTTCCGCCCTCCAAGCGCCACCTTTCATTCCCCACCCAATAAGCTCTTGTAGTGAGCTTTTTCAGCTCTCGCTTTGTTACAGCTAAGTTGGACTCCTGTTCCAGCTAAGTTGGAACAGGGTTCCAATTCAACTGGAACGGCATTCCAGATAACATGGAACAGCCATCCAAAATACATGTAACATGGCGGTTAATGTAATAATGCATAATCAGGGCTTAGAAAGCGCATTCCCAAAACGATGAAAATGCAAACGACGGAAGGGTTGATTGGCGAGTTTGGGATAAGAAACCATGCCCTCTGAACAAGATTCGACAGGTAAAGAAATGACTTTCTCGCAAACTAGTGATACGCAACAGAAGGCATAACGATTGTGTTTTTATCCCGAACTCGCGTATTGATGATATTTCTAGAAATGGGATAGAGAATACTACGACTTTATGCAAAGGCGGGTAAATTTGTTCCACTCTCGATGTGCTGACTTAATGGCAGGGCCCTTGCTGTTTCATTGGATTTTAGCATGACTTTTGTGATGGTAAACTATCAGCTTATTTTTTACACATCTTCCACGAGCGTGGAGTGTCGTTGGTGTTATGTGGGTAAACTACTTTGGCGCGTCGATTCTTCTTAAAAGTTTAATTATTTATTCTTGGAGAGCTTATTCTGTACTTTCCAAATCGAAGTGCAAAAACTGCGTTTGTTTTTCAATGGAATAAAATGAAAAACACCGCGGGTTTGCCTTGCGACCGGGGCGCGTAGCCCCAGAGAGCGGTACCAGCAATACAAAAAAGGGAGTCCCCTTTGAGGACTCCCAGAGATTAATTATCTTTGTATTGCATATGTATAAACAACTAATCTCGGAGCAAAGGTTGCAAATTTTGCCTTACTCCAAAGAAAAGCCTAAAGAAAAGAGATAGCGTGCATTGTGGGCATCAGTCAATCCACGCTTTTTCGTGAGTTAAGGCGCAACAGCAGTCCAGCGGGTAAGTATATTTGGTTCAAGGCGCATGACAAGGCTATGGAGCGTCGAAAGCGTTCCACGGGCAATGCGACGCTTGCCCCGAACTGATGGGGAGAATCAAACAAATCATCATTGAGGAACAATGGTCTCCACGACAAATATCAGGGGCATTGAGGAAGGCGGGTATCAGCGTGTCGCATCAGAGCATTTACTACATCATACATGCCGATATGACTGGGGAATTAGCCAGCCATACGCTCCACAAGCTCAAATATAGGCACAGGCCAAAGCACAAGGCTTTTCCCATTGCAGAGAGGACTAGCATTCATCTACGTCCCGAACATGCAAATGGAAAACGCTTCGGGGACTTCGAGATGGACTTGATTGTAACCGTTATAGCCATGCTATCCTCACTGTCGTGGAGCGTTTCACAAACATGCTCTTTATGACAAAACTGTGGTATGGCAAGAAGTCCGAACCATTAGGCAACGAGGTTTGCAGGTTGCTACTCCCCTACAAGAAACACATCAAGACCATTACCACGGATAATGGACCTGAGTTTGCGGCGCATAAGCTGATCACCAAGTGCTTGGGAGTCATCGTGTACTTTGCTGACCCTTATGCCTCATGGCAGAAAGGAGCGGTTGAAAATACAAACAAGCTCATTAGGCAGTATATACCAAAGCAAGCCAACTTCGATGATTTCACAGACAAAAGAATTGCAATGATACAGAAGAAAATAAACAGAAGGCCAAGACAAAAACTAAATTTTCAAACACCAAAATGCGAGTTCTACAAAAGAATATAATAATTTTGCACTTGCTGGTTGACTCTACGCGTAATCTACAATAAAACAAAAGGCACAATAAATCTTGTCGAAAATTTGGCTTGGTCGTTATTATTTTCTAACTTGCGATTAAATTGCCATAATTATGCCATCATAAATACAGCTCGATAAAGAATGGACAATCAGCGTAAGACAGGTAAAAGTATTCTAACAATTAGCAAGAGTCAGCTAGTAGAGAATTTCTATCAGCGACTTTTGGATTCGTATGGCTATAGCAAAAATCAGGTGACAAAGAATGTATCCATATTTAGTCATTCTGTTGCTGATATTGCAATTTGGCGAAGCGAAGAGGAGAAAATTCAAGGAAGAACTCCTAACATATATGTATTGGTAGCCTGTCGGACAGAGCATATAAGGATTGAAGCAGAAGACTATTTTGGCCAGTTTAAACAGGCTGCACTGAACAATATGACTTTCTATGTGGCTCACAATCTAAAAGAAACAAAGGTATTTTACATTGACAAGAATGCGCGTCCATTCAAGATAGAACACATCAGTGATTTTCCTCATTCTGAAGATATCATAACAGATAACTCGCTTGAGTTATTTGTTAATAAGATGCGAGCATACTCAAAAGATGTTTTTTTGAAGTCTTTAAGCCGTTGTCACAATATCATTAGAAATATTGACAAATTCTCACCAGAGGCTGCTTTCGACGAGATTAGCAAGGTGTTGTTCCTTAAAATACTCTATGAGCGCGATGCCAAGGACGAGTTGATATATAGTAAGGAGAAATTCTTAAAGGACGAGAAAGTATTTCTTACTGAACATCCCAAAGAAGATTATATTCAGCATCTCTTTGCAAAAGTGAAGCATAATTATAGTGCTGATGGCCTTTTTGATGAAGAAGACAGAATACGTATCCGTAGAGAAAGTTTTCTGCTGATATTAGAAGAATTGGGAACAGTTGAACTTTATGACACCTCTGACGATATCAAAGGTATAGTTTTTGAACTTTTCCTCGGAAAGACTTTCCGTGGAGAACTAGGACAGTTCTTCACTCCTCGTACCATCGTAGATTATATGGTTGATATATTGGATATCAAAGAAGGAATGAGGGTATGTGACCCTTGCTGTGGCAGCGGTGGATTTCTCATTAAGGCTTTTGAACATGTTCAGGCAGCAATTGACAAAGATATTCACAATAAGGTGAATCAAGTGGTGGAAAATAAGATTATGTCCGAAAGCCAGAAGCAAAAGCAAATTGCCCAACTGCTTAGCGAATGTGATAGAAACCAGAAAGGGAGTCGTTACTATCGCCTTTGCCATGACTATTTTTATGGTGTAGATGCCAATGCACGAATGGCACGTACGGCGAAGATGAATATGGTGATGCATGGTGATGGTCATGTGGGGGTTTATCTACATGATGGTTTGTTGAATGTTGGTGGGGTTTTTGAAAATAGATTTGATGCCATTCTTATAAATCCTCCTTTTGGTGCTCATATAGAGAAGACTATGCGTGTCACCAATTCCGATGTACCAACGGAAAAGGAAAAATTACTATTTGAAAGTATGTTTGGAAGAGAATATACAGAAAAAGTATATGAGCAAATGAAAGTTTATGCCTCCACTATATATAAAGATGGTACTCGTGGTAAAAAACTGAAAGAACTTTACCAAATTACGAATACTAGCACCGAGATTTTGTTTATTGAGCGTTGTATCAATCTACTGAAGCCTAGTGCAGTTGCAGGCATCGTGTTACCAGAAGGTGTTTTTGACAATCGGGCATTGGATAAAGTAAGAAATTTTATAGAAAAAAAAGCACGCATATTAAATATTACCTCCATTCCTGCAGATGTATTCCTCTCTTCTGGAGCTAACATTAAGCCAAGTTTGCTCTTCATACGTAAATATCGTGAGGATGAGTTACCAGATACTGACTATTTATTAAGTGTAACCCGTGTAAAAGATGCAGGAATTTCTTCAACAGGACTCCCTTCTGACAATAAAGAGTTACCTGTAGCTGCTACTGAGATTCGCTCTTGGATAGAAGGGCAACCAGGGGAGAATATGCAATATACAAAGATAGTGCATCGTTCTGAACTCTCCAACTGGAGCATACGACACCTTTTTGAAACGGAAAAAGTAAAGTTTAATCCGCTGTACAAAACAGTAAAATTGGGTGAAATTATGGTTCTTAGTTCCAATATCATTGAAGTAAAACCAGACAAGAATTATACTCGATTGACTGTAAGACTCTTCAACAAAGGTATCATGATCAGAGATGTTGAGCAAGGAGCCAATATAGGTACTAAACGTCAAACGCAGGTTCATGCTGGTGAGTTTGTCATATCAAAGATTGACGGAAAGAGTGCTGCCTTTGGTTTGGTCGATAAAGAATTGGATGGTGCTATTGTAACACCAGACTTTATGGTCTACGATATTGACACTCAACGTGTCATGCCAGAATACTTAGAGATGGTATTGCGCAATGAGCAGATTCTAAATCAGTTCAGAAGTTCAAGTAGCGGAACAACTGGGCGTAGGCGACTCTCACAGAAGGTGTTTGAGGCTACAAAGATTGCTCTTCCTTCGTTGAATGAACAACATAAGCTGATGGCTGATATTGTAAACATCAGAGAGAAGCAGCAAAAACTTGAAAGTCAACTGAAAAGTAGTGAGGTCTTGTTTAATCAATTTATATTTAACTGACTATGAAATTCATATCATTAAAAATTAAATCGGAATTTCGCAATTTAGAGGGACTAAAGTTATCATTAAGTGAAAAGAACGACACTTATGTCTTGATTGGAAACAATGGTACAGGGAAGACAAATATACTTGAAGCCCTCAGTAGTGTATTCTATTCTCTTCTTTTTAAGGAAACTTTCGAATTCAGTTTTGTGCTTCTATACAAACTTGACGATGATTATTACCGCATATCCCATGATATTGCTACTGGGCAAATAGAGTATAAGAAGAACAATATGGTAGTTAATGAATCAGAGATGGCATCCCCCAATCGTGTCATATGCAACTATAGTGGGGAAGATACTCGCATTTGGGAAAACTACTACAAGAAACCTTACAATACATATATAGAAGGTATCAAACGAAACACGGTTTATGACATTCTGAAGATGGTATATATTGATCGTACAATGTGGCGATATGTGTTGCTGAGTATGATAAGTGCAAGAAAGACAAATACAGCTTTCGATGACTTCCTTACAAACAAAATCGGTATTAAGCCAGAAGATCCAGTGACAATAGAGATGCTTATCGACCGAGACCGTTTCAAAACATGGGGAGATAATCAAGTGAAACTACTTGTGCAGACGGTTGCTAATCGTCAGGAAGAAATAGGAAGTGACCAATCTACAGACATATCATTTTTTAATCCTTTTGATGATGAACCTCGCGATTTATTTCATAAATATATGGGTGCTGGTGACCTTATTAGAAATCTTACTATCACCTACAATGGCAGTATTGAAGCTGGCTATTTGAGTGAAGGCGAGAAGAAGATGATGGTCGTACTCTTCATCCTCGAATCCCTTTCAGATGAGCGCACCCTCGTACTAATGGACGAGCCAGACAGCCATATTCACATTTCACGTAAAGCGGAGCTGAATGAGATGTTCAATAGTATGAACCATCGCAGCAATTTGATTACTTCACATTCACCGACACTTACAGCAAAGTTTAATCCTGATTGTATCATTATGCTTGATCGAAAGAGCGATGGAAGAGTTGATATTATTGACAAGAAGAATGTTGATTTGATAAATAGACTTACAGATGGTATATGGACTGCACAACGACAAAATATATTCCTTGCTTCGCATGATGACGTATTACTAGTCGAAGGATCTACGGATATAACATTCATTAAAGCTGCGCTATCTCATTTCCATGAGCAAGGTAAATATACAGATTTATCGTTTGAATATATTCCTTGTGGTGGTGCTTCACACATGAAGGATTTTGCTTCTATTTTCAAACCTAAAGAAGGACAAACGGTTATCGGTTTTCTTGATGGAGATAGAGCTGGTCGAGGAAGTATGCATAAGATTATAAAGAACCCTGCTAAAGGTGCAACTGAATGGGATTTGAAGAAGTTTGGTAAAGCACGCAAATGCAGTGGTGTGTGGTTTTCATTCTATCCTGTTTGGAAAGGAAAGAAAAATGCAGATAATTTTAATGTGGAAGACTATTTTACATGTACTCTTTTCCGTAAATATATACTCTCATTTAGTTCTCTTGATACGATAAAAAACAAGGATGGACTGAAATCTATTCTAGAAAAAGAGTGTGAAAAAGGAATGATAAAACCAAAGTTTTACGAAAAGTTCAATACACTGTTTAATCATATTCAAAGTATAAAGGATGCAGAGAATCAGGGCTTGATTGAATTTTGATAAAAATGCGTCTTTATAAACAAGTGAACAAAGCAGATGAGTGCAAAAGTTGTTCCACAGATACTGTTCAGTCATATTTCCTTTATATATAATTTCTGTAAGCAAGATATTCGTTGTTATGAGAATTTATCTTGCTCTAAGCAATATATGGGCTATTAAGCGTAATGGACTGCGACATCTTTTCTTGTTATTGCTGTAATTTTGTTTTGCTGTTTCTTTCTACTATAGATGTTGGATTATATAGTTTCGTATAATTCTCAAATAGCATGCAAAGTGATGAAATATATGGGAATATCACTATCTTCTTAATCACTTTAATCATAAAAACAATCAAAGGCGCAAGTCCTGTTTCCCAATAAGCCTTGCGCCAATAAAATTAGAGAGTAAAAAATACTTGATTACGGGAGTGGATTCTCTCCACCGCCCGATGACGAGCCGGAATCGGCTTCGACCTTGCCTTTCCATTTCTCCCACTCAATGTCCACGTCCGTCAGGCCGCGCATGGTACGGCAACCGCCGTCGGTGGCTCGTGTGCCACCGCCTTGGAAACGGGTCTCAGGAATGAAGCGCACACGCACGGCGTTGCGATTGGGTCGTTGAATCCAACCGTCGGGCACGCAGTGGTCGCCCAGCTCCTCGGTGATGGAGTTGTAGCCCTCGTGCGTGTTCTCGGGTTCGGCCGTCGCACCCTTCATCGTGGGCACTCCCGGTGGCGTGCCCAGCTTGCGGTAGTAGTCCTCGCGTTGTCTTTCTATCTGCATAATACGCATCTGGTAGTCTTTCTGCCCGGCCGTGACGACGTTCGCGCCGCGCCCGTAGGCGTTTTGGAATATGCCCGCACCGATTTTGGAGGCTATGCGCCTGTCGCCGATGAAATAGTGCTTGGTGAAACGCTGGCGCGTGACGCTGAGTATGGGAGCTGGGTAGATGGTGTAGTCCTCCGTCTCGTGGAATGTGAGGCCTTGCGGTGCGCCGTTGACGTACACGCCCTCAAGGTAGCCGTGGTTCTTCACGATGCGCTCGCCCGCCGCGTTGTAGGTGTAGCGGCTGGTCTTGCCGTTGTCCGACAGGGCCATGAGTCGGTTCTCCTCGTCCCACGCCATGCGCCGCTCCGTGTTCAGGCTGTCGTCCTCAACGAGCGTGGGGTTGCCGTTGGCGTCGTAGGCGTAACGTTCGTGCCCAATCTGCGAGGGCGCGGTGGGATGGTCGGCGTCGCCGTACTCGTAGGACAGCGCGTAGCTGCCCGCAACCGAACCCGAGTCGGTGCGCTGCACCTTGGTGAGCGGTTCGCCCAACAGCCCGAAGCTCATGTCCATGGCGTAGCCTATGCCCTTGGCCTTACCACTGGCCTTCACCAGTCGGTTAAGCTCGTCGTAGGCGTAGGCATAGCTGAACGCACCGCCCAGCGGTTTCTCCTTCTTTTCCTTGCCGGCATCGGAGCCGTCCATACCATCCGTACGGCCAAACCCTCCGATCCCTTTCGGTTTCTTCGGCGCCTTTGGCGTAATAACGTTGGAAATGCCCAGAATATTGTCTACGGGGTCGTATTTATATTGCGTTTGCATGATACTGTCTCCGTTGGCCGTGAGCAGCATGCCCTGCAACCGTTCGCGTTGGCGGTCGTAGGCGTACGTGCTTTCCGTGCCGTTGCCCATGCGCGTGTATATGGTGTGGCCGTCCTTGTCGTAGCCCACCTGCGCCACGATAGTCTCTTCCTTGCCCTGCTTGGTAGAACTGATGCTCGTTACCTGACCCGCGGCGTCGTAGCCGTAGGTAACCACTTCCCCGTCGGGATAGGTGATGGTGCGCACGCGGTTGTGGCTGTCGTATGTTGCAGCGTGGACGTAGGTGCGCACGTCGGCCTGACTCACCATCACCGAGCGCACCGTCTTCACCACCTCGCCCTGGTTGCCGTAGTAGTAGGCCTCGCCTCCCGAGGCGTCCTCCACCAGCACGAGCCTGCCCGCGCGGTTGTACTTGGCGCCGGGCTTGCCGTAGGTGTAGGTGACGCGGTTGAAGAGGTTCTTGGGATAGAGCACCTCGCTTAGCCGTTCGTAGTCGTAGGTGTAGGTGATGGAGGCCTTGTCGGAGATGGTCTTCTTCAGTTCCGCCGTGAGCTTGGTGAGGAGGTTGCCTGCGGCGTCGTAGGTGCAGGACACTTCGCCCGCGTCGGGATGGTTCACGCGCAGCTTATGCCCCAGCAGGTCGTATTGGTAGGTGGTTGTCTTGCCGTTGGGGTGATGCACGGTGAGCACTTGCCCCAGGGCATCGTAGCCGTACTTCACCCGCACGTCGCCGCTTGCTGCGTGCTGCACCGTCTCGCGGTTGCGCCCCTTCTCGTCGGTGTAGCTTTCGGCGTGCCTGCCCAGCGCATCGGTGACGCGCGTTTCGAGCATCGGTTCGCCGTCGTGGTCCACGATGGCGTAGGCCGTCGTCGTGGTAGCCCCGTCGGGCAGCGTAACCTTGGTGGGGTGGTCGTAGGCATCGTATTCGGTGACGGCTTGTAGGTCGCCCACTCCTTTATTATATAGGCCCATGCTGCCGAAGCCTTCCTCGGTGGGCCAGTACGCCCGGAGGGTCCGCCCGAAGGCGTCCTGTACGGTGCGGCCGCTCACTATCGACACCTTGTGGGCCGCCCCGCCTTTCCAAACCACGCCCGTGCGCTTGGTCTGTACGGCGCGCATCAGGCTGTCGGCGAAGGTGCGCGTCTCCACGTCTCCCTCGGGGGCGTAGTGCAGCGTGCGCGCCCAACGGCCTGCGGGGTGGTACTCGAAACGTACGGTGTAGGGCTTGCCTGCGGCCAGTTCCTTTGGGCCGACGATTGTAACGGGCCGCCCCACGTCGTCATAGGCATAGCGCATGCGGTTGCCGTTGATGTCGCGCGTTTCCAGCGGTGCACCCCAACGGCAGTCGTAGTCGGTGGACGAGGCGTAGCCGTAGGCGTCCTTCACGCCCGTAACAAGCTGGTGCAACACGCCGTCGTAGGCGTATTCGTAGCGCATGCGCTGACCCTTGTGGTTGGCGGGCTTGGTGAGCGCGGCCAGGTTGCCGTAGGCGTCGTACGCCATGTCGTACACCGAGGGCAGCTGCCCGTTGTGCATGGTGATGCGGGTGATGTCGCCCTTGCCGTCCACTTCCGTCGAACGTTCGCGGTACACCTTGCCCGCCTTGTCCTTCACGGCAATGTGCCGCGGCAGTGCCACGATGTGGCTTTCGCGCAGTTCGTGGTAGGCGATGTCCGCGCGCAACTCGTAGTCGGTGGCCGTCTCCTCGTAGGATGCCAGGTTGCCGTAGGCGTCGTAGGTGTTGTGCACGGTGGTGCTCATGCTGCCCTGCCCTGCGTTGTCGTAAACGGTCTGCCTGACGGAGACGAGTGCCGGGAACACGCTCGTGCTGTCGTCGCGCTGCCGTACCGTCTCGTAGGTGTTGAGGGTGCCTTGCAGTTTGTTGCCCTGCGCGTCGTACAGCGTTTCGGCGGTGACGAGGTCGTGCATGTACAGGTCGCGGTTGTGTCCGTACTCGGACACCTGCGTAAGGTAGGTGGCATTGCCGTTCTGTGTGTCCAGCTGTCGGGTAACGACCTTGGCGAACCCGAAGAAGTCTCGCTCGCGCCTGTCGCGGTAGCCGCCCTCGTAGGCGAACTCGTTGCGCATGCGTGTCGCCCCATTCTCGGCATATCCGCCCGAGGTTTCCACGGCCGACATCACCCAGCGACGGCCGGGCATGGCGAAGCTGGGTAGCGTCTGTCGGTACTCTACGCGGACGTGTCCGCCGAAAGGCAGGGTGACGCTGCGCAGTAGGTTGGTGCGGCCAGTGAGGTTGCGACGGACCTTAAGTACATTTGTCCCATCCGCGCTGACGATGTCGGGTAGCCCATCACCATCCACGTCCATCAAGGCGTTGACGTTGCGGCTTACGCCGTCAGACTTGGAGGCGATACCTCGTGGCAGTAGGGTTACTAACACTGCGGAGATGGCCACACCCACGTTGGCGAAAGCGGAGACCGAGGATGAGACGCTTTTCGAGAGCTCAGTGTTTGGTACGAGCGGTACATTGGGAAGAAATATAACGCCCGTGTTGTAGGCCACGCTAAGATTGCCGTCATTCTCCTGCCTCACGATGTCGGGCAGTCCGTCACCGTTGATGTCGTTCATGGCACTCGTCCCTTCCGAAGTGGTGCGCGTTCCATTGAAGCCGAAGCTGATGTTTACCTTTCCCGCGATGGGGATGCTTATGCCGCCTCCCGCGCCCCATGTGGTGGAGCGTGAAGTGCCTATATTGTTGCATCCGCTTGCCTTGGCGGTAGAGAAAGAATAGCCTAGGTTGTAGAAGACGTTGCTCCCCACGAGCATGTCGGGCAGCCCGTCACCGTTGAGGTCGGCCCAGTCGCGTAGGGTTTCGGTCTCCCCGCCCGTGTAGTTTCCGCTTGCACTCACCGATCCCGAGGAGGTCTCGTTGGCGCGCACCGCGGCGATGAGGCTCTTGCGGCTGAAGCTCCACTGCTCCGCCATTGTTGGCGATTCGGCCTTTCCGTTGCCGGCGTCCCCGTCCTTGAGCTTCGCTCCGACGTCGATTCCTACCGTTCCCGACTTCGCGCCGAACTTTGGCACGACAACATTAGGGCTTGATAGACCTCCGCCCAGTGCGCCAGTTTGCGTGGTGAGCTGCACGTCCATCCCTTCTTTGCGTTCACGCACCCAGTCGGGATAGCCGTCCCCGTTAATGTCCATGCACGACAGCGTGGTGCGTGAGGTTTGTTCCGACCTGCTTCCTGATATGCCGGCCGACAGTATATTTTTGGTGAACTTACCACTGGCCGAGAACACGTCGCCCTCGGCCGACGTCTCCAGTACGGGTGCGGGCAATGATGTACCGCCCGCTGCGTAGGGAATGCTATCCACCGTTATCTCCTGCATGCCGATGCGAGAACTAGATTGGACAGTAGGACCCACGTATGCGCCTTCGGTGACGCTGACGTAGAGGTCACGCCTCACGTCGTATCCTAGGGAGAAGAAGCGGCGTCCGCTGACAGGCGTCACTTTCCCGTACAGTTTCTTGGGGTCGGGGTCGTCGTCCTCCGAGGGTTTGCCGAACTCGTCCTTGTCCACCTTCAGGGCCGAGGCATCGATAGGGTGCGTACCCCATTTTCCGTTGCCATTGTAGGCGAACTGACCCCATCCCCTGTAAAGTGTGCCGAGATCGGCGTAATCGTAACAGCAGAACACCGACGCCTTGAATTCGTTGGAAAATTTCCCGCGGATAGCTTCCATACTTGCCGATATCACATTTGAGATCTCATGATTGGAGGAGAACGTCACGTAGAGATCTCTTTCAGCCAGTTGTGCAACGAAGGCGGTGTCCCTAATGATGATTGTATCTTTCTTAATGTCTAGATACTGGTAGAAGGGATAGGATTTTCGTAGGAACAGGTTTCCCGAAGTGTCTTTGATTGTAAGGAAAACCTTACCACTGTCGGATTTTTCTTTCGCGTATGCATTGAACTTGGGAACGAGTTTGAGGACCATGCCAGCCTTTATAGAGTCATGGCAGAGAACATCACGCTTGATTTTCCACGCGGTAGCAGGAGACACTAGTTTGGCAAACATCTTTCGTGCTGGCGACACCAGTACCGTGTCCTTGTCCCTGCCGGCATAGTGGCAGGCTGGTTTCCAGGAAACCTTGCGCCAGTCTATGGGGCTGGTTGTCTCCATGGAGAACCGCAGCATGGCTCCTTCCGACGCCACGGCGTCGCATTCGAACTCCACGACGCCATCGGTCGCTGTGTCGGCCTTTAGTGTCAGTTCGTACAGCGGGGTCACCGTCTTGTCTTTGTCCTTGTAGACGACCTTCTCCACTACCAGTCGCACGTCGTCGGACGTCCTTCCCTTGTGGTAAGGTGCTCGTACGGTTACCTTGCCCGTCTCTGCCAAATGCGCCATGGCTGCTTCACCACCGATGTGGTCGCGCGAGGCACAGTATTCCGTTAGGTCCTCGTCCGCATAGCTGTCCATGCCCGAGTTGACGGCGGTATATCTTACCGTGGGGTTCCACCTCACACTGTCGGCCGTACCCGAATAGCGCGACTGCAGGCGGAAGTAGACGTGTTGCCCAGCCACCACCTTGCAGCTCAGGGTATGGCTGCGCACACCTCCCCCCCATGATGGAGTCTTTCCACAGCACGGCGTTCCCGGCTTGCACGCTCATCCTTACGCCGTCACCTTGCGACGCCTGCTTTTCCACTTTCCCCGTTATAGAGACCGTCCCAGTAAGCGGGGCCCGCCACACCCTCACGATGTCATGCAAAGGGTACTTTCTTTCCAGTTCCGCCCTCACTTTTCCGTAATCGGGGATGAACGTGCTGTCCACGGATTGTGTGTCGGAAGTGCGTATTGGGTTGGCCGTTCCTGCGCTCGTCGGCTCGAAGTAAGGTTTCCCGTCTGCACCCATGCGGTTAAAATAGACTGTGCCACGGTTGGCAATGTCCAACAGCCCATCGCCGTTGAAGTCCTGCATATACACCTTCATCTTGTCGTCCTGGATGGTGTGGCAATAGGAACCGCCCACGCTAACAGGTCCGAAACCGAACCCGACGTCCACGCTGAAGTTGTGCGTGGTGCTGGAACTCTCGGAGAAGTTCCCTATGCCACTGAGGGGTACGGGTTCGCCGAATCCGCCCTTTCCGTCCTTACCGAACAGGTTCGGTCTGTACCACACACCAGCGGCGTTCCTGAACACCTTGTCGGGCAACCCGTCGCCGTCGATGTCGGTGAAGGCCACTTCCCCATAGCTCTTGTTCTTGCTCAGTTCGTACGATGTTCCAACGGACACGGGGCCGATGGCGATACCGAATCCTCCGCCTCCACTTCCGCCCGATGAGCTTGCCCCGCCGAGGATGGAAAGTTCGTCGCTTACCCCGTTGAAGCGTTTTTTAAAATGGGAGAAGCTGCCTTCCTCGCTTTCGCTCTTCCATGTTTCTTCCTTGACAGAGAACATCCCGTCCTTGACGTCGTCGTAGTAGTCGAAGCCTTGTGCGGCTACCCTTGCACCCTTGGCGTCGAGCTGAACGATGCTATCGAGCAGCGTTTTGGCGAACGGTCCTTCGCGATGGTGCAACGCATAGCCGCGTATGGGCTCACCGTTGAAACTCACCTCCACGCGTTCGAGCAAGGCGTCGTCGGTTTGCAATATGCGCAGGCGTCCACTTTTCACAGCATCCTTACGCGTCCCCGAAATATATTTGAAGTTCACGGCGTATGCTCCCTCTTCGTCGCCGTGTCCCGTATAGCGGTAGGCTTTGGGATAAAGGGTACTATCACGATGCTCGTAGGTGTACGAAACAAAGTTGCCGTGGGTGTCCACCGTTCGGTAAAGTGCCCATCGCACGATGTTGCCGTCACCGTCTTTGATGACGGCGTTGTCTACTATCTTACCCTCAATACCGCCGAAATAAGATGTGGTGCCGTCTTTGGCAGTGACTTCCCACGTATAGTTCGTGGGCGAATCGCCCCTGCGGATGATGCGCGCGAAACCGCCCTCAACCAGCGGGTGGAAACGCTTGTTTGGTTTTCGTGCAGGCGGTTCGGCTGTGCGATAGGTGCGGTCGCCCAGCTTTGCGCCCATCAGCAAGTAACTCTCGCTCTCGTTGTTGGGGTCGAAACGTGGTACGCCCCAGCGCGTCTCGATGTCCACGCTCTGCACGGGTAGGCTCCACCCGTAGCCCACATACGATGACCCACCATCGCTACTATATTGTAGACCCACGCTAGGTTGCATACCAGCACGCCCTTTAGGTAGTTCAAAGGTGTAACCCAGCGATGCCGTTCCGTTTTGGTTAGGTGTGGATGCACTTACCGTGGTTATGCCCGCTGCGGGATCGGCGGCTTTCAGTTCGCTTATACCTGTGGGCACATAGTTCTGCGTTTCGGGACTCTCGGGTACTTTGATGATGCCGTTGATTACGTCGGTGAAGTGTGATGTTTCAGCCATCACCACCTCCCTGTCCTTATCTAGGGCTTTGTGGCGTAACATTGTCCACCTGCCTTTCAGCTCGTCGTAGTAATAGGTGTGTATGTCGTCTGCCGTGTAACCCTCTGGGATGAGCGTGCTGTCGTAGGGAACGGTGATGGTTGCAGGTTCGTGTACGAAGTGTTCGCCATGGGGTAGGAGACGATAGCCCGCTACGCCATCTTTCAACGAAACAGAAACGCTCGTATTTCTATCGCCTGTCACGTTCACCATACCTGCCGGTAGCTGGGGTAGTTCACCTTTATCTAGTGGCGTTACGCTCAGCATCTTGGAACGTTCCATGCTTCCGCGCGGAACTCGAAGTTCGGCACGACCCACGCTTAGTGAGTCGGCCACGTCACGAGCAAATAACTTGCTCACTGTGCGATGGCGGAAATTGCGCAGACGCGACAAGGCTTTGCTAGCTTCCGCACCTTGTATCGTATGTGTTACGACTGTTCCATCCGTTCCTTTTTGGGGCGTCGATGTCACCGTGTCTTTATTTGTATCTTGTCTTATGGGTTTCGTCGCGTGTGGTGTTTCTTCGCCTAGTACGTCGATGGCAGGTGAAGTGCGTCTGCCATCGTCGCAGGATGCGAGTGACAGTAGCATAATGACGGTTGTCAGCGTGATATGTGTAAGTCTTTTCATGTGCGTTTCAGGTTTGTCGTTCCGTATGTGGGTTATAGGTTATCTCCTTATTATTTTGACGCTCCGCCTTGCCTCACGGCTGCGCATTTCCAGCACATACGTGCCAGCTACTGGCAGATACAGGCGTGTGGTGTGATAGTTGTCGGCGTCGTGTTCCTCCATTTGTAGCAGCGCACCATCGGGTGCGTGAAGGCGCAATATGAGCGGGGCATCCTCTGTCAGTTCCACACGTACGTTTACGTTACCGTCGCGTGTGGGGTTGGGTGATACCTCATAGCGTGCGAATCCATCGCTCGTGGTAGTCGTCACGTTCAGTGTGCGTAAGGTTGAGCAGCCGTCGCCATTGGTCAGTTCAACAGTATATTCTCCATCCTCGTCGAGCGTTACGCGCTGACCGTTCAGGTATCTGCCAGCAGGGCTTTTCCAGCGGCAGGCGTAGTTACCTTTCGTCTCCAACTGGTAGTCGCGTTCCGCACCTTGTGCGAAGTGTACATCCTCTAGTTCAGGCACATCAGGCAGGTCAGCATTGCAAACCGTTATCTCGTTGGTGAGGCATTTGCCACTGTTGTCGCGAATCGTAAGGGCGTACTTGCCTTGGGCTAGCGATGGTATGGTTATGACGCTGTCTGCTGTTGTTTGTGTATAGGCCGACTTGCCATCGAGGGTGGTCGTTATGCGGTATGGAGGCGTGCCACCCGTAAGTTGTACGCGCAGTGCACCCTTCGCTCCCGTTGAGCATTGAGGCCGTTCCATATTGATGGTGGAGAAGAAGTCGCCTGCGGCACGCAGCGTGAAGATACTTTTGCCCACGTCGGTGTTTATGCCCGCGAACGTCAGACTGTCGCCCTGTCCCATCTGTGCCTTGTAGTAACGAACCTGCCCTGCGGGGAACTTACCCGTTCCGCTTCTGTCAACGGCTAGATAATAGCTCTCGCCCTCGGCAAGCGGTTCCATTTGGCGTATGCTGCGTGTGTCGAATTTCAGGGTGATGCCCGTTACGGATGCTCCTGTGGCCGTGGCTGCCCATCGACGTTGCATCCATTTCCCGTTTCCCCTGTCTGCAGCGAAGGCGAGCCTCTTGGCATCATCTCCCCAGAGGTAGCTTGCACCCTCGTCAATTGTCCTTGTAGACAGTCGGATTACGGCTTCACCCTCGCTACTTTCACCCATTGTTTGGCGTAGACGCGACGTACTGTCGCCGATAATGCCCGCCACGCGGTGGTTATAGCCCTTGAGCCGATAGTAGTTGCGTATGACTGCACCTTTGGAATTGAAGTATGAGTGCCCCAATGTGACGCCATGGCGCAGGGCCATGGCACTTTCCACGCGCATGCGCTCCGTAACTGAGAGGGCGCGCGGGTACACTGCGTATTCTGCCATTCCTTCTTTCAGAATCCCCACAGGCAACCGTTCTTTGGTTTTACCGCCCACAGCGAGCGTGCCACGGATACCGTTTGCCGACGAGGTGACGTAGGCATAGAGGCGCAGGGGTGGCAATGTGTCGCGCCCCATATAATTCATGAAAGTGTCACGGGTGAGATCGGCCGTGCGGGCGGTGGTCTGCACCAGCTGTGTTTTGCCACCCTGTGTGCCCACATTCCATAGCAGCTGCTCGCTACCTTGTCGCACCTTACCCACACCAACGAAGGTCATGCCCTTTCCGCAGTTGAGCGATACGGGTGTGGCATCGTTTCCAAGACCCCACCTGAGATAGCCTGTGACGCCACCTGGGGCATGTTGCGATGCTTGGTTTTGCACCTGTGCTTGCGCCCCAAGCGAAGTGAATGTCAGGACAAACGATAGGGATACGACTGTTGTCGCAATACTGTATATGGTCTGTTTCATGATTATTTGGTTGGTTAAAAGCAGTGAAGGGCGATATATGAAATAGGTATTGAACATTAGCGGGGATTTTCCAGGTCAGGCTTTATGGGTATGGTGTAGCCCACAGTCAGCAAAAACAGGTGACTGTTGTTCCTTGCCGTATGGTAGCCGTAGGGATTATCGTTGGTCTTGATGAGGTCGGTCAGTCCGTAGCCGTATTGTAGATAGGCTTCGATACCGTTCTTAAACGACGAATAGCCCACTTTTACTAAGGGCATGACCTGTAACTTTGCCCGCAGCGTTTCCCTTAGGTGCGCTTGCGTTAGTTCGTCGGCCGAGGCGAACATTGCTGGTCGGTCGCTCGTGAAGTCGATGCCATTGGGGTTGAAGGGTAGGTCAAGCCCGACACCCGCACCCATATAAAAGTCGGCAAGGAGATAAAGACGTGCAGCCACCTGTGGGATGAGGACATGGTAACGGAAGTTCGTTTCCTCGTGGATGTTGCCTGCTAGCTTATGCTCTTTCAGGGTTGAGGCCAGCCAGGTATAGTCTGCTGCCAGTTCGATACCTAATCGATCGCGCCGCAACAGCACAAAGAGGCCTATCGTAGGGACGACCGAACCATGCTCTTCTAGCGTGTAGCGTGGACGGATGTTTACGTCTTCAATCATCGCTCCAAGGTTTCCGATACTGGCGTAGCCTGCACCAGCCCTGATGCCGATGCGCGATTGGGTATGTCCCTTGTACCGAACAGAGATCCGTTTCATTGGCTCGCGTTTAGACTTGTTTTTCCGTTCCTTCACGACAGGCCCGTTTTCAATAGTTGGGAGTTCGTCTTGAGGCTCCGTTTTTTGCTCTGATGAAGGTTCGGGTTGTGACTCGTCCAGTCGTTTGGGTTGCTGTTCCGTAGGACGTTCGGTTTGTTCGCGCGTCGTTGGTTCCACGTCCGCGGTGATTTTTTCGTCTGCCGTTACATTTTTCTTTCTAGGTTTACGTGTCGCAGGTTTGTCTAGGTGTTGCACCTTCCCCACTTTTCTTCTTCCGCCTAGCTTTGCATGTCGCCCAGCCTTGCCTTGTGCTATGGCACACGTGTCCTTATTGTTGTGCTGCGTAGTGGCTTTTGGTGAGAGTGTTTGCTGATGGGTTGGTGGGGGCGTAGGGTCTTCTGTGGTCTCGCGTTTGCATAGTCGTAGGCACAACAGCAGGGCAAGGACAATGGCCAAGAGAACGGCAATGCGGCGTATGTTGCGTCGGTTATTGGGGTTAGGGTTGTTCATGTACATATTAGGAAGGGTGGTTATATATAATAAGGTACGCGTACGCGCGCGCGAAGCAGACAGATGTATTGTTACTTATGTTCTTTTCCTGTTCGCAAGTTAACGAGTTGACGAGTTTATAAGTTCGTTTATCTGTTAGAGCATTGGCATCCGCTTGACGAAAACGTTGCTTTCGCTAGCTACCGCGTAGTGGTTGGTCTGTTCCCGTTGGTCAAGTAGATGTTTGATCATTTGCAAAAAAATAAAACTGTCATGGTTGCCTTTTGTGATGTAGTGGTTCAGTTCGTGCATCACTTGATGTCTATCACATACGCGACAGAGAGTTCTGCTTGCCAGTTGTGGTTGGAACATTCCACCCAATTAAAGACGTTGGTCTCGGTCTTGATGGTGCTGGCAAGACTGTAATGGAAGCGTAGATCGATACAGAAGCCAGAGAGAAGGTCGTAGCCCACGCCACCGCCAAGCGCTGCATCGGGACGTCCCCTAAGCTTGCTTTGCATCACTCGTTCCGTCTCTTCCACGCTCGGGTACTTCCATTTCTTAAACTTCGCATCCTCTTGGTTACCCTCGTAGCTTAGATTTTTAGGTGATAGGTTTGCCCCGAGGCGTCCGCCAAGCGATACGTGCAGCGTGTTCCGCTCCTTGAAGGGATAAAGATTGAAGTAGGCAGCTATTCCTAAATGGTGATACCGAGTGGAAAGCGTGTAGTTTAATTCGTCCCTGTCGTCGTATCGAACGCGTGCCGTGCGGTTGTAATAGGCGATTCCTGCCTCGATGCCCCATAAATTTCCTTGCGGTTTGTAGAGGAAGAACAGCTCGGCACACGGAACAAACAGCACCCGCTTGCGGAAAGAATAGTTGGAATAATGGTCTTCGCTCACCAGTATGCGGTCGACGTTTGAGTTGGAACTGATGCCTCCCCCAAGCCTTAGACCTGCATGGAAGTCGGAACTTTGCGCAGCCAAGGGTAGGCTGGAGCAGCAAAGCAAAAATGCGATAACGACAATGTGTTTCATGTCTTCACGTGTTGTTTTAGTAATTAAGGGTTATGGGGTATGTTGTCCCATGAGTGCAAGAGTAGTGAAAGTAAAATAAACGGCAAAGTGTTATAGGTGTTTTTTTGATAAATGGATGATATTTTTTCTCATTTCTATCAAATCTCCAAAGGTAGAAGAACTTTGCTAAACCATCCATTTATCGCCGTCTTACGGCCCAAATTATGAATACCACACACGTAACACAAAGATAATGCGGCCGTTACGATGTGTAAGTCTGTTGGGATAATCATTTAATAAGTATGTTTTCCCTCGTGTTCCCCGTTTCACGATATCGGTTCCTGTCGCCTTTCTGTTATCGGGTAGACCTGCTTGGGATCATACGCTACTGCGTAGTAGTTGGTTCAATACAAGTATATGCCTAAGCCTTTGAAACACGCTTGATAAGGTATTAAAGCACGTGTTTTAAAATATTGGCGAGTTAACAATGTTCAGGACTGTTGTTACCGCTATGATGGAATCCTGTTCCAGATGACATGGAACAAGGTTCCAGACAACATGTAACAGGGTTCCATCATAGCGGTAACAAAACCAAAGTTGAAAAAGCACAATTCCAGGGCTTATCAACCGTTTTGTTGTTTGATAATTCTATCAGTTGACTAGTTCACAAACTGAAGTGCGAGATGCTAACTTAAACGTAAGTTTGTATCAGCTCGATAGTGCCTTCCACCTTCAAATGCTGCGTTGTTGCAGGAACAAGTATCGAGTCGCCTGTTTGCATTCCCACGGTGTTCCCCTCGTTATCGGTAATCGTTCCCTTGCCGTTTGTGCAGATAAGAATAACGAAACTGTCGAGTTGCGACAGGTCGATGTTCATCGGTTGGTCCAAATCGTAGAGGTTGGTGGTGAAGAATGGGCAGGTGGCGAGGTTCACACCCACGTTCTTTGCAGGCACATAGTTGGTGCGATAGTTTTCTTCCACCATGTAGTTGATGCATTCGGCAGCCTCTTCGGTATGCAGCTCGCGCGTGTTTCCATCCTTATCCTTGCGGTTGAAGTCGTAGATGCGGTAAGTTACGTCGGATGTTTGCTGTATCTCGAGAATGAAGCAGCCCTTGCCGATGCTGTGAATGCGACCAGCGGGAATGAAGAAGCTATCGCCACGCTTTACGTTATAGTTGCTGATGGCATCGCAGATGGTGTTGTTGGCCACCATCTCTTTGTATTGTTGGGGTGTGATGGCGGTTTTCATTCCGCAGTTGAGATAAGCCTTGGGATCAGATTCCATCAAGTACCACATCTCTGTTTTGCCACGACTTTTGCCACGTTTCTGTGCCAGTTCGTCGGTGGGGTGCACCTGAATGGATAGGTCGTCGTTGGCGTCGATGAACTTGATGAGCAGTGGGAACTCGTTGCCGAAGCGTGCATAGTTCTTCTCGCCCACCAACTTTCCTTGCAGTTCTTTCAACACTTCGTTAAGGTTTTTGCCTTCGTATTCGCCATTTGCCACGATGGTTTCATCGCCTGGCACACCCGATATTTCCCAACTTTCGCCCACGTTTTGTAGGTTTGAGTCGAGATGCTTAAAGGGAACGATCTTGTTTCCGCCCCAAATGGTTTGCTTTAAAAGTGGTTTAAACTTTAATGGTTGCATGTGAGTTTATGAGTTTTTTTAGTTTATGAGTCTTAGGAGTTATGGGATTATGGAGTTAAGGAATTAAGGAGTTATGGAGTTAAGTCAATACCTTTGTTTCTTTCTTCTTTGTTATTTTCTCCTTTGTTCCTTTCTCCTTTGTATCGTTTGCCCTTTGTTCCTATGTGAGTTTATGTTTGCGTTTGTGAGTTATTGAGTATTGTAAGTCGATGAGTTATGGAGTTAAGTCCATGCCATTATCCTTAGTTTTGGGGTTAGATGAGAATTTATATTGTTAGGATTTGCCATAAACCATTTTCATTCTTTATATTATGTTGGCCTATAAGCGACAGGAGTATTGGCTTAACTCCTTAACTTCATAACTCCTTAACTCATCAAAAATCATCTGTCGTTCCAGAATGCAGGGGTGAAGATAACCAATACGGTGAATATCTCCAAACGTCCCATGAGCATCAATACAGAGCAAAGCCACTTGGCAAAGCCAGGCAGTTGTGCCCACGACATGGTTGGTCCAATCTCTATTCCCAGCGTTGGACCAACGTTGCTTAATGCACTTAGCGTGATAGTAATGGCATTGGTGTTGTCTATTCCCGCAGCAATCATGGAGAAGGCGCAAAACAGGCACATCACCAACGTTACGGTGAGGAAGGCCAATAGCGTTACGCGCTTTTGTGTGGAGACGTTAACGCCACCTATCTTTAACGGCAAAATGGCGTTGGGATGCAACAATTGCTTGAACTCGTTGCGTATCACTTTGAGCAACATCACGCCACGAATGCACTTGAAACCACCACTGGTGCTACCCGAACAGGCGCCCATGAACATGCAGAAGGCCAGTATAACCCATGTTACGTGTGGCCAACGGGCGGCATCGTCGCTGAAAAGTCCCGTGGTGGTAATGAACGAAACCACTTGGAATATGGCTACGCGGAAGGCTTTTTCCAACTCGTATTGGTTGCGCATGATGAGTTCTATCATGATGAAAGCTGTGAAAACCAGCACCATCCACAGGTAGAGCTTGAACTCGGAGTTACGGAACAGCTGGCGTATTTTTAACTTTGTGGCCGTGAAATAGAGTAGGGTGAAGTTCACACCCGAGATGAAACAGAAGAAGGTTACAGCGTATTCTATGGCTGGCGAGTGGAAAAACTCAACGCTGGAATTGTGGGTAGAGAAACCACCTGTGGCTAATGAGGTCATGGAATAGTTGAGACTGTCGAACCATCCCATGCCCAAGAACTTGTAGCAAAGGGTGCAAGCCACCGAAAGCGTTATGTAAACGGCCCAGATGGCCTTAGCGCTTGTGCTTAGTTTGGGGTGCAACTTGCTCTTGATAGGGCCTGTGGCTTCGGCCGAGAACACTTTTACCGACCCACCAACGAGCGATGGCAGCAGGGCAATGGTGAAGAACACGATACCCAATCCGCCAATCCACTGTGTGAGCGAACGCCAAAATATGATGCCATGGGGTAGGGCTTCAACGTCGTCGATGATGGTTGCGCCAGTGGTTGTGAAACCCGACATGGTTTCGAAATAGGCATCGGTGAAGCTGTGCAGGTAGCCGCCTATCATGAAAGGCATGGTGCCGATGGCACTAAAAATGGCCCACGAGAGGCTCACCACCAAGCAAGCATCGCGCCGTCCCATAGTGTTGTCGGAGTTGCGACCCATAAAACGGAACACGAAACCAAAGAATAAGGTGGCGATGATAGACACGAGGAAGGCCATTATGTCGTCTTCGGCGTAATAAATGGCCATCGCCAGGCACGACAACATCAGCGCTGCCTCGATGAAAAGCAACGAACCGATGACTTTATATATGGTGCGATAGTTAATCATTCAGTTGACAAGTTCACAAGTTGACATGTTTACGAGTTTACGACTTCAAAAGTAAGCTAGTTCATAAGCTCACGAGTTAACAAGTTTAGAAGTTGACGAGCATGCAAGCTTGGGTGTTTAATCGGCTGGGAAGATGGTCAAGATATAGAACTTTAAGGGTTCTGCTTATCTTCATTTCCCGAACTTAAAGCTTGTGTCCTAATGGCTAATTAAAGAACTTTCCTAGCTGTTGCATGTTGGTGTTGTGGCAAAACACCATCACGCTGTCGCCTGCTTCAATCTGTGTTCCACCCGAAACAAGGATGCCTACATCCTTGCGAACCAATCCGCCAATGGTTACTCCCCTTGGTAAACCCAGTTCGAACACGCGCTTCTTGGTTACTTTCGACCCTGGTTGGGCGGTAAACTCGGCCACGTCGGCATTGGCCATAGTGAGAAAGCGCACATTGCTCACGTCGGCATCAAGCATCATTTGGTAGATGTGACTTGCCGCAATATCTTTCTTGTTAACGATGGTGCCAATGTCAAGGCTATCTGCCATGCTCACGTAGTCCATGTTTTCGACCATGGCCACGGTTTTGCGCACACCCAGTCGTTTGGCCGTTAGGCATGCCAAGATGTTGGTTTCGGTGTTGCTTGTGAGTGCCACGAAGGCTTGGGTGTTCATAATTCCTTCTTCGTTCAGCAGCTGTATGTCGCGCCCGTCGCCATGTATCACCAAGGCCTTGTCTTCTTCAAGCAGATCGTTCAGTTCTTCGCAGCGTTCTTCGTCTTTCTCAATGATCTTGGCTTCCATGTAGCTGGGGATGTTTTTCACCGCCCTAACGCAGGTGTTTCCTCCGCCCATGAAGACCACGTTCTTAACATCTACATAATGTTCTTTGCCTACAATCTTGCGAATATAAGGAATATATTGGCGCGTTGTCATAAAGTAAGCCAAGTCGTAGAGTTTCAACTCATCGTTACCGCCTGGTATAATGGTTTCGTATCCGCGTTTAATGGCCACCACGTGGTAAGGATCGTCGGGTCCGCAGAGCTGTTTTAAGGGTTGGTTAAGTATTTCGCAACCCTCGCGCAACTTGATGCCTAACATCACAAGCGCACCATTGTGCACATCCCAACGTTGGCGAACCCACGACATTTTCAGTCCGTTGATAATGTCGGTGGCTGCTAGCGTCTCGGGAACGATGAGCGAACTAACGCCCAGACGTTCGAAAAGTTCGGCCACCCCAGGCTCCGTAAGCTCTACGTCGTCAATCTTCGCCACCGTTTTTTTTGCTCCCAGCGCCTTAGCAATCATGCAGATGTTAAGGTTTAGATGCTGGTCGGCGGTTACGGCGATAAACAGATCGGCATCGCCTGCGTTTGCTTCTTTGAGCGTTTTTATGCTGCTAGGCGATGCTTGCAGCGTCATCAGGTCGGCCTCGGCATCCATCCTGCCCAGTCGTTCTTCGTCTTCATCGATAAGGGTGATGTTCTCGTGGCTGTGCGATAGCAGCGTGGCTAGGTAAATTCCGATGTCGCAAGCACCCGCTATAACGATTTTCATGCTTCTATCTCCTTTCTTATTGACTCTGGATCGAGGCCTACGAGTTGGCGTAGTTCTGCCACCGAGCCGTGTTCTACGAAGGCATCGGGCAAGCCCATGCGCACAATTTGGGGACGGAAACCATGGTCGGCCATCCATTCCATCACGGCCGAACCCATGCCTCCGTTGCGCACACCGTCTTCGATAGTTATTATCTTGTTAAACTTACTGCCAATTTCTTGCAGCAGATTTTCGTCTAGTGGCTTTACAAAACGCAGGTCGTAATGGGCTACGTGCTTCGTATCCTGCATGTCGTCGAGTAGCTTAGCCACATCGTTACCTATCGGACCGAGCGTTATCACGGCTACGTCTGTACCCGCTCTAATGCATCGGCCCGTGCCAACGGCTACCTCTTCAAAGGGCGAACGCCAATCGGTGCATACGCCATTGCCACGTGGATAGCGTATAACGAACGTGCCCTTGCCCGGCAATTGGGCTGTGTACATCAGGTTGCGCAGTTCGTGCTCGTTCATTGGCGAAGCTATCGTGAGGTTGGGAACAGCACGTAGGGCAGCGATATCAAACGCCCCGTGGTGCGTAGGACCATCTTCGCCAACCAGTCCGGCACGGTCTAGGCACAGCACCATGGGCAAATTGAGCAGCGCCGCATCGTGAATGATGTTGTCGTAGGCGCGTTGCGAGAACGAACTGTATATGTTGCAGAAGGGCATGAGACCATCTTTGGCCATACCGGCAGAGAATGTTACGGCGTGGCCTTCGGCTATACCCACGTCGAAAGCACGATTAGGCATGGCCTTCATCATGATATTCATCGAGCATCCTGTGGGCATGGCTGGCGTAACGCCTACTATCTTGGGGTTGGTTTGTGCCAATTCGACCAGCGTTTCACCAAAAACGTCTTGGTAACGGGGTGGTTCGCCCGAGTTGTTGCATACAAGTCGTTCGCCCGTTGCTGGGTCGAACTTACCAGGAGCATGCCAAATGGTGGCCGATTCTTCAGCAGGCTTGTAGCCTTTGCCCTTAACGGTGTGCAGATGGAGTAGCTTTGGCCCGCGCATCAGTTTGAGTTGGCGTAGCTTTCGCACAACTTCCTTTACGTCGTGACCGTCGAATGGCCCGAAGTAGCGAATGTTCATGCCCTCAAAGATGTTCTGTTGATGGCTCAGGGCCGACTTTAAGGCGTTGTTCAGTCGCAAAATACCTTTCTTGCGGTCGTCGTCGAGCCAGCCTTTGGCGTGTAGCCATTGTGCAGCCCTAAAGCGCAGGTGATTATAGGTTTCGTTAGTGTCGAGGTTCAACAGGTATTTCTCCATCCCTCCAACGGCTCGGTCGATACTCATGTCGTTGTCGTTGAGCACGATAAGCAGGTCGTTATCTGTAGACGAAACGTTGTTAATGCCTTCGAAAGCCAACCCACCGCTCATGGCTCCATCGCCAATTACGGCCACAACGTGGCGTTGTTGGTTGCCGTCGAGCTTGGCTGCCACGGCCATTCCTAATGCTGCCGAGATAGAATTTGAGGCATGTCCGCAGGTGAACGTGTCGTAAGGGCTTTCCATTGGTGTGGGAAAAGGACGAATGCCACCCAGCTTACGGTTGGTGAAAAACTGCTCCCGTCTGCCCGTTAGCAGTTTATGGGCGTATGCCTGATGGCCCACATCCCATACAATTCGGTCTTCGGGCGTGTCGTAGACATAGTGCAGGGCAACGGTAAGTTCTACCACGCCCAGGCTCGAAGCAAAGTGTCCGGGGTTTACCGACACCTCTTCTATAATGTCTTGGCGCAGCTCTTGGCACAGTTGCGGCAACTGTTCAACGTCTAGTTTGCGCAAGTCCTCAGGGTACCTAATCTTGTCTAATAGCTCGAAACTGTTTTCTCCCACAATAAATTCTTGTTCAATTACGGCACAAAGGTACGGCTTTTAATCGAATTTCAATAATGCCCCATTCATAATTCGCCTGTCAAAAGAGAGTTTTTAAGACTGATTTTGGTGTTTGCCTTGCCAGTTGCGCGACTTGTGGCGATGGATATGCGGGTGTTATAAGTTGGCTAATCGTATTAAAACAAGGCTTAATGGCGGTGCGGATGTAAAATAATAAGCCATTTAGTTGCACAGCCCGAAAGTGTAGGCTACCTTTGCATTTGGCTTGCTTGCAGGCCTTATGGAAGAAAACAAGAAACAACTAGATGCGCATAAGGTTACTCCTTATATATATAGTGGGTGCTTTGTTGGCTCTTGCCACTTTGCCAACAAGTGCCGCCACGCCAATGGGACCGCGCCATTTGGCGAACGATCCCGACACGCTACGCCAGGGAAAAGACCTTGGTGAGGTGGTTGTGGTGGCTCGCCGAAAGCTTATTCAGATGCGCAACGATACCACGTTCATCAATGTGGGCGGACTGCATACCAAGCGTGGAGGTAGTTTGGAATATTTGTTACGTAAGGTTCCGGGCATGCGTTACGACCGCGTGACGGGGCGATTAACCTATAATGGCAAGCCGCTAGTTAAAATCAACCTTAACGGATCTACCTTCATGGGCAACAATATTGCGCGAGCCTTGGCCGCCTTACCAGCCGAAGCCGTATCGCAACTTAAAATCTACGATTTGCTTTCTACCCTTGAAAAGGCCACGGGCGTTACCGACGGACTGCAAGAACTTACGCTCGACATTCAGACTAAGGAAGAATTTAACGGTGCCCTTACCACAAACGTTAAGGCCGAACATGGTACGCAGAGCCGACGCAACGACAGTGCACTGCTTAATTGGCTACGTTCGAACGGCGAAAACCTATCGTTGGGCTTGGCAAGTAGCAACTTGGAAAGTACTACGGCTGGCAACGGCAATTATACCAACTCGCTATCTGTAGACGGGAACAAGCATCTAGGCAAACGATTGAAGCTTAACGGCAGTGTTTCGCTTATCAATTTCCACCAGGAAATGCAAGGTTCGAGTTACAGCGAAGAATATCTGACGACAGGAACACGGGCAGATGCCTCCACAAGCGATATGCATGGGCGCAACACCAACGGCTCGCTGTGGTTGTCTTCTACTTACGAACTGTCTAAACGCAGTCAGCTTAACGTGAATTTTTCTACCAACCTGTATGGCAGCAAAAGCGAAAATGCGCAAGAAACACAACTGTTCGACAAGCGTGCGCGTATAGATACCGTGACGTTGGGCAAGGAAAATGCCATCTCGCGCAGTCATTCGGCCAGCATTAACGCCTCAGCCGACTTCACCCACACATTCTCAGAAGGTGGTACGGCACTGAGTATTGTGGCTCGGATGGATGCAAACAATGCCGAGAGTAACAGTAATACGCACAGTACAACGCATTATCGTCAATTGAAAAACAAGCTGGGCACCGACTCTTTACAGCTTCGAGATTTGGAACAGCTATCTCCCACGCAGTCAAGACAAACATCGCTTACCGCACTTCTTACGCAACCATTGGGCAAGAAAATGCGATTACAAGCAGGGTGGGGTGTTGTTGCGGCCAAGAACTACCGCAAGCAAGACACCTACGACAAGGCCATAAACAATGGACAGTGGGTAGACAGTCTTAGTAATGAAAGCCGTCTGACATCGCTAGGACAAGAATTGCGACTGATATTCAACTACGATGGCGAGCATTTCAGCGCTAACGGTGGCGTCACGTTTCTTCCGCAGCACAAACGATTTCATCAACGATACCATGGTGAGGCAAGAGATACTACCTTGCGACACGCCGACTTTAAGCCCATGGCACATGTTCGATGGCGTGGAAAGGGCATGAGCGTACGCTTGGAGTATTCAGGCTACACCTCGCAACCCAGTGCAGAGATGTTACTTGCTTTTCGAAACACCACCGACCCCTTGGCAGTTCGAGAAGGAAACCCCAACCTTAAGCCCGCGTTCAATAGCATGTTTGGCCTAGAATGGGAACATGAGCAATGGGGACTTTCGCTAAGCGCCAACTTCCAAACCACATTTAACGACTTTGCCGAAGAGATGCGGCTAGACCGCCAGTCGGGTGCGCGCCACTATCGACAGGTGAACATCAACGGCAATAATAGTCTTAATGCCAATTTGGGATGGAATAAACAACTGGGTTTATGGAACTTGGGACTGGACATGTCTATGGGATGGCGGCGCGAAGTGTCGCTTAATGGCGATGAAGACGATGTGGCAGTGAAGAAAAGTGTGACCAAGGTACGTGAGGGAGATCTGTTTTTGCTCTGCGGTTTTGTACCCAAATGGGGCGACATAACACTTGGTACGCGTTGGCAACCACGCTTCTCGCACAATAGTCAGACGCAAACGCGCGTGCAAAATCACGACTTTTCGCTAAGCGTTAATGCTATGGTCGACCTACCTTTCGACCTCGAACTATCCACCGATGCTTCTTGTTACCTGCATCGAGGTACAATGACCAGCAGCGATGCCGACCAATGGCTGTGGAATATGTCGTTGGCTTGGAGCTTTCTACGTGCCAAGCAGGCCACGCTAACCCTTAGTTGGAACGACATCCTTAATCGTCGGCAAAGTCTTGAACGCAACGCCTCTGCTTCAGGATTTAGCGAAACCTATCGCCCCGTGATAAAAAGCTACGTGCTGCTGTCGTTTAGTTACCAACTTAACTTCAAGAAGAAAGAGGCTATGTAACTGAATGTTTACGCGAGTTCGGGATAAGATACAATGCTTTCTTGAGCAAGATTAGATAAAAAACGAATATCTATATTACCCCTACTGTTACGCGGTAGCTGATATAACGAATTCCTCTTATCCCCAAACTCGCGTTAATCTTGCCCAAGAAAGCATCGTATCTTATCCCCAATTCACGTAACGTTTGATGGTAGCTTCGTACTATCTAGGCGGTTCGTTCCACGGCCTATCACCGCCACCAACTCACCCTTCCTACCTCTAAACGCCACCTTTTACCCCTCACCCGATAAGCTCTTGTAGTGAGCTTTTTCAGTTCCCGCCTTGTTACAGCTAAGTTGGACTCCTGTTCCAGCTAAGTTGGAACAGTGTTCCAATTCAACTGGAACAGCATTCCAATTCAATTGGAACAACCGTCCAAAACATATTTAACACGGCGATTAATCTATTAATGCATAATCAGAGCTTAGAAGGCGCATTCTCGGAACGATGAAAATGCGAACGACGGAATGGCTAATTGGCGAGTTTGGGACAAGAAACCATGCTATCTGAACAAGATTGGACAAGTAAAAAAATGGCTATCTTGCCGCCTAGTGCTAAGCGACAGAAAGCATACCGATTGTGATTTATCCCGAACTCGCATAATGTTTGAACCATTCATATTGAGAGAGATAGGAAGATACCTATTGAATGGATAGTCGCTCTTATTAGTATGTAGCTGTTTGTTTCTCATTTGCCAGGTGCATTGTATCAAGAAAAAATCTCAAATGGCGTTTTTGGATAGATAGTTAGCGCGGTTCTTCATGTACCGAAGAGCGGAAGTAGTGAACGTATGCTGCAGGTTAAGAATTTCTACTAACGAACGTTAGCAAATAAACAATTAAATGGGGGCTGTCAATAATACTGATTGACAAACCAACATGCGTAAGATGGGCCTAGCGCTTTCTCTTGTTGAGGTTACGATAGGCCCATTATACATTTAACTTTAAAATGTGTCGTAAGCTAGCAATTGTTGCAAACGAACATCTTGTTATGGATTGGGGACGAACGTTTCACTTACATCACCAAACGACTTTTTACTGCTGTAATATTGCATAACCAGTGTAACCTTATTGTTATCGTAAAGTTTACAACCGCGATTTTCGTCTATAGCAATGTCTTGATTGTTCTCTTTTGTGGCAAGGTCGCGAATGTAAATGCCGTTTCTGACGGTCATTTGTACAGGAACGGAAACAAATTGGTAGTCGTCTTTCTTTGTATTTAGCAAATTGAACTTGATTGACAGCTTGCCGCCATAGACCTTGTTTAGTCGATAAAGACCTTCGCGGTTAGTGCACTTTTGCAACACTACGTTTTGCACAGTTTTTTCTTTGTTGAAAGTTAACAATGCAAACGTGTAAGAACCTGTGGCTACATCGACCCATGCTAAACCCGCAAAGTCAATCACTTTGAGCATACTTTTGCCCGCACCGGTGGCCACTATGGCTACTTTATAGTCTGCTTGCATTCCTTCAATTGTAATGTCTGCTGTTGAAGTACCCGACAAACCTTCAACCTTTGTCCCATTTTTCGTTACAAAATCTTTAATGCCATCTTCGCCACCTTGCTGAAATTTCGCTTCATATTCATCCTTAGGAATGTTGGCGTAGTACACAGCTTGTGTTTGGTTATTGGTTGCTACACGCAAAACCAAGTCGTTATCTGGGTCTAGTGGAGCATTGACATCAAGTTGGTATATTGTTGCTACGGGTGCACCGTCGTTGCCTGGTTCGCTGCCTTGCTCGTCTACACATGCAGTAATGAAAGCCAAACCCAACAATGCCCATGCAAAATTGATAATATTTTGTTTCATTGTATATACTTCGTTTAGTTTATGACATAATTATATTAGGCGCGTTTCAATAAATAATAATTCGCCTTTACTTCTGCTGGCATCAGAACTGGTATTCCTGCGAGTCCTTACTGGGATGTGAAGGAATATCATTATTGGTGCAAGCCCTGTTATACCTGTTTTCTGTATCGATGATGTACAGGTTCATCCATTTGGGGTAGGTGGTGGTGTTCCATCGATAGCCTGCCGTATGATTGGTATGGGGATAGCTACGTATGATACCTTTGTTGAGTCGCTTTACGTCAAAAGTTGCAAAGCCTTCACCCCACAGTTCAACTCGGCGTTGCCACCACACTTCATTCTGGAAAGCTGAGGTAGATGTGTTTCCGTATGCCTCATTGTGTTTGCCGTACACGAAGTTTGGGTCGCGCGTCTTGGCAAACTCAGTAAGCAGGGTGATGCCTCGCCCTTGATCTTGCATGCCAGCAGCTTCGATTTCAATAAGTTTCATCTCCTCCACACGCATCAGTGGTACCCACACGGCAAATCCCTTGTGTTGGTTGGCGCGGCCTTCTACACCCCCAATGGTCCTAAACTTCACTTGTATGCCACCTACATTAAGCTGTGCTGCATTCGCACTTGTTTTCAGTTGTTTGGCATAAGCCACATCTTCTTGGAAAGCATACGTCCGTAAAGCTTCTATCTGTTTACCCTCTTTAAGAGTGTCTAAAGCGAAGTCGATAAATACCTTACGTCGCCAATCGGTAGTGGGGATAGTTTCGAACAAGTGTCGGTCGATGTTCATCAATCCACCATAGTTGGAAGCGTACCCGCATCCAGACAAACTTTCGTTAATCATCACCGATCCCCAAGAGGAGTCTGCGTCGTTTAAACGGATATTAGGATCTTCCTCTTTGTACTTAACGCCAAACATCCAGGCGCCATTGGGTGTGTTGAAGCCAAGGTCTTTACTTGTATAGTCTGCCTCGTTCATCAATGTATAGTTCTCTTGTGCCAGTTTGGCGTATTTCTCTGCATTTGCCCAATCTTGTGTTTCTAGGTAGGCACGTGCTTTAAGTCCATAAACCACACTTACATCAGGCTTCAGGATATCTTTGCGTACATATCCTTTTAGCAGTTCTTCAGCCTTGTCTAAGTCAGAGATGATGAAAGCCCACATATCTTCGTTGCTTTTACGTGGGTTGTTATACGTTTCTGCTTGCGTTGTCTTTTCTGTAACCAAAGGTAGTGTTTCTGCCTTCTTATTAAGCGAATAGGGTTCTGCAGCATACATACGCGCTACATCCATGTAAAACATGGCCCTCATGGCATGTGCTATACCTGCTCCAATGCGTCTGGAAGGATCGGGGTTATCGCCCGCCAATCCCACAACAATGTTGCAATTCTTTATCCATTTGGAATAATATGTCCAAGGCATTTGGCAAACTGCATAGCCTGGCCCTAATCTCTCGCTAACGGTATACCACGAGTCGTAATGGTTGTTTTTACCCACCACGGCGATGTCTTGTCCCAGTGCGTCGCGTTCCAAGAAAAAGCAAGGGTAGCCAGCGTCCGTCACATTGGTGCTATTGGGTCTATAAAGGAATTGCCCAACGAGGTTGGAGGTTATTGCATCCACAAAATTGTCGAATGCGCCAGGTGCATCAGAGGCTTGTCCTCCAGTTATAATGTTGCTTTGGGGGTCTACCTCTTCAATACAACTCGAAACCACGTTGCATGCCAAAAAGGCAGCCATTAGTTTGATTGCTATATGTTTCATAAACTTTCTCTTTTGAAATTAGGTTTGTTTTAGAATGTCACTTGCAATCCACCCGTGATATTACGCGTGGGCGAATAAACGCCTACCGACTTGTTACCATCGAATGAATAGCGTGGATCGAAGCCCTTACGAGCCGACCAGAAATAGAGGTTTTCTCCTGCAACGTATACACGTAGCGTAGAAATCTTATAGCGTCCAGTAAGTGTCCTTGGTAGAGTATATCCTACGGTGAACGACTGGAAGTTTAGATAGCTGGCATTGGTGAGCCACCTGTTAGAACTTTTCGCTGAATAGTCTTCTCCATACTGGAAGCGCGGGATGTTACTAGACGTATTGTTAGGTGTCCATGATTTGAGGACGTCTTTGTGGAAGTTAGAGCCAGTTGGTTGGCTTTCCACAGGGTTCATCAAGGAAGCGTATCTGCTGTCGTAAACTTTACCGCCTAGTTGATAGTCAAACGTGAATGTGGCATCGAAGCCATACGCTTCGACTGTTGTACTAAATCCACCCGAAGCCTTGGGTAGTACTGACCCTTGCTCGTAGAAAGAGGCTTCAGAAATTTTTGTTGTAGTACCATTACGCTTTTTGTTTGGGAACGAGCTTCGGTCTTTAACAGCCACATCCGTGTCTACATAATACAAGGCTTGTCCATGTTCGTTTACGCCTGCATACTCGGGTAGCAGCATATTATAAAGAGGTTTCCCTACTTCGTACCAACATTCGTGGCCTGTCCCATTGTCTACGTATCCACCATAGTCTTGCGTTTTCTGTTGAGGCAACTTCAATATCTTGGTGGTATTGTGGGCTAGCATGGCTGTAATGCTCCAAGTGATATCGCGTGTACGAATAGGTGTAGCGGTAAGTGAAAGTTCTAAACCGCTGTTGCGCATGTCGCCAACATTGGCGTAATAGCCGCGTGTTCCAGAAAATTCAGGGAGAGAAAGCCAAAAGAGCATGTCTGAAATTTTCTTGCTGTATACGTCTATACTGCCCGACAAGAGATTCTTCCAAAGCGAGAACTCCACACCAACATTCAGGTTGGTTGTTGTTTCCCAGGTGAGATCAGGATTTCCTGGCATCCTGAATGAGGGTGACATAGTTGTATCCGACGATTTAGAAAGCCTATATTGGTCGGCATAGAACCAGTTCTCTCCCAAAGCATCGTTACCTTGCTGACCCAGTGAGAGTTTCAACTTAAGGTGATTTACCCAAGGTATATTGAAGAAACTTTCCTTCTCTATGTTCCAAGCGCCTCCTATTGACCAAAAGTCGCCCCATCGGTTTTCTTTCTTGAATCGTGACGATGCGTCTCTACGATAAGACAGCGATCCATAGTATTTATCCTTATAGCTGTAAAGCATGCGGCTAAACCAACCCTCTACATTGTATCGCTCTGCATAAGATCTGTTGTCTGATTTGGTAGCAAAAGCATCTAGTTCCAATATTTTAGGCGAGAATCCACCCGTCGCCGTTCCATTGAGGTAACGCAATTGGTCGTTGTAATACTCGTGACCAGCTAGCACGTCTACATCGTGATCGCCAAATACCTTATGGAAATCTAGGGTCTGTACATTGTTGGTGCGCAGATAATAATATTGGTACTTTGTAAGCTCGCCGTTTACATTCACCTTGGGTCCATACAGGCTGTTGTCATATTCAGAACGGGTTATATGTTGAAAGTTCAGGTTGCTTGTGGCATTGAATTTCAACCACTCGGTGAAAACAATATCTATGTTGAATGTTCCATTGAATTGGTTTACCAAAAAATTCTTTTGGTTGTAGCGGTTAGCACCAAGCGGGTTGCCTTGTGAGGAAAACGCGCGTGGCGCATTGTCTACGAAGTTGTTTCCTGGCACACCATAGTCGTAATGTGGATTCCCATTCTTGTCGGTACGTATGACAGGGTTCCCGTTGGCATCGAGGGTACGCACGTAGAGCGGATAAATTGGTGCTATCATGGACGTAAAATACAACAAGTTGGAGGAATTGAGCTGATCGTCCATTTTAGGGTTCTGGTTCTTGCTGGAGTGTACGTAGTCTATATTTCCACCAACCTTTAACCATTTCTTTGCTTGATAGTCTGCCTTCAGGCGTGCTGTATAACGCTCGTAGTCGGAGTAAAGTATCACGCCATTGTCTTTCAGATAGCCAGCACTGGCAAAGAACGACGAACGAGTGTTACCACCACTTACGCTTACATTATAATCTTGCCTGAACGAACTTCGGTAAGCCTCTTTCGTCCAGTCGTCGGGAGTCATATGATAGGTTTCTCCATTCGAAGCCTTATAAGTGCGACCAAGTGTGGCTTTGGGATTTAGCTTACCGTCTTCTCCAATGAGTTGTTCGCCCGTTGGTACAGTATAGACGTTGTAACCCAATTGGGAAAGCATCTCTGTGTTAGCCTTCGTATGGGCATCGCTAGCGCTCATGCCATCGTTGTAATAGTACTTATTGCGCAACATGCCATAGTAGGTTTCATAATATTGCCCTGGGTCTTTTATAACATCGTAATCTTGTATGGCCCTGCTGTTGCTGCCCCATTTCATGTCTACCGTAACTATAGCTTCGCTGGTGTTTCCACGTTTGGTGGTAATAAGTATTACACCCGATGCTCCACGTGCACCATAAAGCGCGGCACTTGCTGCATCTTTAAGTACAGTAACACTTTCTATGTCTTGTTGGGGAATGTTGCTTAATGAACCGGCATAAGGGGCACCATCCACGATAATTAAGGGGTCGGTCTTTGCCTTAAGTGAAGATATACCGCGGATGTTCATCTTTCCATTGCTAGCACCAGGCTCTCCCGACGCCTCACGCATCTGAAATCCAGGAACGGTTCCTGCAAGCGTGCTACTGACATTTGTAGAGATACGCTTTGAAAGATCTTTAGAGGAAACCACAGCCGCAGAACCGGTAAAAGCCGATTTCTTTTGTGTACCGAATGCCACCACCATTACTTCATCGATGGTGTTGTCTTCGGTTTCCAGTTCAACACGCATGTTAGCCTTTGCTGTAAGCACCTTGCTTTTCATGCCAATGTACGAGAATTCAAGTTTAGCGTTTGTGGGTACAGAAATCGAGAACTTTCCATCGATGTCTGTTACGGTACCCGTGGTTGTGCCTACCACTTTTACCGAGGCTCCCACCACGGGCTCATTGTCGGGTAGTGAAACTACCACACCTCCCACATGTGTTTGCGCCAGCGCCATTCCCGCAGTGAGGAATACGCCTACAAAGAATAAGATTAGCCTTTTGGTCATAATTCTTCTTTTTAAAATTACTACTATCTGGTTTCAAATCAGGTTCAGACGTTTCAGCCTGTATGTAGGTTATAGCCATACTGGATTTATTTTTTGGTGCTTTCGGGGTGTGTCTTCTCCGGATAGTACGCAAGGGCTTGCAAATATGCAAATGGTTCCAACCTGTTACCGAGCTACCGAGCCTTGGCGCTGTATGGTGGGTTATCGCCTATTTTGAATTAATTACATCAGTGCATTGTCTCACTTAAAGACAAAGACTTGTTTCGTTTTGGCAAATTTATGAAAACATCTGCAATGTTCCAAACTTTTTGAAAAGAAAATCTTACCATGCGTAACTTTTCTTAATTAAGTGGGGAGAGAAAGGTGTAATTTTGTCAGTTTGTTTTTCTCTAATGTGCGGATACCTCGTTGTTTTGTCGTTTAAATCAACTCACGTTATCTTAGTGTGTAACAATATCCCCCCAGATGTGGTACAGCAAGAGTTATTAAAGCGGTGTTTGATATCCCTTTAATGGCTGTTTAAGAGAATGTAAGATGCTGTACAAAGTCTGACATTTTTCCTGCGATTTCTTGTGTTTAATCCCTTTGATTGAGATGAATAAGAAAGTAGTATAAGGGTGTTTTGTGTGTAGTTCTTGTGCATACGCGTGCGTGTCCATGATAATATAAGCGGTATGGCGTTAACGAAATAAAGGCGACAAAGGCTTGATTTCTCTTGCACCTAACGACCAAAAAAATGCTCAATGGCTTTCGTCTTTGAAATAAAATGACGATATTTGCATACTATTTAATGCTCGCTAAGCCTTCTTGTTGTAACAATTGGCAGTACTAGTGGTGGGCGAAAACTAAAAAGAAAGAAACCTAAGAGTGCTTTCGTTAATGCGAATGAGCAACGCCAAGTTTGCTTGGGCATTGTCATGGTGAGAGAACGCACTTTTTGAGGAACGAGAAAAGAAACAACAACATTACGCAAAAACATGAGCTATTTTAGAAGGATGCTTGCCTTGGCGGCCTTGCTTGTGGTTGCCTTGTCAGTAACGGCACAAAAGAAATTCACGGTGTATGCCGTGGGCTTTTACAACCAAGAGAACCTTTTTGACACTTGCCATGATGAGGGCAAGCGCGATTACGAGTTTCTGCCAAGTGGCTCGTACAAGTGGAACGGCATGAAATACACCCACAAACTGCACAATATGGCACGCGCCTTGGCCGATATGGGTACCGACGTACTGCCTGGAGTGGGCTGCGCCATTATTGGATTGGCCGAAGTGGAGAATGCTAAGGTGCTGACAGACCTTACTGCACAGCCCGAATTAGCCACTCGTGGGTATAAGTTTTGCCATATAGAGGGACCCGACCGCCGTGGTATCGACTGTGCGTTGCTCTACAATCCTTCGCTTTTTGAAGTACGCAACGTTAAGCTTGTTCCCTACGTGCAAAGCTTGGAGAAAGATAGTGCCTTCTTCACACGTGGTTTTCTCACGGTGAGCGGCGTGCTGGCAGGCGAACATGTAACGGTGGTGGTGTGCCATTTACCCAGTAGGTTTAGCGACTCTTTCTATCGCGAACAAGGCGCAAGGCAGGTTTTGGCCATTCGCGACTCCATTCAACGCGAGGATAAGAATTGCAAAGTGCTGGTGATGGGCGACATGAACGACGACCCGATGGACAAAAGCATGAGCGAGGCATTGCGCGGAAAGGCTAACATCAACGAGGTTGCCGAGGGCGACATGTACAATCCATGGTACAATGTGCTGACCAAAGAGGGCGTGGGCACGTTGCAATTCCAGGGCTCGTGGAACTTGTTCGATCAGATATTGCTCTCTAAAAACTGGCTCAACGCCAATGGCTCGAAAGACTATACCTCACTTAAATATTGGAAAAACCAGATTTTCAGGCGCGACTATCTCTTCCAAACGGAAGGTAAGTACAAAGGGATGCCTAAGCGAACGACGGCTGGTGGTGTGTGGCTCGATGGGTTTAGCGACCACCTTCCCGTAGTGGTTTATCTGGTGAAACAGACAGAATAGCGAGCGAATCTCATGCCTCGATGCGGTAAACATCTTGTTAGACGACAATGATAGAACGCCATCCTTTAAAACCCTTCTTGCCCAACGGCTGCAAACTGTTGATGTTAGGTAGTTTTCCACCTTCGCAAAAGCGGTGGTCTATGCACTTCTTTTACCCCAACTTCATCAACGACATGTGGCGCATTTTTGGCTTGGTGTTCTTTGCCGACAAAACCCACTTCGTGGATGAGCCCAACAAAACCTTCAAACTAGACGAGTTAAGGACCTTTCTTACCGAAAAGGGTGTGGGCTTATACGACACGGCAACGGCTGTAAATCGTACCACGGGAACGGCTGCCGACAAAGACCTCGAAGTGGTAGAGCCTACCGACCTTGATGCGCTACTGCTGCAAGTGCCAGCTTGCAAAAACGTGGTGGTTACGGGGCAATTGGCTGCCGATGTGCTTAGGGCACACTTCAACATTGCCGAACAGCCCAAAGTAGGGTCGTATGTGACGTTTCGCTTTCAGCCCGACGGTCGCGAAATGCGGCTCTATCGCATGCCTAGCTCTTCGCGTGCTTATCCCCTTAAGGTGGAAAAGAAGGCTGAATTGTACAAGGCCATGTTTGAAGAGGCCTTATAACAATGGCGTTATTGCCGCTGAGAAGATTGTAAAAAGGACAACCATATCCACTCAATAAACATATCACACGATGCAAAAGACAACGATAATAGGTATTGCCGGCGGAACAGGTTCGGGCAAAACAACAGTGGTGAAGAATATTGTAAACGCCCTGCCACCCCATTATGTGGCGGTAGTGCCACTCGATTCGTATTACAATGATACGTCGGAGATGACCGAAGAAGAACGTCATGCCATCAATTTCGACCATCCCGACGCCTTCGATTGGAAACTGCTTGCCAAGCATGTTAACGACCTACGCAATGGTATTGCCATCGAACAGCCCACTTATTCGTATCTGCTTTGCAACCGCTTAAAGGAAACGATACACGTAGAACCTAAGCCCGTTATCATCATCGAGGGCATTATGACCTTGCTTAATAAGCGCCTGCGCGACATCATGGACTTGAAAATATTCGTTGATGCCGACCCCGACGAACGGCTGATACGCAACATTCAGCGCGACACCATAGACCGCGGACGAACGGTTTCGATGGTGGTGGAACGTTATTTGGAGGTGCTTAAGCCTATGCACGAGCAGTTTATCGAACCCACCAAACGCTACGCCGACCTGATTATACCGCAAGGTGGCGAAAACGAAAAGGGAATTGGCATATTGTGTAGCTACATCGAGGGTCTTGTCCCTGTGGAATAAGCCCCTCGTGTAAAGTCGTATTGGTGGGCAGTGCGTTTTTGATTGTGTGCTTTGATTTGAACTGGTATTAAAGTGCAAGTGCTCTTGTTTTTCGCGCTTTCAATTTGTGCGATTATTCGCTTATTTGCTATCGAAACTTCCTTTTTGTTGAGTTATGTCAATAAAAAATGTTAGACGCTTGATTTTTAACGTATATCTCTTGCTTCTTAATTTCTTTTATACTATCTTTGCAACATAATTAGAGAAAAGAGTTTATCAATAACAAAAATCAGTTTTAGCAATGAAGAAGATTATACTAGCGTCTATCATGATGCTTTCTATTGGGATAACAGGCTGCGCAAGTAGTCAAGAATTTAGTGAATTGAAAGCCCAACAGAAAGCTTTGAAGTTGCAAACGCAACTTACAAATACCCAATTGGAATACGAAAAGGCAGTTGTTCACTTGGCAGAGGTGAAGAGCAAAGCGTCTGCAGTTAATGCTGAAGCCAACAATTCTGTGGTTACAGGGTTAAGTACACGTAACCCCGAAGCTAGTGCTAAGGCTGCGAAAGATAGGGTTAAGATCTTGAAGGAAGCCAATAAGATGAACAAGAAAGTGGCTAAGGAAGAAAAAAAGGTTGAAAAGCTACAAAAGAAAATGGAAAAGCTTCAAGGAGAAATAGACAAGCTAAGACAAAAGGTAGAGTTTGTAGGTCGTTGGTAATAACGTCCGTAACATCTTTTGCACAGCATCAGAATAAGGCAGGGTGAGGAATATTCCTCACCCTGTTTTCGTGTAAATAGGTTTGTATTGTACCTCATATATCGGCAAGTTAGTTTTTTGCCACCATCACTTTAACCCCACGCCCTTGCCCGTTTCAATCTTTTTTTATAACTTCGCGGTTGGTTAAAGCGGTTCCTGTTGAGGCCGTTTGCAGCCAGATATAACAGAGACATGATAGACAGAGCAACCATAGAGAAGATACAAGAGGCGGCCAACATCGTGGATGTGGTTTCCGAATTTGTAACCCTGCGTAAGGCAGGGGCGAACTATAAGGGATTGTGCCCGTTTCATAACGAGCGCACGCCCTCGTTTATGGTGTCGCCTGCACGTGGCATTTGCCACTGTTTTGGCTGTGGTAAGGGCGGAACTCCCGTGAGTTTCATCATGGAACACGAGCAAATGACCTACCCCGAGGCCCTTCGCTGGTTGGCTAACAAATATCATATCGAGATTAAGGAACGCGAACTAAGCGACGACGAACGACGCGAACAGAACGAACGCGAGAGCATGTTCATCGTTAACGAATGGGCGGCCAAGCACTTTGAAGACACGTTGCACAACAACAAAGATGGTCAAGCTATCGGCATGCAGTATTTTAGAAGCCGTGGTTTCAGAGACGACATTATTCGAAAGTTCCGCTTAGGCTTCGACCTTAACGACAGAGAGCTGCTGGCACGCACTGCTATCGACAAGGGATATAACGTAGACTTCTTGGTAAAGACGGGTCTTTGCTATCGCACCGATGATGGACGATATGTCGATCGCTTTGCAGGCCGTGTTATTTTTCCATGGTTTGGCGTAAGCGGAAAGGTTGTTGGGTTTGGCGGAAGGTTGCTCGATACCCGCACGAAGGGTGTACAACAGAAGTATGTTAACTCGCCCGACTCGGACATTTACCATAAAGACCACGAACTATACGGCATCTTTCAGGGAAAGAAAGCTATTGCCAAAGAAGATTGCGTGTATATGGTGGAGGGCTATACCGATGTCGTTTCGATGCATCAGTGTGGCGTTGAGAACGTGGTGGCTAACTCGGGAACGGCCCTTAGCGTGCATCAGATACACACCTTACACCGCTTTACCTCAAACATCGTTTTGCTTTACGATGGCGATGCAGCAGGTATACATGCCGCCTTGCGTGGAACGGACATGTTGTTGGCCGAGGGAATGAACGTCAAGGTGTTGCTTTTTCCCGATGGCGACGACCCCGACAGCTTCGCTCGGAAGCACAATGCCGAGGAATTTAGGCAGTATATCGCCGACAATCAAACCGACTTCATACAGTTTAAGACCCGCGTTTTGCTTGATGGCGTTACCGATCCCACGCGCCGTTCGGAAGCCATCTCGTCTATTGTGCAGAGCGTGTCGGTTATTCCCGACCAAATTTTACGCGACACCTACTTGCACGATTGTTCACAACGACTGGGTGTAGCCGAAACGACGCTCATCAATAGCATGAACCGATATATACGCGAAAGCCGCGAAAGGCGGTCTACGGAGGCATCGCGTGCGGTTCAAGAGGCAGTGGAGGCAACGCCAAGGCCCACCATTCAGACCGTTACGCCCCTGCAACAGGCGGCTAAGGTGGAGCGTATGTTGGTGGAACAGGTGGTGAAGTATGGCGAACGAATTGTGCTTCGCAATGTAGAAGACGAGAATGGAAACTTGCTTAACCTCACCGTAGCGCAGTTTATACAATACGATTTCATGCAAGACGAGTTGGTGTTTCAACATCCCTTGTTCAACCGAATACTGCAAGAGGCAGCCGAAAGGAGCATCCATCCCGACTTTAAGTCGGAACCTTATTTTGTGCATCACGAAGACATAGAGGTGAGCAAGCTGGCAACCGAACTGTGTATGGACCCTTACCAGTACTTGAAACTGAAACAACCCGAACCCATTCACCCGCTAGACGAGGAGGAAAAACGTCTGAAAGAAAAGGAGAAAGAGGAGGAGCTGCGCCAACGAACGGTGCATTTGTTGCTTGATTTCCGCCTCGATTATGTGGAACACCGCCTTAAAACGCTGCAAACGGAAATTGCTCAAGCTGCCAGCGAACCCGAAAAGCAGATGCAGTTAATGGCCGAATTTAAGGATATGCAGACAATTCGCAACGAGTTGGCACGAAGGTTGGGCAGCGAGATAATTGTATAGTTTTTACGCGAGTTTGGGATAAGAGAAACTCGTTATGCCAACTACCGCGTAGCGGTTGGCCTGTTGGTAGGGCAGGGTTGGGAGCAACGGCGACCTACCCTGCCTAAGTTGTGCGTGAGCAAAGCAAGGCCGAAGGTCTTGGTCTTTTTACATTTGAACAATCTGTTTGGGGAAACCAATGGATAAAAACGATGTTCTTCGTTAATAGCATTTACCCGCATATCCGTCTATCTACTAGACGACAGATGCGCTAAACATAAAAAGACCAAGACCTTCGGCCTAGCTTTGTTATTCCATCTGCAAGACAGGGTAGCTCCCTTCGTTCGCAACCCTGCCCTACCAACGGAATAACCGCTACGCGGTAGTTGGTGATATAGCCATTCGTTTTTTATCTAATCTTGCTCAAAAAGCATCGTCTCTTATCCCGAACTCACGTAAGTTTTTGGGGTTTTGAGATTGTGTGCTTTTCAACTTTTAAATTTCTGAGTGTTTGGTACACTGTAATTTGAAAGCTTTTGCATGGTTAAATATCAGGAATTGAAGACCTCTTATGTAAACCATAACGAGACAACGCGATGCACGGGAATGCATCGCGTTGCCTGTTTAAAAAGCCTTTGTTTGCGTGTTATAATGTCTTTGAACGGCAGCCGACATTGATATGGGCAGTACAGATCCATTTGTACTGCCACTACAAAAGGTCTGTAGTGGCACTACAAGTGGTTTGTAGCGTCACTACAAACGGCTTGTAGCCACCCTACAAAGTGCTTGTAGTCCCACTACAAGTGGCTTGGTAGTGATAAGTTCGTGGAATGTTGGGAGAAAGTTCATCGATTTACAGTTTCAAGGCTTTACGCGAGTTCGGGATAAAACACAATCTTTATGCCTCCTGTCGCATATAACTAGTTGGCAAGGTAGCCATTTCTTTACCTGTCCAATCTTGTTCAGGGGGCATGCCTTCTTATCCCAAACTCGCCAATTAGCCATTCCGTGGTTCGCATTTTCATCGTTCCGTAAATGCGCTTGCTAAGCCTCGATGGTGCATTATTACATTAATCGCCGTGTTAAACATGTTTTGGACTGTTGTTCCATTTTATCTGGACGGCTGTTCCAGTTGAATTGGAACACTGTTCCAACTGATCTGGAATAGGGGTCCATCTTAGCTGTACCAAAGCGAGAGCTGAAAAAGCTCACTACAAGCGCTTATCGAGTGGGTAACGAAAGATGGCGTTTGGAGGTAGGAAGAGTGAGTTGGTGGCGGTGATAGGCTGTGGAACGAATCGCCTAGATCGTGCCAAGTTAGTATCATACGTTACGTGAGTTCGGGATAAGATACGATGCGTTGTTGAGCAAGATTAGATAAAAAACGAATAGCTGTCTCACTAACTAGCGCTACGTGATAGTTGACATAGCGAACATCTCTTATCCCGAACTCGCGTGGATACTTGCTACTCCCTTCCTCATATTTCTTACTACTTCCTCCTTTTCCTCCTTTCTGCTTTTCCCTTTGTCCCTTGCTTCTTCCTCCTTTATCCCTTACCACTTCCTGCTTTACTTCTTATTACTTCCTCCTTTATCCCTTACCACTTCCTGCTTTACCCCTTACTACTTCCCCTTTTCCTCCTTACTCCTTCCTCCCTTTACTCCTTATTACTTCCTACTTTCCTCCTTACTCCTTTCTCCCTTTACTCCTTACTCCTTCCTCCCTTTACTCCTTATTACTTCCCCCTTTTCCTCCTTACTACTTCCTCCCTTTACTCCTTACTCCTTCCTCCCTTTACTACTCATTTCTCGTTTATTTCCCATCCCATCACCGCCGATACCAAAGGCACGAGCGTCATGCAGAGCTTTTGCTGTCCCGAATAATTGGGATGATAGCTTGCACCAAGGTCTTTTTCCACCGTAATGATGCCTGGCATGAACTCGGCAAAGTGCACATCTTTATGCGCAGACAGGCGTTGTTGCAGCACCTTAAAGCTTGCAGAGAGGTAAGCACCTGCCGAATGGGGGCGAATACAGATAACGGGAACGGGGCCATATTGCTTGCGAACAAGTTCGATAAGCCTAACGTATGTCCCTACATACTGTTCAACTGAGGGTGTAACGGTGGTAGAATAGTCGTTTGTACCAAGATTTATGAGCACCAATTGAGGGCGATAGGCCTTAAAGTCGTAAGAGATGGTGTCGTGTTGGTCGAACAGTTGCAAGTAGCGTTGCGACATGTTGCCCTTCGATATTTGCACCGAGTCGTTCCAATTGCGCACCATACCACGCCCTGAATGGGCTGCTAGCACATAATCGGCTCCGAAATAGCGTGCCAAGAGGCAAGCGTAGGCTTTGTCGCAGTTTTCTGTTTCGAGTTTAAAGGGGTCGGTAGCCTTGTTGCTTTCAGTGCCATAGCCACAGGTGTACGAGTCGCCAATCACTTCGATCAAACGTTTTGGGGCAGGAACGGCATGTAACGAGCCCCCTTTCGACAAGTGGAAGGCATGCACCGTGGTGCATCCATATTCGCCTTCGGTGCATTTTTGCAATACCAATTGGTGTTTTCCAGCCTTCAAACCATTGGCCAGCACAACACGTTGGGGCGTGTTGCCTTTCACCTTAATCTTCTTTACCCACTTGCCATCAACGTAAACGTTATGGTAGCTTTCGCCTTCGTCGGACAGATAGACGGCAATCTCGGTGCCTGTAAAGCCTGTTCGCAGATAGGTTCCTACCCAGTCGTAGCGCACGGTGCCAGTCGTGGCGTTGCGTTCTACGCGTCCGATGTATTGCACTTCGGGAGTGGTGGCTTTTATTTGCGTGTCGTTGGCAGCCAGTGCAGAGGTTGGAACGAGTGTGGTGAATAATATAAGGAGTGCAGCGAACATGGATTTAAGTGCGTGCCGTACTGGAGTTGCCGTGTTTGTTGCACCTATATAATAAGGAGTGTTGATGTTGCAAATGGGGTTCATGTTGGTGAGTTAGGTTTTGTTTACGTTGTGAATATTGGCGATAAAGCGGTTAGATGCTTTTCTTTTTATTCGGAAAAGCCTATTGTAAGGTGTGAAAAACAAACATTGCCTGTGGTTGTGTTGCAACCGCAGGCAATGTCGTTGTGTGTCAGAAAAGTTCCCTTTATGGGGTGGGCGAGTGTGGCTAAGCTGGCATTGCGCATGCAGAAAGCTCCATCGCCCTGCTTTTCTCGATACTTATTGCTTCACTACCTTGCGTGTTTTGCCTTGTGCATCTTTGATGATATACACGCCTTTACGATTGGGCTTGTTTACACGAACGCCATCGAGGGTGTATATTTCTACTTGTTTGTTGTCTTCAACGCTGGGCAAGTTGTCGATGCCCGTAGTTACGTTGATGGTGTAGAGGCGATATTTGCTCAGGTCGTTGCTGGCAACCAGCACGGTGGCCTTACCGTTTTCAACGGTCTTAGCAACCAACATGCCTTGTCCTTTGGTCTTCACCGTGATGTCGTCTGCCGCTATATTGCCTGCAGCATGGGTGTATTCTGTGGTGTTTTCAGCGAAGTTTGCAAGCGCTTGTCCCTTGATGCTGATGCCTTCAACGCCAAAGTTGTACACCAGTTCGAGGTCGTCTACGTACAATTCGTCACTTCCGCTACCTTCTCCTGCATCGGTGTTGGTAGAAAGCGTAACGAGAATAGCTTTCGGGTTAACGCTGTTGTTAACGTAGTTGAAGGGGATAGACAGGCGTTTCCATTCGCCTTTGGTGTCGGCAATCTCGTTGTTAATTGCTTCAGCCATCTTGTTGTTGTAGGTCTTGTTTTCGGGCAGCTGATAGTAGGTTCCGTCTGTAATCACTGCCTTGGCTGTTGCGTATGGATGTTTGGCAGAAGGTTTGCCTTGTTTGAACTTCACCCACAAAGAAAGGCTGTCGGGACGGCCACTTAATTTGGTGTAGAATGGGTCACCATTGCCGTCTTTGTCCTTATTGGCGAGGTCGAGGAACGAGTTGTTCTTGGCGTTGGAAGCCGATGATGAACCTGCATTCAGTCTGCCTGTTGTCAATGTTCCGTTGGCAATAACGCTGAAAACCCAAAAGTCTATCTTTCTCGACTTAATTAATACGCAGCTTTTACCTGTTGAACCAGGGCGTGTTTGGTCGCTACTAATGGCTGCATCAGTCTTTGCGGAGCTTGCAAACGAGCCCGTAACGCTTTGGAACGAGTGCCAGCGGTTTGGCTCTTTGCTTGTACCGAAGTTCTCAAAGTTACTGTTAGGCACTTGATAGCCTTCACCGAACAACACCTTAATGGGCATTCCATTAAAGTTAATGTCGATGTTTGCATGCAGATTGTCGGCATTTTCTTGCGCAAGAAGGTTGATGGGCACAGTTCCCAACTTCTCTATTTGTACGCCTCTGTTGGCTTGAAGCAGGCGCGTATTGCCGAGAGTGTAGGGTGTGGCGGGGATGTTGATGGTGCCAACGTTGAGTTCTTGGCCGCCTACACTAATCGTAAAATTAGTCAAAGAGAGTTTGTAAGTTCCATCTCCCTGTTGGTCTACGTCGATGGAAGCTGTCTTGTTGCTTAGAACTTCGCCATTTACTGTAACCACGAGTTTACCCGTATAGGTTTTGGCAAATGTAGTAACTGTACCTAAGACAACGAATAATGCTGTAAAAAATCTTTTCATACTATTACTGAAATTATGGTGAACGCGATGGAGTACACCCTGTTAAACAAGTTGCAAAGCTAATAATTTTTTTTGATATGACATATTCTTTAAACAAGAATAAATGTTTAATGTGGCATATTTTACGTAACTTCGCGGTATGAAACTAGGAATGTTATTGTTTTTGCTTATCCCTATTGTTGGGCATGTTTATGTGTTTTGGCACGTTTGGAACATCGTTCCGCTGAACAATTGGCTGAAAATCATCCTGTTGGTGTTGCTCTCATTGGGCTTCATCTCGCTTGTTGTGGGCTTTGGTGCAGGACTAGATAAGATGCCCATGACCCTCGCCACGGCCATATACGAATTAGGAACGTCATCGGTTTTCGTGTTGCTCTATGCCGTGATGCTCTTTCTCTTGCTCGATTTAGGCCGCCTTGCGCATCTCGTTCCCAAACAATTCTTGTATAACAGCTTGTCTGGTACGCTCACCGTGCTGGGCATATTGTTGGCCGTGTTTGTGTATGGCAACATTCATTATAATAATAAGGTGCGCCAAGACCTGCACCTAAACACCTCCAAACACTTGGACAAGCCTTTGAAAGTGGTGATGATTTCCGACCTGCACTTGGGGTATCACAACCGCAGGGCAGAGTTTGCACGTTGGGTTAACTTGATTAACGCCGAACGTCCGCACCTTGTGCTCATTGCTGGCGATATCATCGATATCAGCGTGCGACCATTGTTGGAGGAGAAAGTAGCCGAAGAATTCCGCCGAATAAAGGCCCCCATATATGCCTGTTTGGGCAATCACGAATATTATAGTAACGAAGCAAGGGCCGAAAAGTTCTATCGCGATGCCAACATTAACCTGTTGCGCGACAGCGTTGTGCAGGTGATGGACCTTAATATTGTGGGTCGCGACGATCGAACCAACGGCCGAAGGGCTACGTTGAAGTCGTTGATGGGCAAGGCCGATCCGTCAAAATACACCATCTTGCTAGACCATCAACCCTACCATTTGGAAGAAGCGCAACGCGCAGGGGTGGATTTTCAGCTTAGCGGTCATACCCATTACGGGCAGGTTTGGCCTATATCATGGATTGAAGACGCCATGTACGAAGACGCATACGGACCGCTGACGAAAGGCAACACACGTTATTTCGTTACTAGCGGCATCGGTATTTGGGGCGGTAAGTTCAGAATTGGCACACGTAGCGAGTATCTCGTGGCCAAGATAACGAGAAGCTTTTAAGGGCCGATAATGTTTCATTGGGCAGGGCGCGCGAATCGCAAACGTTGCCTTGCAGATGCTGATCAAACTACAGATGATAAACAAGTTTAAGCTAACAAAAGAACATCTAACGACATGGTTCGGTGAGTTTAACCGCAATTATTTCGAGGGTAAGCTGCCACAGCCACGTCTTGCGCTTTCACGTTCGAGAAGGCAATTGGGCTCGATGCGCTTTAAAAGGCGGATGAGAATGGGACGAGTAGAGACATACGACCATGCTATACACGTGAGTATTTTGTTTGAGCAGGGTGAGAACGAATTTAAAAACGTGTTGTTGCACGAGATGATTCATTATTATATAGCGTATAATAACATTCAAGATACTGGTCCGCATGGTGAAGTTTTTAGGAAGATGATGAACTGGCTAAATAGCGAACACGGCTGGAATATGAAGGTTTCTGAAAACGGAAAGGCGTTGCAGATGGCGCAAGAGAATATTCCACGGCGCGAATATCTAGTGCTGGCCTTATCACTTTGCTCAGGTAAAAGACTGCTATCGGTGGTTTCGCCAAACAGCTTTCGTACGCTTAACCAGCAGATAAAACGAGTAAAGCAGTTGGAAAGCTATGGCTGGTACGTGTCAAGTGATGTGTACTTTAGCAACTATCCACGGGTAAGAACGCTGCGCGGAGTGGAGGTAGCGCCCGACTTTTTTAATGAGATGCTGAAAAAGATGCAGCATTTGGATATTCCTCAATAACCTTATTATACGCATAGAGGAAACTTGGGGCGGGATAGAGGACTTTTAGAGCTTGCCTTAGAGAAGAGGTGAAAGTAGTCGGATGAGCGATTCCCACAGGCGAGCGAGGAAAGGACGATGGGCAAAAATGTCGGGACTGTCTAGCACGATACACTCTTCTTCGTCGGCCAAGAACACCTCTTTCATCCTCAAAGCCATTTCCCTGTCGTACAAAAACACGTTAGCCTCAAAGTTATTTTCGAAACTTCGGAAGTCTACATTAGTAGAACCGCAGCTGCAAAGGCTGTCGTCGCACACCAATAGCTTGCTGTGGTTGAAGCCGGCACAATAAAAACAAATCATAACACCAGCTTCTAAGGCCGCTTGCACATAGGAACGGCCCGCCCACTCAATGATTTTGGAGTCGGTTCGGGCAGGTAGCATCAGGCGAATGTCCACTCCTGCCTGCCGTGCAGTTCGCATCGCGAAAAGTATTGGCTCTGTTGGCAGGAAGTAAGGCGAGGTCATATATACGTATTTCTTAGCTTCGAGCAGTATGCGCATATAGCCTTGCATGATGTCGGGCCATGGCGACACGGGACTGCTTGTTACTACTTGCGCGATGCAATTGTTGCGAATGTTGGGCGAAAGTACGGGGTAGTACACCTTGTCGGTGATAAGCGTGCGCGCCATAAAGTACCAATCCACCAAGAAAGCACGTTGAATGCCATACACGGCACCACCTCGAAGACGTATATGGGTATCGCGCCACTCTTGTTTACGCGTGCCCTTCACATACCGTAAGGCTACATTCATTCCGCCAATGTAACCCGTTCGTCCGTCGATAATGCAGAGTTTGCGGTGGTTACGGTAGTTCATCTTGCTGGTGAACATGGGGAACCGCACAGGCATGAACGACTGAACCTGCACGCCACCACGAGTCATGCGGTCGAAAAACGCACTACCTACACTCCAACAGCCCACATCGTCGTATATCAGTCGTACCTCTATACCTTGCTGTGCCTTGTCTATGAGCGCATCGGCAACAAGTCTGCCCAGCGCATCGTCTTCAATAATATATGTGCCCAGGTGTATATGATGCTGCGCTTGACCAATTTCGGCAAGCAAGTCGAGGAAAAAATCGTGCCCCGAGGTGAATATCTCCACCTCGTTATCTTTGTAGGGTAGGGCCAGACTTAGGTTGGTGAAGAGGTTTATCAATTCCTTGTGGGCGTCGGGTAATTGCAGCTCGCCCTGTTCGGCATATTCCAGCATGCTGCGTTTGGTGAGCCTGTCCATGCTTCGCTGACTGATGAGGCGTTCCTTACGTGTGTTTTGTCCAAAGAAAAAATAAAAAACAATGCCCACAACAGGTACAAACGTGAGCACAAGAAGCCATGCCATAGTCTTTGCCGGCTGCCTATGGTCCATCAAAACACGCACCATCACACCCATGGTGATGATGATGTAAAGGGCGATTATGGCGTTGTAGACATATTGCATAGGCACGTTTGTTGCTACTTTTGCTATTATGCGGCTTTTGTCTTTTTTGTGTGGGGAGGTCTTGTTGTGCAGTATTCTCGACCTGTTTAGCCACATCTCTGACAAGCGTTGGCTGTGTGGACGCTATCTGTATCTTTTGGTTTATACCGCTTTCCTTTTCTTTCCGTATGCACAAAAATACACATTGTTTTTATAACTACAAAACAAACGACACATAAATGTACATCTCTGCCACTATTTATATATGGAGTTACTGTTCGGCTTTGTGAACATAGGGAAGACATTCTTTTTCTCATAATCATTGCTCTTTATTTGAAATGTTGAGGATACTTTCTGGTTTTGTTCAAAAAATATTACGTTTTGCTTCGTTATTATTTACCTTTTTATTAACTTTGCAAACGATATGAAGAAGTAAACAACTAATAGGGTGAAAGTAAGGCGATGTGTCTGTTTCGAGAATAAGCATTTCGAATATGGCAACAAATCGTTCTTACGTAATACGTGTTGACGATACATCGTGAGATGTTTTGACTGCAGAAGGTATCCAGGCAACAACCGAAGGAATGCTAAAAGGAATGTGAATCCATGAAAAAGCATGAGAATACCTGAACTACACATTATATATATAGCGACAATTTCGTTAGACATGGGGCGGGCAAATACGTTTGCTTGGTTGTATCGTGGTGAGTGAACGCACTTTTCGAGAAAGATGGAAAGAAAACGTAAGCAGCCAGATAAAAGTGTGAAGGCATTAGTGCCCGAACTGATAAAATGCCCTTGTGTCGAATCAGAAGACTTAAAGAGTAAACTTGATAATAAATGCCAAAGAAAAGTCGGATAAGCTAGTTTTGTGTTGTTTGGTATAAGAAACAAGGTGATGTGCCATGACCTACTCTCTCGAAGTGGTTTTCCCAATAGGAATCCGACGTGTAGAGAAAAGGTAGGGTAGGGCTTATGGCTACATTGCTGAAGTGAGAAAGCGTGATTTTGAAAGGGCAATAAGCGAACCCTTGAAGTCAAAATGCAGTTCTTGTTTGAGTAAAATGAACTATATGAGAGAAAAAGAGAGAAAAGAAGGTGTGGTAGGCAACAACTAATGGTGATACTTGTGAGGTGGCGCAAGAGGCATTGCTACCTTGCATAACTGTTTGTTGAGAGGAATGTCTACTGACCTTTGGGCATGGACGAGTCTAAGTTAATTCGTCCATGCTTTTTTCTATTTACGAAATATAATGTTTGTAAAACGAACTTAATGTGTATTGTTTTATGTTGTTTAGCATATTTGAGTATTTTATTTACATTTTTCTTGCGTCGTTAAAGATTAATTTCTAACTTTGCCATACGTTAGTTTGAAATGATCGTATTATAAAACCTTATATACAAACATTCCTTACTAGACGTTATTCGGCGACCCCTAAGCGTAGGAGAACGAATGTCGGAGATAGAGAGCGTAAATTTTCTATACATGATAACATATAATATGTATAAAATGTTCAGTAGTGACTTTGTTTCTCTCTGCTGGATTATAGGACATGAAAACATGATGTTTAAGTGATCATGAAAACATAAAGCTCTTACAAGAAACATGAAGAAGGCAAACGGTCGTACTTAACAGCAAAGGTGCTTATTGTGTAAACGTGAGCACAAAGTGGAGAAGTTGACGTTTTAAGAAAACGAAATAAACGAATAAGAGAGAGAATGATTAGATGAAACAAGGTTCCTACCGTTAAGCCTGATACACGATACTGAATTTAAAGACTCATTATTTTGACTTGAATAGTTGGGGTAGAAAACCTCCTTTCAACCAAGGATGATGGAGCATAATAAGTTTATTCGTGTGCAGGTTGTTTAAAAACGAAGGAATTCAATGGAGATGAACACTTCCCCTATTGTTGGACTGTTCGATCGTAAAGTTTGCCTCTCTCATCATATCCACACATTGTTTTCGCTCGATGATTCGGGTGAATGAGCCGTTGTTCGCCTCTTCTTATAGAGAGAAGAGAATGGGTAAATGAACAATCAAGGCTGTGTCTTCCTAATGAAGTTGCTCTGCCTGCCAACCTTTGACTCGCGGAAAAACAACTCGAAGTGCATACCAATGAATGTAGTGGAATATGAAAAAGATTGAAAATATGTCTGGGAATATACCAGCTCTAGCGTTGAAGTGATTCATAATGGAATAGAGAGTATACTGCTTGGCCACACGATTGGAAAGGGTGGTAGTGGCGGTGACCATGGTGGTGACGTTGAAAACCCAAGTGAAGTTGGTGGAAACGAAGGTGGAATACCTATCCCTTGATTAGTAACTAAACCACAAAGCAGTGAAATCTAACCATTGACGGTGTAACGATCTATAACAAAATACATTGTTATACAGAAACGTAAGAAATATAGGGAGAAAGTGCTTTGAGTGCTTGTATCCTAACACAAACCATTTGTGTAAAATGGAAAATTGGGCTTGTGAAAGTCTGTGATGGTAACAAAGAATGATTTAAGAAAACTGATTTTTTAGAAGACACGTCCTATAAAATGCGTATTGGGACTGATGTCTTTCTGGAACTGTTCGCATCTTCCACTGTCCAGCGGGGCATGTTGGATTAAGCTGTACCTACATTTAAACTCTCTAAGGTGCGGACAGGAAACACATACATAATCCAAATAACCACGAGAACACAGAAGACCGCTGCGACGAGATGTCTCAGCGGTCTTTTTCTTGTTTGCCGTTTAAGGGACTGGAACGAAGAAACTACATGGGTATGTGGCGTTTCTTCTTGACCTTGAACCGTCATTTTGCTAGCAAACGACCTTAAAGTAAAGCTCTTGAGTGGAACGTTGCACTAAACTCTATATGTCTGTTGTGTAGCGCTTTACGCTCGTATGTAGTCAATAACGTCCCTCACAAGTAAACTATGGTTGCGGGTTTGTTAGCGTAGCAGTAGTGTTTTATTTCTGATTTGTGTGTGCAGACCGCTTATATAATGCGCTGAACCTCATGAATGCCGTCGATGTCTTTTAGTTTGTCGATAATCCCTTGTGTTTCGTTCCTGTCGTGAACCCGTAATTCGATGGTGCCGTCAAATACGCCATCGTCGCCCGAAATAACAAGTTTGCGCATGTCGATATTTAGCTGGCCAGAAATGACTTCGGCCACATCGCGCAGCAAACCATGGCGATCAATACCGCGAATTTCTATTGTTGCATCGAAGAGCATTTTGCCATGCATGTCCCATTTAGCATCGAGAATACGATTGCCATAGCTTGATTTGAGGCGATTGGCTACAGGACAGGCACGCTTGTGGATTTCGATGCGCCCCTTGTTGTCAATATATCCCAGAATGTCGTCACCTGGAATGGGGTGGCAACACGAAGGAAATATGTAGCGTTCTATCGATGTCTCGGTGATGATGCAGGGCAACTTTTTGTTGAAGTCTTTGTCTACGACAAGTAAGTCTTGCGTTTCTTTCTCCGTTTTGTTGCGACGTTTCTCGCGTCCCATAAAGGGCATGCGCTTCAGCCAACTAAAACCAACGTTGTTTTTCTTCTTGCCTAGGATTTCGTCTAGGTCTTTTTCACCCAGAATAACCGTTCTGTCGCCAAGATGTTGGAACAGTTCTTCGGGCTTTTGCAGTTCGTGCAGCTCACAAAGTTTATCTAATATGGAGGTCGTTTGCTCCAAGTTGTGTTTGGCAAGCCATTCTTTTAGGATGTTTTCACCTTGTTTTTGCAGCTCGCGATTTGCTCGCCTGAGTATGGCTTGTATCTTTCCACGTGCCTTGGCAGTAGAAACGAAGTTAATCCACGAGGGATCGACGTGTTGCGATTTGGACGTTAGAATTTCCACTTGGTCGCCACTTTGCAACCGGTGACTAAGTGGAACGAGTCTGTGGTTAACCTTTGCGCCGATACAATGGCTACCAAGGAAAGTATGCAGTTGAAAAGCGAAGTCGAGTGCGGTACATCCTGCAGGTAACATCTTTATCTCTCCCTTCGGTGTAAATACGAATATCTCGGATGCGAAGAGGTTCAGTTTGATGGCGTCGAGAAAGTCCATGGCGTCGGGTTGTGGGTCGTCCAGAATCTCCTTGATGGTTCGCAACCAGTCGTTCAGTTCGCCTTCATCTTCGGTAACCTCTTCTCCCTCCTTATATTTCCAGTGCGCAGCGAAGCCTTGTTCTGCAATTTCGTTCATTCGGTCGCTTCTTATCTGCACCTCAATCCAACGTCCTTGCTTGCTCATTAGCGTTACGTGCAGTGCTTGGTATCCATTAGCCTTGGGGTGATTGAGCCAATCGCGCAGTCTGTCGGGGTGAGATTTGTAGAGCTGACTTATCTTTACGTAGATGTTAAAGCTCTCGTTGATTTCCTCTTCACGGTTTCTTGGAGTGAAAATGATGCGTACGGCTAGGATGTCGTAAATCTCTTCGAAAGCAACGTGCTTGCTTTGCATCTTGTTCCAGATAGAGTAGGGGCTCTTGATGCGAGCTTTTATCTCGTATTGTATACCCATTTGGTCGAGTGCCAGCCGTATGGGGTCGGTGAATTGTTGGAAAAGGATATCGCGTTGTTCCTGTGTCGAGGCTAGCTTAGCTTCGATAGAGGCATATTCTTCTGGGTGTTCGAACTTGAAACTGAGGTTTTCCAGCTCGGTTTTTATCTTGTTTAGTCCCAGCCTATTGGCCAATGGGGCATAGATATACAATGTTTCGCCCGCTATTTTGTATTGTTTGTTGGGGGCTTGGCTTTCCAAAGTGCGCATGTTATGCAGGCGGTCGCATATCTTGATCAGTATCACGCGTATGTCGTCGCTCATGGTTAACAGCAGCTTTTTGAAGTTTTCGGCTTGTGCCGATGCCCTATCGCCGAATATTCCTCCCGAAATCTTAGTCAGGCCATCAACAATTTGGGCGATTTTCGCCCCAAAAATATTCTCGATGTCTTCAACGGTGTAGTCGGTATCTTCCACCACATCATGCAGCAATGCAGCGCAGATACTGGTAGAACCCAGACCCATTTCCTCGCAGGCGATTTGCGCCACAGCGATGGGGTGCATGATATAGGGTTCGCCCGAGAGTCTACGCACACCCTTATGCGCCTCCCTTGCAAAGTTGAAAGCTTTGGTGATGATTTCCTCTTTCTTGCGGTGTGGTGAGGCCATGTAGGTTTCTAGCAAGTGCTTGAAAGCCTTGTTCACTAGCTGTTCTTCCGCTTGTTCTCTTTCTTTATCTCTCGTAATTTGGTCGGTCATATCGCTGCCAGTTATGAAAATGAGCCTATATGTGTTGTGCGTTGTTTGCAAATCGGGTGGATAAACGTAGTGTTGAGGTTTTGAGCCATGGCTTGTTCACCTTGCTGTTATCCCGAAGTTTCGTTTTGTATTGTTGGTGGGGTGTGCCCCTTTGTTGTCTTGTTCGCCTTGAGTGGTAACGTTGAAAGGAGTTCAGTCAGACTTGTTACGCCGGAAAGCCATGTTTCCAAGGCATCGGTTGTTTATCTGACAGAACTCCTTTTTCCTAATTATATTGTGTGGTTTAGGCGTTGGTACACCATCATTTCACTTTAAGCTTCTTTCCCGCTCTAATGCTTGAGCCACTAATTTTATTCAGTTTCTTCAGCTTCTGCACGGTAGTGTGGTTGCGTTTTGCAATCTCAGAGAGTGTATCTCCGTCTTTAATAAGAATGCTCTTGCCACCGCCTTCGTTGCGTTCACGCCGTTCGCGTTTCTCGCGCTTACGTCTTTCTTTTTTCGACTCATGCTTTTTGCTACTGCTTCTGCTGCTGCGCGACGAAGAATAAGATGCTGGAGCCTCTGCCACTTCCACTTCTCGCCTTCTGGTAAGCAAGTCGTTGCTGTTGTAGGCAAATATTTCTTCTTGCTTGTCGATGAACTTGTTAACCATGCTAGCAGGTAAACGGAGTGTGGCTGGCGATGAAGCACCACACACGATGTCTTTGCGATATTGGGGGTTAAGGGTTTTGAGCTCAGCGAGATCGATACCAAGCACACCCGCCAATTGGTTAAAGTGTATGTCGCGATGAACAACTACCGTGTCTGTCTTTATGGGCAAGGTTGCCGTCATAGGACAGATGTTGTGTTCGCAGTAATAGTTCATGATGTAGTTGGCTGCGATAAAGGCTGGCACATATCCCCTTGTTTCTTGTGGAAGGAAAGGATAGATCTTCCAATAGTCCTTTTCGCCTTTGGCACGGTGTATGGCTTTGTTGATGTTTTCAGGCCCAGCGTTGTATGCGGCAATAACAAGGTTCCAGTCACCGAATATGCGATAGAGGTCGCTCAGGTAGTGTGCGGCTGCGAACGACGATTTTGCGATGTCGCTGCGTTCGTCAATGAGCGAGTTAACGGTTAGTCCGTATTGTTTTCCCGTTCCGAGCATGAATTGCCAAAGACCAGTGGCGCCAACTCTAGACACAGCTTTGGGGTTGAGTGCCGACTCTATAACGGGTAAGTATTTCAGTTCGAGTGGCAGGCCGTAAGCCTCAAGTGCCTCTTCGAAGATAGGCATATAGAAGTTGCTTGCACCGACAACGTAGCTCACCGAACGGCGTAGTCTGCCGCTGTAACGATCGATAAATTTCTGAACAACATCGTTATAAGGCATCTCGATAACCGAAGGTATCCTGCTAAGCCTTTCGATATACACCTCTTTGGGGAAGGTGGGGTTAACGTTAGGCATGTTACAGTCGGTTGCATTCCTAAGGTATTTCTCCGCATTGTATTGTTTGAGCAGACTGTCTAGTTCGTAGGTCATGCCCTCTGGCAAGTCTATTACTTCGCTTTTGCCGTTTGCTGTAGTCACGGTGATTTCCTTGTCGTCTTTGTCTTTCTGTGCGAATGCGGGCATCGCGCAGCTCAACATCACGGTGGCTAGCAGTAAATCAAATTTTTTCATGCTGTATTTCATTGTTCTTATTATTCAATTCTGTACGCGCGTACATTGCATTATGGTTTGCCTCAGAATGTGAGGCTGCAATGTAAACCTATGGCCGAAGGCCTGAAGGCCATGCCTGTCGCGGGGCTGTTCATCACGGCAGGTTCTACGCGAAGGGTAAGATCGTCGGATATGTCAAACTCGGAGAGCGACGCGTCTACGTATGCATCAACGATGGAAAGTGCGTAAACCCCCAGCAGACAGAAGAAACTAAGGTCGCGCCAACGGCGATAACGGTCCTTACGACTTTTGAAGATGCTTTGGTATTGCGCCTTGTTCTCGTCGGTTATTTTTGTGCCTAGGTGTAGAAACTGGTTGTAGCTTTGCGTCGTCGGGTCGGTGTCCATGATGTCTTGGTAGGCTTTGGAGTAGTCACGAAACATCATGTTGTTCCATTGCATGGCGTAAATGCAGCCAACAAAACCGCCATATACCAGTGGCAGTTTCCAGTATTTGCGGTTATATATCTGCCCTGCGCCCGGCAGAACGATAGCCAGCCACATCGCGCGTTTTGGGTTAGGGCGCCATGTATTCCAGTCTCGTTTTTCCTTGTGCTTCTGTGGTGTAGGCGTAAGGGCTGTTGTTAGGCTGTCTTTTTCTCCTGTCAACAAGCTGTCAACGATCGGTGTTGTGAGCGTGTCGCCTTGTGTTTGGGCTTTCTTCGAGGCGTCGAAGTGTCCTTGTGCCATGGATGCAATGCTGCCAAAGGGCGACAGCAAGGCCATAGCCATCAACAGTTTGGAAATCTTCGCGCTCATTTTTATCACCTTTTGCTTATTGCTCTTTTAGTTTGTCAAATGTAGCCATGATGCGTGCAAGCTCTTCTTCGTTGGCGAAAGGGATGCTAATTTTCCCCTTGCCTTTGGGCGAGCAGGTCATCTGTACTTTGGCATCAAGACAATCAGAGAGCCTTTGCCGTATCTTGTTTACCTCCTCAGACATCGGCGCTTTGGTAGCAATGGTTTTCTTTCCGCTTTGAATGTCTTCGCCATTCTTTAGCTTTTGAGCCAGTTCTTCTACCTTCCTAACCGAGTATCCGTGCTTCTGAATCTCGCGGAAGAGCTTTATTTGCAGCGACGGACTGTCTATAGCCAACAGTGCACGGGCATGTCCCATGTCTATTTCTTTCTTTTGCAGGGCCATTTGCACCTGTGCGGGAAGTTTAAGCAGGCGCAGATAGTTGGTAATGGCTGTGCGACTTTTGCCCACCCGTTCTGAAACCCGTTCCTGAGTCATGCCCTCGGCTGAGAGCAGATGTTCATAGGCCAAGGCTATTTCGATGGCGTTAAGGTCTTCGCGCTGGATGTTTTCAACCAGAGCCAGTTCCATAATGCTCTCGTCCTTGATTGTTCGGATGTATGCGGGTATGGCTTGCAGACCTGCCAATTGCGATGCACGCCAACGCCTTTCACCTGCGATGATTTGGAATTTGTTCTCCGCAACCTGTCGTAGGGTGATGGGTTGGATGATGCCAATCTCGTTAATGCTGTTGGCGAGTTCTCGTAAAGCGTCTTCATCAAATTCCCGTCGGGGCTGATTGGGGTTGGCTTCAATCTGTTCCAGGGGAATTTCGTTGATGGTAGAGCTACCTTGCGGGCGCACGTTCTCGGTAGAGATCAGTGCGTCGAGCCCTCTGCCTAAGGCGTTGAATTTCTTATGTACTGCCATATAGAAACGTTCGTTTATAGGTTGACACATAGACAAGTCGACGAGTTTGCAAACAGAACGAACCTGCTTGGCAGGACTCGTCGGGCTTATCAGCAGTGTTCAAATAGTTGTTGACAATATGTTTGCCTCATTGTTTAGTCCCCTTTTGTGGGGCAGTTGGTGTGAGGCATGTCATGTTCCGATTTCCTCTTGTGGCACATTGGCCTTGCTTTTCTTGCTGGACAGTGTGCCTTTTACCAACCTTGTGCGACGTTCGTGTTACCTTTTTGGGCGCAAACCCCGCTTTGGTTGTTGTGTTAGTGGCGTAGCCTAAGCGACTTCGTGACGGGTTAATTGCCCTTTTCTACAATCTCCTTAGCCAGTGCCAAGTGGTTCTTACTACCTGTCGACTCTGCGTCGTAGAGAATAACAGGCAAACCGTGACTAGGACTTTCGCTCAGCTTAACGTTACGCTGTATCACCGTTTTGAAAACCAACTCCTGGAAATGGCGCTTCACCTCGTCGTAGATTTGGTTGGCCAAACGCAGGCGGCTGTCGTACATCGTGAGCAAGAAACCCTCAATCTCCAACTTCGGATTTAGTTTGCTCTTGATGATTTTGATGGTGTTGAGCAACTTACTGATGCCTTCAAGCGCGAAGTATTCACACTGCACGGGGATAATAACCGAGTCGGCCGCGGTAAGGGCGTTCACGGTGATAAGTCCTAACGACGGCGAACAGTCGATGAGTATGTAGTCATAGTCTCCCTTGATGCCGTCGAGCAATGTTTTAAATACGCGTTCACGGTTTTCGATGTTGAGCAGTTCAATCTCTGCACCTACAAGGTTGATATGGCTAGGGATGATGTCCAGACCGTCGATGTCTGTGGTGTAGATTGCGTCGCGAATGTCAGCATGGTCTATAATGCATTCATATAGCGAGCATTCTACATCGTTTAGGTCCACTCCAAGTCCGCTTGAAGAGTTCGCTTGCGGGTCGGCGTCTACCACCAACACGCTTTTTTCTAATGTAGCCAATGAAGCGGCGAGGTTGATTGTTGTGGTTGTCTTCCCCACGCCACCCTTTTGATTAGCTAATGCAATAATTTTTCCCATAACCTTTTTTTCCTGGTTGTTTTTAATAGAATGCAAAGATACATATTTTACATGAAAAAGCACTATATTAAAGCTTTTTTCGTACTTTTGCATGTAAATATTCAGGCTCTCTTGGCGTTATGGGCGTGGATTGCAAATACATTTCCATGTATTGACTAAGATTTGCTTGTTAGCTTTTCAGAAAAGGCAAACGAACGCTCGAGAAGGGCTTGATGGCCTTGGTTTTAAGTGCACGATTGTACTCAAATGCTGGCCTTTCGCAAATGCTTGGATAACAAATTGGTAAACGAAAATAAGGAGAAAGATGGAAGTAAAGAAACCGCTTATATTAGTATCTAACGATGATGGCTATCATGCCAAGGGCTTGCGGTCGTTGGTGGGCATGCTCACCGACTTTGCCGAGGTGGTGGTTTGTGCTCCCGATGCAGGGCGTTCGGGGTTTGCCGGTGCCTTTTCGGTGGCTAATCCCTTACTGCTTAAACGGCGAAAGGATGTGGCAGGTGCGCAAGTATGGTCGAGCAATGGCACGCCCGTTGATTGCGTGAAACTCGCTTTCAGTGAGTTGTTTGTCGAACGACAACCCGATCTCATTCTCTCGGGTATAAACCATGGCGACAATGCGGCCGTAAACGTCCACTATTCAGGAACAATGGGCGTGGTTATCGAGGGCTGTTTGAAGGGTTTACCCTCAGTAGGTTTCTCGCTTGCCGACCCTGATGAAGATGCTGATTTTGAGCCTTTGCGGCCATACGTTCGCAGTATTGTGGAGCGTGTGCTGACCGAAGGCTTACCCAAAGACGTATGCCTGAACGTGAATTTCCCACGCACGCCGACGTTTAAGGGGGTAAAGATGTGTCGGATGAATAGAGGGACGTGGGTGAACGAATGCGAAAAACGAACCCATCCCCATGGTTACGACTACTTTTGGATGGCTGGATATTTTCAAAGTGATGAGCCAGAGGCGCAAGATACCGACCACTGGGCTTTAAAAAACGGTTATGTGGCCATCGTTCCCACACGGATAGACGTTACTTGTTACGACTCGTTGCAACGTATGAAGGCATGGGAAGAGGAGTTGTAAGTGGTAAGTAGTAAGTGATAAGAAGTAAGTAGTAAGTGATAAAAAGTTAGTAGTAAGTGGTAAAAAGTAAGTAGTAAGTGGTAAGAAGTAAGTAGTAAGTGCTAAGTTGTAAGTGGGGAAGGTCTGAAGTAAAGGAGTTAAGCCAGACGCTTGTGAGTTTTTAAGTTTATTTGTTCATAAGTTAACAAGTTAACAAGTAGGCAAGTAGGCGAGTAGACAGGTGGACAAGTTAACGAGTAGACAAGTTAACAAGTTGACAAGCTGGTAAAAGAACGAGACGACAAGTTAATATGCGCAGCCATTTTTTCACCTTTTCACTTTTTCACCCTTTCACTTTTAAATGTCATTTCACCTTTAAGTGCCTTTTCACCTTTCTAGATTATGCGTTATTATCTCATTGTAGGCGAGGCCTCGGGCGACCTCCATGCCTCGCATCTTATGCGTTCGTTACAGGCTGTAGACCCTGCGGCCGAGTTCCGTTTTTTGGGTGGCGACCTTATGACGGCCGTTGGCGGAACGCGCGTAAAACATTTTAAAGAATTGGCATACATGGGTTTTATCCCTGTGTTGCTTCATCTGCGTACCATTTTCCGCAATATGGCTTTTTGCAAAAAAGACATTGTGGAGTGGGCGCCTGATGTGGTTATATTGGTGGATTATCCTGGCTTTAACCTCAATATCGCCAAGTTTTTGAAGTCGAAAACCCATATCCCTGTATATTATTATATTTCGCCTAAGATTTGGGCATGGAAAGAATATCGCATCAAAAACATCAAACGCGATGTTGACGAGCTTTTTTCCATCTTACCTTTCGAGGTAAACTTTTTTGAGAAAAAGCATCGTTACCCCATCCATTACGTAGGAAATCCAACGGCCGATGAGGTTCGCGGTTTCCTGTCTACTTATAATGAAAGCTTCGAACAGTTTTGCAAGGCAAACGCATTGCAGGTGGATAAGCCCATATTGGCACTATTGGCAGGTAGCAGAAGGCAGGAAATAAAAGACAATTTGCCTGCTATGATGCAGGTGGCAGCACGTTTCCCGCAGTATCAAGCCGTGTTGGCAGGTGCGCCTTCCATTGCTGATGAGTATTACGAGGGTTTTATACGTGGGTCGCAAATGCAACTGGTGAAAAACCAGACTTATCCGTTGTTGGCTCATGCAACAGCAGCTTTGGTAACAAGTGGTACGGCAACGCTCGAAACGGCTTTGTTTAACGTACCACAAGTGGTGTGTTATAAAACGCCTGTTCCACGCCTCATTCGCTTTGCCTTCAACCATATCATTAAGGTGGAATATATCTCGCTGGTAAATCTCATTATGAATAAGGAGGTGGTTAGCGAACTGTTTGCCGACCGATTTACCATAGACAACATTTCCCACTGTCTGCAAACACTCTTGCCTGGAGGTGAAGCACGCCAAGAAATGCTTAACAATTATGCCCTTTTGCAAAAGGTGCTGGGCAACGATGTGGCACCCGACAACGCTGCCAAGCTGATGTATGGCCTGTTGAAAGGTGTTGATACGAAATAAGAAATGGTGTTGTTGGACTTTTCATAAATGTTTTGTAATGAGGCATATATGTTGGTTATGCTTGTAAGATAAACTCCAGTTGATACGCCTAAGCCTTACTAATGGAATGGGCTTAATTTGTGTCCGTTTCGCTACCGACTGTAGTGTACTAAATAAGTTGACACTTTACCTCAAACAAAAAAAAGTAAAAAAACATGGTAAAGTACAATGAAACGGAGAAAATTCTGTTATTAAGTAAGTACATCACGAGCGGTATGGATGCCCGCAGCTTTGCGTTAAGTTGCGGTGTGCCCTATACCACATTCCTCAATTTTTGTCGGGAGTATGGCAATCCCGACTTGTCCTCAATACAGGAGCTGATGAAGAAAGAGAATATTCCCACCACAGTGGAGGAGCTTCAGGCCTTGCTTGCCAAAGAGCGCAAGGCACACGTCGAG
>NZ_KB899216.1 GCF_000378085.1 Hoylesella loescheii DSM 19665 = JCM 12249 = ATCC 15930
CTCTTTGGCAAGCAAGGCCTGAAGCTCCTCCACTGTGGTGGGAATATTCTCTTTCTTCATCAGCTCCTGTATTGAGGACAAGTCGGGATTGCCATACTCCCGACAAAAATTGAGGAATGTGGTATAGGGCACACCGCAACTTAACGCAAAGCTGCGGGCATCCATACCGCTCGTGATGTACTTACTTAATAACAGAATTTTCTCCGTTTCATTGTACTTTACCATGTTTTTTTACTTTTTTTTGTTTGAGGTAAAGTGTCAACTTATTTAGTACACTACATTGTGTCGTCAATTGTGCTTTTGGGGGTTAGCAAACGTGGTTCTAGGGCTTGCCTGATGGGTAACCAGGGCGAATGTTTGAAAAGCGGTTCTGAGGTAAGAATGAAAACGGGGAGGCTCCAAGTGGAACATCCCCGTTATGAGTTTATTATGTTGCAGACGTGCAAAGCGAGGGCTTGTGTTTATCCCTTTTGCGCTTGTTTAGCTTTTACGTTGCTGTTAGCGCCTTGCTTTGTCGCCTTTATTTCTCCTTGTCGCTGATAATTGCAACGCAGAATGTGCCGATGACGAGCATTACGCCTGCGGCCATCATCATGTGGCTTTGCACGCTGCCTAATAGGTGCAGCAATGTGCCACCTAAGGCTGCTGCGATGATTTGAGGCACGCAGATGGTGCCATTGAATAGACCTAGGTATGCGCCCATGTGTCCTTTTCCCTCCAAAGCGTTGGTTACGAAAGTGAAAGGCATGGCCAAAGTGGCGGCCCATGCACAGCCAATGAGGATAAAGGGCACAAACATGAGATATTTATCCGTAACGAAGGGCACGAGCATAAAACCTATGCCACCCAACAAGAGTGAGAGGCCGTAGGCCGTTTTGCGGTTGCGGATGTTGGGTAATACCACTGCCCACAGCACGCTACCAATGGCCTGAACGGCGAAAAGTATGCCCACCCAGTTGCCCGCTTCTTGATATTCGGGCGTGCTAGTGGCCGAATGCAATTGCATGTCGACGCCCCAAACGGTGTCGGCAATCGAACCTGTGGTGTAGGTCCACATGTACATGAAGGCCGCCCAGCAAAAGAATTGCACAAGTCCAACGGTCCAGAATGTCTTCGGAGCATGGCGCAGCAAGGTGAAAACGTTGGTTTTCTCCTTGTCGAGTGGCTTTTCCAGTTGGTTGTATTCGGCATATTCTTTCGGATTCCATTCCTTAACCTTCACCGTGGTGTAGATAACGCAGAGTATAAGTATGGCTGCACCCACGTAGAACGACCATATCACCGAGTCGGGAACAACGCCTTCGGCGGCTATGTTGCTAATGCCAATGAAGGTAAAGAAGAAGGGGAAGATAAAGCCCACTACCGAACCAGCATTGCAGAGAAAGCTTTGAATGGAGTAGGCCAGAGCCTTTTGTTTCTCATTTACCATGTCGCCCACCAGCATCTTAAAGGGCTGCATGGCCATATTGATGCTCGTGTCGAGGAACATCAATGCCATTAGGCCGAAAATCATGGCCATACTGGCCTTCATACCAAACGAACCGGCATTGGGCAACAGGCACATCACCAGTACCGCTATTGTTGCACCCACAAAAAGATAAGGTATGCGACGGCCGAAACGTGTCCAAGTCTTGTCGCTGAGCGTACCTACGATGGGTTGAACAAGTATGCCCATCAGTGGCGGAAGTATCCAAAAGTAGCTCAGGTTGTGTGGGTCGGCGCCTAGTGTGGCGAATATTCGCGAGATGTTGGCACTTTGTAGGGCGTAGGCTATCTGTACGCCGAAAAATCCGAAACTAAGGTTCCAGAGTTTCCAAAAGCCTAAATCGGGTTTCTTTTTTAGTTCAGTGTTCATATTTAGATGTATTCGTTATCTAGCGTTAGTTTTCTTTGGTGCTATTGCCTTGCGTTGATTATTGGGGTATGATCTATACTTTGCGCAGTTCGACTTGAAGGGCGCGGTGGCGATTAGGCCGTTTGCTGCGGTTTGCCAACACTGGCTAGCGATGGCTCGGCTAGGCTTTTGCCGTCGTTATGGCGTGTGTCGGTATCCTTTGGCAGGGTTCGTGCCAGTTGTTCGGTTACCGATGTGGCCACGGGGCGTGTGGATTGTCTTACCACGAGCCGAGTACGTACCAACCTTCGTTCTACTTTCCCTTTCTCGATTTTTCCCTCAACGTGGCGTATTAAGATATCGGCAGCCTCTTCGCCCACCTTAAAACCATGTTGGTCTACGGTGGTAAGGGCCGGGTCGCAGGCCACGGCGCGCTGTCCGTTGGTAAATCCGCACACGCTGATGTCTTCGGGAATGCTGAAGCCCTTGCGCTTGGCCGAGTAGAGAATGCCTATGGCGGTATCGTCATTAACGGCAAAGAAGGCATCGGGTCGGTCGTTCCTGTCTAGCACTTCGGGTGTAATGCGTTCGGCATCGTTGCGGTTGTCGCACTGAAACACCAACGAAGGGTCTACCTTGATGCCATGTTTGAGCAGCGCATCGCAATAGCCGTTGTAGCGGTTCTTGGATATTTCGAGTTTCATCGACGAGTTGAAGCAGGCCACCCGCCTACAACCTGTTTCCACCAGGTGGCTAACAGCGGCGTAAGCGCCCGCATAATCGTCTACAACCACACGGCTGGCGTTTACGCCCGTGCATACCCTGTCGTAGAAAACCAAAGGTACGCCCCTGTCAATGAGGTTCTGAAAGTGTCCCCATTGTGTGGTGTCTTTTGCCTGCGACACGATAATGCCACACACTTTGTTTTCGAAGAACGACTTGCAGATATTTACTTCGCGTTCGTGTTGTTCGTTACTGTGGGCCACCATGATGCGATAGCCCTTTCTTTCGGCTGCTTCTTCGATGCCCGCAAGCACCGATGAGAAGTAAAAGTGCGTTAGTTCGGGTACGATTACACCGATAATTTTCATCGGGCGCACCCTGCTGTTGCGCAAACTTTCGGCGATGAGGTTCGGCGAGAAGTTGTGTTCGTTGGCGTATGCTTGTATGCGTTCGCGTTGTTGGCGGCTGATGCGCGGACTGTTTTTCAACGCGCGTGATACTGTCGCAACCGAGACGTTCAACTCCCTTGCGATATCCTTCATCGTGATAGACGCTATTTCTCCCATATTCAAATTCTCTCTTGCCGCTAAAAAGCGCGCGTCATTTTGTGTGTGAAGTACTATTGTGATGGTCTTATGTTGAGGTAGACCTTGCAAAGATATGAATTTATTCTGTATTTCATTGCTTTTGCACGGAATAATTATTTTTATAAAGGAGTAAAAGGAATAAGGAGTAAAGGAGTAAGTGGGAAGGAGTAAGGGAGTAGGTGGAAAGGAGTAAGGGAGTAAGGGAGTAAGTGGTAAGGAGTAAAGGAGTAAGTGGGGAGTAAAGGTAGTAAGTAATAAGGAGTAAAGGAGTTAAGCCAAATGTATTGTTGCAGGGTGACGGACAGGCTTGTAAGTACGTCAACTAGTATCCAGGTTAAGGAGGTAAGTCAAATGCGCAATGGGCGTTAGCCATCTTTTCACCCTTTTCCCTTTCCTCTCTTTCCCCCTTTCTCACATCTTTCCCGTCATTTTACCTTTAATAATGCAAACGTTTGCATTAAACATTTTGTGCTTTTAGTGCGAAAAAAGCACAAGCTAACATAAAGAAAGCTACTTTTGCAAAACAGATGTTGTGTGTCCACTAAAAACCTTGGGTCCAACAAACCTAGACGAAAAGAGACAAAAACTGAGTTATTTGATGTACCCACGAACGGTGATGGCCATCCCTATAAACAGTAGGGGATGACGCCCAAAAGGGATAAGGCTTGCCCTCTTACGCGCGCGCGTACATTATATATAATATCAGCAGACGATTATAATTTAAACAATGCATAACTTAAACTTTTAAAACTGAGAATGATGAAGCAGCTAATTAATGCGATGCCTCAAAGGATTGCCATGCTAGTGTGTGGGCTTATCCTCTCTGTCAGTGCCTTTGCCCAGCAGATAGTGGTAAAGGGTCATGTGAAAGATGCAACCGGAGAACCCATAACGGGTGCTACGGTGCGTGTCGCCGGACAAGAAGGCGGAGTGGTTACTGACATCGATGGTAACTTTAGCATCAACGCTAATGCGGGCGCCGAGGTAACGGTGTCGTACATTGGGTATTCAGACACAAAGGCTCCAGCCACGGCCAATATGGTCATAGTATTGAAAGACGATGCCGCCAAGTCGCTAAACGAAGTGGTGGTGATTGGCTATGGCGTGGTAAAGAAGAGCGACCTCACGGGGTCGGTTGCAGCCTTAAAGCCCGATACGAAGAATAAGGGTCTTGTGGTTAACCCCCAAGACATGCTTTCGGGTAAAGTAGCTGGTGTGAACATTACGTCTGATGGCGGTGCACCCGGTGCAGGTTCGAGCATCCGTATACGTGGTGGCTCGTCGCTAAACGCCTCTAACAATCCCCTTATCGTTATCGACGGAATCGCCATGGATCAAAATGGCGTGCAGGGTTTGTCTAACCCCTTGGCGATGGTTAACCCCCAAGATATCGAATCTTTCAACGTTTTGAAAGACGCTTCGGCAACGGCCATCTATGGTTCGCGTGGTTCTAACGGTGTTATTATCATCACCACGAAGAAGGGTCGCAAGGGTATGGCTCCCCAAGTGAGCTACAATGGTAGCGTAACCGTTGGTGTTAAGAGCAACTCGCTCAAACTGATGAACGGTGACGAATACCGCGATTTCATTACGAAGAAATATGGTGCAGGTAGCGATGCAGCAAATGCATTGGGCACGGCTAACACCGATTGGCAGAAAGAAATTTATCGCACATCTGTGAGCCACGACCACAATGTGGCCGTACAAGGGGCTGTTAAGAACTTGCCTTACCGTGTTTCGGTGGGTTATACGGGACAACAAGGTATCCTTAAGACCTCCGACTTCAAGCGTGTTACGGCAGCTTTGAACCTCAACCCTTCGCTTTTCGACGACCACCTGACGATGAATCTCAACGCCAAGGGTATGTTTGCCGAGACGAATTATCCCAACTACGCAGCCATTAGCGATGCTTTGCGCTTCGACCCCACGCAAAACATTTACGATAACGCTAGCCCCCAGAGCAAGAACTTCGCTGGTTATTTCCAGTGGCGTTCGCCAGGTGGCTTCCTAGATGACACTGATTACAATTTCGCCAACAACAACTTGGCTCCCGCTAACCCTGTTGGGGCATTGGCTTTGCATTACGAAAGGGCTTACAGTCGCTCGTTCGTGGGTAGCGCAGACATTGATTATAAAGTACATGGCTTTGAAGACCTGCGCCTGCACCTTACTCTCGGTGCCGACATTTCTGAGGGAACACAGAACAAACGTGTACCGCGCACTGCGCCCGAAGCATTCTATTATGGTAGCTATGGTGCAGCCAACAAGCTGAAACGTAATCTTTCGCTCAGCATGTACGCACAGTATTTCAAAGATTTTAATGAAAAACACCACTTCGACATCATGGCTGGTTACGAGTGGCAGCACTTCTGGCGCAACGAAACAAGTGACTATGTAGGCTACTATGGCGCTAAACATAAGACGAAAGCAGGCCAAGAAACCCTGCACGCTCCTTATCACTCGCGCACGGAGAACTATTTGGTGTCGTTCTTCGGCCGTGCCAACTACACGTTGCTTAACCGTTACTTCTTTACGGCAACAGTTCGTGACGACGGTTCTTCTCGCTTTAAGAAACACTGGGCTTGGTTCCCATCGTTCGCTTTCGCATGGAAGGCTAAGGAAGAGGGTTTCTTGAAAGACGTAAACGCTCTCTCTGACTTGAAGCTTAGATTGGGTTGGGGTATGACTGGACAGCAAGAAGGCATTGGCGACTATAACTATTTCGCCATCTACAACATCAATACGGGTACACAATCCTACTATCCCATACTCGAAGATGGTAGGCTAGCTATGCCGCAGGCTTACGATAAGAATCTCACTTGGGAAACAACCACCACCTTTAACGTGGGCTTAGACTGGGGCGTACTTAACCAAAGGCTTAGCGGAAGCATCGATTGGTACTACCGTAAGACCACCGACTTGCTCAACTTTGCACCCGCAGCAGCAGGTACGAACTTTGATAACCGTGTGAATACCAACATCGGTGCATTGCGCAACACGGGTGTCGAGGCTACGCTAAGTTGGAAAGCCATCCAGGCTAAAGACTGGTATTGGACGCTTGACTACAACGTAACCTTCAACCAGAACCGTATTACCCAACTGGTTGGTGCAAATTCGCGACCAATAGAAACAGGTGCCTCGATACATAGTGGTACAGGTAGAAAAGTTTTGGCTTACGCCGTAGACCGCGCTGCCACTGCTTTCTGGGTGTACCAACAAGCTTACGACGCTAATGGTAAAGCCATTGAAGGCGCTGTTGTTGACCGCAATCAAGATGGTATTATTAACGATGACGACCGTTATTTCTACAAGCAAGCAGCTCCACCTGTAACGATGGGTCTCTCTTCGCGCCTTGAATATAAGAATTGGGACTTGGGTATGTCGTTCCGCGCAAGCATCGGCAACTACGTTTATAACGATGTTGAGTCTAGCCGAAGCAATATGAGCCAGCTATGGGCACCAAGTGGTTACTTGGAGCAACGCCTTAAGTCGGCCCTCGACTTGAACTGGCAAACCAACGATTGGACACAAAGCGACTACTTTGTACGTAACGCTTCGTTCTTGCGTTGTGACAATATTACCTTGGGTTACAGCTTCGACAAGCTTCTTCAAATGGGATCTTGGCATGGACTCAGTGGTCGTGTCTACGCCACTGCATCCAATGTGTTCACCATTACCAAGTATAAAGGACTGGATCCTGAAGTGTTCAGCGGTCTCGACTACGAACTCTATCCACGTCCTACCTCCTTTATCCTAGGTTTGAGTTTGAATTTCTAACAACCCCCAAAAGAGAAATTACAATGAAACGATATATCAAAAATATCCTTCCAGCAGCTGCAATGCTGCTCACCGTTGGGCTTTCTTCGTGTATTGGAGATCTCGACGTAACGCCGATCGACCCTAACAAGAGAACGGAACTGGACCCCGTAGCCCTGTTTAACCAATGCTACGCCAACTTGGCTATCGAGGGTTTGGAAGGCCCCGGCAAGTCTATCGTTACTGCCGACGATGCAGGAACAACGGGATTGGTGCGCCAATACTTCAACGCCAACGAACTAACTACCGACGAAGCCATCTGTTCGTGGACCGACCCTGGTGTGGCTACGATGAACACCAACGAGCAAGGAGCCAGCAATGCCTTCCTTGCCATCTACTATAACCGCCTTTATGCTGGCATATCTGTGTGCAACCACTATTTGGATGTGGCATCAGACGTAGATGCAACGCGTACGGCCGAGGTGCGTTTCTTGCGCGCATTGCAGTTCTATTTGGCCATGGACGCCTTTGGAAACATAGCTCTGCCGCTCACGGTTAGCACCGAAAAGCCTGTGCAAAGAACTCAAGCCGAGGTGTATGCATGGCTCGAAAAGGAACTGTTAGAGATTGAACCGCTCTTGGCCGAACCAAAAGCCAAGAAGTCTACCGATGCTGGTTACGGACGCGCCGACAAGGCTGCGGTTTGGATGTTGCTAACTCGCCTTTACCTCAATGCAGAGGTTTACAGCGGCACTGCACAGTGGCAGAAAGCCGCCGAGTATGCCGAGAAGGTTATAAAGTCAGATTATAAGCTCTTTACTGCAGGTACCGCCAAATATTCTGCTTACCAAATGCTCTTTATGGGCGATAATGGCGAGAGCGGTGCATCAATAGAAGCGGTGCTGCCACTGCTGCAACAGGGGAACAAAACGGCGGCTTTTGGTAACACCACGTTCCTCATTGCCTCTACGTACAATGGCGATATGCCCGATCATGGCATAAGTGGAGTATGGGCAGGAAACCGTGCACGTCGCGAATTGGTGCAGAAGTTCTTCCCTGGAACACCCCCGACGGGAACCACCGACGCCATTCTGGCTGCTGCTGGCGATAAGCGCGCCCTGTTCTTTGCCGTAGATCGTACGTTGGAAATTCCCACAAACGATGCCGTTAAGGATTTTAAGAAGGGTTATTCGGTAGTGAAATTCACGGGTATAAAGAGCGACGGATCGCCTGTAACAGACACTGGCCATGCCGATACCGACTTCTTCTTCTTCCGTGTAGCCGAGTCTTACCTCGCATACGCTGAGGCAACGGCACGTCTTAATGGCGGAACCACCACGACACAAGGTACTGCTTACCTTAATGAGTTACGTGATCGGTCGGGTGCTCCTGCATTCCGGAGCTTCACATTGCGTCAAATTCTCGACGAGCGTAGCCGTGAATTCTACTTCGAAGGCCAACGTCGCACCGACCTTATACGTTATGGATACTTTGGTGGAGACAACACTTATATGTGGTCGTGGAAGGGTGGAGCGCCCAACGGGCGTAGCTTCGATGTACGTCGCAACATCTTCCCCTTGCCTGCTTCCGACCTCTCCGTTAACCCGAACTTGAAGCAGAACCCTGGATATTAAACCATTAATTCAGACAAACATGAACAAAATCATAAAAACATCCTTGATGCTGCTGGGCGGTATCTTTGTGATGGCAGCCTGTTCGGACGATAGAGACGACAACCCCACTATCAAAGTGCCGACAGAGTTTAAGATGGAAACGCCTTCATTTGCATCCTCGCAAGTGGATTTGAACAATGCAGCCCAATTTAATCTCGCATGGGAAAAGCCCGACTTTGGCTATTTTGCCAAGGTGAACTACACCCTTGAAGTGTCTAACACCGGCAAATTCACCGCATCGCTAGCTGATGAAGAGGCCGACCTCGAGGGTAAAGTCGTGGCCGACTATGCAGAGATCCCCACCATCTTCCCCCTAAACAGGGCCACGATTACCAACGACGACTTGGCTCTGGCCGTTGTGCAAGTGGGGCATTGGGAAAAGCCCGAACAATTACCAGCCACGCAGAAGGTATATGTGCGCGTAAAAGCGACATTGCCAAATGTAGCTTCGCTGCACTCTAATGTGGTAGAATTCACTGTTATTCCTAAGTATGTGAAGTTGCCACCCAAAATTACCGAATGCTATCTCACAGGTAGTGAATACGGATGGGGTAATAATGAAAAGAGCTGGAAGCCGCTTACGCCAGTGAAAGGCACTATAGGAAAGCAAGGTAAGGGTGTACCCACCTTCTGGATGGTAGCTTATTTCAAGGCTGATGAGCAGTTTAAATTCGCTCCAAAGCCTAAATGGGGAGATGATTTTGGCGCAGGTAACGCCACGGTTACTGATCATGCGTCGGCAAGTCCCAGTGATGAAGGAGGTAATATCAAGGTTGGCAAGGCTGGCTGGTATCTCATTGTCGTTACAAATAATGGCGAAAAGCGTACCGTTAGCTTCGAAAAACCTGAAGTTTACCTACAAGGTCCTACAATAGGCAACTGGGATTGCAAGAAAGAAAACATGTTCACTGCGCCCACAACGGCCACTGGTGAGTTTGTTTCGCCCGCTTTCGTTGCTACGAATGAGGTTCGCATGTGCGTAAAACTTAAGGACTTCGAATGGTGGAAGAGTGAGTTTATCGTGAACAAAGCTGGTAGCATTGTTTATCGTGGCGACGGAAACGACCCAGAAAAAATCACTGTAACAGCAGGTCAACGCTGTTACTTGAACTTCTCTACTGGTAAGGGTTCGTACAAGTAACCAACGGTTTTGGCTGATGCCGAACCATCCATAACCTTTAACAAGGCCATACCAACGTCTCTCTTACGAGACTTGGGTATGGCCTTGTTTTCGTTTTTTAATATGTAAAGGTGGTATTCTTACATCGGTTTGGGATATTGTGCTCACCACTGTGTAGTGGTTAGCATAATAGCTTTCTGTTCGGCTTGTTCGAGACAGCAAGCAACTCACGAGCGCCTATTTAAAGGTTAGGGATGTCGTGCCAACTACCTCGTAGCGGTTGGCATGATGATTGTTTCTTATCCAGAACTCGCTTTGACTTGCAAGTTGAAATATTATCACTAAACTTATCAAAGAGAGGCATGAGTGGACTAACCAACCCGTGTGTTCTTAAACATATTTTTGCATACGAGAGCATTCTCCCGCCGTCCTTTTTCTCTCAAAACACAGCATTAAAGCTGCATTCGTAAACACGCATTAAGCAATAAAGGCATAACCGAAACACCTTTATTTTGTGTTATAAAGCATAAATTACAGAGCAAAATAATAATACGCGAAGTATTTAAGTAAAATGTTTTATTTTCTTTTAGAAACATTTGCATCATATTTAATAAATGTGTAACTTTGCATCAGTTTAATGAATACGACCGATTTCCAAAACATTTGAATCGAAGACCGCAATAATCTACTTCATAGAAAACTGAAATGCCTTGTAAAGGGAGTGACGTAAGTTGCTCCCTTTCAATTTTTCCCTCCATTTAGAAAATATTAGGTACACGCCCCGTTGAAAGCAACGGCACGCATGCTTTGCAACCGTTAGTAGGCAATATGGGTGTTAACGAATGGGCTGTTGGCTGTTGTGTTCAGTAGTAATGCCCTTGTATGTCATATCACATTTGCTAAACGATTAATTGTCGGCATGTCTTCATGGTCGATGCGAACGGTGGTTCAGCCATTCAATGCTTAATGTTTAAAACCTGCAAGACCTGAATTTGGAGAACGTGAAATAAGCCCTTGTAGTATGCTTTTTCAGTACCTGCCATGTTATCGCTAAGGTGTAACAGTGTTCCATATAAGATGGAACCCTATTCCATTTATGATGGAACAAGGTTCCAGATGATGTGGAACAGCATTCCAAGATAGATGTACCAGCACGTAGGTTGATAAACCATAGTGCAAGGGGTGTGTAAATGCATCGGTAGAGATAAGCAAACGCCTCGGTATATGTAATATTGGGCATTGCTATGCACAACATCCGGCCGTGGGCGGGCTAATAGGTGAGGGAGCAGAGGGAGATTTCTCTCTCTTTGAAGAGGTCTTAAGGGTAGGTTATTTTTATTTCCATTTGTTTTGCATTATCTCGTTTTTACGCTATCTTTGCAAAACGTAATGTTCGCACTCCCTTTGCATACCGCAGACCCAAGCCGAACTACGGGCTGGTAAAAGGCAACGCAGGGCGAGGCGACTTACCGAGAGTGAATTTACATCTGGGAGCGTGGCGTATGCCAATGGGCATCTGTCGGTACGCACCTTTAAACGTTAAAACTAATAATCCAATGAGTGTAACAGCAATCATTATCATTGTAGTAGCGGTCTTGCTCTTGATTTGGGGCGTGGCTTTGTATAACAATTTGGTGAAATTACGCAACAATCGTGAGAACGCTTTCGCCAATATTGATGTGCAATTGAAGATGCGCCACGATCTTGTTCCACAGCTTGTAGGAGCAGTGAAAGGATATGCCGAACACGAGAAAAACGTGTTTCAGCGTGTAACCGAAGCGCGCGCCGCTGCCATGGGCGCAACAACCATCAACGACAAGATTGAGGCCGAGAACATGCTCACTAGTGCCTTGTCGGGATTGAAAGTGTCGCTCGAGGCCTATCCTGAGCTGAAAGCCAACGCCAACTTCATGCATCTGCAAGAAGAACTCGCCGATATCGAGAACAAGTTGGCTGCTGTACGCCGCTTCTTCAACTCGGCTACGCGCGAGCTTAACAATGCAGTGCAGACCTTCCCATCGGTAATCTTTGCCAAGATGTTTGGTTTCCACAAAGAACCGATGTTTGAAATACCCAACGACCAGCGTGCCGAATTAGATCGCGCACCCGAGGTTAAGTTCTAATTAGCTTAGTCCGACGTACAGATGAAGTATGTAGGAATGCAAACGCAGATAAGCCGCAACAACATGCTCAGCTTGTTGTTGCTGCTGCTGTTTCCTGTTATCATCTTGGCCATGGTGTGGGTTTGCCTCGCCTTGATCAACTATTTTGGCAATGGCTATTACGATGCTGATGGCGAATTTTATCGTCAGCTAGACGTAAATACCGTTAACTACTATTTCCTTGAAGCTCTTCCGTGGGTGGTGGGTATTGTAGGCATTTGGTTCGCGATAGCCTATTTCGCCAATGCAAGCATGATACAGCGTGCGGTTCGTGCGCGCCCGCTCACCCGAAAAGAAAATGCGCGGGTGTATAACATCGTAGAGAACCTTTGTATGACCTGTAACATGGACATGCCGGCTATCTACGTGGTTGACGACGATCAGCTAAACGCCTTCGCTAGCGGCATTAACAAGCGTACATACGCCGTTACGGTAACCACGGGAATGCTCAATTTGCTTGACGACGACGAACTGGCGGGCGTGATAGGGCACGAACTTACCCACATCCGCAACCGCGATACGCGCCTGCTTATCACAAGTATTGTGTTCGTGGGCATTGTAAGTACGGTGATGATGTTGGCTGCCCGAACGTTGTATGCTGTGATGTGGAGTGGCGGAACACGGTCGCGCAGCAGAGGCAAGGACGATCGCAACGGCCTGTCGATAATGTTTGTCGTGCTGGTTGCTGTGATTGTGTGTGCTGCTGTGGCCTATTTCTTCACCATGCTCACGCGTTTTGCCATCTCGCGAAAGCGCGAATACATGGCCGATGCTGGTGGGGCCGAACTCTGCGGCAATCCTTTGGCGCTGGCTTCGGCGTTGAAGAAGATATCAGGAAATCCCGGACTAGACCATGTTGACCGTGGTGACGTGGCCCAACTCTTCATTGTTCATCCCGACGAGATGGACCTTGGCGTGCTGGGATTTGTGGAAGGGCTATTTAGTACACACCCCGACACCGAGAAGCGAATTGCCATTTTGGAGCAGTTCTAGTCATCGTGGCAGTAGCTTAAACCGTCATTCATCCGTCTGCTTGTATGCAAATGCGGGATGAGATTTTGCCTCGCGCGCGTGTATATATAAGATGAGTGCGTGAGGATGGCCGTGAGGCGGAACCCATAAGAAATGTTACAACGCATCGTTTTCATAGCCTTCGAGCGTAGCCAAGTAATTGTGGCTCGCCCAAAGGGATGAAAGCGATGCGTTATGTTTTTGTACCTAGTAGGCCGATTTGTGATAAGATACCATTCGGTTAGAACAAGACAGGGGTATAATAATGACGCCTACATTCTGCTCATTCGGTATTAAGCGCCATATACTTAGCATCTGGCCCAGATGCAACAGGCATCTATTACACCAACTACCGCGTAGCGGTTGGTCCGTTGGAAGGGCAGGGTTGGGAGCGAAAGCGACCTACCCTGCCTAGGCTGCACCGAGAGAAAACAATGCCGTAGGTATTGGTCTGTTTCCGTTGAACACACTTCTAGATGAAGAATGGGTGCAACGCTCTCCTCGTCGTTCTATCATTCTGCCTAATGTATTGGTGACATCTCCTCTTCCAATATGTCAAATTACACCCACAACCAAACACCATCCCCATACAAACTAACCAGCAGAAAAAGACCAACACCTAGGGCATTGTGTGGTTAAACGCCTCGTTATGACAGGGTAGACCGCTTTTGCTCCTAGCCCTGCTCTACAAAAAGGTCTACCGCTATGCATTAGTTAGCGCCACATCCCTCACATGTACAAAAGCTATTATGAGTTGTTTGTTGTCTCGAACGCATCATCAAAATAAAATGATAGATAACTGGTTAATGGCCGATTGGGGTTAAGGCGCTATGAATAACAGGCATCTTGCTTTCCACCCATTATCCTCATGGCTATCCTCATGAAAGAGGAAAAACACGGTTTACTTAGATTTTCTCTATTTTAGTTGCCCTTATTAGGCTTATTTTGTGTATATTTGCAGTTCATAATCTTACAAACAAATTTATATTTAAAAAGCCATGCGATTAATAATAAAGGCAGATTATGACGGACTGTCCAATTGGGCAGCTGAACACGTCATTGAAAGTATTAACAAGGCAGCACCCACTAAGGACCGCCCCTTTGTGTTGGGATTGCCCACTGGCGGAACTCCCATAGGCATGTACCAAGCTTTGGTGAAGGCATGCAAGGAAGGTAGGGTATCGTTTAAGAACGTCGTTACGTTCAATATGGACGAATACGTAGGCTTGCCCGTTGAGCATCCCGAGAGCTACCACTCGTTTATGTACCGTAATTTGTTCGACCATATCGATTGTCCTAAGGAAAACGTGCACATCCTTAATGGTAATGCAGAAGACTGGGAAACAGAATGCCGTCAATACGAAGAGGCCATTAAGGCCGCAGGAGGTATCGACTTGTTTATCGGTGGCGTAGGTGTAGATGGCCACTTGGCCTTCAACGAACCGGGTTCGTCGCTTACTTCGCGCACCAGACGCATGCCCTTGACCCACGATACCCGTGTGGTTAACTCGCGTTTCTTCGATAACGACTTTGAGAAAGTGCCTCGCTTCTCGCTCACCGTTGGTGTTGGCACCGTGATGGACGCACGCCAAGTGATGGTATTGATCAACGGACACGGTAAGGCTGGTGCTTTGCGCGACGCCGTTGAAGGACCCGTTACGCAGATGCGCACTGTTAGCGCGCTGCAAATGCACGAAGATGCAATCATCGTTTGCGACGAAGCAGCCACCGACGAACTGAAAGTTGGAACTTACAAATATTTTAAAGACATAGAAAGGGCTTAACGATATGAGACTTAATCTAAGTTCGGAAATCGTTCTGAACAAAATTCCCGAAGAATATTACAACCCTAAAACCGCCGTCGAACGCTCTGAAATAACACGCTGCGAGAAAATAAACACCGACATCTTCCCTAAGATTGAAGAGGGTGCAGAGCATATCGCACGAGCCATCGAGGCAGAAATTAAGTTTAAGAACGACCAAGGTAAGCTTTGCGTATTGGGTCTTGGAACGGGCAATTCGCTAACGCCCGTGTTCGAAGAGCTTATCAAGCGCCATAAGGAACATGGGCTGAGCTTCGCTCGTGTGGCTGTTTTCAATGCCTACGAATATTTCCCGCTCAACGAAGGAAACCCGCATAGCAGCATCAGTCAGTTGCGCGAACGCTTCCTCAACCATGTAGACATTGCTCCCGAGAACGTCTTTACGCTCGACGGAACTGTTCCGCAAGAGATGGTGAACAGCAGTTGTAAGCAATACGAACAGCGCATTATCGACATGGGTGGCATCGATTTGATGTTGCTTGGTGTTGGTCGTATGGGCAATATTGCCACTAACGAACCCGGTAGCGGACTTACTTCGGGCTCGCGCTTGATACTTATCGATGCCGTTTCGCGTGAAGAAATGACGATGAGTTTCGGTTCTAAAGAGGCCGTTCCTCCGTGTTCTATCACCATGGGTATTTCTACTATCCTTGGTGCACGTAAGATTTACCTCACTGCTTGGGGTGAAGATAAGGCCGACATCATACAGAAGGCGGTGGAAGAGAAGATTACCGACGCGCTGCCCGCTTCGTTCTTGCAAACGCATAAGGATGCTAACGTGGTCATCGACCTACCCGCAGCGTCGCGCCTTACACGTATTGTGCACCCTTGGTTGGTAACTTCTTGCCAATGGACAGACAAGCTTGTGCGTTCGGCTTTGGTGTGGTTGTGCCAGCTTACGGGCAAACCCATCCTCAAGCTTACCAACAAAGACTATAACGAAAATGGTCTAAGCGAGCTCTTGGCCTTGTATGGCTCTGCCTATAATGCCAATATCAAGATATTTAACGACCTGCAACACACCATCACAGGATGGCCTGGCGGCAAGCCTAACGCCGACGATACCTATCGCCCCGAGCGTGCTACGCCTTATCCTAAGCGTGTGATCATCTTCTCGCCACACCCCGACGACGACGTAATCTCTATGGGTGGAACGCTGCGCAGATTGGTTGAGCAAGGTCATGAGGTACATGTGGCTTATCAAACGTCGGGTAACATCGCCGTAGGAGATGAAGAAGTGACCCGTTTCATGCACTTCATCAATGGCTTTAACCAACTTTTCGGTGGTGATGCTGATACCGTTATCAAGGATAAGTATCGTGAAATAAAGGCTTTTCTCAAAGAAAAGAAAGACAGCATTGGCGATACGCGCGACATCCTTACTATCAAAGGACTTATTCGTCGCGGTGAGGCTCGCACGGCTTCTACCTATAACGATATCCCCTTGGATCGTGTTCACTTCCTCGATTTACCCTTCTACGAGTCGGGTAAGATTGAGAAGCTGCCCATGGGCGAGGCTGATGTGAAGGTGGTTCGCGAGTTCATCCACGGCATTCAACCGCATCAGATATACGTTGCAGGCGACTTAGCCGACCCACATGGTACGCACAAGAAGTGTACCGACGCTGTTTTCGCCGCCATTGACGAAGAGTTGAAGGCCGGAGAGAAGTGGCTTGACGATTGTCGCGTTTGGATGTATCGTGGCGCTTGGGCAGAATGGGAAATCGAAAACATCGAAATGTGCGTACCCATGAGTCCTGAAGAGTTGCGCGCAAAGCGTAATTCCATCCTCAAACATCAGTCACAAATGGAGAGCGCACCTTTCTTGGGCAACGACGAACGCTTGTTCTGGCAACGTTCGGAAGACCGCAACCGCGGTACTGCCGAACTCTACGACAAGCTCGGTTTGGCTTGTTATGAGGCCATGGAAGCATTCGTTGAGTATAAGTTCAAGGAGATGTAGAGGAAGAAGAGGGGTTAACGAGTTGGTTATTTCTTGGTTAACGAGTTGACAAGTGAACAGGTTGACAAGAGAAGAATGAACGAGTTGACCAGTTCTTAGTTAACAAGTTGACAAGAGAAAGGCTAACGAATTGCCCGTTAACCACCCGTCCTCACCATATAGACAATACCATTTAAATCCCCGTTGGACTTATTCTGACGATGCGCCAGACCCTGTGCCGCGTCTCCAAAGAATAGACCCAATGGGGATTTTACCTAATCTAAACGATCATATTATCATCATGGAAGAAAAGAATTTGCTCCAACTGGTGTCGCATTTCGACGTGAAAGGCACCGTTAAGAGCGTGAAACCACTGGGAAACGGACTGATTAACGACACCTATAAGGTGACGATGAACGAACCGAACGCTCCTTGTTACGTATTGCAACGCATCAACAATGCCATCTTTAAAGATGTGGAACTGCTGCAACGAAATATCGAAGCCGTTACCGCGCACTTGCGGAAGAAACTGGAAGAACAGGCTGCAACCGACATCGATCGCCGTGTGTTGACCTTCATTAAGGCAGAAACTGGCAAGACCTATTGGCGCGAAGCCGACGATACTTTTTGGCGCATGATGTTGTTTATACCTGATGCCTTCACCTACGAGACGGTAAACGAAGAGTATTCGCACGCAGCAGGGTTGGCCTTCGGACAGTTCGAGGCTGCCCTTGTGGATATTCCCGTGCAGTTGGGAGAAACCATTCCCGACTTCCATAACATGGAATTGCGCGCCCGACAACTGAAAGATGCCGTGCAGAGAGACCCCGTTAAGCGACTGTCTGTGGTGCAAGACATGGTTGATGAACTAAATCGCAACATGGAAGAGATGTGTAAGGCCGAACAGCTTTACCGCGAAGGCAAGCTGCCTAAACGTATCTGCCACTGCGATACCAAGGTAAACAACATGATGTTTGATGCCGATGGCAACATCCTTTGTGTAATCGACCTCGACACGGTGATGCCTAGCTTCGTATTTTCAGACTATGGCGACTTCCTACGCACTGGTGCAAACTACACCGCCGAAGATGATCCCAACCTCGCTAACGTGGGCTTCAACATGGCTATCTTTAAGGCTTTCACCAAGGGTTACTTAACTTCGGCGGGTGCATTCCTTACACCTATCGAGCGCGATAACCTGCCTTTCGCGGCCAAACTCTTCCCCTTTATGCAATGTGTACGCTTCCTCACCGATTATATTAATGGTGACGAGTATTACAAAATCAAGTATCCCGAACACAATCTCGACCGTGCCAAAAACCAATTGGCATTGTTCAACAGCGTTTGTTCGCACGAAGTGGAGATGCAACAGTTCATCGCCGAGAATAGTAAATAATTGTGGCTAAGGTGCAACAGGGATGCAACCGCATGGCTGTATCCCTGTTCGTCCATCGCCAAACACACCCCAACACCAAATTATAAAGCATGAAAAAGTACATTGTAACATCCATTCCCGTAGGCGATGTGAAGGCCGAGAACGTGCCATCGCTGCTCGATAAGGCCGAAATAGGCTTCGAACCCATTGCCAATGCCAATTGGGCGGAGGCCTTTCCTTGCAAGCCCAATGTGGCTTTTCGTATGGCTTATGCCGGCGATAAGATACTGCTTAACTATCAAGTAGAGGAAGACAGCGTGCGCGCTGTTGCTCCCGCAGATAACGGACGCGTATGGGAAGACTCGTGTTGCGAGTTCTTTGTCAGTCCTGCCGACGATGGCACGTATTATAATATTGAGTGTAATTGCGCGGGAACGCTCCTCGTTGGTTTCGGTCCTGGTCGCGAAGGGCGACAGCATTTGCCCGAAGACGTGTTGCAAAAGGTAGACCGATGGTCGTCGTTGGGTCGTCAACCGTTCGACGAAAGGGTAGGGCGATGCCAGTGGCAAATGGCTTTGGTCATTCCCACAAGTCTTTTTATGCACCACCCCAACCTCGAATTGCAGGGCAACGAGATGCGTGCCAACTTCTATAAGTGTGGCGATAAGACGCAAAAGCCCCATTTCCTATCGTGGAATCCCATTGCTTTGCCCAAGCCCGACTTCCATTGTCCACCCTTCTTTGGCACCCTTTCTTTCGCTCGCTAACTCCCTTTTAGCCCCTCGCATCAACCAATATGCCCAATACCAAACAAGCTTGGCAACCCGACGAAAGCCAACAACGGGTGATAAATCTACAACAAGGCATTCACCTTGTGTTGGCTCCGCCTGGCTGTGGAAAGACACAAATACTTACCGAACGTGTGCGCTTGGCTCGCAAAAGCGGTGTAAACTACGCCGATATGCTATGTCTTACCTTCACAAACCGTGCTGCACGTGGTATGGTAGAACGCATAAAGGCCAACATCGACGATGTTGCCGCAGCCGAAGTGTATGTGGGTAACGTGCATCGCTTTTGTTCGCGCTTTCTATACGACAACGGATTGATTGCCGCCGAAACGTCGGTTATCGACGACGACGATGCCCTGAGCATCCTTGTACGCTACACCGAGGAAGACGAAATGAAGGTGGCCGAGAGCTTTAAACGCCGTCGCGACTACTTCGAAATTATCTTCCTGTCGCACCTGATGCACCAAATCGCACACGCGCATCCTAAAAACCTGCGCCTGCATGCTGACTGCTTGTCGGCCGAAGATGTGCATGCCATGCGCAAGTTGTGCGAATTGAGCCATGTAGACTTCACTCCGCAGGCCATGACCGACATCTACCTGCACGCCTCCACTTACGAAACCATGGTGCAGGGCGCACAGATAGACTATGCGGTGCTTTGTCTTGTGATGGCTCTTTTGCGCAAAATGAAGTTCGCCAAGCAATACGAAGACTATAAGCGAGAGAACAAACTGGTAGACTTTGAAGACCTTCTGCTTCTTACTTACGATGCCCTCGTGGCCGATGTAGCGGGTGTTTATCGGCGATACGCTTGGTTGCAGGTAGATGAAGTGCAAGACCTTAACCCCTTGCAACTGGCCATTGTCGACGCGCTAACGGCCAAAGAAAACCCCACTGTGATGTTTCTTGGCGACGAGCAACAGGCCATTTTCTCCTTTATGGGAGCGAAACTCGACACCCTTAATCAACTTCGCCAGCGTTGCGGAACCAATGTTCACCAACTTTCCGTTAACCATCGTTCGCCCAAATACCTGCTCAACGTGTTCAACACTTATGCCAAGGCCATGCTCAATATCGACGAACGACTGCTACCCGAGGCTGACAACAGCGACATGGGCATAGGAAACGAGCTGCAAGTGGTGAGCAGTAACGTGTTGGATACCGAGTATAAGGACGTTGCCCAACTGGCTGGAAACCTGCAAACACAAAATCCCAACGAAACAACCGCCATCATCGTGAACGCCAATCGCGATGCCGACGACCTTAGTCGGGCACTTCATGCGCAGGGTTTAAGTCATTTTAAGGTGTCGGGACAAGACCTCTTCGCCTCGCCCGAGGTAAAATTACTCTTTGCCCACCTTAACATCTTGGCCAACGCCCACAACTTTATTGCTTGGGCTAGGCTGTTAAAGGGCTTGCGCATATTTGACGGTAACGCCGCTGCGCGTAACTTCGTACAATCCCTTTTGCGCTGTGCCATGCTGCCAACCGACCTGCTTTCGGCCGACCTGCCCACCTATATCGAGCGGTTTGCCCATAGTTTCGACACCGAAGAGATTGTGGTTTTCGACACCGAAACCACAGGTTTGAACGTCTTCGAAGACGATATTGTGCAGATTGCAGCCGTAAAAATGCGTGCAGGTTGTGTGGTAGAGGGTTCTGCTTTCAATGTTTTCATCAAGACAGAACGCCCCATTCCCGCCATGCTGGGCGATATTCCCAACCCCATTGTTGCCGAATTGCAGCGCAATACCTGTCTGCCCGCAGCCCAAGCCTTGCAAAATTTTATGCAATATGTGGGCGATAGCGTGTTGTTGGCTCACAATGCCGACTTCGATTACAACATACTCCGATTTAATTTGCAACGCTATTACCCCTCGATAGACTTGCATGCCACCCATCCCACATACTTCGATTCGCTCAAAATCATTCGTTTGCTCCAACCAGGCCTTAAACAATATAAGCTTAAAGCCCTACTCGAGGTGTTGCATCTGGAAGGAACAAACTCGCATTTGGCCGACGAAGACGTGCAAGCCACGGTGAGTCTGGTGGGCTATTGCAGACAAAAGGCTGCTGAAATGATACCTGCCCAGCAGCAATTTCTGGCTCGTCAGCGTGTGCAACATTGTGCTGCTGTGTTTCGGCAACGTTATGCCGAGCTTTTCAATGCTCACTATGCACAACTCTATCGCATGCCCACCGAAGACCAGAAGCCTGCCTTGGTGCGGGTGATGAACGATTTCTACACCTTCCTTATTGAGGAAAACCACATCCAACCTGTGGCAAATATCGCCTACGTTGAGGCTTATTTGCAGGGCAACATGCTTGTTGGCGACGAGGCACAAGCCTTGGTTCAGCAGCTGCAAGCCCACATCATGGAGCTGAACACCTTGAAAGAGGCCGACCTTTGCGGTAGCGATTTTATCGCCGAACGCATCTACGTAACCACCATTCACAAGGCTAAGGGGTTGGAGTTTGATAATGTGCTGATATTTGATGCCGTAGATGGGCGTTACCCCAACTTCTATACGCGTACCGATGAACGGCAAACCAGTGAAGATGCGCGCAAGTTTTACGTCGCCATGACACGTGCCAAGCGTCGGCTTTTCATTTCGTGGGCCTTGACGCGCGAGGCATACAACGGCACGTCGCGCCCTTGCGAGCTAACCCCTTTCATGCGTCCTGTGCTGCATCTCTTTGCTGGCGGTTAGTTTTGCGATACCTTTTTCCACTTTATCTTTCATCCCAACACACATCCATACCATATATAATATATGCGAGCTAAATTGCTTCTCCTTACGTTTCTAACCTTCGTGCTTATCACTTTTGCCATTCCCACCATGCCAGGGATATGGCGAACGGCCAAGCTTGCCGATGGAACAGAGATTCGCCTTGAACAAGTGGGCGACGAAAACCTGCACTATTGGCGCGATGCCCGTGGCCTTTGCTATAATGTAGACGATGATGGCGTGGCTACACCCATCGTCAATATTGAGGCCGTAAGAGCAGAAACGGCCACCCGAATTGCACAAAACAACGCGCGCCGAGCTGCCGCCGCCACTCGCACAGTAGGCATCTCGCGCCGCCACGTAGGCAAACGCAAGGGCCTTATCGTGCTGGTTAACTTCAGCGATGTACGCTTTCAGCCTGCGCATACCAAGTCCCTGCTTTCGCGAATGGCCAACGAGGTGGGCTTTACCTATAAGGACGGACACTGTGGGAGCCTCCACGACTACTTTAAAGACCAGAGCAACGGTCTGTTCGACCTCACTTTCGATGTCGTAGGGCCTGTTCAGCTACGTCACGACATGGCTTATTATGGCAAAGACACGCTTAATCTGCGTGGTTCGCGCACCGATGTGCGCGCTGGGCAGATGGTGGCCGAGGCCTGTATGGCCATTAAAGACTCTGTGAACTTTCGCGATTACGACTGGGATGGCGACAATGTAGTCGACCAAGTGCTGGTAATCTACGCCGGTTATGGTCAGGCTTCGGGAGGTAGTAGCAACACCATTTGGCCACACGAGTGGGCTTTGCAACACTCCGATTACGGTCGTGCGTTGGGTATTGACGGCAACATACTGATTAATACCTACGCATGCAGCAACGAGTTGAACTACAATACCACCCAGTTAGGCGGTTTCGGAACGGCTTGCCACGAGTTTACCCATTGCCTAGGACTACCTGATATGTACGATACCTCAGGTAAAGAGAGTCTTGGTATGGGCTTTTACGACTTGATGAGTGCAGGTAATTACAATGGCGAAGGCTATGTTCCGGCGGGCTATACAAGCTACGAGAAGATGTTTGTAGGCTGGTTAACGCCCCAAGAACTAACGCGCGACACCACCATCACGGGCATGAAGCCGCTAAGCGAACATGGTGAGGCGTTCATCATACGCAACGACGCTAATCCCGATGAGTATTACCTGCTGGAGAATAGGCAGCGAAATGGTTGGGATACGCATTTGCCTGGCGAGGGTTTTGTGGTGCTCCACGTAGACTTCGACCAAATGACTTGGATGACAAATCGCGTAAATGCCACACCCACGCATCAGCGTTGCACCCTTGTTCCTGCCGATAATCGCCAACGAAAGATATGGAACGCACAAGATAGCATACCTTATCCGCAAGCTGGCAACGACAGTCTTACGGCCACATCGCTGCCTGCTGCCAACGTGTTTACTTCCGATTTAGACAGTTGTTACAAGTTGAACAAGTCGGTGTTGGGCATCAAAATCAACAACGAAGGCCATGCCTCGTTCACTTTCCGCATTGACGAATTACGGCCAAAAGACTTGAAAGGCGACACGCTTTTTTACGAATCGTTCGACAATTGCCTAGGCAAGGGTGGCAACGACGAACGTTGGGGCGGGTTTATAGGTGCTAGTGGCTTCAAGCCCGACCACCAAGGTTGGCGCTTTTCGGTGCCCGAGGCCACGTCGGCAGGCAGTCGTTGCGCCCTGATTGGTACGAGTACGAAGTACGGCATCGTTGAAAGCACCCCTTTGTTTTACGTTGAAGACGGCAGCACCATTAGCTTTAAGGCTGCTGCATGGAGCAATGAGGATGGACGTTTGACTGTGGCGAGCTTGAATCCCAAGGTACAACTATCCAAAACCATGTTCGTTTTGCCCAACCGCACATGGCAAACTTTCGCGCTCACCGTTAAGGGTAGCGGTCTGTTACGCCTCAGTATGCGAAACGCTCAACGTCGTTTCTTCCTCGATGAGCTACTGGTTAAGCGTCCCGCCACGTCCTCCATCACCGATATTCCAACTGCGCAGCCCGCCCATCGTACCACCTCTGGCCGCATATACAGCCTCGATGGCGTATATCTCGGCACCGATATCAAAGTGTTGGGTAAGGGCGTGTACGTTGTGGATGGTAAGAAAGTAGTGAAATAGAAGTAACAGCCAGCCTCACCCCCAACAGCTACAGGCCTCATCCCCAACAACTACCGGCCTCACCTCCAACCCCTCTCCAAGGGGAGAGGGGAGTGATATGCGTTGCTGCGATGGCTGTGATAACGTTGCACAAAATGAATGAACACCAACTTTCCTATTGCCTGGTTGCGTTGCGTAATAAGCAAGTTGGTACTCGTTAGTTTTCACAACACAATCATATAATTAAGAAGCTTCCCCATCATAACATGCCATATAAGTTGTAAGTGCATTTCGTTGTCGGCCAACATGTGTGGTATAGGGGAAATGTTTAGTGAGGCTTTTTTCTTTATTTGTAAATATTTTGCACTGATTTTTAACATTGTGAGCGCCTGTCTAATTCACAAACGCGACATAGGTTTGCATTTAAACGATTTTCGCGATAGTTTATAATGGGTTGATACAGTGTTATTTGCGCTGTTGTCTGCAATGGCGCGGGAGGCTTTTAAGGGCATTTAGGCATGTTTTACTACTAGGTTTGAGTGTTCTGGACGTAAATTCTAAGTTTGCGATTCCTTATCACGTGTTTCCTGTTTTCTATGGCTTGGCGTTGCATTTTCCCATTTCTTTCGTTGCATTTTAAGGTAAAACGACGTGTTACCTATAATATGTAACGTTGTTCCATGTGACATGGAACAATGTTCCAGATGATATGGAACGTTGTTCCAGCTTATATGGAACAGGTGTCCCGCTTATGAAAACCATGGCAATAAGCCTAATAATTCGCTGCAAACGATAATGTTGCACAACTCGTTAGTTTGTACATTAGGAGGCGTGGGAATAACGTTGCTTTGTCGTTTGGTGAAATCAGGAGTTGGTAAAACATGAGTGATGGTGGGTGAAATGGGGTGTGACGAGGTGAAAAAAGAAAGTCGTGAAGATATGCTTTTACCGCTTTTTGCAAATAAACCCTTCTAGAATGGTGTAGAAATATGATGTATGTTTGTAAAGATTAATTACTGGATTTAACCTTGTTAGAAAACTAAAGGAAGGATGGGCTTGTTTATTTGATTTGGCTCATTTCGTTGGATTCCCATGTGGAGCAAACCAAGTACACAGCGCATTGGCGCACCCCACATCGCTTTTTTGCTCTATCGTGTCACGACCAGCTCCCACTTACACCATATTATATATATGTGCGCATACGCACACACTAGAAGATACCCCCTTCTTTCATGGCATTTAGGCAGACAACGTCGGATGACCAATTCTTAACGAACCTTAAATTACGGTACCTTCGTGAACTTTTGGCGTATAACCAATAACAAACGGAAGTTATGGTTAAACCCATTGACATATTATATCAGCGATATTTGCGAGGCGAATTGTCGAGCGAGGAGTTGGAGAAGTTTCGGCGATTGGTTTCCGAAACTACCGATAACGAATTGTGGGACTTGATGTGCCTCGACTTCGTAAACGCTTCGGAAACGACACGGATGCCCTCTGAGGCCAAGCAAAACTTGCTTGCCAATATCGAACAAGAAACGCAAACGAAACGCAAACCGTGGCTGGTGCGCTATGTGGCAGCAGCCGTTGTGGCGTTGGTTGTGCTTGTTGGAGGCTATGCTTGGTATGCCATGAACGATGCTTCGGCAAGCCATTTTGCCACCATCACCGTGAAATCAGGGCAGAAAGCCGGTGCGGTGTTGCCCGATGGGACGCGTGTCGACCTGAATGGTGGAACGCAATTGCGCTACGATGTAGTGCCGGGGAAACGGCGCGAGGTGCTGCTCTGCAGTGGCGAGGCCTTCTTCGACGTGGCCAAAGATGCCAATTGCCCGTTTCATGTCAGGGCGAATGGCATGCAAGTGGAGGTGCTTGGCACGCGCTTCAACGTGAAGACGATGAACGGGCGCGTGGAAACGGCCCTCTTCTCGGGCTCGGTACGCCTTACGTCTGACAAGTTAGCCAAGGGCTATCGCATGCAACCAGGCCAAAAGGCGGTGTACTTAGACGGCAAGGGAAGCCTAACCTGGATGCCCAACGACATGCACCGCGATGCGGGATGGAAGGATGGATACCTTGTGTTTAGTTCCACACCGCTGACCGAAGTGCTGCAACAAGTGGCTAACTGGTATGGTGTGCACTTCGTGTTGGCAAGGCCGCGCATCGGGGGCGACCTGTTAACGGGATCGTTCCATAACGAAACGCTCGAAAGTGTGCTACACTCATTGAGTCTGCAATACGGCTTTAAATACCGCAAGCAGGGCAAAGATATCATCGTGGAGTGAATGGCCCAGTCGCGTTTTGGGCTTCGCGCCCCAACGTCGACAAGCATCTCCCCATGTAACTAGAAACCTAAATACACATCTAAAATGACTAAGAACCGAAGAAGTGGACACAAAGACAGGCGCGTTTGGCTGCTTGTGGCTTTGCTTTTGTGGATGGTTCAGACCGTAACGGCCCAAACACAGCGCGTTACGCTCAACCTTCACAACGAAGAGGTTGCCACCTTTATCAGGCAGGTGGAAAAACAAACGCCCTTCACCTTTGTCTATCGCAACAGCGTACTCAACCCTAAGACGCGCGTATCGATGGTGTGCGAGGGCCAACCGTTAGAAAAAGTGTTGGCGCAAGTGCTGTCACCATTGGGCGTGCAGTTCTCGTTTAACAACAACACTGTGGTGTTGGTGCGCAAGACAGATGAAAGCACAAACCGCCAAAGCACTCCTAAACAGGGGTCGGCAAGCCGACAACAGGACGGAAAGAAAATCTCGGGCGTGATAAAAGACGACTCGGGCGAACCCATTGTGGGTGCCAGCGTCATGGTAAAAGGCACTAGCCTTGGCACCATAACCAACGTAGACGGTGAGTTCGCCCTTGAAGTTCCCGCCAATGCAACACTCTCTGTGTCGTATATCGGCTATGTTCAGCAAGACGTAACCGTGAAGAACAACAATCGCCTACGTATCACCATGACCGAAGACGCTGCCAGAAAGTTGGACGAAGTGGTGGTCGTAGGCTATGGCACACAAAAGAAAGCTAGCGTAACGGGTGCCATCTCGTCTGTAACGACAAAAGACCTGGTGCAGACTCCGCAAGCCAACATCAGCAATATGTTGGTGGGAAAGATGCCCGGACTTATCGCCATGCAACGCAGTGGTGCGCCAGGCGAAGACGGTTCTACGCTGTTGATACGCGGTGTGAGTACCTTTACCGACAACACCGCACCGCTGGTGATGATCGATGGCGTAGAAAGGCCCAACTATAACGGTGTCGATCCCAACGAAATAGAGTCGATCAGCATTCTTAAAGACGCCTCGGCTACGGCCATCTATGGTGTTCGTGGAGCCAATGGCGTTATCCTTATCACCACGCGTAAGGGTAAAACGGGCAAGCCCCAGTTGAGTTATTCGGGCAATGTGGCCATACAACGCCCCACGGCTATTCCCAGTTACCTTAACAGTGCCGATTATGCCACGCTCTATAACGAGGCTCAACGCAACGACACTTATGTGTCGGGTGCTCCATACATGCCCCGTTTCTCGGATAAGGACATTGAATTATACCGTAATGGAACCGACCCTTTGTTTCATCCCAACATGGATTGGACGGGCGATTTCTTGCGTAAGAGCACCCTGCGCACCCAGCATAACTTTACGCTAACAGGTGGAACAGACCGCGTGAAGTATTTTGTTTCGGCTGGATATTACTCGCAAGAGGGTATGTATAACCACACTAAGGTAGACGCCGACCATGACGTAAATGCCCATAACTCGCGTTACAACTTCCGTTCGAACCTCGATTTTGTCGTCACACAAGACTTCAAGGCCTCTTTGCAGTTGGCTGCGCAGGTGGAAAACGTGCGTACGCCTGGTTCGGGGAATAGCACCATCTGGCGCGAAATATCGTGGGCCAATCCCCTAAGCTCACCTGGGCTAATCGACGGCAAAGTGGTTAGGCTGCAAGATGTGCTTGGCGAGCAGAACCCTTACGGCATGTTGCTGGGCAATGGCTATGACGCCGACAGTAAGAACAATGTGAACACCACCTTGCGATTAGACTACGACCTAAGCCGATGGTTGCTCAAGGGCCTCTCGGTACATGGTAGCATATCGTTCGACAGCTATTATTACAGTCGTAAGAAGTTCCGCAAGAGCATTCATTATTATACGCCCGAGCGCGACCCTAATGCTGCTGGGGGCGTGGTGTTCGTTCCTAAGGAGGAAGAAACGGTGTGGGCTGCCTCGGCCGATTATGGAAAGAACCGCAAGATATACGCCGAATTGGGCTTGCACTACGACCAAAGCTTTGGCAAACACCACACTACGGCCCTGTTGCTTTACAACCAAAGCAAGTATTATTCGCCCAATTTGCAGTATCTGGTGCCCAATGCCTACCAAGGTTTGGTGGGTAGGCTCACCTACGAATATGCTTCGCGTTATCTGGCCGAGTTCAATATGGGCTACAACGGCACAGAAAACTTCGCCAAGGGAAGGCGCTTTGGTTTCTTCCCCGCAGTGTCGGCGGGTTGGGTAATTAGTGAAGAGCCCTTCTTTCCAAAGAACGATTACGTGGTGTTCTTAAAGCTTAGGGCCACCTATGGCGAAGTGGGTAACGACAAGATTGGTGGCGACCGCTTCCTTTATCTACCCTCTTCGTATGGCGATGCAGAAAACAAAGACCTTTACAAATATAATTTCGGTAAGGCTTCGCAACCCGTTAACTCGCAAATGGTGGTTGAAAACAAGATTGGAAACCCCGAACTGACGTGGGAAAAAGCGCGGAAGCTGAACCTCGGTATAGAGATGAACCTCTTGAAGAACCATCTCACCGTGGCGTTCGACTTGTTTAAGGAACGTCGCAATAACATCTTGGCCAACCGCAACACGCAACCCATGGTTATCGGAGCTAACTTGCCCGCCTATAACATGGGTGAAATGGAGAACAAAGGATGGGAATTGGACGTGAATTATCGCAACAACATTCGCGACTTACGCTATTGGGCACGCTTCAATTATTCGTTCGCGCGCAACAAAGTGCTGTTTAAAGACGAGGTACAGAAGAAATATGCGTACCAAATGGAGACAGGACGGCGAGTGGGACAGTTCTACGGACTGCTTTTCGACGGATATTATAACTCGTGGGAAGAGATAAACGCCCTTGACCGACCAGTGAGTGCGTGGAACGGAAACAAGTTGCAGCCAGGCGATGTGCGCTATGTGGACGTGAACAAAGACGGACGTATAGACGACTACGACAGGGTTCCTATTGGCTATTCGCCCACTCCTGAGATCGTTTACGGTTTCTCTTTCGGAGCAAGTTGGAAAGGTTTCGACCTCTCGGCGCTGTTCCAAGGGGCTGCCAACGTGTCGATCAAGTACTTCGGACGCTCGCTTTGGCCTTTCTTTAATGGAAAGGAGAGTGCCAAAAGCCTTATCTTGGAGCGGTGGACAGCCGACAGATATGGTCGTGGCGAACGCATCAGGTTTCCCCGTCTGTCGTTAAACCCAAACAAAGATACCGACAACAACTATAAGGATTCTGACCTTTGGACGCGCGATGCCAAATATCTGCGCCTGAAAAACCTCGAGTTGGGCTACACCTTCGATAAGAGACTGGTGCATCCCTTGGGTGTGCAGAGCGTGCGTTTATATGTTAGCGGCTCGAACCTTATCACTTGGACCGACGTGATAGACCTTGACCCCGAAGCTCCTTCGCGTGGGGGCAACGTGGAAATAAACACCTATCCGCTGCAAAAGATATACAATATTGGACTTAACATCAATTTCTGACAATCATGAAAAAGTTCATCTATCTATCCATTATATTGCTCGCGGCCACGGCCACAGCTTGTTCCGACTATCTGGAAACACCTCCATCGGTAGAGCTAGACGAAGACAAGGTGTTCGCCGACCGAACTTTGGCCGAGAAATACCTTACCGGCATCTACGCGCAAGGCCTGCCCTTGGGCTTCAATGCCAGCACCAGCAACACCGATAGACGACTAGGCTCGTCGTCGACGCTTGGCTCGGCTTGCGACGAAGCCGAAGATGTGGCCGACTGGGCCAAAGGAAACTCGGCATGGAATGTAGACAATCATAATAACAATAGCATTGAATGGGACGAAGACAGCCGTTTTTACCAACGCTGGAACGTGCTGCGCGTGTGCAACAGGATATTGAAACGTGTGCACGAAGTGCCTTACGATGCAGGCGATCCCGACTTTAATAAGCGTGCAATGGGTGAAGCTTATTTCATGCGAGCCATGCTTTTGTGGGAGGGCACTTATCGTTATGGTGGCATGCCCATTATTCGTACGGTGCTAGATGCCGCAGACTTCTCTACATATCCACGCAACACGTTCGCCCAATGCATCGATTCGATATTGGTAGACTGTGATCGTGCTGCCCAAATATTACCCGATTACTATACCGACGATACCAAAGTGGGGCGCGCCACGCGTATTGCCGCCTTGGCATTGAAGAGTCGTGTGTTGCTTTATGCAGCTAGTCCGCTGTTCAATACCTCCACGCCTTACCTGCCTTTCCCTGGTCATGAAGACCTGATTTGTTATGGCAACTACGACAAAGAACGATGGAAGAAGGCGGCCGATGCCACAAGAGAGGCCATCAACGCTGCTACGGCATCGGGCCATTACGGTCTTCTGAACACAGGAAACCCCGAACAAGACTACGAAAACGTATGGGCAGAACCCGACAACGTAGAAATAATACTGGCCAATAAGAAATATCGCAACTTCAAGGTGAGTCGTTTACCCATGGTGGCCAATCTGCCCATGTGGGCCATGAACAAGTCTTGGGGCGACGGTGGATTGTATGTTACGTTCAACTTCGTGAAGTTTTACGAGAAGAAAGACGGTACACCAGCCGATTGGAACGAAGCGGGCGGTAGCAATCTCATGGAAATCTACAACTCGTTAGACCCCCGTTTCAAGCAAACGGTGGCTTATCATGGGTCGTCTTGGAACAACGAAATCACCTTTATCGACTTTCTGCCAGGTGGATTACACCGTTCCAGCACCGACAAAACACGTCATTTGCTCCACAAATGGGTGCCTCGCACGGTGCGCGTTACGCCTCCGCTCAACTCGGTTAACGTCGATTGGATTAATTTCCGTATGGCCGAGCTGTACCTTAACTTAGCCGAAGCACTGAACGAGTATGCCGACACGCCACCCGCAGAAGCCTTCGAGGCCGTAAATAAGGTGCGACAGCGTGCTGGTATGCCCGATTTTCCAGCTTCGCTAACCAAAGAACAGTTCCGAGCGAAGCTTCACAACGAGCGTGCCGTTGAGCTAGCGTTCGAAGATCACCGATTCTGGGACATCCGCCGATGGATGATTGCCGAGAACGAAGGCGTGATGCGCGGTAAGATATACGGGCTAAACATCTCTTCGCCAGATGGAAACAAGAACCATGTGCATTACAAACCATACGTGTTCGAGAATCGTTCGTGGAGTCGCCACTCGTATTTGCACCCACTGATGCAGGTAGAAGTGGACAAGGGACAACTCTTACAAAACCCCGGTTGGTAAATCCGTTCAACACATCCAAATTGCAAACAACTATGATAAGAAGATATATCAGCTTGATAACAGCATGCGCCTTGTTGCCCCTAGGCCTGTGGGCGCAGCTGTATAACGAAACCGATACGGTGGAAACAACCGAGATAAGCGACAAAGGAGACGCATCCAAGAGCTATTCTGTTGAACACGTGCGCTACCTTAACCATGTGGCTTACGGCTTGCAAGACGTTTGGAAAACCTCGTCGGCCATGTCTACCACAGGTGGAGAACAGCTCATGCGCATCACTTCACCAACGGTTGGTAACGCCCTTAAAGGCTTACTGCCCGGACTTACCGTGATGCAGCAGGCCGACGAACCCGGTTACGACTTCTATATGCAAAACATGTACACACGTGGCGTTAGTTCTTTCGTTGGCGGACAAAAGATGTTGGTGTTCATCGACGGGTTCGAAGCACCGCTCGACTATATCTCGGCCGAAGAGATAGAAAGCGTTTCGCTACTGAAAGACGCTGCAGCACTGGCCCTTTACGGAGCGCGTGGTGCCAATGGCGTATTACTTGTAACCACAAAGAAAGGTAAAATAGCATCGCCCACAATAAGATTCAGGGTGCAAACAGGCTTACAAATGCCCACTACAAGCCCTCAGCCGTTGGGAAGTTACGATTATGCGCGGCTCTACAACCAAGCTTTGGCCAACGATGGCTTACCAGCCCGCTACAACGACGAAGCTCTGGCAGCCTATCAAAATGGTAGCAATCCCTATCTTTACCCCAATGTAGATTGGCGCAAGCAGCTTTTGCGCAGCTCGGCACCGCTAACCATGGCCGAGATGACGTTTCGCGGGGGCAGTTCGGGTATTCGCTATTATGTGATGGCAGGTCTGTTGCATAACGGCGGACTATATGCAGGTACCGACCGAAAGCAAAAAGAGAATGCCAACGCTACCTATTCGCGCTATAATTTTAGGGCCAACCTCGACGTGAACGTGCTACCCGAACTTACGGCATCCTTATATAGCGGTGTGAGTATTGGCGACCAAAGCACGCCTGGTGGTGGAGTGAGCGCAGGCAAGATAATGCGCTCGATGTGGACGACACCCCCCAACGCCTTCCCCGTTATCAATCCCAATGGCAGTTACGGTGGAACGAGCAACTATACAAACCCTGTTGGCGATATCCTAAACCGTGGTTTATACGAAGAGAATGCACGTTCGATGCAGGTAATCTTCAAGTTAGACTACAACTTCAACAAGCTCGTGCGGGGTCTTAGCGCAAATGTGGCAGTGGGATATAACAACTACGTGGCCGAAATTTCGCAGAAAACGCGTAACTATGCACGTTATTCGCTAACGCAAACAGGTGTAGATGCCAACAATATGCCCATTTATCAGTACACCCAATACGGTGCAAACGAGCCCCTACAAAGTGCAGAAGGATTCCGAACAGACTTTAATCGGGCCAATTTTAGGGCGCAAATAGCATACGGCAACACTTTCGGCCGACATGGTTTGGATGCCATGGCCATGTTCGTATCCGATATATATAAGGAATATGGTGTGCGCGACGACGCAAGGTATTTAAATTGGGCAGGTCGACTTACCTATAACTTCGGCAAGAGATATGTGGCCGAGTTCACCGCTTCGTACATGGGAACCGACAATTTTTCACCCAAACATCGCTTCGGGTTCTTCCCTGCGGGATCGGTTGCATGGGTAATAAGCAACGAAAACTTTATGCGCAATGCCCGATGGGCCAACTATATGAAGCTGCGCGCATCGTATGGTAAGATAGGAAACGACCAAACCACGGCCCGCTACATCTTCGATGCCACCTACGATTATAACGGTGGCTACCTGTTTGGCACTACCGCCAACAGCTCGGGTGGCTTCCGCGAAACCACCTTGCCCAATCCCGACATGCGTTGGGAAGACAAAGCCATTCTCAACATAGGCTTCGATGCCAAGCTTTTCAATTGTCTTACGCTATCGGCCGATGTTTTCAACGAAGTGCAATCGGGCATTCTCACCCGTCCTTATTCGCGTGTTCCTGGGTTTGTTGGTGCATCCTGGGGTGGCATTCTGCCCATGACCAACATCGGACGCGTAGAAAACCACGGCTTCGAGTTCTCTGCCCGATACGAGAAAACCTTGAAAAACCAGTTTGCCTATTATGCCGAGGCAGGTCTGTGGTATGCCAAAAGTAAGGTAACCGAGCAGGGCGAAGACCTCAGGGCCGAACCTTACCTCTACCAAAAGGGGTATAGCGTGTGGCAGCCTGTTATGCTCGTGGCCGACGGTTTGTACCAAGAGAGCGACTTCGATGCCGATGGCAAGCTCAAGCCAGGTCTTCCTGTACCCCAGTTTGGGCACGTAGCGCCTGGCGATATCAAGTATGTCGACCAAAATCACGATAACGTTATCAATGCCAACGACGCTTATCCTGTGGGCAATACCACTGTTCCCCAGTGGAATTACATGCTGGCTTTGGGTTGCAAATGGCGTGGACTGAACCTCAACCTGATGCTTCAAGGTGTGGCAAAGCGCGACATCTACATCAACGGACCTGGTGTCTACTCGTTTAAAGACAATGCCACGGCATCGCCTTTGGCACTTGACAGCTGGACACCACAAAACCCCACGGCCAGCTATCCACGACTTTCTACAGTAGACTTCGACAACAATTACCGCTCGTCTACCTTCTGGCGACGCAACGGCAGTTTCCTTCGCTTGCGTAATGTGCAGTTGGGTTACACCCTTCCACAGCGTATGGCGCAGGCCATAAAATTAAGCGACGTTTACCTCTATGCCAACGCCACCAATGTGTTTACCATCGATGCCTTGCACGATTTGGGCGATGCCGAAGCGGGCAATCTCTACAATTATCCACTGATGCGCACCCTAAGCCTAGGCGTAAGGGTGGCCTTCTAAACGTCAGTACTTCCTTATAATTCCCTAAAAACAGCATATCTATGAGTAAAAGCATCATTAAGCGTGGCGCCGCAGCCCTTTGGTTGGGCATCGGCATGTCGCTGATTTCGTGCAGTGGGTTTCTCGACAGGGAGGCCAACTCGTACATCGACAAGGATATGACCTTTTCTTCTTATATCCGCACGCAGCAATATCTCACCAACATATACACCCTTTTGCCCGACGGACTGACGCGTATGGACGGCAACGCCATGTTCGATGCCGCCACCGACGATGCCGAGTTTGCCCTGCAAACGGCCGAAGTGCAGAGCTTTAACACGGGTGCATGGAACGCTGCAACCAATCCCGACAATCCGTGGGACCGTTGTTACATGGGCATACGCATGGCTTGTGAGTTGATGGATCATGCCGACGAGGTGAATTTAGACGCCTATCGGCTCGATCCGAAGACCCATACAGAATACGAAAACCGTAAAAAAGACATCCGTATATGGAAGGCCGAGGCGCGTTTCTTGCGTGCATTCTTCCATTTCGAACTGCTCAAACGTTTCGGTCCTGTGCCCATCGTCAAGTCGTCGCTCAGCATTTCGGGCGATTATAGTGGTATGGCTCGTCCCTCGATGGACGAATGTGTGAAGTTTATAGTCAACGAGTGCGATACTGCCGCTAAATATTTAGACTTGAAACCTTGGCGCGACGACACGGCATTAGGTCATGCCACCAAAGGCGCGGCATTGGCTTTGAAAAGCCGCGTGTTGCTTTATGCGGCTAGTCCTCTGTATCTCGACTACGAGAATCTCGACGAAACAAACCTCCCAACCAATGCCGAGAAATGGGAACTAGCCGCCAAAGCTGCCAAGGCCGTTATCGATTTGGGCGCCTATCAGTTGGCAACCAGCTATGGGCAGTTGTTCCAAAACCAGTTCCAAAGCACCGAATACATTTTCATGCGTCGCTACACGGTTTCCGATAATGTAGAAAAGGCCAATTTCCCCGTTAGCTTTGGCGGTACGGGTGGTACAAACCCGTCGGTGAACTTGCTTGATTCATACGAGATGACAGATGGAACGGACTTCTCATGGACCAACCCTACACAGGCAGCCAACCCCTATGCCGACCGCGATAGCCGAATGGATGCCACTTTCCTCTTTAACGAGCAAAACTTCCATAATGGTAAGGTGGAATGCTATATCGGTGGTAAAGACGGATTGTATCAAACCAATGCCACAACAACAGGGCACTATCTGCGCAAGTATCTTAACGAGTCGGTGAACATTCAGACGGGTGGCGGAAAGCTGGGACACACCTTCCCCTTCTTCCGTTTGGCCGAAATATACCTCAATTACGCAGAGGCATTGAACGAATACGCCCCCGACAATGCCGACATTGCACGATATGTGAACCTTGTTCGTGAACGTGCCGACCAGCACCCGCTGCCCTCTGGGCTTACTCAAGACGAGATGCGCCAACGCATTAGACGTGAACGCCGTGTGGAATTGGCCTTCGAAGAGCATCGTGCTTGGGATGTTAGGCGCTGGAAAGTGGCATCGTCTACACTGGGCGCACCGCTAAGAGGATTGCGAATAGAGCGCGATAACACGCAGGCAACGCCCACTTACACCTACACGCCCTATGTTGTTGAGCGGCGCGCGTTCCAACCTAAGATGTATTGGTACCCCATTCCGCAATCCGAGCTGATGAAACTTGTGGGGTGGAAACAAAACCCACAATGGTGATAAGATTGGCTCGCAATGGTGATAGGGTGGACATGTCATGGTGAACCAGTGGCAATACGCACGCCCGTCTCATGTCATTCTTGCGAACGGCACTTGGCTTTTGCAAGGCCATAAATAAGCCTTTGTAGCAAGCTTTAAGGTAAAACGTCGGGGTCCCGCTAAGATGTAAGGCTGTTACAGATCAACTGTAATGAGGTTCCATATAAGCAGGAACACGATTCCATCTTATGTGTAATGGCAGTACAAAACGTATGCAACTCGACCAGTATCAATTAAATGCCTTTTAAAGGTTTAGTTGGGACATGGCTAAAGTTTGTGAAATGCAAAGCTAGGCTTAGTGCAGAGCCATGAGAAGGCAGGGATATGGCAGGAGAATTTGTCAACTCGTTAACTGTCCAACTCATCAACTAAAAAACATAACATGTAATAAGATAAAGTCATGATAAAGCTAAAACATACACTGCTAGCAGTGCTTTTGCCACTGATGGCAGGCTGCGCAGACAACAATATAGGGTTCGACCCTGTTGAAAACGTGCCTGCGGGCGTTTACGTTTCAGGCTCATCCACCGAGTTTTCGCGACCCATTGCCACAGGGCAACTCGTGGCCAAGACGCACGAAAACATCCTTAGCCACAACGTATGGCTAACAACCAATGGCGGATTGCGCATCTCTTACGTGGGCGATGATGGTCATCCCGTATATTATGGTGGCCAGATAACATCTACCGATGCAGCCTCTGGCGTGATGGAATGCCAACTTGGAGAAGGCAACGGAGAGATAACCGTGCCTGCCGAGGGCTTATATACACTGGTGGTGAGTAAGCAAAAGAAAAAGCTAACAATCATTCCCGTGAAATTGTATGTGCGTGGCGAATTGGCCTTGAACGATAAGGGCGACCGCACTTTGCCTTTGGCCAAGATGGAATACGACCGCTTGCGCCACGTGGTGACATGGAGTAACGCCGATAGCACAGAGTTTGTGTTGCCCACCGAATACGCTTTTGCCTATGCAGATGGCAAACCTGTGGTGGTGAGCGACGATAATGAGGCCGAGACCGATACCTTTGCCACCGTACTAACGGGTACTGGTAAAAGTGTTCGAACCAATGTGCTTAATGCCAAGTACGCACCACTCACGGCAAAATCTGACGTTAATTTGCGCTTCACCCTTAAGGGGCAGTACGCCATTAGTGTGCAATATAGCGTGCTCGACAATGCTTTTACCGCTCGAGTAGGTGGCGACGGCGTCGAGGCTACTGGTCTTTCCGAGCATCTTTACATGGCAGGCGATGGCGTTGGCTCATGGAACTCGCCCCAAATGGTAACGATGACGCCCGTGGGAGCAGCTGGCAACGGCGAATTTTGGTGCTTGTGCTATGTAGAGGCAGGTAAAACGTTGGCGTGGTCTACATCTCCCGATGGCGCTAATGCAGTGAAAACGTTCAACACCGTTGTGGGAACAAAGCTTGATGGCAATGGTCAAGCCGCGGTAGAACAAACAGGACTATACCTTGTTTATGTAGACTTGAACCGCAAATTGCTTGCATTCGAGAAGCCCGAGGTGTATGGCACGGGCGAATGTTTTGGCGGTGATGAAACCAAAGCCGAGATAAAGGGTGCGAAACTCTCGCTGAACACGTCGAACACAGGTGCTTTGAAGCTTTACGCCACATCTAAATACAACGCGCGAGATTGGAATACGATGCTCTTAACCATCGAAAATGGCAAGCTGGTATATCCAGGATTGAATACAGCCAACGTGCCCGCTGTGCCCGTTGCCAAACAAACGACGGTGAATTTGAATGTTGCTGAGGGCAGCGCAGACTTTGGTGAGCCCACGCCCGAGAGCAAAATCTCTGGCAGTGTAGACCAACTTTACCTCACAGGTGATGCTTTTGGCCAATGGAATTGGGCTTCGCCAGGTGTTGTTAGTCTTGAAAATGGCTACGCAGGCAAGTCGCGTTGGTTCTATATTGCCTACCTTAAGGCTGGCACAGGCGTGAAATTCTCTGAAGAAAAGGCATTTGGAAACGGCAATTTTGCTACCCTTGCCACCTCCACAGGATTCACCGTGCAGAACAATCGCGCTGTTGTGGCCGCCGATGGCATATATATGATATACGTAGGACTTGATTCGCGCGAGGTGGCTATCGAGCCTGTTAAGCTCCAAGCGTGGTCGGGAAGCAGCTCGGCTACCTTTACCGTTGATGCCGATGGTAAGAGTATGAGCGTTACTTTGCCCGAGACGGGGCGCGTGAGGATTTATCCCAGCATCCCAACATTCAAGCATGTGAATAAGTTTGGCGACTGGAAACGCGAGGTTTACGTTGATCCCGATACGGGAGAATTCCTCTTTCGCAAGCAAGGAGCACCCGAACCAAACAAAGATTACGTATGGACGGCCGGCACGAAGATAACCATCAACTTCGAAACGATGAAGGCCACCATCGTAAAACCCTAGTTCTTTTGTAGTCGCTCGCCAAACTTTGCCTTCGCAGGCATCGTTTTTGGCGAGCGCAGAACAGGCTAACCGCCCCTTTTAAGTCAGGCATTTTATACATGTAAGATCCCCAAAAAATATTCATGAAAAAGTTATTTCTTTTCCCCATTCTGTTGTTAGCGCCCATGTTTTCGGGTGCGCAGGGGCTGCACAAAGGTGTCAACGGCACTGTTCCTGCCAAGGAACAGCCTGCCGGATGGACCTATTTTGATGGTGACGAGTTTACGTCGCCCAAGCTTAATGCCAACTATTGGTTCCTATATGGTGGAGATGGGCATGGTCCCGGTTGGGATTATGGCTTCAATGCAGGCCAAGGTATGGTGCAAAACTATTATGCCAGTCAGGTTAAACTTCTGCCAGCAGACAAGCCAGACTTTGTGCGTATCACCGCACAAGTAGACCAACACATAACAGCTCCTCATGCTCCGGGCAAGCTTTGTTGGCGTTCGGGGGCGTTGTCTAGCACACATCCCTATCGCGCAAAGCCCCAAGAGAACTATTATCCTCAGCCAAAGAAGTATTATCCGTTATATTCTCGTATTGAGATGCGTGCTAAAATACCTTACGAATATGGTGTTTGGATGGCCCTGTGGTTACGTCACATCAAGGGAGCGAGCATGTTTGAGATTGATTTGGAAGAGGTTTTCGTGAGCAGTGCTCGCAAATACCATCCCGGAAAGTATATGGTTAACCAGAGCATACATGGCAAAGACATAACCTGGGGCGATAAAGTGCACTACAATATCAATGATTCTGCCCACCGTATTCGCCCGGTTGACTTCAATCCAAGTGCAGATTTCCACGTCTATGGCGTGCAAGTTGACAAGCAAACCGACCGCAATGGCATTGTGGTTACGTTCCTTATTGATGGCAAAGTGCGCTCGGTGTGGCAGTCAACGGAGAAGTTTGAGAGCTTGCTTAAACCCGAAAACATGCCCAAGGGTGAAGACCAGGTTTGGGATTTAGCCATTACGGGCCAGATAGGTGGTAATAATTGGGGCGTCAGCTATCCCGAAGACAATCCCGAACTGAATGGCAAACGTTTTAACCGAAACACCAAATACACGCTAGACCTTGATTGGGTGCGCGTTTATAAGCGTGCTAACAGACCGATATGGTTTGGCGAAGTGCCCTCGGTAGACGTTAAACAGGTGAAGTCGCCCGATGCGCAAGTGGTGCTCGAAGCAAGTCGCTTCGCCAAGTTAGCGGCAAATGATGCGCTGGTTGTCGATATGGAGACCTTCGGCCATTCGCCTTCGCTCTCGCTTTGTGATGCCCAAGGCCACGAATTGGTTAAGCTATCGGGCACGATGAAAGAAGGCAATACCCACGCCGTGTTTAAGATAGGTACCGATGCACTGATGAAACGCCTTCGTAAAGAGGGCTGCGTGCTTCGCGCCCACAATGTGCGCATGTTCATTGCTAGCCTTAACACGCCCGCACAAATACCTGTAAGCACGGGTATAGACATGCCAAAAGCCGATAAGCAACGAGCAAAGAAAGGCGTTTATAGCGTGTCGGGGGTGAAGGTAGCCGATGAATTGGAGGACGGAAAACTGCAACCTGGTGTCTATGTAGTAGATGGCAACAAGATATTGGTGAAATGATGCGCCCCTTATCTATACTTGTCAAGGCTTGGTTGGCCTGCTCCTTGCATCGTATGGAGCAGGTTTGCAAGTTGTCGCTCTTGTCGTTTGTGACATGGGCGACACTTGGCTTGCATGCAATGGAACGCCAATTGTGGGACGCCAACTGGCGTTTCGCCTTGGCCGACAGTGCAAACATGGCGCAACCAACCTTCGACGACACTTCTTGGCGTGTGCTTAACCTGCCTCACGATTGGGCTATCGAGGGCAACTTCTATGTAAAGAACCCCTCAGGAGCCGTTGGCGGTGCGCTGCCAGGTGGTGTGGGGTGGTATCGTAAACATCTAACGCTGAACGATAGCGATACTTTAAGCCGCTACGTACTGCATTTTGATGGTGTGTTTATGAACACTTCGGTGTATGTTAATGGCCATTTGGTGGGCATTAGGCCCAACGGCTTCATCGGTTTCGGCTTTGATATCACCCCATTCTTAAACAAGAAGGGGGGCGACAACGTTGTGTGCGTGCGGGTAGACAATGCCCAACAGCCCAACTGTCGTTGGTACACTGGCTGCGGAATTTATCGACATGTCTACCTATTGCGTAGTTCTGAGGTTAGGGTGGCTCAATGGGGCGTGCAGGTTTTGCCTACGGTGAAAGGCCATAAGGCAACCGTCGCCCTCAATACAACCATCGAAAGCTTTGCAAAACAAAATCGCAAGCTTAGCGTTAGACAATCGCTCTACGATGCCGAAGGGCGTCGTGTGGCGCAATCGGTAACTGGATGTGTGGCGCGAATGGGTAAAACCACCGTCAATCAGCGACTCAACGTGTCGCATGCTAAGCTGTGGTGGCCCAATGCCCCTCATATATATAAGGTGATAACCGAATTGATGGCGGGTCGCGAGGTAATAGATCGCGACACCACCACCATGGGATTGCGCACCATTGCCTTTGATGCCACCACGGGTTTTTCCATCAACGGTCAGCCTACAAAGCTCAATGGCGTGTGTCTTCATGGCGATTTGGGTTGCTTGGGCACAGCTATCAACGAAGATGCCTTGTATCGGCAGCTGCGTATGATGAAAGAAATGGGCACCAATGCCATTCGTTGCGCCCACAACCCACCTGCTCCCGAACTGCTTAACTTATGCGACACCATGGGACTGATGGTGATAGACGAGGCTTTTGATCAATGGCGGGTGGGCAAAACGGAGTTCGACTACGCCTTATTCTTTGATAAATGGGCCGAACGAGACCTTACCGACATGGTACTTCGCGATCGAAACCACCCTAGTATCGTTCTGTGGAGCATCGGCAATGAAGTTCTTGAACAATGGAACACCACCAAAAAACAAGGCGTAGACCTCGACGACGTGAACATTTTGCTAAATAACGCACGCGACCCAGTACGTTTGGCCGCAGACAAAGGACTTAGCGACAATGCCAAACTTACGCGTTGGCTGGCCGATATCGTACGTCGTAACGACCCTTCGCGTCTTATAACGGCTGGATGCAACGAGGTTTCGCCCAACAACCACTTGTTTAAAAGTGGTGCGATAGACGTTGTTGGCTTTAACTATCATAGCAAGCAAGTGGCCAATGTGCCCAAGAATTTCCCCCGAAAGCCATTCTTGATGACCGAGAGCGTATCGGCTTTGCAAACCCGCGGCTTTTATGCTATGCCCAGCGACTCCGTTAGGCGCCTGCCAGGTAAGCGTCGTCCGTTTATCGACCCTTCGTTTCTTTGCTCGTCTTACGATAACTCGTGCACGTCGTGGAGCGCAACTCACGAGGCCACATGGGATGTTGTGAAGCACACACCCTATTGTTCGGGGCAGTTTATTTGGACTGGTTTCGACTACATTGGCGAACCAACACCCTTCAATTTCCCTGCACGCAGCAGTTATTTTGGTATCGTAGACTTGGCGGGATTTCCCAAAGACGCCTATTATCTCTACCAAAGCGAGTGGACGATGAAAACCGTATTGCACCTATTTCCACACTGGAACTGGATGCAGGGACAAGAAATCGACCTGTGGTGTTATTACAACAATGCCGACGAAGTGGAGCTTTTTGTCAATGGGCAGTCGCGTGGCGTTAGGCGAAAGGCCAACAATCACCAATACCACGTTATGTGGCGCGAACGGTTTGAACCAGGAACGGTGGAGGTTGTGTCGCGAAAAGGCGGACAAGTGGTGGCAAAACGAGCCATCAACACCGCAGGACAACCCCACCATTTGCGACTGACGGCCGATAAAAATACGCTTCGTGCCAATGGGAGAAGCCTTGTCTTCGTCACCGTTGAGGTGGTAGACAAGGATGGCAACCTTTGTCCTTGGGCCGAAAACGAGGTGCTTTTCTCGCTCGAAGGCAGTGCCACGATAGCTGGAGTAGACAACGGTAGCCCCTTCTCGCTCGAAAGATTTAAAGACAATCGTCGTAAGGCGTTCTTCGGGAAGTGCCTTGTGGTGGTGCAGGCAGGCAATGAAGCGGGTGCGATTAACCTCAAGGCGAAGTCTATCGGACTAGAAACGGCCGAGGTGAAGATACAAATGATTGATAAATAAGAGATGGAGTGGGGACTCAGCCTATCTCAAACGTAACACAAATACATAATGAATTTACAATTGCAAATACGACGTGCAACAATGTTGGGCATGCTCCTGTTGGGCATTGCCTTAACTACGAATGCCCAACGGCAGCGCAGCAAGGCTGTGAAAAAACAGGTTCCAGTTCTTGGGAGACATGTTATAACAACAGCCGAAGACCTTTTTGTGGCCGACCTTCTGCGCAAGATGACGCTCGAAGAGAAGGTGGGGCAACTCTCCCAGTATGTAGGCGGCTCGCTATTAACGGGTCCGAAGAGCGGGGCGCTTAGCGATTCGCTCATGGCACGTGGTATGGTGGGGTCGGTATTGAATGTGGGCGGAGTAGACAACCTACGCAAATTGCAAGAGAAAAACATGCGCTTGTCGCGCTTGAAGATACCTCTAATCTTCGGTTTCGACGTTGTTCATGGCTACAAAACCATCTTTCCCACACCATTGGCTGAGTCGTGTTCGTGGGATTTAGACCTTATGTACCGCACGGCAAAGGCTGCTGCCATCGAAGCTTCTGCTTCGGGAATACACTGGACCTTTGCCCCGATGGTGGATTTGGCACGCGATCCGCGTTGGGGACGTATCGTAGAGGGGGCGGGCGAAGACCCTTTCTTTGGCTGTAAGGTGGCCGAAGCGCGCGTAAAAGGATTTCAATGGAACTTGGGAAAACCCAATTCGGTGTTGGCTTGTGCCAAACATTTCGCCGCGTATGGTGCTCCGCAGGCTGGTCGCGACTATGCCCCCGTAGACATTTCGCCCGCTACCTTGGCCGAGATGTACCTGCCTCCCTTTAAGGCTTGCATAGATGCGGGGGTGCAAACGTTCATGTCGGCCTTCAACGATCTTAATGGCGAACCCGCCACTGGCAGCCATTGGTTGCTCACCGACTTGCTTCGAAACCAATGGGCATTTAAGGGATTTGTGGTGAGCGATTGGAATGCGGTGGTTCAACTCAAAGCGCAAGGCGTGGTAGAGAACGATAGGGATGCCGCCATTATGGCCTTAAAAGCGGGCGTTGACATGGATATGGTAGACGGATTGTATAATGCGCACATCGCAGATGCCGTGCGAAAGGGCTTGATAAGCGAGTTTACCGTGAACACGGCAGTGGAAAGAATACTACGACAAAAATATCGTTTAGGCCTGTTCGACAATCCATACGCCTTCTTAGACAAGGCCCGCGAGCAACAAACTGTTCGTTCGGCCGAGCTTATGGCCTTAGCCCGCGAGGCGGCAACAAAGAGTATGGTGTTGCTTAAAAACGAAGGTGGGGTGCTTCCACTTTCAAAGCAGGTTGGGCGAATAGCCGTTATTGGACCTTTGGCCGACAATCAAGCAGAGGTGTTGGGCTCGTGGAAAGCACGGGGTGAAGATGCCGATGTGGTTACGGTGGTTAAGGGATTGCGCAACAAACTTGGGACTAACGCAAATGTGGTGTATGTTCGCGGTTGCGATTTTCTCGACATGAAGAACAACGAATTTGCAAAAGCAAGGCAGGCTGCTGCCAATACCGACGTGGTGATTGCTGTGGTAGGCGAGAAAGCTTTGATGAGTGGCGAGAGCCGAAGTCGTGCCTTTTTGTCGCTTCCCGGTTTGCAACAGCAGCTTATTGATACGCTCAAATCCACGGGTAAACCGCTTGTTACGGTGCTGATGAACGGTCGCCCGCTGACGTTAGCTCATGTGGCAGAGCAGTCAGACGCATTGTTGGAGGCGTGGTTTCTTGGTACACAATGTGGAAACGCTGTAGCCGACGTGCTCTTTGGCGATGTAAACCCTTCGGGAAAACTCACTGTCTCGTTTCCATACGCCGAGGGACAGATACCCAACTATTATAATTACAGGCGGTCGGGACGGCCTGGCGACATGGAACAAACATCCACCGTGCGCCACATCGACCTAAAAAACCGCAACCTTTATCCCTTCGGTTTCGGACTTAGTTACACCACTTTCGAATACGGTGCCATAGAATGTGCATCGCATTTCGATGCCAACGGACGCCTAAAAGTTAGTGTAGACGTGAAGAATACGGGCGATAGGGATGGTGAAGAGATCGTACAGCTCTATGTAGCCGATAAGGTGGCGTCGATGGTTAGGCCTGTAAAAGAATTGAAGGGATTTAAGAAGGTGATGATTAGGCGTGGCGAAACGCAACGCTTAGACTTCGAACTGCGTGTGCACGATCTAGGCTTTTATACCAACACCATGAAGTATGTGGTTGAGCCTGGCGAGTTCGATATCATGGTAGGACCTAACAGCGAACAGCTAAATGGCAAGACCGTGGTATGGAATAAATGAGTCGCGCCATAACAGGAAACTAACGCATGCAGCCCGCTTTGTGACAAACAAGCGGGCTGCATGCATTAGTGGTCGAACCTAAAGATAATAGCGCTCGTAGGGAGATAGGCAAAAAGCGTTTCGTACATCATAGGAATGTCTCTCGGCATCCCTATAAGCATGAGCTAGTTTGTGATAAGAAACCATTCGTTTTCATATTTGCATAAAGTACGCTATTTCAGAATAAGGTGGCATTCGTATCAAACAAGACAAAGGAATTATGATACCTACCTTCGGCAAATTTGAGATTCAGTACCATAGACTTTGAATTAGGCAGACGCAACGGCTAACTATCATGCTAACTACCGCGTAGCGGTTGGTCTGTTGGTAGGACAGGGTTGGGAGCCAAAGCGACCTACCCTGCCTAAGCTGTGCAGAGAGGAAACAATGCCGTAGGGTATTGGTCTGTTTCCGTTAAATGCGTTTCTAGGTGGATAATGAGCACAATACTCTCCTCGTCTCCCTATTATTCTGCCAGTATATTGGTGACATTTTCTCTTCAAATATGTAAAATTACACCCGCAAACAACTAACATCCCTATACAAACTAACCAATGGAAAAAGACCAAGACCTACGGCCTTGTGGGGTTAAACGTATCATTATGACAGGGTAGGTCGCTTTGGCTCCGAACCCTGCCCTTCCAAAGGACCAACCGCTACGCGGTAGTTGGCGCAACATCTCTCACATGTACATAAGCTATTACGGGTTGTTTCTTATTTCTACATCACATAAGCATACGTGATGTAGTTCTTTTCCCCATCACTTAAAGCTAATAGATACGCTATATCTTACGGATATGGGTTTGCCGTAAATATGTGGCCTTATGATAATGCACCTTATTCTTTGAGCAAGGTTGGATGCAACTGAAAACTATTATGCCAACAGTTACGTGGTAATTAGCGCAACGCCCACTACCATGTGCATAAGATGTTACGAGTTGGTTGTTATGCCCAACTGGTGTGTAAATGCTGCCAGAAACCTATCAAGGCATCATTTTTATAACTTGTATAGCCTCTTTATCTAGTGTGTGATGTTGGCTGCGGGTAATCTATTATTAGCCCAAAGCTTATTTATTTTGCTCTGGGTTAAACTCTTCACTAGGCACAACAAGCCATGCCACGAGGTAAACCAAGACGCCCGAGAAGGCTGTGGTTACGGTGGCGAGGGCGTAAACGAGGCGAACAAGGGTGACATCCCAATCGAAAAACATGGCGATACCACCACAAACGCCTGCTATCTTGCGGTCTCTAGAACGATATATACCTTTATTTGTATTCATGATGCTTATGCTTTTTGTTTATTATTAGACGAATAAAAGGAGGTAAAAGTTGCAGTGACTTATGCGCAACGTTTGTTCTTATGTAATCTAATCAATAAAAACGCACCAACCGCAGCGCAGTAGTTGGCATAATAGTTTCTTCTTATACCCTTGTCTTGCGCAAAATGTTTGGTAGTTTATCCCGAAGTAGGAATATGCTTCATGCCTGCCTTTTTCTTATTGTTTTCGAATGGAAAGATATGCGATTGGAAGGTGATAAATAACCCCTTGTACAGTGCTTTTTAAGTACCCGCATTGTTATCGCTTAGCTGGAACAGGATTCCAGTTGACATGGAACAGTGTTCCAGTTGATATGGAACAATGTTCCAGATAAGATGGAACAGGAGTCCAAAATAGTGGTAACATGTCGATGGTTCATTTCGAGTGTTACAAGCTCATAGCTAATATACAAGGTAGGAATAATTAATGCCATGCGAGTTTAGGATAATGAACAATCGTTATGTTAACTGCCGCTATGCGGTAGATGGCGAGATGGCCATTTCTTTAATAAGGAAAGCTTATCCAAAACAAGCGTAGGGATTACAAGTCGCTTTGTTTATAACCAACCTTAAAGGAAAAACAAAGAAAATATGTCAAAATGATGGGAATGTAAAAAAATATATATACTTTTGCAATAAGACAAAGAATACTTAGTGTTAGCGAACATAAAACGATTAACGATACCCATTTATTGACATTTAAAACCTAGACATCATGAGTAAAACTTTACTTCATTTGGCTGTGTGCGCTTTATGTAGCGTTTCAGCAGTGGCACAAACCACAAAAGACGCGGCAATATACGCGCCTACAGCAACAGGTGAACAACTCACCAATTTGTATCTTAACTCTGCGATTTTAAACGGTGGAAACGCCGTGTTACCTGGTGGCGTTGCTGGAGATGCACGTGGAATGGCCGTTGTTAACGGTAAAATGTACGTGTGTAACAGAGATGCAGAAGGGTCGAAACTTATTGAACTCGATGCGAGAACAGGTGCATTGCTCCGAAAAATCGAACTTCCTGCAGACATGTGGAAAGAAGGCGAAAAGGCTCTTGGCTTTATCTGCAACGATGTGCAGGTAGATAATGCTGGACATATATTCGTTTCCAACATGGCTACCGAAATGCGCGGTGATGGCGCAGCCCATACTTTTAGGGTGAATTATGTGGATGTAACGAAAACGCCTGTGGAATATAAGACGGTTTTGAACGCCACATTGCCTGCCACCTTGCCAAAAGCGATGCGCATAGATACGTACGACCTATACGGCGACATTCTGAATGGCGACGGCATTATCATGCTTCCCGTGAGTGGTAATGAAGCAGGTGCAGGCAATACTGTAATTAAATATACCGTAACCAGCGGCGTAGCAGATGCAGCCAATCCGCAGACGATAGTGCTTACAAAGTTTAATCCTGAGAAAGCGGTGGCTTCTGGTGCTGCTCCACGCATCAATATCATCGATAACGACCTGTTTTATCACGACGGTTTCAACACAATGCCGATGCTGTATGATATGAATGGCGCTGTGGTTGACGGTTTCCAAAATAACAAACCGTTGACTCCTGCAAGCACGGGTCAAAATGGTGTTACGGAATTCGAACTTAATGGCTCGTATTATCTTATCGTGGCTTCAACAAACACTGATGATAAAGAAGCTCCTCAAGCTTTCGACATCTTTAAATTTAAAGACGAAGGTCGTTCGTTTGCCGACATGACGCTCCTCTATCGCTTCCCGCAAGCAGGGCTAGGAGGTGTGGGCAATGCCGTAAGGACGGCTTTGCCCAGAGTAGAAATCATTGATGGAGAAGGTGGACATAAAAAAGCGCTTATCAATATCTATGCCTACAGAAACGGTTATGGTGGCTATGAATTTGTAAACAATGTGTCGACCGGCATCACCAAGGTTGAAGGCGAGCAACTGGACTATACTGTTAGTGGCAACGTTATCACGGTGAATGGGGCAGCCAAAGCCATTAGTCTTTACAATGTCATTGGACAGAGAGTGGCAGAGACGGTAAATGGACAAACGGTTAAGGCTCCTGCACGTGGTGTATATGTACTGAACGTTCAAGGTAAGAACGGAAACACGAAGACGGTAAAAGTAGTTATCGATTAGTATAGACAGCCGATAGAATGCCTTGAAGAAAGGTTTCTATCGGCTCACTTTTGCCTTATTTTATAGCATAAACACTTATTCTTCTTATTTTTTCTTATGAAAAAGCTTTTTCAAAGTATCCTTTTTCTGTTGTTGCTCACAACCTATGCGCAAGCAAATGATGTTGTCATCGATGGAAAGAGTTATCGTGTAGATACGGTTGCCATATTTAAAGCGGGGCCCGGAACGCAATATATGGCCTTAGAATTTAAAGGCGCCAAGCGCATGAATGCGTTTTTCTTGAAAGTAGACCTTACCAATCCCTATATCACTTATCGTGCGGCTTTGGGTCGTGACTCGATTTACGGAGGCGAACAGCCATCGAAAGTCGCTGCCCGAAAAAGCAAAGAGAACGAAGTATATATTGCCGGAACAAACGGCGACTTCTATAATGTGTCTGACTATGTTGGTATGCCGATTGGTTGCACGGTGGTTAATAATGAGCTGGCCAACAACAATTCGGAGTCTTATCATCGGCAGGTGTTTGCCTTCGACAAGTCGAAAGTGCCCTATATCGGTAGCATGAGTTATTCGGGAAACCTGCAAATTGGGGCGGATCGTTATGAGATCAATCATGTTAACCACCTGAGAGGGGATAACCAATTGGTGCTCTACAATCAGTATAACGGACAATATACCCACACGGATGCAAAAGGAACGGAGGTGTTGGTTACGCTGTCTGATGGTGAAACGTGGGAACTGAACAAGGAAGTTCGTGCAAAGGTGGTTTCGGTTGTACAGAATAAGGGCAACATGCACATACCCGCAGGTAGTGCGGTTTTGTCTGCCAACGGGGAAATTGCCAAAAAACTGGCAGCTCTAACTGCTGGAACGGAAGTGAAAATAGCGCTAAACTTGTCTATTGGTGGTGCTACTGCGCCATTTGCTGATGTGATTGGCGGCGATCCACGCAGTCCGATGTTGCAGAATGGAACCGTAAATACGACCGAAATATGGAACGAACTGCATCCGCGAACGGGTTTCGGCTACACGCAAGACAAGAAAACGGCTATTCATTGCGTGGTAGATGGTCGCAGTACGATTTCTGCGGGAGCCAATACTAAGGAGTTGGCTGAAATCATGAAGTTTGTTGGCGCCTACAATGCCATGAACCTCGACGGAGGTGGTTCAAGCTGTCTGTTCCTAAAAGATTTTGGTCCGATGAACAAAAACAGTGATGGAAATGAGCGAGCCGTAAGCAATGGCATCTACGTAGTTTCTACAGCACCCGCCGATAACACGATAACCGAGATCAAATGTCTTCAAACAAAGGTGCGTTTGCCACGTTATGGCATCTACAAACCTACGTTCTACGGATATAATCGATATGGCGTGCTCGTTTCAAAGAACGTTGAGGGCGTGAAACAAACCGTCGATGCCAAGGTAGGAGAAATCTTAGCAGATGGCAGCTTCTTTGCTTCGGGAAAGCAATCGGGTGAAATTATTGCCCGTTACAATGGTGCAACGGAGAAAATAGAAGTGGAATTACTACCCGAAGCACCTGTAACCATCCGCTTAGACTCTGTTTTGCTCGACAATAAAGTGGCTTATCCCATCGAAGTACAGACAGAAGTGGGTGGTAATGTGTTTAATTTGTATCCTGGCGCAATGCAATGGGAAGTTGCCGATCCAACTGTCTGCACCGTCACCGATGGTGTTGTTAAGGGCCTGAAGAATGGTTCGACCATCGTAAAGGGTAGGTTGGGCAGCTTTACCGACCAAATAAAAGTGAACGTTGAGATAGCCAATAGGCCCACGCTCACCGCTCGTGCGTTTACCGATGCTACGTGGAAGGTAACCCATTCGGCAAATCTGAAGGATGTTGTCAATGCTCCCACGAAAGACGAGGTTAAAACGACCTTCACATATAATGCAGGACGTAATCCCTATGTAGCCTATAATAACGATATTCCTCTTTATAGTCTGCCCGACAGTATTAGGCTTACGTTCAATGCAGGTGAAACGAACATCAGCAAATTAAGCCTTCGTTTTAAGGAGCACAACAGTAACATGACCACCATTAACAAAGAGTTTCAGGACTTTAAGAAGAACAAAGACAACACCGTCAGCCTTGCATTGGCCGACTTGATGGACCATCCCAACGATAGGGGATCCTATCCGTTGCACTTCAATTATATGCAGTTCTCCATCAATGGCTCGGGTATGACGCCTAAGAAAAGTTATAGCATCACCGTTAAAGAGCTTGTGCTGGTGTATAAAGGCATTACCACAGCCATTGCCCGTCCTGCAAACAACGGTTCACAAAAGGTGTTTGTTGGTGCCGTTAAGGATAATGGGCTAGTGGTGCACTTTGATTTCGACAAAGAGCAGCAGGTTCAAATCGAGCTTATCTCCGTATCTGGGAAAGTGTTGCACAAAGCTCGTCTGGGCTTTGTAGGAAAAGGTAGCCGTGTCATCCCTATGCAACAGTCGGCACCTGGCGTGTATTTGCTGAAAGTGAGCTATGGCAATAAGCACGAAACGATAAAGGTTATGATTTAAATTCTATCCATATACGCTCTTCAAAGGAGGAAAATCCAAGGAATATATAATAAGGAGTAAAGGTGAAAAGATGCACGCGTTGCATCTTTTCACTGATTGGGTTTGGGCTTGTTGTTGCAGCAATAGGCCAGCATATATATGATCGGCCTATCTCAACCTACGCCCGAAGAAGACGGTAAAGAGTGAGAAAAGGAGGGCAAAGCCTAGTGTCTCGATTGAGGCAAGGATTCTTTGCGCAGCTATATGTTCGTCGAGAACCATGCTTTCGAGCATTTTCACGACGACGAATATTACGTATGTAACTACGAATTGAACGGCAAATTGTTTTGTTCTGTTTGGTTTCATGGTGTAATATCATTTTGGTTGTGGTTATGGCTTATTATTAATCAAGGTGCTGTTTCGTTATTTGGCGGATGTAGAAGGTTACTTGCTACATCCGCTCTATTGGCTGTTTTCTTGTTCTCAATGTTGCCTTTCCCCTACTATTCCTTGAGTTTCTCTTCGCGGAGAATGGGCAGCGAGATGTGATAACGCATGGCCAGGAACCGCACAAGGCAGATGAAGAGGAAGCAGATGATAACCGTTAGGCTTATCTCTACGCGCAAGGCGTATAACGCCCAATAAAGTAATCCACCCGCGATGCTTGCCATGGCGTATATCTCCTTGCGGAAAATAAGCGGCACGTTGTTGAGCAACACATCGCGAATGACACCACCTGCCGACCCCGTGATGCAGCCCATGATGATGGCTACCCAAAAAGGCTGTCCCAAGGCGAGGGCTTTTTGCAAACCTGCAATGGTGAAGAGGGCAAGCCCGAGTGTGTCGAACACGAACCAAGCATTGTCTAGTCGCCTGACGTATTTGGCGAAAACGATGATGGAGAGGAGAGCCAACACGGTGCAAATCATGTAGACCGACGAGGTCATCCAAAAGGGCTTAACGCCCAGCATCATGTCGCGTAACGTTCCTCCGCCAATGGCCACCGCAATGCCACATACCAATCCGCCGAACCAATCTACTTGTTTGGCCGAGGCATGGCGTATGCCCGATATGGCAAAGGTGAAAGTTCCTACTATCTCTATTATGGTTTGAACGGTCTGAACCAGTTCTGGATCTCTGTATATCATTTCTTTTTTATTATCCTGAGAGGGGAAGTGGTGGGCGAGGCGTGTTGTGTTTAGCACCTTGTGCCTATCCAACGTCTGTGCTTTTTGTAGTCACTGGTCTAGGCGTTGTGTGCTATTTGTTGTCGTCAGTTTGGTTTCAAACCTTGCTGGTAGACGTTTATGCACGCCGTACGCTATGCCATGTTACAGTCCGTTCACCACGTTTTGGGGTTTGCCGGCGATAAAAGCCTTGGCGTTTTCTATGGCCGTGGCCATTAGTCTACCTCTCGCTTCGGCCGTTGCCCATGCTATATGGGGCGTGATAAATGCATTGGGCTGTTTCAGCAGTGGGTTGTCGGCCTTCGGTGGCTCGCTACTCATCACGTCGCTGCCATAACCAGCCAGTCTGCCTTCAGCTAAAGCGTCGGCCACATCAGCCTCATTAACCAGCGGTCCACGACCAGTATTCACCAGAATGGCACCGCGTTTCATCTTTGCTAGTGACTGGCGGTTAATCATTTCGCGTGTGTTCTCGGTGAGCGGACAGTGCAATGATAGTACGTCGCTTTGGGTAAGCAACTCTTCGAGGTCGGCTTTCTCCACGCCTTTGGGCATTTCTTCGGCCTTCTTACTGGTGAGAGCGATAACGCGCATGCCAAAGCTGAGGGCGATGCTCGCCACCTTTTGTCCGATATTACCAAGGCCTACGATACCGAATGTTTTGCCAGCCAGTTCGCTTAGGGGGGTGTCCCAGTAGCAGAAATCAGCAGCCGCGCTCCATTGTCCCTTACGATTTTGGTCGGCATAATGCTCTATGCGGTTGGTGATGTTCAGCACATGGGCAAACGTCATCTGTGCAACGCTGTCGGTGCTATATGCTGGAACGTTGGCCACCACGATGCCACGAGCGCGCGTTTCTTCAACGTCGATGATGTTATAGCCCGTGGCCAGTATTCCAATATATTTGAGTTGGGGTAGTTGTGCAAGCGTTTCGCCCTTCAATACCACCTTGTTTGTCAGCACCATATCGGCGTCTTTGGCTCGTGCAATTACCTCGTCGCGCGATGTACGGTCGTATATTTCAACCTCCCCAAAGCTGTTCAGCTCTTTCCAAGAGTAGTCGCCGGGGTTGGCCGTATAACCATCTAATATTACGATTTTCATGTTTAAATTTTATTTTATGGGTAAATTATTCCTTTCTTAATTGACAAGTAAACTAGCTAATAGGGTGGCAAGGGCTTTGCTAGTTGAAAAGCCGACCTGTAAACGAGTTGACAAGGTTGTTGCCCTGTTATGATTTCGCCCTTATACTTAGCCCAAAACGCTTCTTTGTAGCATGTTTATTTTTTCTTTTCGCCCCACAGTTGCACTATTCTTTGATATAGTTTCTCTTCGGAAGGGGAGTGTTGCGCATACCAGAAACGTGCGTCTTTAAGATCATCGGGCAGGTATTGCTGTTGTGCAAAGTGGCCCTCGTAGTCGTGCGCGTACTTGTAACCGTTGCCATATCCTAACTGTTTCATCAGCTTGGTGGGTGCATTTCGGAGGTGCAGTGGCACAGGAAGATTGCCCGTTGAACGTGCCGTTTCGAGCGCGGCATTAATACCTTGATAGGCCGAATTGCTCTTTGCGCTGGTGGCTAGATACACGGCGGCCTCGGCTAAGGGATTTCTACCCTCTGGCCAGCCTATCTTCATCACGGCATCGAATGCCGCATTGGCGATGAGCAAGGCGTTGGGGTTGGCCAATCCGATGTCTTCGGCTGCGCTAATAACCAGTCGGCGTGCAATGAATTGCGGGTCTTCGCCACCTTCAATCATTCTCGCCATCCAATAGAGAGCCGCATCGGGGTCGCTGCCACGTATGCTTTTGATGAAGGCCGACACGATATCGTAGTGCATTTCACCATCCTTGTCGTAGGCCAAGGGGTTTTGTTGCAGGCATTTCACCACCGTTTCATCGTCTATCAGCACGTTGGCGTTGGCTGGCGAGGCCTCAACCACCAGTTCAAGTATGTTTAACAGTTTGCGCGCATCGCCTCCGCTGTATCTTATTAGGGCTGCGTTTTCCTTCATTTCGATGTGTCGCTGCTGCAAAATCACGTCGGTTTTCAGGGCGCGTTCTATCAAATCTTCGAGGTCTTCTTTGCTTAGGCTTTGCAGCACATATAGCTGACAGCGCGAAAGCAGTGGGCGAATAACCTCAAACGAGGGGTTTTCGGTGGTGGCTCCGATGAGCGTAACGATGCCTTTTTCTACCGCCCCGAGCAGCGAATCTTGTTGCGACTTGCTGAAACGGTGTATCTCGTCGATAAAGAGAATGGGCGAATGCGACCCGAAAAAACGTCCGCCTTTGGCCTTTTCTATCACCTCGCGCACGTCTTTAACGCCACTTGTCACCGCGCTTAGCGTGTAGAAGGGCGTTTCTAGCTTTTTCGCTACGATTTGAGCGAGCGTAGTTTTGCCTACCCCAGGTGGTCCCCAGAGTATGAAAGAGGGTATGCGGCCGGCTTCAATCATGTTGCGCAGCACGGCATTTGGCCCTACCAGATGTTTTTGCCCTACGTAATCGTCGAGCGAACGCGGGCGCATTCTTTCGGCTAATGGTTCACTCATTGCTGCAAAGTTAGCGAAAACGCGCTACACCACAAAATAAAAGAGGCGTAGATTAGTGGCGTGTGAGGGCGCGTTGGATGAGGCTAGGGTCTGTATGTGCTTGGTGGCATTATTGTGGGCGAACTGTTGCGACGCTCGAAAACGGTTTTTTCAAGAATGTCGCGTACCATTTCGCCAACTGGAATTTCAATGGTGAACTTCTTTGAGATATGGTATTGGGGTGTTAGGATGGGGGATACAATCCATTCGCCACGATAGGGATCGTAACGCCGTTGCACACCAACGTCAACGCCCCAACGGCCATTGTCGAGGGTGAAAAAACCTCCGTATGCAGAGCTGTTCACGTAGGGAAAGGCAGCCATAGAGAGGTATGGCTGTATGCTATAATAGCTGCCGAACAGTGTTGCGCTGGCTTGTGCACTGAAACGGTAGGTTAGCGAACCGCCAATGCCAAATTGTGTGGCTGTATGGAACGTGCAATAACGGTCGGCCGAGGCGTAAACCGAGAGCGAAAGGTTGTCCCACGAACGACTTAAGCGCAGTTGTGCACCTTGCCTTACCAACATGGCGGGAAACGTTTCGCGGTAGCTTTGGCCGTAAAAGTCGATGCCTTGCCAACGGCCTAGCTGTCCGTTGCGGTTATAATCGGTTGCTGGTGTGGTGGATAGGCTCATTGCTTGCTTGGGTATGGGTTGCGATAGGCGCAGGTCCAGACTGTCGTTTGCGCTCCAAAAACGGTTGGCAATGGCGATGGAATCGGCTGTTGATAGTGCTTTTGCTTGGATATTGGGTGCTATGGCAGATGTCATTGCAGGGCTTGATGTGGTGTTTGGCTCTGCAAATTGTGGTTTGGGTAACGGCCGTTCAGTGTTTCGCGCCGTCTTTCGGTGCTTCTTTTGTTCTTGTGCCAAGATGTTTGTGCAATATAACAACACACAAACCAGTATGCAAGCATATTTCATATCGTCGGCGTTTGATTGTTACTTTGTGCACAAAGCATTAGAGATAAGAAGGTTATGTGGATGTTTCTTTTGCGAATTTACGATGTTTTTTCGATATTTGCAACAAATGCGGGCAATTTAACATGATGATGGCGCGATGTTTGCTTCAATGTCATTGGTGAGCGAGTGCTTAAAGTAGGTTGTTGATAGGTTGACAAGCTGTAGCCGACGATACTGAATAATGGCCCACACCATATATATAATACGCGAGGTAGGGATAAGAGATGTTCGCCATGCCGACTATCGCATAGCGCTAGTTGGCGAGACAACTATTCGTTTTTTATCTAATCTTGTTCAACAAAGCATCGTATCTTATCCTGAGTTCACGCAACGCTTGATACTAGCTTGGCACGATCTAGGCGGTTCGTTCCACAGCCTATCACCGCCATTAACTCACCCTTCATGCCTCCAAACGCCATCTTTCACTCCTCACCAGATAAGCCCTTGCAGTGAGCTTTTTCAGCTCTCGCTTTGTTACAGCTAAGTTGGACTCCTGTTCCAGATAAGTTGGAACGGCATTCCAGCTTAACTGGAACTGCATTCCAGATAACTTGGAACAGCCGTCCAAAACATGTTTAACACGGCGGTTAATGTAATAATGCATCATCAGGGCTTAGAACGCGCATTCTCGGAACGATGAAAATGCGAACGACGGAATGGCTAATTGGCGTGTTCGGGATAAAATACCATGTCTCTTGAACAAAACTAGGCCAAGTGAAGAAATGACTATCTCGCCAACTAGTGCAATGCGGCAGTTGGCATAACAATTGGCTTTTATCCCGAACTCGCGTATATAAGGCGTGGTTGGCGATGGCATCATGGTCGTTTGCACTTGTTCGTTTGCCCTCGCATTTCACCCTAAAATGGGCATTGAAAAATACCCTCAATATTTTTGGAGTAGACTTTTTTTTTATTAACTTTGTTGTTCAAACAAGCGGGATAGCTGGCCAATAGGTCCTAAACCGCAAACATCAAGAAAGGATATTAGTAAGAATATGAACGATTTTAGAAAGTATGCCACCGGACATCTTGGCATGAACGGGATGGTGGTAGACGACGTGATGAAGGCCCAAGCGGCTTATCTCAATCCCTATATCTTGGAGGAACGCCAACTGAACGTTACACAGATGGACGTGTTTTCGCGACTGATGATGGACCGCATCATTTTCCTTGGCACCGAAATAAACGACTATACGGCCAACACCTTGCAAGCGCAGCTGCTGTATCTAGACTCTGCCGACGCAGGTAAGGATATCTCTATCTACATCAATAGCCCTGGCGGGAGCGTAACAGCTGGTCTCGGCATCTACGATACCATGCAGTTCATCTCCAGCGATGTGGCTACGATATGCACTGGTATGGCCGCTTCGATGGCCGCAGTGTTGTTGGTTTCGGGTCAAGAAGGTAAGCGTTCGGCACTTCCACATAGTCGTGTGATGATTCACCAGCCATTGGGCGGCGTGCAAGGGCAGGCTTCCGACATCGAAATCGAGGCTAAGGAGATCCTGAAATTTAAGAAAGAACTCTACACCATCATATCTAACCATTCGCATACGCCCTTCGAGAAGGTATGGAACGACTCTGATCGCAACTACTGGATGAATGCCGAAGAGGCTAAAGAGTATGGAATGATCGACTCGGTTTTGGTGAAGAAGTGATATTAAACGGCGTTTCGCCCGTGGCGTAGGTTGTGCTATCTGCGGACGAGACCCTCTTGCCCAGCCGTCATCTTATGTTGTTGATGGGCGTTTTTCGCCTTGGTCGTATGGCAAAGGCAAGGTGGCAAAGGGGTTGAAGTTAAGCCGTTAACTAACGAAAATACAAATGCCAAAGAATGTATGTAGCTTCTGTGGAAGAAGCGAAAAAGACGTAAACTATCTTATAGCAGGACTTAACGGGTACATCTGCGACAGCTGTGCACAGCAGGCCTATGAAATTACGCAGTCGGCAAATGCCTCGAAGGCTCAGCCTACTACGGAAAAGAACCCCGACGCGCTGAAAAACGTGCCCAAGCCGATGGATATCAAGGCCTATCTAGACCAATATATCATTGGGCAAGACGAGGCCAAACGCTACCTTTCGGTGTCGGTTTACAACCATTATAAACGCTTAGAACAGCCCATAGGCGACGATGGCGTGGAGATAGAGAAAAGTAACATCATCATGGTGGGTAGCACCGGAACGGGAAAAACCCTCATGGCGCGAACCATCGCCAAACTTCTTGATGTGCCTTTTACCATCGTAGACGCAACGGTGTTTACCGAAGCGGGATATGTGGGCGAAGATGTTGAGAGCATACTTAGCCGACTTTTGCAGGTTGCCGATTACAATGTGGCTGCCGCCGAACGAGGTATCGTCTTCGTAGACGAGATTGACAAGATTGCCCGAAAGAGCGATAACCCCAGCATAACACGTGACGTGAGTGGCGAAGGCGTGCAACAGGGATTGCTAAAGTTGCTCGAAGGAACCACGGTTAATGTTCCGCCAAAGGGTGGACGTAAGCACCCCGACCAGGATTACATACATGTAGACACGCGTAACATATTGTTTATCTGTGGCGGAGCATTCGATGGCATCGAGCGGAAGATTGCGCAACGCCTCAATACGCATGTGGTGGGCTACAATTCGGTGCAGAACGTGCGCAAGATAGATAAGGGCGACTTGATGAAATACATTCTTCCGCAAGACCTCAAGTCGTTTGGGCTGATACCCGAAATCATTGGTCGTTTGCCCGTGCTTACCTATCTTAACCCGCTAGACCGTGAAGCCTTGCGTCGAATATTGGTAGAACCAAAGAATTCTATCATCAAACAGTACGAGAAACTGTTTAAAATGGACGACATCAAGCTGAGTTTCGCGACCGAAACGCTAGACTACATCGTGGATAAAGCCGTTGAATACAAGTTGGGTGCACGCGGATTGCGCTCCATTGTCGAAGCAGTGATGATGGATGCCATGTTCGAAGTGCCGTCTAAGAAGGTGAAAAGCTTCGACGTGACCTTGCAATATGCCAGAGAACAACTAGACAAGTCGGGCCTGCAAGAACAGGCTAGCTGAACGATAGGGCTGTGAACGGACGGCATTGGAATATAAAATTCCTCACGCACACAATGTCGTCCGCTCACAAAACCCACCGTGAAAGCCAATAATCTCACATCTGTGAAACCTAGACCATTTATGACTAAGGACGTTAATCTTACAGAACCGCTCAAACAATATTTTGGTTTCGACTCGTTCAAGGGCGACCAAGAGGCCATTATCCGCAACCTTCTTGCGGGTAACGACACCTTTGTGCTGATGCCAACAGGTGGTGGTAAAAGCCTGTGTTATCAGCTGCCGTCGCTGTTGATGGAAGGAACAGCCATCGTTATTTCGCCACTCATCGCGCTAATGAAAAACCAAGTGGATGTGATGAACGGCATGAGCGAAGACGGATGCACAGCACATTATCTCAACTCGTCGCTCAACAAGGCCGCCATTCAGCAGGTAATCAACGACGTTAAGCGTGGCGCAACGAAGCTTTTATATGTTGCTCCCGAATCGTTGGGTAAAGATGAGAATGTGGAATTTCTGCAATCGATAAAGGTTTCGTTCTATGCCGTAGACGAAGCGCATTGTATCTCGGAGTGGGGACACGACTTCCGCCCCGAGTATCGTAATATCCGACCCACCATTTCGCGTATCGGACAAGCGCCAGTGATAGCCCTTACGGCGACGGCCACCGATAAAGTGCGCTCCGACATTAAGAAAAACTTGGGCATTGGCGAAGCTTTGGAGTTCAAAAGCTCGTTTAATCGTCCCAACCTCTACTACGAAGTACGCTCAAAAACGCAAGAGGTAGACCGCAATATCATCATGTTTATCAAGCAGCATGCGGGTAAAAGCGGCATTATCTATTGTCTTTCGCGCAAGAAGGTAGAAGAGTTGTCGGCCATATTAAAGGCCAACAACATCAAGGCCGAGCCTTATCACGCAGGCTTAGACAGTGCTACGCGCTCGCAAACGCAAGACGATTTCCTGATGGAGCGTATCGATGTGATTGTGGCCACCATCGCTTTCGGCATGGGAATAGATAAGCCCGACGTGCGCTTCGTTATCCATTACGACATCCCGAAAAGTCTCGAAGGATATTACCAAGAGACGGGTAGGGCTGGCCGAGATGGTGGAGAGGGGCTCTGCATCACGTTCTATTCCAATAAAGACCTGCAAAAGCTGGAGAAGTTTATGGAAGGGAAACCCGTGTCTGAACAAGACATTGGGCGGCAGCTGCTGCTAGAAACGGCCGCTTACGCAGAGTCGTCGGTGTGCAGGCGCAAGATGTTGCTTCACTATTTTGGCGAAGAATACACCGAAGACAACTGTCATAACTGCGACAACTGTTTGCATCCCAAAACCAAGAGAGAGGCAAAAGAGGCTTTGCTCATTGTGCTTAAGGCCGTGATGGCCGTAAAAGAAAACTTCAGAAGCGATTATATTATCGACTTTGTGAAGGGTAGGGCAACCGATGATTTGGTGTCGCACAAACATAACGAGCTGGAAGAATTCGGTGCGGGAGAAGATGAAGACGATAAGATTTGGAATCCCATCATCCATCAGGCGCTTATCGCTGGCTATCTGAAAAAAGACGTAGAGAACTATGGCTTACTGAAAGTGACTGCTGCAGGGCGACGTTTTATCAAGCAACCGCAATCGTTTATGATTGTAGAAGATACCGATTTTGATGATGATTTCGATGAAGAGGCACGTGACAGCTGTGGTTCCACCCTCGACCCGGAACTTTATCTCATGCTTAAACAGCTACGTAAAGACGTGGCCGAAAAACACAACGTGCCGCCATACGTCATCTTCCAAGATGTGTCGATAGAGCAAATGGCCGTGGCTTATCCCATAACGCTCGAAGAATTGCAGAATATTCCTGGTGTGGGTGTTGGCAAGGCCAAACGCTATGGCGATGCTTTCTGTGAGCTGATCAAGAAACATTGCGAAGATAACCAAATAGAAAGACCCGAAGAATTAAGAGTAAGAACCGTAGTCAAAAAATCTATGAACAAGGTAAAAATCATTCAAAGCATCGACAGGCAAATAGCTCTCGATGACATTGCAAACGCCCTAAACCTTGGTTTCGACGACCTGTTGGGCGAGATTGAAACCATTGTGAACAGCGGAACGAAACTAAATATCGACTATTTCCTTGATGAGGTGATGGACGAAGACCGCGTAGACGACATCTACGACTATTTTAGGACGAGCGAAACAGACGACCTTGAGACGGCTGCCGAAGAACTAGGCGGAGACTATACCGAAGAGGAGATAAGGCTGGTACGCGTCAAATTCCTTTCGGAAATGGCGAATTAAGCTCGGGAAATATCGTTATGTCCTTGTCGATTTCTAGTAATCGATTGAGGGCTAAACGCCTTTCGTTGATTGTTTTATAATCTTTAAAGCGGCCTGTTTTTAGCTTTTACGGCACAATAGGCCTTTCATATTGTTGCTGCCACTCGTTAGTAGTATACTATCGTCCCATCGATAGCGTCGCTACCAACGAGTGGCAGTTGCTGTATTAACGCCTTAGTATTCCCCAATGGAAATGTAACTTTATTGTGTGGGGAAAAGAACAAATTAAAACTGGATGTGTAAATAAATCAAACTATTTATACAATAAAGGTGGGAAAAGTAAGAAAAGATTTTCCTGTATTATTAAAAATGATTAATTTTGCACCCGATTATGTATGGTAATACAATATTGAGCTGAGTAGGTATGGCTCAATCAGGTAACATAACAGGATAAGAATAATTCTTTATTATTAAAAATTAGAGTAGGATAATAAGTGCATGTTTACCTGTATGTTGTTTGCTTATAACTGGTAATTATATATTTATTACAAAAACGTACTTAGTAGGTACTTATTCAGGAAATGAACAAATTTAGAAAGTTGTTGGTATGGGCGTTTGCTTGTACCGTAGTTTGGGGAATAGTAGGTTGTGCCGATGATGTGGCCAACAGCAACCAAACGCAGAATGGAGACATAAAAGTGGACTTCCAAGTGTCGAGTGCGCAAGAAGAAATGTTGCTGAATACGCAAGCTTCAGTTACTCGTGCCGCCGTACAGGAAAAGCCATATAACAGCGAATTGGAGTTGCAAGACTTTGCCCCACGTGTGCACAAGGCTGATCCACACAATGGTCCTGACGTATATTTAATTGAATCTACTGTAGAAGGAATCGATCCGACGATGCCTGAGACAAGCACTCGTGGCAACGTGGTGACAGAAATTAAGCAATCGTTTTCTACATTGGGATATCGTGGAGATAGCCCAAACACGATTTCAAAAACGCCTAATTATTTTTATAATGAGGAGACTTTGAAGACTGGCGCATTGGTAAAGCCTATATATTGGGCTTGGAATCAACGCTATGCCCGTTTCTATGGCGTTTATCCACAAGTAAAAAATGGTGATCAAAGTCTTGTTTTGTCACCTCAAAATCATGAGGGTACGCCTTATGTAGACTTTACGGCTAACACCGATATAAAGCAACAAGTGGATTTGATGACAGCCTATTCGGGTGATGTTGTTTATGAAGCTCAAGGTGTGGCACCAAATTCCAGCCTCAAGTTTTATCATGCACTTACGGCAATTTCTTTCTCTGTGGGGAATAACCTTTCTTATCCCGACAAGATAAAGAAGATTGAAATAAAGAACGCCATTAGCAAAGGCCGTTTTGTTATGCAAACGGCTGCCAATGGAACGGGTTCAAAATGGGAGGAACTTTCCGAGCGTAAAACCTTTACACTTGGCGATATTGATGTTCAAACAAAGAATGTACCTGGACAACGAATCGTGGGTGATGGCACCGATAACTACACGTTCTTGATGATCCCACAGAAATTGGATAATGTGGAAGTTGTGATTACTTTGGAACAAGGTAAACAAATCACCGTAAAATTAAGTGGAGAGTGGAAGCAAGGAACCAGCAAAGTTTATCGCATTTCGAATACAGAGAGTGGCTGGGAATATACACTTTTGACAGATAGTCCTGCTGCAGCTGACGCTTCTGCTACTGCTTCAGGCAATTATGGTATAATTAGCTTCCGCAAAGACCGTGCAGGAGGAAGACAAGCTGTTAAGTGGAAGGTCGTTGGATATAGTACTGATGGTGGAGCAACTTTTAGCGCGACAAAGCCAGCTTGGTTAACTTCATTGAGTAAAACAGAAGGAGATGGTGGCGAATTTAGAGAAACGGGTAATGCTAAATTCGATAAGAACAAAACTGTCTTTGACTTGCAAGGGCTTATACTTAGCATGCAGGAAGAGCCTCAAAGGGGTACGTCGACCGACCCATACGACCTTTCGACGCATGATGTGAATGGTGTTTCTACCAGTAAGAATACGGCCAACTGTTATGTTATTAGTGCACAAGGATATTATAAGCTACCCTTGGTATATGGTAATGGCATCAAAGATGGACAAGCCAATACTAAAGCTTATAATCCAGGTATAACAGGAACAAAGGTTTTGAGTAGTTTTGTTGACCATAAGGGACAAAGTATAACTTCTCCATACATAACAACCAGCAATGGCGGTAAGTACACTGCCACCGAGGCAAAAGTTGTATGGGCTGATACGGATGGGTTAGTTGTTGACCCTAAAATCTCTAACGGTTATCTTACCTTTCGAGTTCCTAACACCTTCCAGAATGGAAATGCTGTGGTGGCTGTTCTTGATGATGGTAACCAAATCTTGTGGAGTTGGCACCTATGGTTTGCTCCTGCCTTTGTGTTAGACCCTATTACCGTAAAGAATAAGCAAGGTATATCTTATACTTTCCCCTTCGAGAACATTGGATATAAGTATACAAAGTACAGCGGCCCTGCCAAACAGCAGCGCTCTGTAATAGTGAAAGTTGAACAAGAGGTAAAGAACAAGGGCGTAAAAGCAACCGCTACATTCACCATTACGCAAAATGGAGCGGGCGCAGAGCGTTTTGGTCGCTCTATGCTTTATCAGTTTGGACGTAAGGATCCCTTCCCTGCAACAGACGAGTCGATGCCTGTTGGCTCAATAAGAAGAAATCCTAACAAGAGAATAACAAATATCTCTATATGCAATACAATATTGAATCCGAACTTGTTCTATACCAATCATCCCGATGACACTGATTGGAATAATAACTTCTCATACGTTAATTTGTGGTCGGCTGCTAATAAGGTTAAGACTCTTAACGATGATAAGGTTGTTAAAACGATTTACGACCCAAGTCCAGTAGGATTTGTTGTTCCTGCATCAAATGCCTATACAGGTTTTACTACTTCTGGCGGTAGGGCTACAACTGTGAGCAATTTTAATGTAACAGGTAGTTGGAACAATGGCTGGAACTTTAAAGCAGAGCAAGGCCAATCCATCTATTTCTCTCAAACAGGATGGATAGGATCGAGTGATGGCGCACTTTATACAAGTGCTTACGGATATTATTGGGTGGCTGTTCCTTCTTCTTATGATCCAGATAAAACAAGTCATGCTTTGCAAGTATTGTCAGGTGTAGTAGATCCAACTACAACACCTTACCAAAAGGCAAATGCTTTCGCGGTTCGTCCAATGAAAGAAGTAAACTAATAAAATGTGTACAATGATGAAAAAGATATATATTGCACCCAAGATAGAGAACTATTGTATGATGCAAGAGACACCTCTACTTGCGGCCAGTCCGAAGGTTGGCAACCCTCCTGTTGTTGTTCCGCCGACAGAAGACGGTGAAGAAGAGTATGAAGGATAAATAAAGAAACCGAGCTTATGCATCCAAGCGTAAGCTCGGTTTTTTACATCACAAACGCGAATTTAGGATAAGAGCCGTTTGCTATGTAAATTATCGCGTAGCGCTAGTTGGCGAGATAGCTGTTTGTTTTTGATCTAATCTTGCTCAATAAAGCATCGTATCTTATCCCGAATTCACGTAACGTTTGATACTAGTTTGGCACGATCTAGGCGGTTCATTTCACAGCCTATCACCGCCACCAACTCACCCTTCCTGTCTCCAAACGCCATCTTTCATTCCCCACCAGATAAGCCCTTGTAGTGAGCTTTTTAAGCTTCCGCCTTGTTACAGTTAAGTTGGACTCCTGTTCCAGATAAGTTGGAACAATGTTCCAATTCAACTGGAACAGCATTCCAGATAACATGGAACAGCGGTCCAAAACATATTTAACACGACGGTTAATGTAAAAATGCGTCATCAGAGTTTAGAAGGCGCATTCCCGAAACGATGAAAATGCGAACGACGGAATGGCTAATTGGCAAGTTTGGGATAAGAAACCATGCCCTCAGAACAAGATTGGACAGGTAAAGTAATAGCTATCTTGCCAACAAGCGCTACGCAACAGAAAGCATAACGATTGTGTTTTATCTCGAACTCGCGTATCTTATGTATAGCAAAACAGGGGTTTTGAAGATAAAGAATAAGGGTATAGAAACGCGTTCTATACCCTTATTTGTTATCTTTTGATGTGCAACTAAAGTGCTGCTTGCCATTTGCAATATGCCGAACTACATTTGTAGAGCGGTTTATCGCGAACTGTTTGAAAAGCTATGTCAATCTTTATTTCACCACAACTTTTTTCTTGCCGACAATATAAATGCCTTTGGGCAGACCTGTTAAGGCTTCGTCTTGCAGCACCTTGGCACGCAACAAACGGCCGTCGATAGAATAGACGTTTACCCATTTCGTGTCTACTTGTGGCAGATTACGAATGTCTGTCGTAGCAGAAGAAACGTATAGCTGTATGGGTTGTTGCTTGTTCGTCTGCATATAGCATCCAAAACGTGGTTGTTTGTCGTTGTAATTAATCATGCGCTCAGCTGCTTTCTTGTTGCTAATAACAACATTGCCCCCATTGTCTATGCTTATTTGCCATTGAGCACTGGCTGCCGTTGCATCTTTTGCATTGTTCAGCGCGTTCTTTGGACCTGTATAAGCCATGTACATTTTCTCAGTGGCGTCAAACCAAGTGTAGCTTCCAGCCAATTCGCCAAGTGTCAATGTGTATGGCTTTCCATTGGTATTCACTTCTGTTGTGATGGTATTTCCTGCAATCTCTACCTTAACAGCCGTTCTAAAAGCTTTGTTTGTTGCGCTCAAAGCCATCTTAGCCGCTTCGTTAACGAAGAGATAGTACTTGCCCGCTTGGAAATCGCTTGTTGATGTAACTTTGTGGAATACCATTGCACCTGTTGGTGGCGTGGTGTTGTTTCCAGGGTTATCAGGGCTTTTGGGGTCGTTAGGCTTGTTGGGTTCGTCGGGCTTATTGGGATCGTTAGGATTGTTTGGCTTTCCATTTTTTCCAGGAACAACATAGTTGGCATAATCAAATGCCATGTTGGTTTGGGTTCCCCATACGTATTGTTCCAGTCCGGGGTAGTCCACATACGGGTTCCTGTTCAATTGCAACTTATATACGGCGTTGTTTCTGTCCACTTCTTTTTTGCTCACGGGGTCTTTGTCGGCCCAACGAATAAACATGTCCAAAGCCCATTTAGCCAGTCCTGGGTAACTACTCTGTGCGTATACGCCGCCGCTCCAACTGCCAACCCTGTCTTCGTAGCGTGTGGCCATATAGAAGTAAGCCCGTGCCAAGTCGCCCTTATATTCGTCGGCAGGTTCGAAAACGGTGCCGTTGTAGCCTGGTGTGGTACTCTTTCCCAACTTGCTAAATCCGTTGGCCGACTGGTATTGTTCGCCTTTGGTTTCTCCAAGAGGAACGTTACCGCGCCTGTTGTTAACGTATCCGTCTGAGGGAAACACTTGGAATAGGTCGCTCCTCATGGGGCTAGCCTTGCCAAACCAGCTTTGAGGCGTGGTGTGTTCGCGGTTATATACGTCGCCCTCTCTCGCGTAGTTGCCCGCCCTGTCTTTTTTAGGGTCGTATTTTGTTATGTTCGAGTAGATGTCCCAGATAGTTCCGTCGGGTCGAAGGTCGGTTGTTTCGTATGCCGTCCATAGTCCGTTATAGCCCAGATCCTTTGTGCCTGTGGATATAATCTTGCTTAGGGCAGTCTTTAAGGCCTGTCCCTTTTGTCCGTTAGCATTTTGGTAGTATGTTCCCGAACCATTAGAGCCTTGCGCCCAAGCACCAACCGACATGGCTAGGGCCAACAATGTGTGTGTAAATCTTACTCTTTTCATATTGCTTATGTTTTTAGATATTTAGTGTTTGCAAATATAGTGAAAAATTGTCAATGGTAGAACGTCAGGCATACTTATTTCTATTAAATTTCGTAGGAGCTTCATGTCAACAACTGTTCATGGTAAGTGCGTTTCCTCGCCATGGCCATACGTAATCAAGCTTGATATTGCTCATATGGCTTAACGAAAACGTTCTTTTCTCGTTCCTCGAAAAGTGCGTTTCCTCGCCATGGCCATACGCAAGCAAGCTTGGTATGGCTCATTTGGCTTAACGAAAACGTTCCAAAATCACAAGCATTTTAGATGATGAATCAACGCTATTTTATCGAACAGGCCTTAATAAATAAGAAAAACGCGTAAACCATCAGCTTTGTGGAAAATTATTGCTAAATTTGCATGCAATAAATTTCTAAATCCTCCACTATGTCATCATTTGTTGCAGATAAAATCGTGATGGACGGTCTTACATACGACGACGTCCTGCTCATACCCGCTTACTCCGACGTGCTGCCTAAGACAGTAACGCTGAAAACAAAGTTCTCTCGTAACATCGAATTGAACATCCCTTTCGTTACGGCAGCTATGGATACGGTAACCGAAGCGGCAATGGCCATCGCCATAGCACGCGAAGGTGGTATCGGCGTTATTCATAAAAACATGTCTATAGAAGAGCAAGCGCACGAAGTGGCCGTGGTAAAACGAGCCGAAAACGGAATGATTTACGATCCCGTTACCATTCGTAAGGGACGTACCGTGAAAGATGCGCTCGCCATGATGCACGACTATCACATCGGCGGCATTCCTGTTGTTGACGACGATAACCGTCTTGTGGGCATCGTTACCAATAGGGACTTGCGTTTCGAACATCGTCTAGACAAGAAGATTGATGAGGTGATGACTAGCGAAAACCTTGTGGTGACGCACCAACAAACCGACTTGGCCGCCGCTGCACAGATATTGCAAGAAAACAAAATTGAGAAATTGCCCGTGGTGGATGCCAACAATCGCATCGTGGGACTTATTACATATAAGGACATTACCAAGGCAAAGGATAAGCCCATGGCCTGCAAAGACGAGAAAGGACGATTGCGCGTGGCTGCGGGAGTAGGTGTTACGGCCGACACTTTGGACCGTATGAAGGCCCTTGTAGAGGCAGGTGCCGACGCCATCGTTATCGATACGGCGCACGGACACTCAAAATACGTAGTGGAAAAGCTTGTCGAGGCTAAACGTGCATTCCCCAATGTAGACATCGTTGTGGGTAATGTGGCCACGGGCGAAGCTGCTAAGCTGCTGGTGGAGCATGGTGCTGATGCCGTAAAGGTGGGCATTGGGCCTGGTTCTATCTGCACAACGCGTGTGGTGGCAGGTGTGGGTGTTCCCCAACTGAGTGCCATTTACAGCGTATTTGATGCGCTTAAAGGTACGGGCGTGCCACTTATCGCCGATGGCGGACTGCGCTATTCGGGCGACGTGGTTAAGGCCTTGGCAGCCGGTGGTAGTTCGGTAATGATTGGATCGCTGGTTGCTGGTACGGAAGAAAGCCCTGGCGAAACCATCATCTTTAACGGACGAAAGTTCAAGACCTATCGTGGTATGGGCTCGATGGAGGCCATGGAGCAGAAAAATGGTTCGAAAGACCGCTATTTCCAAGGAGATACTTTGGAGGCAAAGAAGCTTGTTCCCGAGGGTATCGCAGGCCGAGTGCCTTACAAAGGCACGGTGCAGGAGGTGATTTATCAGCTCATTGGCGGTTTGCGTTCGGGTATGGGCTACTGCGGGGCCAATGATATTGTTTCCCTTCACAATGCCAAGTTCACCCGCATCACCAACGCGGGCGTGTTGGAGAGTCATCCGCACGACATCACCATCACGAGCGAGGCACCTAATTATAGCCGTCCCGAATAGCTCCATCACATATATATAATATGGTGTAACTTCTCGCCGTGTGCGGCGTTTGTACCTATAACGCCCCCTCGGCGAGAAGTTTTCGCCACTTAACCTGTAACTAATGAGACGTAGAGCCTTGTCTGTGGCATTGCTGTTTTGTGCTTTCGTGGCACACGCCCAAGACGACCCCACCATTATGACCATTAACGGACGGCCAATAAGTCGTTCGGAATTCGAGTATTCGTATAATAAGAACAACACCGACAATGTGGTTGATAAGAAGACGGTGGCACAGTATGTAGACCTCTTCGTGAACTATAAGCTCAAGGTTGAGGCTGCTTTGGCTGCCCGATTGGATACCACACAGGCATTTCGTAGCGAGTTCGCCGATTATCGCGACCAGCAGGTGAGACCCTCGTTCGTTACCAGCGACGATATGGAAAAAGCTGCTCGGCAGTTGTATGACGATACTCGCCAACGCGTTGACGGACAAGGTGGGCTGATAAGGGTGGCTCACATCATGCTGATGTTGCCCCAGAAAGCACCGAAAGAGGCGCAAAATCGTGCCGAATTGCGAATCGACTCTATCTATAACGCCCTTAAACGTGGGGCAGACTTTGCCGCTTTGGCCAAAAAATTGTCTGACGATAAGGGCTCGGCACAACAAGGTGGCGAACTGCCTTGGTTGCAAAAGGGACAGACGCTGAAAGAGTTTGAAGACGCCGCTTTTGCTCTTAAGCCAGGAGAGATAAGCAAACCCGTGCTTTCGCCTGCGGGCTATCATGTCATAAAGTTGATAGAGCGTCGCATGTTTTTGCCCTACGACTCGGTAAAGGCTGATATCCTAGCCTATATCGAGCAATCGGGCATGCGCGAGCAGATTATCGACAACAAGCTGAATGAGCTGGCTAAGGCTTCGGGTACAACCCGAACGACGGCCGATGTGTTGCAAGAACGCAAGGTGCAATTGGAAGCAAAAGACCCTGCACTGAAATATCTTATCCAAGAATATCACGACGGGCTATTGCTTTATGAAGTAAGTAACCGCGCCGTTTGGGAAAAAGCGGCGAAAGACGAAGAAGGTTTGCGCTACTATTTCAGTAAAAATAAGAAGCGCTATGCATGGGACGAACCACGATTTAAGGGTATAGCCTGCTATGCAAAGACAAAGGCCGACTTTAAGGCGGTGAAGAAATTGGTGAAGAAATTTCCTTTTAGCGAATGGAATGAAGCCCTAAGGAAGGCCTTCAACAACGATTCTACGATCCGAATAAAGGTTGAACGCGGGATGTTTAAGCCTGGCGACAACTCTTTGGTGGATCGAGATGCCTTTAAAAGAACCGTCTCCATAGAGATGAGTCCTGAATTCCCCATTGTCGGCGTGATAGGAAAGAAACTGAAAGCACCCAAAGAAATGGACGATGTTCGTGCCCTTGTGGTGGCCGATTTCCAAGAGACATTGGAAAAAGAATGGGTGAAAGACTTGCGAAAACAATATAAGGTGGAAGTGAACGAGGCGGTGCTCAAAACCGTGAACAAACACTAAACGCCCTCATAACGACATATATAAACAACGATGAGAACCAAAATGAAGATATTCTGCGGCTTGTCAGCAATGATTCTGACCGCCGCCATTTCTGCCAACGCTAAGCAAGGGTTGGCCAAAAAGGTTGCTGCGAATGACAGTACCGCAGCTGCCAAGCCCGTGAAAACCGAACCTGTCGTGCCTGAAGCAAGTGTAGTAGACGAAGTGATATGGGTGGTGGGCGACGAACCCATACTAAAATCTGACGTAGAGGCCGCTCGCTTGCAGGCCGAAAATGAAGGACACAAGTTTAAAGGCAACCCCGACTGCTCTATTCCCGAACAGTTGGCGGTGCAAAAACTATTCCTTCATCAAGCCGCCATCGACAGTTTGGAGGTAAGTGAGTCGGAAATATCGCAAGGTATTGAAGAGCAAATAAACTATTGGATACAAATGGTGGGTTCGAAAGAGAAGTTAGAAGAGTATCGCAAACAAACCATTACGGAGATGCGGCAGTCTATGCACGACGATTATAAGAATAATCGCCTCATCGCCATGATGAAAGAGAAGCTTGTGAGCGATGTGAAAGTGTCGCCCGCCGATGTGCGTAAGTTCTTCAAAGACTTGCCCGCCGATAGCATTCCTATGGTGCCCACGATGGTAGAAGTGGAGATTATTACCCAAAATCCCAAGGTTAAGACCGAGGAAGTGAACCGAGTGAAAGACCAGTTGCGTGAATATACCGACCGTGTAACCAAGGGTGAGACCACCTTTGCTACGCTTGCGCGTCTCTATTCGGAAGATCCAGGTTCGGCAAGACAAGGTGGAGAGCTTGGTTTTACGGGTAGGGCGGCGTTGGATCCTGCCTTCGCAGCCGTGGCCTTTAACCTTACTGACCCCAATAAGATCTCAAAGATCGTAGAAACGGAGTTCGGTTACCACATCATTCAGCTTATCGACAAGCGTGGCGACAAAGTTAATGTGCGCCATATCTTGCTGAAACCGAACGTCTCACAAGACGACATCGACCGCTCGAAAGCACGGTTAGACTCGATTGCCAGCGACATTAAGGGCGGTAAATTCTCGTTTGAAGAGGGCGCAACATTTATTTCCGACGACAAAGACACTAAAAATAACCACGGATTGATGGCCTATACCGACCGCGAAACGCGTGCTCTGTCGTCTAAATTCCGTATGGGCGACCTGCCAACAGAAGTGGCTCGTGAAGTGGAAGGCATGAAAGTGGGCGACATTTCCAAACCTTTCCAAATGACGAACGCACGTGGAAAGACTGTGGTTGCCATCATTAAGCTGAAGAATAGGGTAGAGGGGCATCGTGCAACCATAACCGAAGACTTCCAAGTGATGAAAAACGTGGTGCTGGCTAAGGAACGGGAGAAGAAGCTACACGAATGGGTTGTGAATAAGATAAAGCAAACCTATGTTCGTATGGGCGACCGTTATAAGGACTGCGACTTTGAATATCAGGGATGGATTAAATGAGATTAAAACCAATATCGACATCTAATGGCGGTAGGCATAGTGGCGTCTTGTGGGCGTTACTATGCCTTTTTGTACTCTGTCTGCTACCCGCGATTGCTCAGAAAAAAGTGAAAACCGCAGCAAAGACCGATGACCGCGTGTATCTGGTGCACTCAGACGAGTTGCGTTACGACCAATTCGGCCCTGTTCCCGATGCTCAAATTGTGAAAGGGAAGGTGCAATTCATGCACAAAGGAGCGCGAATGTGGTGCGATAGTGCATACTTTTACCAGCAAACAAACTCGTTTCGCGCCTTTGGTCACGTGCGAATGGTGCAGGGCGACACGCTCTCGCTCACCTGCGAACGGGCTTTTTACGATGGTCAGGCACAGATGATGGAGGCTCGTCAGAATGTTTGGCTCAAACATCGGGGGCAAACGCTCAACACCGATAGCCTTAATTACGACCGCCTTTACAATAATGCCTACTTCTTTGAGGGTGGTACGCTCACCGACAAAAACCAAAAGTTGGTGGCCGATTGGGGGCAATATAATACCCAAACACGCGAAGCCGTGTTCTATTATAATGTGAAAATGATTGAGGGCGATCGCGTTATTACCACCGATACCTTGCACTACAATACGCAAAATTCGATGGCCCACGTGCTTGGCCCATCGAAAATAACCTCTAAAAATGGTGAGATAGAAACGCGCGACGGCTACTTCGACACCAAATCCAGTAAGTCGAAACTCTTCGGTCGCTCAACTGTCAACGACAAAGACAAGACCATTACGGGCGACAGTCTTTATTACGATGACAAGACGGGACAAAGTGAAGGCTATGGCGACGTGGTGTATGTTGACAAGAAAAATAAGAACAGCCTGCTTTGCCAACACTTTAATTACAACGAGAAAACGGGCTTGGGCTGGGCTACAGGTAAGCTTTTGGCCAAGGATTACTCGCAGAAAGACACGCTTTATGTGCATGCCGACTCTGTGAAGCTTTTCACTTACAATATCAATACCGATTCGGTTTATCGCCTCGCGCATTGTTTTAGGCATGTGCGCGCTTATAGAACAGATGTTCAGGCCGTATGCGATTCGATGGTGGCAAACTCTAAAGATTCGTGCCTCACCATGTATCGCGACCCCATTGTGTGGAATGCCAACCGACAATTGTTGGGTGAGGTGATTAAGGTATACATGCAAGACAGCACCGTACGCGAAGCGCACGTTTTGGGGCAAGCGCTCTCTATCGAGCAAATGCCCGACTCAGTGCACTTCAATCAGTTGTCGTCTAGAGATATGTTTGCCTATTTTGTTGATGGCAATGTTCGTCGAAACGACGCTGTGAGCAACGTGCGCTCTATCTATTATTCGGTAGACGACAAGGACAGCACCCTTATCGGGCTTAACTATCTCGAAACCGACACCATGCGAATGTACATATCGGCACAGCGAAAACTGCAAAAAATATGGACTTGTCGCTTCGAGGCCACACTCTATCCGATGACCCAAATACCTCCTGGGAAAGAAAAGTTGGAGTCGTTTGGGTGGTTCGATTATGTGCGACCGCTTAGTAAAGACGACCTATACGAATGGCGACCGAAGGCTGCTGGAACTGAATTGAAGAAGGTTCAACCGCGTGTGTTGCCCAAACAACGGCTTGACGACGATGAGAATAATAAGGTGGACGCCCACTCTGACACTGGGCAAGCGACAGGTGAAACCACCGAGCAAACAGCCACGAACGGAGAACATGTCACTGATTCCACAGCAACAAGGGTCAAAACGGCAGTTGTGGCGAGTGGAAAGACTACCGCAAAAACTGACAGTAGCTCTTCAACGACAAAGAAAACAAGTGTCAAGAGTGGTGGCGTGGCAACCAAACGAAAGGCTAAGTAAATCACAACCACTATGTGTAGGGTAGTCTTCTCTGGCATACTTGTTAAACGAAATGTGCCTGTTTTGCTGCTTACTTTCAACGCTTTCAGGCAATTTGGCCTGCCATTATAGGTTTATCACGAACAAATAATGCACCTATGGGAATGTTTTCAATGCGTAAACCGCGCAGGTTTCATCACGAATACATCTACGCCGACGACCGAAAAAAACGGTTGGAAGCCATAGAGCAACGGGCAAAAGCAGAGCTGGGAATGGCCGAAAAGGCCGAGGGCCAGGACATTTTACCACGAGATGCCGACCGATTTAGGGGCGCATTCACCCCGCCCAACAGCCATTTGCATCGTCGTGGTCAGTCGTATGGTGTGGGTTTTGGTAGTCGGGTGTTCTTATTCGTGGTCATATTCCTATTCATGGGCTATATCCTGTTCAGGCTGCTTTTGGGCTAGACGCCTTTCCTCTTTGGCTATTTCCCTGTTCATATTTTGCAGTTTGGCCCATGTAAACACACCATATATATAAGGAGAAACAATCAATGAGCGACGTAATACAACTTTTACCCGATTCGGTGGCTAACCAAATAGCAGCTGGCGAGGTGATACAAAGGCCAGCTTCTATCATTAAGGAACTGGTGGAAAATGCCGTCGACGCTGGTGCAACACGCATCGACGTGAACGTTATCGATGCCGGTAAAACTTCGGTACAAGTTATCGACAACGGTCGTGGTATGTCTGAAACCGATGCACGCCTGGCTTTCGAACGCCACGCAACGTCTAAGATACGTCAGGCATCCGACCTTTTTGCCCTTAGTACTATGGGTTTCCGGGGCGAGGCCTTAGCTTCTATTGCCGCTGTGGCACAAGTGGAACTCAAAACACGTCTTGCCAGCGAAGAGATTGGTACGTCATTGTCTATCGCAGGCTCACAGTTCACGGGTCAAGAACCTTGCGCCTGCCCTGTGGGAAGTAACTTTGTTATCGAAAATCTCTTTTATAACATCCCTGCGAGACGTAAGTTCCTCAAGTCTAACGCCACCGAACTGAACAACATCATCACAGCTTTCGAACGTATCGCTTTGGTATATCCCGACATTGCCTTCACGCTCCGCAGCAATGGGACCGAAGTGTTCAACCTGCCTTCGGTCGTTCTTAAACAGCGTATTGTTGATGTTTTCGGCAAACGTATCAGTCAAGACCTACTCTCGTTTAATGTAGAAACGTCCATTTGCAAGATACATGGGTTCGTAGGTAAACCCGAATCGGCTCGCAAGAAAGGGGCGCATCAGTATTTCTTTGTCAACGGTCGCTACATGAAGCACCCCTATTTCAGCAAGGCCGTGATGCTACCTTTCGAACGTTTGATTCCACAAGGCGAGCAAGTTCCTTACTTCATCTACTTTGAAGTGAACCCCGAAGACATCGATGTGAACATCCATCCCACGAAGACCGAAATAAAATTCGAGAACGAACAGGCCGTGTGGCAAATTCTTTCGGCATCTGTACGCGAGGCAGTGGGGCTGTTTAACGATGTGCCTACTATCGATTTTGATACCGAAGGACGACCCGACATCCCCGTATACAATCCCAACGAAAACGCTCCTGCACCTAAGGTGAACTACAATCCGCATTATAATCCCTTCGACGACACGCCACAGTCAACCTTGCAAAGTAAGAATAACAGCCGATGGGAGGACCTCTATGCGGGCTTGCAGAGCAGTGAAGAACCCGATTTGGGTCTTTTCCCCGATACTGATAAGGAGCAAGAAGGAGCGGCTAGTCGAATGATTGAAGACAAATCACCCGCCCATTACCAGTATAAAGGCCGCTATGTGATGACCGCCGTTAAGTCGGGGTTGCTCGTTATCGATCAACATCGTGCCCATGTACGCATTCTTTTCGAGCAGTATCTTCGTCAGGTGGCTCAGCGTTCGGGTACATCTCAGAAGGTTTTGTTTCCCGAAGTGGTTCAATTCACGGCCAGCGAAGACCTCGTGGCGCAGAAAATTATGCCTGATTTGCAAGGTTTGGGTTTTGAACTTACCGACCTTGGCGCCCGAAACTATGCCGTAAACGCTATCCCTGCAGGGCTCGAGGGCATCAATCCCATCGCGATGATACGCGACATGGTTGCTACGGCCATGGAAAAAGGAGCGGGATTGCACGACGACGTCAACCAAGCTCTTGCCCTAAGTCTTGCTCGTAATGCCGCCATACCTTATGGGCAAGTGCTGGGCAACGATGAGATGGAGAGTCTTGTGAATGCCCTTTTTGCCTGCCAAAACGTTAACTATACCCCTAATGGTCAGAAAATATTGGCCATTATGGCACAGACCGACTTGGAGCAGCTTTTCGGTTAAGACCGTGAAGTACGAATCAATTAAACGGCAAAGAACCCAAACGTGGGATTTCTAGAACATGCTTTAAGAAGTAATATCATCCTAATTATCACGCCTTTGACAAGTTTATGCAGTTAGATGCAGGCTTGTCAAAGGCGATTTTTTAATATTCTAGAAAACATTTTTGCAGATTTGAGATAAATCAAGATTACAATATAAAGTTAGTTAAAATGCGCGTTTTCGGTGCTTGTCATGAAAAAATAAAGAAAATAATCACTAACTTTGCAATGTATTTAGGTAGGTACAGAATTATAGAGAGAAGATATTTTTGCTTATTAATAAAATTAGTTATGAAAAAATTATTGATTGTATTAGCGCTTGTTGGTGTTTCGACAACATCGATGGCGCAGGATTCGGACCCCGTACTAAAGTATAGCGTGGCTACGAACTCCTTCTGGAGTAACTGGTTCATTCAAGTAGGTGGCGAATGGAACGCATGGTATTCAGACCAAGAACATGGTAAGGATCTCCCCGTTAGCCCTTTCAAGAAATTTCGTTCTAGCCCTAGCGCAGCCATTGCCGTAGGTAAATGGTTTACGCCTGGTATAGGTTTGCGTACCAAACTGCAAGGTATTTGGGGCAAATCTGTTATTGACGAGAACAGCCGTTCTAACAAATATTGGAACTTGAATGAACATGTTCTGTTGAATGTAAGCAACATGGTGTTGGGTTATAACCCCAACCGTGTATGGAATCTCATTCCTTTCTTTGGTGGTGGTTTGGGCCGCACGATGACCCACGACCTCTATGCGATGAACCTCAGTGTAGGTGTGCTTAACACTTTCCGCGTTTGCGATAAGATGGCTATTCACCTCGAGCTTGGTTGGAACCGCTTCGAAGAAGACATGGACGGCTATCAAGGCAATACAGTTGCAAGTCCTCACGTGAACCGTGGTTGGGAAGACAAGGATAACTTGTTGTATGCCGAGCTTGGTCTTACTTTCAACTTGGGTAAGTCTACTTGGAACAAGACTCCCGACGTAGATGCTTTGAAGGCTCTTTCGCAAGCCCAAATGGACGCTCTTAACGCACAGCTGAACGACGCAGCTTCTGAAAACGCTCGTCTGAAGAATATGTTGGCTAACCAACAGCCTGCTGAAACGAAGACTATAAGGGAATTTGTTACCACGCCGGTTTCTGTATTCTTCAACATCAACAAGACCAACATTGCTTCGCAAAAAGACCTTGTTAACGTTCAGGCCGTTGCTAAGTACGCTAAGGAAAATAACTCCAACATCAACGTTGTGGGTTATGCAGACAGCGCTACTGGTTCGGCAAATGTTAACCAAGTACTTTCTGACAAGCGTGCTGAAACTGTTGCCAACGAATTGGTTAAGATGGGTGTAAGCCGCGACAGAATTTCGACCGTTGGTAAGGGTGGTGTAGACGACCTGTCGCCCATCTCGTTCAACCGTCGTGCTACTGTTCAGATTGCTGAATAATCCAGAATAGAGAGTTTATTTGCTGACTAATGTCGGCAACAAGAAACAATACAAAAGGGGATGTGCCTTAGCGGTACATCCCCTTTCGTTTTGTTCTGCCGTTTCTGGCCTGTATGGTTCGGCTAATCTTAGCTTTGCGCTTGGTCATCGTTTTCAAATCTTTCCTCCTGATTCGCGAGGTTTGCAGCTGCTGAAGAACAAGCAGAAATGGTTGGCAATATTTGCTATATGTTGCTGTATGCCGTGTCATTGTTTCTTTGGGGCTACCTATCCTCCTCACTTCTTACCAACGAATCTACCTTTATTACAGGTAAGTACAGCGTGTCAGGCGAATTGCTGATGCGTAATTTACCTTGTTCAAAGTATAAAAGCTTTGCCCTTTTTAGATAGTTAATCAAGCGATTATGATTGTATATCCGTTGTTGGCCATAGCTTAAAATCAATATGCTGTCGGGTTTGAGGTAATCGCTTATTGGGATATGATCGTTATTAAGAAGGTGTGAAACCTCTGAAAATAAGTAGACCTTTTTCCCATCAATCTCTAAAAACTCAGTAGGCGTAAAGTCTTTTAGCTCCTTATCAAGTCCTTTATATAGTGGACCGATGAGAAAACCAGGGTGTTTGCCGTCCTCGTTGAACAGTTTTTGGGTTGATAGCAACAAGAAGCTATTGCATTCTTTATGCTCTGCAATGTAGGCTTTTATAGCTGTATAGCAATCTCGCCTTACCTGATAATCCCTCTTTTGTGTGCAGCCTACTGTCGCTAATGCAAGTATAATCGATAGCGCGACTGCTAATATCTTGTTGTTCTCCATCTTTATTTATTTTTGTTCTTTCATGATAAGCCAAGCAATGGCAGGCTATTCCCGTTGTCGTAAGGTCTCAAACTTGCTAACCTAGTGATGCAACGAAATGCAATAACGTTATACGGACATGACAAAAGTACGAATAAAAAACGAAAACGAAAACTGTATTGGGAAGATGTACAGCCTCATGTTATGTCAAACAAAAATAGCAAAAGAAGTCTGTCGCTGTTTGTTGAAAGGCGAATAGCTTTTGATATTACAAGTAGTTCTTTATTCTTGTCTGTTGCATAATTGTTTGAAGACATGCCATAAAGGCATTAGGAGCTATGGCATTTATTAGCGCAACGACTGTATGAACTGATATCATGAGCGTTTGATGATATGAAAATGCAACCCATTAAATAAGCCCTAAACCTGAGCTTTATAACATCGCGTATTGTTCCAACTATGATGTAAGGCGTTTCCTTCTAAGAAATTCGGTCGTTCCATGTTAGCTGGAACAGGGTTACATGCGACATGGAACAGCAGTGCCACATAGGTGTAACGCACAGCTTTCTTAAATATTGGCTCTTAAGAACTTGTATGTCGGATTGCAAATGCTTTTGTTTCTTGCGATATAGAGGCGCTAAAAACACATGCTTAATACCAAAAGGTTGTGAGAAGAGATAATGTGCGCGCTGTAATTACCTATTGTTGGGTATTGTGAAAAAAAACAATTTGCTCTAATTTTGTAGCTGTTTTCTAAAACCAATAATGGTATAAATACGGTGAGCACACTCCATATAACGAATGCAGAGACATCCTAACGCGTGTGCAAACAAAAAGGTAAGAGGAAAAATGATGTTTCTTTTCTATGAAATAGCAAAGGTGATACAGTTAGAGTGTGTGTTGCACAGAGCAGTGCGCTTGGTGTGTGTCGTATCAATGCTTGTGTTAGGTAGTGCTGTGGCTGCGCAAAGTGTGGTGGTTTATGGTACAATAATCGACGGCCGAAGCCACGAACCGCTTATGGGCGCATACATAGAGGCATTGGGTACGAAAGCTAATGCCGTAAGTGATGCCATTGGCCATTATCGAATAATGGTTGAAAACAATGCCAATGTTCGTCTGCGAACTACCTACGTGGGGTATGGCGAACTGGTGAAATTGGTGAAGGCCAACGGAAAAGACAGCGTAAAGCTTGACTTGACATTGATGCCCGACGAGCATACGCTGCACGATGTAACGGTGACGGCACGCAGCGAAGCCAGGAAAATACGCGAGAGTGCCATGCCCGTGTCTGTTATTTCGCAACGCCAATTACAAGGGACGGCAACCAACATCAACGATGTGTTGGCACGTACTGTGGGCGTGACAGTACGAAACACGGGCGGAATGGGTAGCGCATCGCGCATATCGGTAAGAGGGTTGGAAGGTAAGCGCATGGGACTTTTCGTTGACGAAACGCCATTGGCACAGATAGGAAACTTCGTTGCTTTGAACGATATTCCCACAAGCATGATTGAACGTATAGAGGTTTATAAGGGCATCGTGCCATATAAGTTTGGCGGTTCGGCCTTGGGTGGTGCCGTCAATGTGGTAACCAAGGAATATCCACCCGTATATCTTGATGTGGCTTATGAGATTAGCTCGTTCAACACGCATCAGCTTTCCACCGTATTGAAGCGCACCAATGCTCGAACGGGGTTGCAATTTGGTGTGGGTGGTGTGCTCACACATTCGGATAACGATTATACGATGCGTTTAGAAAACCTCAATGGGCGTGTGGTGAAGCGCGACCACGACAAGTTTGACAAGGCCATGGGAGGCTTTTCGCTCAAAGCTACTAAATGGTGGTTCGACGAAATAAAAACAGAATTAATCTTTACGCGTACCAAACAGCAGATACAAGGTATCGACATGCCTGTGAAAGAAGCCTATAACGAGTCGAAAAGCTTGGTGAGCGCATTGAAGTTGAAACGCGAAAACTTCTTCGTTGATGGCTTAGACTTCGACCTCGACGCTGGATATGTGTGGGGATGGTATGGCATGCACGACACGGCCATGCACCGATACGATTGGGATGGCACGCAGTTGCCGCCCGTTTCGGGTTACGGTGGAGAGCAGGGAAACCATCCCACCGATGGGAAAAATCGTTCGCAAGACTTTATTGCCAAATTAAACATGGGCTATACGCTCAACGAGCACCATGCGCTGAACCTCAACGTGTATGAAAACTATACGCGGCTGGCTCCCAAAGACACGTTGATGGACCGTGTCTTGAACTATCATGCCAACTTTCCCAGTAACATGAATAACCTCACTGTTGGCTTTTCGCACGACCTAACGCTCTTCGGCGGGCGCTTCCAAAATGCTCTCACCCTTAAAGCTTTCTTCTATTCGTCGCATTCTAGGGCCATAGAGGTGTTTGGAGTAAGTGATCCCGAACCCGTTTCGGTGGCCAAAAGCTACATGGGATTTAGTGATGCCATGCGCTATAAGTTTACGCCCTACCTGATGCTTAAGGCTTCGTTCAATTCGGAAGTACGCATCCCCACTAGCGAAGAGCTGATAGGTAATGGATATTCGATATTGCCGTCGCCTACACTTAAGCCCGAACGAACCACAGGTACAAACCTTGGATTGCTTTATAGGTGGCAAAGTGATGCAGGACAAGTTGTGGAATGCGAGCTGAACGGCTTTTACAACGTGTTGCATGACATGGTGCGCTTTACGCCCGACATCATCCCCACAATGGCCCGATACCGCAATTTTGGCAACGTGCGAACGGTGGGCGTGGAGCTAGACTGTAAGGCCGACGTGCTGCCATGGGCTTATCTCTATGCCAACGGCACGTGGCAAGACTTGCGCGACACGCGTCGAATGTTGCCCGATACGCAGGTAGACAATCCCACATATAACAAGCGCATACCCAATGTGCCCTATCTGATGGGTAATTTTGGTGTAGAGCTGCACAAAGAAAACCTCTTTGGTGGGAAGGGACAAAACACCCGACTGCTCTTCGACGCTTCATACGTACATCAATATTTCTACGATTTTGAGATGAGCATATACCAAGACCGTAAAATTCCTACATCGTTCACTATGGATGCAGGCTTGGAACACAGCTTCGGTAACGGCAGATGGACTTTGACTTTCAAGTTAAAGAACATCACGGATAGGTGGGTGGTGAGCGAACTTAACCGCCCTCTGCCTGGTCGAACATTGGCCTTTAAGGTGCGGTATGTGTTGAAATAATATGTAAGGAACTTAATTAACGGATAAAATACATTATTATAACCATTAAAAGCATTAGATTATGAAATTGAAGCATTTATGTATGGCCATCGTCGCAATGGCTGCATTCACCGCTTGTAGCGATGACAACAACGAGCAACCAAAGCCGCAACCGGACGAAGGAGTTGGTAAATTTGAAGGTATTGTCTTTGCTACGTCGATACCAAATGCCGATGGCAGTTCTGGTGCAGCGTACCTTCAAGGCATACCAAAGCTTACAACCAACCCCGTTGATAACTCGAAAGGCCTCCCAACGGGCTTTGGAACAACACCAATAGTTGCACCTAGCGGGAGCGTTTATTCGCTACCCGATTACATGGGGAATAGTAGAGCTGCTATCGTGCGCTATGTGCCCAATGCCAAAGGCGAGTTGGTGGAGAAAGGAAAGCTGCAGATCTCTGCCGGAGCACAGGCTTGCAATGTGGTAGAAGTGAACGCCGAGAAGGCATACGTTAGCTGTCAAGGCACGGGAAAGATTGTGGTGTTCAACCCGACGACGATGAAGCAGGTTAAGGAAATAGACCTTAACAGCTATGCACAGAAAGGATTGAACGTTGCACCTGCCACCATGATTGTGCGCGATGCAGACTTGTTTGTAGGTCTCTCTCAGCGCGATGCAAATTGGATGCCCATAAAGGCTAGTGCCGAACTTGTTGTTATTGACACCAAGACCGATGAGGTGAAGAAGCATATTACGAATACCACGCTGGGATTGAGCACGGCAACAAGGCCTATCGACCCCAAATCGATCTTCATGGACGAGAACAAGGATATCTATATCAACTGTATCGGAGGCTTTGGAATGAATCCTCAACTTCCTGGAGGTATCATAAGGATAAAGAACGGTTCGACAGATATCGACCCAGACTATTCGTTTAAGTTTAACGAAGTGAAGGTAGAAGGCTTGGAGGGTGGCTACGGAACATTTTTGGGAACGGTTTGTTACATGGCTAAGGGTAAGCTTTACGCATATATTAATGCACCACAGCTAGACCCTAACGCGAAAAATCCCTATCTCACAATTGCCTACTGCCCCGTGGAAATAGACCTCTATAACAAGACGATAACAAAGATTGAGGGTGTGGGATACTCTAATCCTCACGCTTGCGCTGTGGCTAAGTATGGCGATAAGGTGGTATTTGGAGTGACGAATAAAACTCAAAGCGGCTTCTTTAGTTACGACCCTGCAACAAAGAAAGCGGAAGGGCCAATACTGAAGGTTACAGGCAACCCCTTGTTCTTTTATAACTATGGTGTCAAGTAGGCGCACTTGTGCCTAAAACATAGGCGGGTTGCTGCGTATATGGTAACCGCTTGCTGCGAATAAGCGAAACTGTTGGGCTGTTGGCAAGTCAATGGCACGGCGGTTTCGCTTTGCTTTTCTATGGAGGTTGTTACGCGGTTAAGTTGCATCTTACGCGCGCGCGTATATATATAAGGTGTAGATGGGGATGGGGAGAAGATGAAAATGAGTGGCAAGTGAAAACGTTTAGTCCCCAAAAACAACATTTGCAGAAAACGAAAAGGCAATGAAAGGTAGACCGTTAGATAGAGTTGTAGCTCCTCTTTTGTCTACCTTTCATCGTTTTGAGGTGGTTACCAATTATCCGTTCTGAATGGGATAAGAGGCAACGCGGCTTGATTTTTGACGTTGCCCAGTAAGAAGTTGCGGTAACAATAGCGCACGGCTACGGGCTTGGGCACGGCTTTTGAGGTGAGCCTAAACTTGTTGTGGCGAACGTATGTGGCATCGGCGGGATAGAAAATGCGGTCTGCACCTGCCATCTCAAACCCCTCGTAGTTGGCCTGGGGCACAATGCCTGTGTAGGTGTCTTTAAGATGTATCACGCAGGTATCACCCTTTATCTCCATCCTTTCGAACGTAGGATGCTTGTACATCACGCCCTCGTAGCCATAATAACGTGCCAAAGCAGTGAGCGCAAGACGTTCACCGATGGGGCGTTTTTGGCTTGGATGTATCTGCCTAACTTCGTAGGGATACACCAAATCATTGGTACTTACCATGGCACAGTTCGGAATTTCGAGGCTGGCCTTGTATTGCTGTTCGCGTATGAAGGCTGCGCTGGTACCCATTTCGCCCTCATAACGGTGGGGAGCAATTTCCACTAAGAGCATCGGCATGTTGGCTGAGAAGTGCTTGCGCCATTGTTGCGCCAGTAGCTTTAACCGCTCGCCGTAGGTGGTGGGGTTATGGTCTACATTGGCGCAACCTTGATAATAGAGCACGCCACGCACACCATAGTTGACGATGGGTTGGAAAGTACCGTTGCCCCAAAGCAGTGGGCGCAGCCATTCGGTGGAATATTTGCGCGCGATAAGTGTCGAATCGGTGGGCTCGTCGGTGTGTTTGTGCAGGTTATCAGCATTTAACCAACTCTCAACCATTGTTCCTCCCTTGTTGGCTAGCACCAAACCCACTGGCATTTGCAACACTTGCGCGAGTCGTTGGGCGAAGAAAAAGCCCACGGCCGAGCAGTCGCTTACGGTCTTTGGGTTCATATCCACCCATTGGCAAGGTGTATCTTCGAGCGGAACGCTACTCATTCGGGCAGGAATTTTTACGTAACGCACACCGCGCATGTTGGCCGACGCCCATACGGCTTCCTGATATCCCTCTACGGGACATTCGTTAAAGCCGCGCACAGGCATCTCCATGTTGCTCTGTCCAGCGCAAACCCACACCTCGCCAGCAAGAATGTTGTTGATGGTTATTGGTTGCCCGTCGCTGAAAGTGATGCTATGTGGCTTAAAACTACCGCCTGGCGCACGCACAATGATGCGCCAACGACCCTTAGAATCACTGTCTACAACTAGCTTATTGGGGTTCCACGAGGGCACAACGGTAATTTGTGTGTTGGGTTTGGCCAATCCCCAAAAGGCGAAGTCGCTCAATTGTTGTATCACCATACCATCCGAAAGGATGTGGGGAAGCCTGATGCGTGCCTGCAAGGGTAGGGCGATGAGGGGCAGCAAGAGCGCCCACAGCACGCGCAAACGATGGAAAATCGCGGTCTGTCTCATCGCGTAATGACTTCGGGAGCACTGATAGCCGACTTCCACCAAGCATCGGTGGCATGCACAACGCCACCTCCTGGATACCACGGCATGAAGAAACTCCATTTGGCATCGGCGCTCCATTGGGCTGAAATCTCGGCAACGGTGCCACATTCGGTAAGTGCAATCATCTTTGTGGGATAGCGATAAGCCAGCTCGTTAAAGCGTTGTACGGCCGTTTGGGCAGATACTGGCTTGCCGTCTTGTCCGTACATGTCAGTGCCGATGATGTCAACGTATTTGTCGCCAGGATACCAATCGGGGTCGTTCTTTTCGGAAGTCCACACCCAGATAAGGTTGTTCACGCCGCGTTGCTTGAAAAAGTCGAACATGGTGTGCCACAATTTACGATAGTTTTCGGCTGTTCCATTGCCCCACCAGAACCACTTTCCTGCCGCTTCGTGTAGCGGACGCCACAGCACAGGGATGCCTGCGCGCTGCAATTGTAGCAGATAAGGCACAATCTTCTCTAAGTCGGATTTCATGAAGCGGTTAGCCCATGTGCCGTCGGTAACGGCATCGTTGAGGGTAAACTCGTTCTTGGCAGCGTAGAATTCGTACTTCACAGTGCCGGCTGCCTCAACGGTAACACCCGTAACGGTGTAGTCGTGGCCGCCAATTATCAGTCCATTGGCGCGCATTTCGGTAAGCGTGGTCTGGTCGAGCGTCATCGAATAGCTGTCGCCACTGATGTTGAAGTAGTCCCAGTTCTTGCCTTTCTCGTCTACGAAGCCCGCCCATTTGCTGTTCTTAATTGAGCCTTGGGCGTTGGCTTTTACGTTGGTGATTTTCACAACAAGCTTACTTCCAACCGAGGCTTTGGCCAAAATGGCTTTTGTGGCTTGTGTTGTGAGTTGTATATGACCGCTCCAGTCGGCCGGCATGTCCTTGTTTGGACCGCCGTAAAGCACTACAGGCACTGTGGAAGCGTATGGATTGGACGTGGGAACATTCCAATGCCAGCCTATTGTGACTATTCCGCCAGCGTCGTGCCATGTCTTTACGGGCGCGATGTTGGCATAATCAATCCATCCCCCAGGGCTAGTAGACTGCAAGTGGATGTAATCGTAGCCGTTGATGGCGGGATATTTGCCCGTGAGCGCATGCACTTGGTTAGACACGGTGGTGTTCCAAGCCACCTCGGCCATCGCTCCCGAGAATATTTTCTGCCCGTAGTTGGCCACCAATTTTTGGTATAAAGCCTTCGTTTCGGCCGTTGCATTGGCGTTGGCTAGCGTAGCGGTGATTTGTTGCGACTGCGCTTTGAGGGTGGCTTTTACTTGTGGGGCAGGCGTCTTATTGGGTCCACTAACCACGCCTTCAGGTATAACCAGCTCGTAACTCTCGCCTCGAGCGATGTTGGCCATTAGCAAAAGCTTGTTAGACGAGCCGATAACGTTGGCGCTAACCACAGGTTGGCCGTTAAGCGTGATACGTTCGTATTGCGACGACGCAAAGAAAATATTCTTGTCGTAGGTAACGATGATGGAGTCGAGACCCGCTTTGATGTTGTCTTGTGGGCTTACACTGACGAACGCGGGAGCGTCTACGGATTGTATGTTGTGTTCTACATTGTCGTTGCAAGCCGTTGCCGACAGCGACAGAGCTGTGAAAACGGCCAGGTATATCTTATTTCGTTTCATTGTAATCGATTTTAATTATTTGGCAGGCACAAGCCTAACGTTGTCTATATGCAGTTCGGGTTCGCAGTCGGTTCCCTCTACGCCACCGCTCCAAAGAAAGAAGGTGAAGCCCGTGAGTCGGTCTTTGGTAAGGGGCGAGCTGGCCGTTTGTCCGTCGCCTGTTTTATTAAAGGCCGAGAGTGGCATGCTTACTGTCACCCATTTGTCGCCCGTGTTGTAGCTTCCAGTGGCTTGCCAGGGTATCCATAATCCGCGTGGTAGGCCTTTATTGCCGTAATATTGGCTGTTGGCATTGGTATATGTCACGTCGGCATTGCCTGTAAAGATGGCTTGTAGGGCCGAAGCGCTCCACGTGTTGTTAGCTGGCACACGGCATTCGAATTTCAACACGAGGTCGGCTATGCTGCAAGTGTCGAGCATGGCCGCAATGGCGGGGATGCTAGAGATCTCTGGGAAGTTGTTAGCAGGTTCGGGCCAGTAGTTCATCGCGAAGTTATCTTCGGCCCAAGTAGCACCTACCTTGCCCAACATCTTTACGCCTCCAAAGTACAGGTAGCTGCCATCGATACCCCCCGAGCGTATGTTTCCTGCACGCCAACCATGTCCTTTGGTCATTCCGCCATGCGAACCGTCGAAGTCGAAGATGATGTTGCGCGTATCTTTATATACGAAGTCAGACTTGCCTTTGCCGTAAACCGACTGCACAATCACGCGTCCTGCGGTGGCACCTGTGGGCATTGTGAAGGTGATACTGTTCTTTGTGATGCTCTTGATGTCTGTAACGGGCACTGCACCATCGTTAAAAAGAACTTGCAAGGGCTTGTAGGGGTCTTGTATAAAGTAGTCGCCCGTGATGGTAACTTCCTCTCCTGCGGGTGCATACTCGCAGCTCATGGTCATCACCGAGGGTGGTGGCACAATCACATGAAAGGCATGTGTGGTGGTATCTCCATCTCCATTTACCATATATATCTTATCGGTTACGGCTGAGGGGATTTCTCCGGGGATGTCTACAAGCAGCGTGTTGTCGGTGATAAAGCTAGAATTGAGCACCGCTTCCTTATCGTTGAAGAACATACGGCGAACACTTCGCAGGTTGCTACCCACCAAGCAGATAGTGCGTTGCATGTAACTTTGAGTTATTATCGAGTCGGCACTCTCGGGCAAGCGTATGTATTGCACCTGTGGAGAACCGCCCGTGGGTTCGTATTTGTCGGGTTGGTCGCTGCATGCGGTAAGGGCTAAGGTTGCCAAGGCAAGCGATGCGGCGAGCGAACGCAACGTTATGATGGAACGTTTCATTGTATGATGTATTTTAAGCGGGTTAATATGAGTATGTTGAACGTACGTCTACGTGTACGGCTTCGTTCAGAAGATTGCCGTTGAACACCACATCCTGACTTGGGAAGGGTAGCGTAAAACTCTGAGGAGTTACGTTAGGAGCCTGTGCATCGGGATTGTATCGCATGTCGGTGGTGTTTACGTTCCATGCGCCACTTTTGTAATAGTTCTCGTAGAGGGTGTTAAGACCGAAGAAGGCAGCGCGCTTTTGAGCTTTAAGTTCGGCTATGCTACCTGCCATGTCGTAGTAGCTGCGACGCACGAAGTCGTACCAGCGGTCACCTTCCATCGCCAATTCCAGTCGGCGTTCTTTCCAAACGTCTTCCCAAGAGATGCTTGTGGGGCGCGATGCCGACTTCACCGCCCTGCTGCGAACCTTATAAAAGGCGTCGATAGCCGTGGCGTCGGTGGTCGATGTGCCGTTACCTATCACGGCTTCGGCATACACCAAGTACACGTCTGAGAGTCTAAGTACGGGTGTTGGCAGACTGCTGTGCATGTTTGAGGCCGAAATTCCGTCTACGGCGTATGTCTTATGGTCGTACGCGTTGCCATAAAGGTGCTTCACGCAGTTGGCTCCCGTTGCGCTTTGTAGCTTGCCTGGGCCACCGCTGCCATAGTTGTCGGCATCGTAAATAAATTGCAAATAGTTGAAGCCCTTGCGTCCCTTGTTGTCTGTTTTGTCGGTCCAGAAGTAGTCGTAGAAGTCGCCTGCCATCATCATTGTAGCCTTTCTGCGGGTGTCTACCTCGCTTCTGCTCTCGGGATTTTCGGTTGGCGATACGCCGAAAGCCTCTTGCAAGTCTACCGACGGACCGTTATATCCGCCCCAGCAGTCGCCAAATTCGTCGAAACCCACCATGGCCAAGTCGCTTTGCAGGGTGTTTTGCACGGTCCAGATGCTGGTGTCGGCCGTCCACATCCATGCGAAAAGGAATTCTCTGTTCATAGCGTTTTGCAGACGGAAGGCATCTGCATAGTTTGTCATCAGCGTGCGTCCGCTGTTGTCTATCACGTCTTTGGCATACGTTGCGGCCTTTTTCAGGTCGTCAGCGTTGCGTTGTCCGTTACCATTAGCATTCACACCACTTTTGGCTAGATACACCTTGGCGAGCAATCCCTCTGCGGCGTAATAGTCAATACGGCCTGGCGAACCATTGTGAGGCAACAGTTGCATGGCCTTTTCAAGTGTAAGGATGATGTATTCGTACACATCGGCCTTCTTCACACGGCTTACATTGCTATACGATCCGTCAGCTAACATGGCCGAGTTGTCGTGAATGATGGGCACGTCGCCAAACGAACGCACCAAAAAGAAGTAGGCCATAGCCTTCCATGCCAGACATTCGCCCATGCATTGGTTCTTTATAGCTTGCGATGCCGTGGCGTTTTTGAGGTTATTGTACACGGTGTTTGCGTGTCCGATAACCGACCACAGCGAGTAAGACATGTTCATCAAGTCGCCATCGGTGCTGTTAACGGTGAGCGTTAAGTAAGGGCTAGAACCCCAATAGTAATTGCCCGACATCACTTCGCCCACCTTAATGAAGCCGCGTTGGAAGTCGTACCAAGGCGAGTTATACAGATAGTTCACGCCCTGCAGGCATTGGTTGTCGTCCTTATAGAACGTACCAGCGTTGTAAGAGTCTTCTGCTGGCCTATCCAGAAAGTCGTTGCATGATGTTGCAAGCGCGCCCGTTGCCAAGGCAAAGGCCATATATAGATATTTCAAACGTTTCATCTTAAAGAAGGTTTATTGTTAGAAGGTGAGGTTAAGGCCAAACGAATAGGTGGTTGGCGATGGATAGCGGCCGTTGTCTAGCCCATAAGTGTACCCATTGATGTCTGCCGTGCTGGCACCAATCTCGGGATCATAGCCATCATAACCCGTTATCGTGAGCAGGTTTTGGATGTTAACATACACGCGAAGATTATCTATACCCCACTTCGAAATCCACTTCTTGGGCAGCGTGTAGCCCAAGGCGATGTTCTTCAAGCGGATATACGAGCCGTCTTCTATATAGCGGTCGCTAATCACGTCGTTGTCGTTGGGGTCGGTAATAGTGGCTCGGGGAATGTTGGTTTCAGGGTTAGCCACGCGTATGTTGCTGGCATCGGTGTACCAATAACTGCCTGGTGCGTAGGTTTTCGATGGGTCGATGGGCTCCAATCGGGCACGTTTCGTTACGTCTTTAAGCTGATTACTCCACAAGCTATTCATGTGGGTGAGCTTCATCTTCATGTAGTTGTACACCTTGTTTCCGTATGTTCCGTTAACGAATACGTTGAGGTCGAAGTTCTTATAGCGGAAGGTATTGGTCCATCCGAAGGTGAACTTGGGCATGGGCGACCCGATATTGGTCTTGTCGTAGTCGTCGATAACGCCGTCGGGCTTACCCTCTGGACCGCTGATATCTTTGAATTTCAGGTCGCCAATCCATGGGGTTGTGTTGCGGTCGAAGCTCTTTCCGTCGGCAGGATACTTCGAAGTCTTGGGCGAAGTCTCAAGGTCGGCCAAGTCTTTATACACACCATCGGTAACAAAACCATAAAAACTGTACAGTGATTCGCCTACGTTCGACACGCTAACCACATCGTTCCACTGACCGTAACCCACGATAGCGGCATTCTTCGTGCCCGAAAGAGCCACCAATTTGTTTTTATTCCACGATATTTGGAATTCTGAATCCCATTGGAAAGCACCCGTCAAGGGATGCGCACTCACAGTAAGTTCGAAGCCAGTGTTACGTATAGTGCCGTAGTTTCCGTATGGAGCGGCCAACACCGAGGAAACATTGCCCGATGTTCCCATGTAAGAGGGAAGTTGAAGAGGCATCAACATGTCGCGCGACTCTTTGCGATACCAGTCCAAGGTGAAGTTAATGCGATCGTTAAGCACGCCTAAATCCAGTCCCACGTTCCATTGTTCTTGGCTCTCCCACTGCACGTCTAGGTTGGGAATGTTGTCTGGGCGATAGGCCTTACCTAGCAAAGTGGGCATTGCCTTCATCAATGTTCCCCACTTATACGAACCAATATTGGCGTTACCCGTTTGTCCCCAGCCAGCACGCAGCTTACCATTACTCACGTATTTGGCCACAGGGCTCTTTACAAAGAAAGGCTCGTTGGTGAAGCGCCACGATGCGGCGAACGAATGGAAACCTGCCCAACGCTTGTTAGGACCAAAGTTTGAACTACCGTCGTAGCGGTAAGTGTAGGTGGCGTTATAGCGGTCGTTGAAGGCGTAAGTTAGTCGGGTGAAGAACGAAGCCATAGCCGAACTGCCGAATCCAATGCCAATAGCGGGCGTGCCTGCACCCAATGCGGGGTTGTTAACGGTGTTTGCGGGCAGGTCGGTGTTCTCTGTTCGGTTGTAGTCATACGAACTTTCCCACATCTCTTGACCAAGCATGGCCGAGAACGAGTGCTTGCCTAAGGTATTGGCGTATGTTACATAGTTCTTCAATTGCCAAAAGGTGGCCGACGACTTTTGCACCGATGCCGAGTTCTTTGTGCGTTTCCACGTACCCAAATCCACAGTGGGCATAAACCGCCGACCACGATCTGAGCTGAGGTCGTAGCCCACTTCGGCATGCCAAACCAAATGTTTGATGGGCGTTATCTCGAAGAAAAGGTTGCCGTTTAGTTTGCGCCTGTTCAGCAATATCTCGTTGAGCATGGCCATGGCGATGGGGTTGGGGTTGGTAAAACCTTCTTTCGACACCGACGAGTAACCGCCGTTGATGTTATATATCTGTATGTCGGGCGGTGTGGTGAGCGAGTAGTTGATGATACCCGCATCGCTATCGGCCAGTTTCAGGTTGTCGTTGGTGTTCGAGAAGTTCACGCTCATGCCCAGTTTCATCCACGATTTAAGTTGCGCATCGAGGTTAGCGCGCATGCCCAGTCGGTCGAATTTGCTGCCGATAAGCGTTCCTTCTTGCGACATGTAGTTGCCCGACACGTAGTATTGCACCTTTTCAGATCCGCCTTGAGCTGATATTTGGTGCGAGTGTTGCAGTGCGGTGCGGAAGATGGCGTCTTGCCAGTTGGTGCCTTTACCCAATAACGAGGGGTCTGCAAAGTGCTTGTCGGCATCCGCTGGGTTTATTTGGCCCGTTGTTACAAAGTCATTATAGTAATCGGCAAACTCTCTTAGGTCCATCACTTGCAGTCTTTTGCCCTGTCTGCTCCATGCGGCCATGCCGTCGTAGGTGAACTTGGCCTCGCCAGCCTTACCTCGGCGCGTGGTGATAAGCACAACGCCGTTTGCCCCTTGGGCACCATATATGGCTGTGGCCGATGCGTCTTTAAGTATCTCCATCGACACAATGTCGTTGGGATTGATGGTAGACAGGGGCGAAACGGTTGACACCTTGCCGTTGCCTAGTGCGTCGCCGAGTCCCAAAGAGGAGCCACTGGCACCGCTACCTTGTACGATTACGCCGTCGATAACATACAGCGGTTCGGCGTTAGCATTGATGGTGGCCTGTCCGCGCACACGAATGCTCGACGAAGTGCCAGGTGCGCCCGACGTGCTAATGGCCGTTACGCCCGCTGCGCGCCCTTGCAGGGTTTGATCTAAGGATGTTACGATAGAGCCGCGAAGTTTCTTTTCGTCCATCGTAACCGATGCGCCCGACACGTCGCTCTTCTTCATCACGCCGTATCCAACCACAACCACCTCGTTCAGCGTGTTGTTGTCTTCGCTCAGTACGATGTTTAACGGACCTTGCCCACTGGCTTTCACTTCCTTGGAAGCATATCCTATGTATGATATTTCCAAGGTTGCGCCCTGTGGTGCATCGAGAGAAAAGTTGCCGTCTAGGTCGGTGACGATGGCGTTGGTGGTGCCTTTCACCTTTACCGTAGCACCGATAATCGACTCGCGACCATCGGTAACGCGTCCCGTTATCTTACGTGTCTGTTGTGTGGCAGGCGTAACGCTGCTCGTTATGTCTGCAAACACCATTGGCGAATGCCCTAACATCGTTAGTGTGAGGCATCCCGCAAGCAATGTTACTTTGCTGTGATTGAAATCCATTGTTATTGGGGTTAGATTGATTGTGCTATTATAATAATGTCGAAAGGTCTGGAAATTACAGCTCCCAGGAGGCTGGATGGTAGTCGTAGCACTTTGCTTTGGGTATCTGTGTACGTTTTGTTTTCTTGTTGTTTTTCGAAAAGTGCGTTTTGCTTTTCCACTTCACTAGAAGCTCCGTGCCGACGATTTTCAATTCTCGCAGTGGCAAAACTTAAGCAAGTTTGGTGTTATTAATCGGTCTTAACGCATCTATTCGGCTTCTGATTGTTGTTTGGTTGGGCCCTTTGCCCACGTCTTCTCATTTCATTTCATTTTCTGATGCAAAGATAGTTATTAATGTCGTTGCAGGCTAACACTATTTTATTATTTGCTAATACTATGTTGCTCAAATTGCAAAAACATGGGTAAAACATCTCGAGAGGTGCGAAGAGAAGCAAGAAAAGCTCTGTTTCAACTAGCCGTATCTTTCTCTATTTCTGACCTTTATCTATGCCTTACGCCACTTTCTTCTTTGCAACTAATGCTATTGTTACATATTTTATGTTGGTAAGTTGCCCTTAGGCGTAATGCAAAAAAAACAAAAACAATTTTCGTTTTTCTTCTTTTTTCAGTAAGTTTGCACATTATATGGTGTGCTAATTGGTAGCGACCGCTTTTTGAACACAATCTCCAAAACATATAAGTGACATGAAAACTCATATCAAGACATTAACCATTGCCGCCCTAGGCCTTATATATACTGCTCTCGGGCATGCGCAAAAGTTCAGTATTTCTGGTAAATTTCCTGGTCTAACGAATGGTGCTGTCGTAGAATTGGAAACCGAAATGCAAGGCAACACCGTAAGCTTAGTTCGCACAAAGGTAGTTAACGGCGCGTTCAAACTTGTGGGGCAGGTGAAAAGCCCCACTGTGGCGCGCGTTAAAATCAATGATAAGGCAAGTTATGCAGAGAATGAAGAGCCTCGTGAGCATAGCGTCAATCTGGTGGTTGAGAATGTTCCCATCATCATAGACGCTGTTCAATATGACAGTATCCCATTGGATACCGACTTGGAACATCCGTCTGCCGAACTGGAAAAGCATGTGCGCGTAAAGGGTGGACACGAGCAAGCGAATTATCAAAAGTGGCGCGATATGGTGCGACAAGCCGAGATTAACGCTTGGTATAGCGAACAAGCGTGGTTGAATTATGCATACGAGCACCCCAAGGCCACTTCCGAACCCGCCACCGAAAACAGTCTTAAAGCTCTTGCGCGTAAAGATAAGGTAGAGCTTAAACGCCTCAATCGTGAGTTTGTTGAGGCTCATCCCAACACCGCCATTGCTTTAAAGTTGCAGCGAGAGAGCATGACGGAGGTGTTTGTAAACACCCGTGCAGAGCTGGAGAAACTGATCGAGCGATTTAAGAACAATGCCGACAGGCAGGGTTATGCCAGCTTTAAGCTGTTCGTGCAGTCGTTGATGAAGTACACCAAGGGTAAGGAAGCTGTAGATTTTGTAGTGTTCGAACCCGATGGTAAGCAGTCGAAGCTGCTTGCTTCCTTGTCGAAAGACAAATATAACATTGTCGATTTCTGGGCATCGTGGTGTGGTCCGTGTCGCGTTGCCATACCTGGCATAAAGGCTTTGTACGAGAAATGGAAAGAGAAGATTAACATCGTGAGTGTGTCGCTCGATCGCAATGATGCCGATTGGCAAAAGGCCATGACCGAAGAAGCCATGCCTTGGAAGCAGCTTTTGGTGTCGCCCATGTCTATGCGCACGCTTAAAGACGACTATCGCATACTTGGCATCCCCGAATTATTGGTGGTTACGCCCGACGGCAAGATAATATATGCCACTGGCGAACCTGCAGATGCACACGATTTTATTGAGAAATTGTGTACAGAAGAGGAAAAGTAACCGATCTAAAACAATGGTTATAATGCCTGCCCGTATGAAATAAAGGCGAGCAGGCATCACGCAGAGGCGCACAAGGGGCGGTTGAAATACCGCGATTGAGATATAGCAAGGCGCATTATGCATGTAGAAAACGGAAGGCGCGATGTTGGTATGAGCATCTATATAATTGAGTATGCAATTGCCCCACGCTCCCTTTTCTCGGTGCATAATGCGTTTTTTGTGCATAGGTTTCTCGCCCTTTTATCATTTGCAGCGTGTCTTTGCGTGTTGGAAAACAAATAAACGATACGCGAGTTTGGGACAAGAGAAACTCGCGTATGCCAACTACCGCGTAGCGGTTGGTCTGTTGGTAGGGCAGGGTTGCGAACGAAGTGAGCTACCCTGTCTTGCAGATGGAATAACAAAACAAGGCCGAAGGTCTTGGTCTTTTTACATTTAGCGCATCTGCCGTCTAGTCGATAGGCGGATATGAGGGCAAATACTATTGATGAATGTCATCGTTTTTATCCATTGGTTTACCTAAAACAGATAGCTCAGCCGTAAAAAGACCAAGGCCTTCGGCCTAGCTTTTCTCACGTACGACTTAGGCAGGGTAGGTCGCTTTCGCTCCCAACCCTGCCCTACCAACGAACCAACCGCTACGCGGTAGTTGGTGAGATAGCCATTCGTTTTTTATCTAATCTTGCTCAAAAAGCATCGTATCTTATTCCGAACTTGTAAAAAATTGCTAACCCCAAATCTAAAGATTGTCTTTCAATTTGTTAATTTTGCGGTTTATTTTTACAAAACACCCCCTGCGTTTCCATCCCTTCCAGAAGAGTAAGAGTTTATCTTAATAGGCATTGGAACGTAATAATCTACCTTGATTTCATATTTCTAAAATTCTGTACTACCAATAAGTAGCCCCACAAACATCACCTTCCCATTTGCTACTGCTCTGTTCTTGTACACTGCTTTCAGGTCTTATGGCTGGTTACAATTAAGATGTAACTCTGTTCCAACTTATATGGAATGGTGTTCCAACTTATATGGAACAGTGTTCCAGCTAATGTGTAATGGTGTTACAAACGATATGTAACACGACGTAATGCATTAAAGCTTAATTTGCTAGCTTAGTTAATGCGATGCATGGATAACGCTTTCGCCCGCGATAATGCCAATGAAGACCTATGCGCAACATTCTTTCCCGCCACTCATTACCCAAGTAACCCTAATTCGTTCACTTTTTACTATGTCGTATTACTTTTCCAATCAATTAGTACGGCTTTTGTGCGAAGTATATCAGCTATAGTCAAAAACAAGTCGCGCGACAATCGATTATTTGCCAGCGAAGGGATGGTTGATGGGGAAAAAGGGCGCTCATAATGTTAAAAAACAGACCGAAAAAATTACATTTCAGTTGTCGAGCTTCCCCTTGTTAGGCTTTTACACGTCTCCTTTACACCGGCTTTTGTCAAAATAGGCTGTGCCTAAGGACTGCCGTTTACATTATTTTTCGTATTTTTGTAGGGTAAAAAGATTGAGACAAAACAGCAAATGAAGATATTCGCCATAGGAATGAACTACGCCCAACACAATAAAGAGTTGGACGGAACGTTATATAAGCCAGAAACACCAGTAGTGTTTACCAAGGCCGATTCGGCATTACTAAAAGACCGCAAGCCGTTTTTCGTGCCCGATTTTATGGGGCGCATCGACTACGAAGCAGAGTTGGTGGTGCGCATTTCGCGACTGGGCAAGTGCATCTCACAACGCTTTGCCCACCGATATTACGATGCCGTGACGGTGGGTATCGACTTCACCGCGCGCGACTTACAGCAAAAACTGCGTGCCGAAGGTTTGCCATGGGAACTGTGCAAGGGGTTTGATGGATCTGCCGCCTTGGGTGATTGGTTGCCCATTGAGCGGTTTAGAAGTGTGGATGCACTGCATTTTCACCTCGACCAAAATGGGAAGACGGTGCAAGAGGGTTGCACGAGCGACTTACTTTTTAAGGTAGACGAACTCATTGCTTACATCAGCCGCTTCTTTACGCTAAAAACGGGCGACCTGATTTATACCGGAACGCCCGCTGGAGCCGGACCTGTTGCCATCGGCGACCACCTCGAAGGTTATCTAGAAGACCAAAAGGTGTTGGAGGTGAGGTGTAAGTAGGGGAGTGGATTTTGAGGAGTTAAGGAGTAAAGTTTCAGGAGTTAAGGAGTTATGGAGTTAAGGAGTTAAGCCAAATGCTTTGTCGCTGTGTGCCTAATGTCCTTGTCAACCGGTCTACTCGTGAGCTTGTCAACTCGAATAACAAGGCATATCACTCCCCTCTCCCTTTGGAGAGGGGGCGGGGGTGAGGCCGATTTCTAAGTGCTTTTATGTCAAAATACATACGTTCAGCCATATCATTGCTTTTCCTCATGGCATCTTTTGCCATGCAGGCGCAGCGTTTTTTCAACCTCACTTATGACCAAGTGCGGGTAGATAGCATATTGCCCCACTTCGGATATGCCATCCCCCTAACAGGAAACTACCAAGATTCGATCTACACGGTAAGTATTGTTTACCCCGAGTTTGCCGAGATGACGCGGGCAGACATTGTCAACTACAACGCCAATTGGGGTAAACAGCTGCCCGAAATGCCGCTGTTGGATCAACGGGTAGTGCTCGACCGCAAGCAAGCCATACTGAATATAGGCTTCTGCCCATTGGTTTTCCGCAACAACCGCTATCAAATGCTGGTGGGTTTTATGCTCAAAGTAGAGGCCAAAGCCCTGAAACGAACGCACAGAAAAACCTTGGCCGTAACACGCGCCACACCAAAGGCAGGACGATATGCCGACAACTCGGTACTAGCCACAAGGCGATGGGCCAAGATACGCGTGCCAGCAAGCGGTGTGTATCAGATAACCGAGAACCTCATTAAGCAAGCGGGCTTTAACGATATCAATAAGGTGAAGGTGTATGGCTATGGTGGAAATCTGCAAAACGAACGCCTAGACGGTGTCGAACTGCAAGCCAAAGACGACCTTAAAGAGGTTCCTACGTGCCTTATAGGTGGCAAAAGACTGTTTTATGCCAAAGGTCCTGTAAGTTGGTCGAGTGTCTCTGCCACGGTGCGCACCCGCAATCCATATTCCGATTACGGCTATTACTTCCTCACGCAGAGTGATGGCGAGCCGCTTCGAGTGGACGAGAGCGCGTTCTTAAACGCCTTTTACCCCTCTGCCGACGACTATCACAGTCTGCACGAAGTGGATAATTTCTCGTGGTATCCTGGTGGAAGAAACCTCTTCGAGAATACGCCCATAAGTCGGGGAACGAAGAAAAGCTACACCATCGATGCCCCCGTGGCCGATGTGGGTGGAAGTATTACGGTGTCGCTTTCGGCTGGAACCGCCACGCGAGCCAACATCAGCCTTAACGGCGAACGGCTGGGCGAGATAAACGTATCGATACCTACCCAATACGATAAGGGTAACAAAGCCGATTTTTATGCTAATATCGTGCGGTTCGCGGCCAAGAATGAGGTGACAATCGAAGTGACCGAAGGCGGTCCGGCACGGCTCGACTTCATCTCAATTGCCACAAGCAAGCCCCGAAGCGCACCCGACTTGTACGCTGCCACCATACCCGCACCGCAGTATGTGCACAATATCACCTCCCAAAACCTGCACGCACATGGGGCGGCAGACATGGTGATAGTGATACCAACATCGCAAAAGCTGCGTCAAGAAGCCGAAAGGCTAAAAGTCTTTCACGAAAAACACGATGGCATGCGTGTGCGTATCGTGCCGGCCGACGAGCTGTATAACGAGTTTGCTAGTGGTACACCCGACGCCAATGCCTATCGCAGATACCTCAAAATGTTATATGATAGGGCTGAGAACGAGGCCAATCAGCCTAAGTATTTACTGCTCTTTGGCGACTGCGCATGGGATAACCGCATGAAAACGGCCGACTGGCGCACTGCGTCTGTCGACGATTACCTGCTCTGTTTCGAAAGCGAGGACTCGTTTAACGAAATAACCTGCTATGTAGACGATGGCTTTTTCACTCTGCTCGACGATGGTGAAGGTGTTAACCTTGAAAGAAGTGACCTGCAAGATGTGGCTGTTGGTCGTTTCCCCGTTGTGCATTCCGACGACGCACGCACAATGGTAGACAAGACCATTGCATACGCCCAGAATGCCAATGCAGGTGCATGGCAGAACACCATCATGTTTATGGGCGACGACGGAAACCAAAACTTGCACATGAGCGATGCCAACAGAATGGCCGACAGTGTAGCGGTAGAGCATCCACAATACCTGATTAAGAAGGTGATGTGGGACATGTTTAAGCGCGAAGCCAGTGCAACGGGCCACTCTTATCCCGAAGTAACAAACATCATCAAGCAACAACAGGCAGCTGGCGCTTTGGTTATGAACTACGTAGGACATGGTCGTACCGACCAAATTTCTCACGAATCGGTGTTGCGCCTCAATGATTTTAAGGCTTTTTCCAATGCCAATCTGCCCCTTTGGATAACCGCATCGTGCGACATTATGCCTTTCGATGGGGCCGTTCCCACCATTGGCGAGGCTGCCGTATTGAACAAAAACGGAGGCGCGGTGGCTTTCTTCGGTACCACGCGAACTGTCTATGCCTATTACAACCAACGCATAAACATGGCCTATCTGCATTTTCTGTTCAGTGAAAATGGGGGTAAACCCATGACATTTGGCGAGGCGCAACGCCTTGCCAAGAACTATATGATAACCGATGGACAGGACCAAACCACCAACAAACTTCAATATTCGCTGTTGGGCGACCCTGCATTGGCTATCAATAAACCCACTGCACGTGTGGTGGTAGACAGCATTAACGGCACGCCCGTGCAAGCTGCAACGCTCCCTGCACTTACGGCCGGCAAGGTAAACAGCATTGTGGGGCATATCGAAGGGCATGCCAACTTTGCAGGAGTGGTAACTGCGACCGTGCGCGACCGTAAGCAACGCCTCGTGGGTAGGCTGAACAACGAGTCGAAAGACGATGGTGCCGACACGCCTTTTACCTATACCGACCGCCTTAACACCATCTTTAACGGGGCCGACAGCGTGCGCAATGGTAAGTTCAAGTTAAACTTCGCCGTACCGCGCGATGTGGATAACGACAGCGGAACGGGTCTTGTAACCCTCTACGCCGTAAACAAAGACCGCACCATAAGGGCGCATGGATATAGCGAACGTTTTACCATCGGTGGCGGAGCGTTAGGGGCCAACGACTCTATTGGTCCTTCCATCTACTGTTATCTCAATTCTACCTCGTTCACAAATGGGGGTAACGTAACGCCACAACCACTCTTCGTGGCCAAGATTTCGGATAAAGATGGACTGAACGCAGCGGGCAGTGGCATTGGGCACGATATGCAATTGGTTATCGATGGCAACATGAACAAGACCTATAACCTGAACGACCACTTCGCGTTCGACTTTGGTTCGTACACCGCAGGTACGGTAATGTTCAACATTCCCACGCTATCGCCTGGCAAACATAAGCTTCAATTTAGGGCCAGCGACGTGCAAAACAACACGTCGCAAGTAACGCTCGACTTTAACGTGGTGGGTGGATTGATGGCCGACAACATTTGGATAGACGCCACCGACAACCCCGCACGCACCTCAACCACCTTCATCGTGAGCCACGACATGGGTAACACGCCCATAGATGTTACGATTGAGGTGTTTGACATGACAGGAAAACTATTGTGGGCAGGTGAAGAACGAGGCGCGCAAACTGTGGGTAACTACACCCGAACATGGGATTTGGTGTGCACAGATGGGCATGTTCTCTCGGCGGGTGTTTACCTTTATCGGGCCAAAGTGGCTGCGCAAGGCTCTTCTAAGACATCAAAAGCACGCAAACTTATTGTGCAAGGCAAGCGATAAACGGGGATGGAGGGTGAAACAACAAAGCATGTATGCGCAAGAAATTGTATGTGTTTCGACCCCTCTTGACAATAAACCCCGCAATGTTACGTTTATAAAGCGAACAAAGAAACAAACGTTTTGTTAAGCGTAATGTGCAACGCCAAGTCTGTCGAAGCAGTCTTGTCAACTCGTTAAGTCGTAAACTTGTCAACTAAATAAAGAATAAATAAATGACCACATTTAAACGTATAGCCCTTGTCTGCACGCTCGCCATATCGGCAACAACAGCTTGGGCCGACGACAAAAAAGAAATATTCAACCCCGTAAGAAGCTCGGTGACCTCGCAAACCATTGCCCCCGATGCCCGCTCGGCAGGTTTGGGCGACGTTGGAGCAGCAACGGATGCCGACGTTTATTCGCAGTTTTGGAACCCCGCCAAATATCCTTTCGCCATCTCGAGGGCTGGTGTGGGACTGAGTTATACGCCTTGGTTGCGCCAATTGGTTAACGATATAGGCCTGGCTTACATGTCGGGCTACTACCGTATAGGCGATTATGCCGCCATATCGGCAGGCATCCGTTACTTCTCTTTGGGTGAAGTGTCAACCTACGACGGAAGTGGTGGCTCGGGTTCAGCACCAACACTCACCATCCGACCTTACGAAATGTCGGCCGATGTGGCATATTCGTTGATGTTAAGTGAGAAGTTCTCTATCGCCGCAGGTGTGCGTTGGATATACTCCGACCTAACTTACAGCTACACCGACAATACTACTCCAGGTTCGGCTTTTGCTGCCGACCTCGGCTTGTACTACCAAAACTACGTTAATATCGGACAACGCGAATGCCAATTGGGTATCGGTATGAACATATCTAATATTGGTAGCAAGATTACTATGGGCGAAGATGCCAACAGCGAGTTCATCCCCACCAACCTCCGTTTGGGTGCTTCGCTGATGATTCCCATAGACGAATACAATCGTTTCACTATCGCCGCCGATGCCAACAAATTGTTGGTGCCCACTTATCCACATCAAAACGAGGGTGAATCGACCGAAGATTACCAACGCCGTGTTCAAAAAGATTATTACGATGTGTCGTCTATCGGTGGCATATTTAAGAGCTTTGGCGACGCGCCAGGTGGATTTAAGGAAGAATTAGAAGAGATAAACCTAAGCGTGGGAGCAGAATATGTGTACCATGATCAGTTTAGTGTGCGTGCTGGATATCATCACGAAAGCGCCAATAAGGGAAATAGAAAGTACTTTACGGTGGGTGCAGGTTTCAAGATGAGTGCCTTTACACTCGACGCTGGTTATGTTATCGCCACGGCCAAGAGCAATCCGCTGGACCAAACCATGCGTTTTTCGCTCACGTTTGACATGGACGGGTTGAAAGATTTGTTTAAACGCAGGTAAGTTATTGAGTTTTTTTAGTTGGTGAGTTATTGAGTTTCTGAGGTTGTAAATTTCGGAGTTTGCGAGTTAATAGGCTTAAAAACTCACCCATTCAAAACCTTATAAACTAAACATCTCAATAACTTACCAACTAAAAAACTCGAAAACTTACCCTCTAAGAACTCATCAATTCACAACCTCATCAACTAAAAAGCTCAATAACTCACTCACTCATAACTTACCAACTCATAACCTCATCAACTAAAAAACTCAATAACTCACCCACTCACAACCTCAAAATATGAATTACAGGATAGGTTTCGGATACGACGTACACCGCTTGGTGGAAGGTAGGGAACTATGGTTGGGCGGCATACGCATAGATCATACCGTGGGTTTGCTAGGCCATAGCGATGCAGATGTTCTGATACACGCCATCTGCGACGCACTTTTGGGAGCGGCAAACATGCGTGACATTGGCTTCCATTTTCCCGATACGGCCAACGAAACATTAAATATGGATAGTAAGGTGATACTCGAAAAGACCGTAGCACTTATCGCCACGAAGGGTTATCGTGTAGGTAATATAGACGCTACGGTATGTGCCGAGCAACCTAAAATCAATCCCCACATACCCGCCATGCAACAATGTATGGCCCAGTTGATGGGTGTAGACCCCGACGCAGTATCTATCAAAGCCACCACTTCTGAACGGATGGGCTTTGTTGGACGACAAGAAGGCATGGCCGCATACGCCACAGCATTGATCGAGAAGGTGTAAATGGGGTAAGGGCGAGGCTCGTTTGCTCTCTGCCAAGTGGTTTTCTGCATGCTGTCTTTAATGTCTTTTGCTGTTTGTTCGTGTAGACTTGCGTTGTTAGGCATCACTTGCCCGCAGGTGTTATACGTGTTTCCCATCGGTGGAAATATGCCTATAAGAAACTGATTGCAGAAATTACGCCTCTTCCAACCATCATTTCTTGTTGCCCTTTTTTCGCATCATTTACATATTTTACAGGATAAATGCCGTGCTCTCGCCTTTTTTGCTTACTTTTGCAAGAAAGGAATTGCACCGGTCTTGACGGCAAAATGTTCGCCCAAAGCAATGCCGAACCGCGCCCAAAGACCACGAGAATAAAGTATTAAACGTACATGCCATGCCCAGCCATCCCATAAAGATAGCCATCTTTGGCAACGAATGTCAGCACCACAACGAGCAAGCCATCGCCCGTGTAGTGCGATGTTTGGCGCAGCGCAACGCCGAAACATACGTCGATAAGCCGTTTCTCAACTTTCTTCGGCGAAACAGCAACCTGCCCACATACCCCCTAACGCCTTTCACGGGCAACGATTTCGATGCCCAACTAGCCCTCTCGTTGGGGGGCGATGGTACGTTTTTGAAAGCCGCAGGTAGGGTAGGGCACAAGCAAATACCCATCGTGGGCATCAATATGGGCCGTTTAGGGTTTCTTGCGGGCATACCTGCAAGCGAGGCCGAAGATGCTTTAAACGACATCTTCGATGGTAACTATAAGATAGAAGAACATGCCGTGATGATGGTGGAAGCAGGAAACGAATCCTTTGGAGGAAACCCTTTCGCCGTGAACGACATTGCTATACTGAAGCGCGATGATGCTTCGATGATAACAATAGGTGTGTGTGTAGACGGTGAACGCCTTGTAACCTATCAGGCCGACGGACTTATCGTGGCCACGCAAGCAGGTTCTACGGCCTATAACCTTTCCAATGGCGGTCCGATAGTTGTGCCAGGAACCAACGCCCTTTGTCTTACTGCTGTGGCACCGCATAGCTTGAACGTGCGACCCATCGTGTTGCCGGGTAACGTTGAATTGCATTTGCGCGTAGAAAGTAGGTCGCACAACTACCTCATTGCTATCGACGGACGAAGCACCAAGCTTGTGCAAGGCACGGAAATACGTATCAGCAAAGCGCCATACGTGGTGAAAATGGTTCGACGAAACAGCCAAACCTACTTTGCAACGTTGAGAAACAAGATGATGTGGGGCGCTGATAACCGCAACCACGACACACAAGGCGACGCCTCGGAAGAGCCCTGATGCCCTCTGTCTGAACCTTTCGAGCACCCAAAAGAGTAGGCTCCAAACGCGAGCCCAATGATAAAGTACGAACGAAAAAGCCTGCATCGGTTGGTAACCACGCAAGCTTCATTCTCCCAAAATATTTAGAAATGCGATTAAAATCACTGCTTAGAATACCCGATAACAAATACTCGGCCAAGACCATCCTTCAATGGTTGTGGTTGGCATGGAATGGCAATAGGCTTCAAGCGATGATCAATGCCTCTATCGGCGTGTTGCAAGTGATCGTGAGTTTGGCGCAGGTGTGGGCCGTGAAGCGTGCCATCGACGTGGCTTCGGGACAGCTTCCCGGCTCCATTTATTGGGCCGTGGGCGTGATGGGACTATTTATCCTGGCCGATTTTTCACTCTCGATAGCCAGCACTTGGGTAAGAAACCTCTTGGGAATAAAGGCGCAGAACCGCATGCAACAGCGTATGCTCGACCGGCTTCTTAAATCGCAATGGCACGGACGCGAAACTTTTCACTCGGGCGACGTACTTAACCGACTTGAACAAGACGTGAATCAAGTGGTTACTTTCCTAACCGAAACCATCCCGTCATCGCTCTCTGTGTTTGCCATGTTTGTGGGTGCGTTCTGCTATCTCTTTGCCATGGACCACGTTTTGGCTGTAGTTATCGTAGCCATACTACCTATATTCGTGCTGGCTAGTCGTACTTACGTGGGCCAGATGCGACGATTGACCCGCAAAGTACGCGATTCTGACAGCAAAGTACAAAGCGTTTTGCAGGAAACCATTCAGAACCGCATGCTCATTAAAACGCTTGAAAGCGACAACATGATGGTGAACAAGCTGGGCGAAACCCAAAGCGAACTGCGCCAACACGTGGTGCGTCGAACGCTTTTCTCCGTCTTTTCTACCGTTGTTCTTAACTTCGGCTTTGCCCTTGGCTATCTAGTGGCCTTCCTTTGGGCTGCTATTCGGTTGGCCGACCATACGCTGACGTTTGGTGGTATGACTGCTTTCTTACAGCTAGTGAACCGTATTCAGAACCCTGCACGTAACCTAACGAAGCTAGCTCCTGCCTTTGTGGCGGTGTTTACAGCGGCCGAACGACTGATGGAACTTGAAGAAAATCCGCTTGAACAGCAAGGAGAGCCCGAATATATAGATGCTCCTTGTGGGCTGAGGTTTAACGACGTGACCTTCGCTTATAGCGACCGAGAGCGCAATATCGTGCAAAACCTAAGCTTCGACTTTAAGCCTGGCAGCTGCACAGCCGTGCTTGGCGAAACGGGTGCAGGCAAAACCACCCTCATCCGTATGCTTTTGGCGCTGGTTTCGCCCTCCCAAGGCAGCGTGCACATATATAACAACGATGGTGTTTCGCGAGAACTTACGCCCCTGATGCGTTGTAATTTCGTCTATGTTCCGCAAGGAAACACCCTCATGAGCGGAACAATCCGCGACAATTTACGTCTAGGCAACATCGCCGCCACCGACGAAGAGATGATTGCTGCACTGCATAAGAGTTGCGCCGACTTTGTGATGGAACTGCCACATGGGCTAGATACGATATGTAGTGAGGCTGGTGGCGGACTAAGTGAAGGGCAGGCGCAGCGCATAGGCATTGCTCGCGCACTGCTAAGAGACCGTAGTATTATGCTTTTTGATGAGGCCACCAGTGCCCTAGATCCTGATACCGAACGCCAATTGCTAAGCAACATCTTAGCGTCGCGCGATAAAACCATTATCTTTATCACCCATCGACTGGCCGTGGTAGACTATTCCGACCAAACACTTCGGTTGGAAAGGCTGGAAGCAAACTAAACCAATGAGGCAGCAATTCGCATGAACGCAGCATCCACACAACGCCCTAAACGTGCCCCGCACATGCCCTTTGCCCTGCTCGTGGCATTGGTTTTGCTCCTTGGTGCATGCTCTGGCCAACGACAAAAACCCGTTCGTGCCCTTTATTATTGGAGCACCACCTTTGTGAACGACAGTTTGAAACGCCAATTCTACAAGGCGCATAACGTGCAAAGGCTATACATACGCTATTTTGATGTGGTGAAGAAAAACGGCCAAGAACCATTACCCAACGCCACCATCACCTTCAACGACTCTGTACCACAGGGCATCGAGGTGGTGCCCACCGTGTTTATCACCAACGATTGCATGCGCCAGCCACCCCAGTTTGCCAAACAATTGTGGCAGCGCATACGCCAAATGAACGAAACCCACGGCGTGAAGAACGTGAAAGAGATACAAATTGACTGTGATTGGAGTAAGCAAACGCAAGACATTTACTTTCAGTTTCTGCGCCAATTGCATCAACTTGTCGCCAAAGAAGGTATTAAACTCTCGGCCACCATTCGTCTTCATCAACTTGGCATGCAAGCTCCACCCGTCGATAAGGGCACATTGATGCTCTATAACACGGGCGATTTTCGGCAGTTGGCTTACCAAAAGCCCATTCTCGACCCAGATGTGGTGCGCCGTTACATTGGTCCACTGCGTTCGTATTCGCTTCCGCTCAACACCGCTTACCCGCTGTTTAGGGTTCGTGCGCTGTTTCGCAACGGCAAGTTTGTTGGATTGATACACACCAAAGACGAATATCCCGTGCTGCCAACCGATACCATTGCCGTGCGCGAAACCACCCTTGCCGACCTGCAAAGCGTGCAACGCCTCATTAACGAGCAACATCCCGAGGCGCACAATGAGATTATTCTTTACGATATTAGCAATCGCAACCTCACCAAATATTCATCCAGCACTTATGAAAAGATTTATAATCCTTAGCCTCACAGCTTGCTTACTGCTTGTTGCCAACAAGGCATGGGCTTGCGCAGGCGGAGATTACGGACACTATGCAGAGGTGTTCAACATCTATTCGCACACCTATACGTACGACAATAGCGAACGCCTGATGCAGTATTGGATAAACTACACGGGCGATCGAACACCGCTAAGCGGCAAGTGGAAAGAAGAACGCTACTACCCATTGAGCTATTTCTTCGAGAAAGATTGTGCCCGATTGTTTGCCGCAGCAAAGAAGAAACACGACGAAGAAATGCTGCTCTACCTGCGCCAGACCATCAAATACAATAAGATTTGTGACGATATGCAAAACCGTTGGGATTATCCCAGCGCCGAAGAGTTGGCTCAACGTCGCAAAACGCTGCTTGGCATTCAACGTGCAGCTAAGGCCTACCGTGGCGAACGCTTAAAGGCGCAGTTCTCCTTATTATATATGCGCGCCAACCTCTTGCTCAAACAATATCAGGCCAACCAAGAATATTGGGTGCTGGTGGCATCTAAATATCCAGCCAGTGTGTTCAAGGATATGATGCACAGCCTGTATGCCAACGCCATTCTCAACCTAGGGCAGTGGCGAAAGGCATGCGACATCTATGCCAAACAAGGCGACTGGGAGAGTGTTGAGTGGGCTATGCGCAACTATCGAAACCCTGCTGGTATCAGGCGCATATACAAAGAAGACCCCAATTCGCCAACCTTGGCCTATCTCTTACAGTATTACGTAAATGGCGGATATGGTTGGGAATATTCGTATAACAGGTACAACGAGGATAGTAATGATTTTTATGCCAACTTGAGAGAGACCGAAGAGTTTGCACAATTTATAGAAACAGAAGTGCTGACCAACCGCAACGTATCGGATAAGGCGATGTGGAAGGCTGCCGAAGCTGTGCTCTATTTCTACGCGAAAAAGTTCGACGTGGCGTATAAATGTGCCCAAGAGGCGCTAAAGCTTAATGGCTCGAAACGTTCGAGACACAGCGCGCGTTGCGTGGCATTCCTTACCTCTACGCGAAGTCGGTCTTTGGACGAGGCATACTCTACCTATCTCGTGGGAGAAATACAATGGCTCATTGCCCGAGCGATAGAAAAAGAGTCTAACAACTATTATGCCGGTGATGCCAGCTATTACCAAACCGTGCTAGACCATGTGATGTACAACTATCTCATACCGCGTTATGAGGTAGAGGGTACAACCAACGAGCGACTTGCTCTCATGGCTTTGCTGGATGGGGCATATAATATTAGAGGAACCGAAGAGGATTCGGAGTTGCCCAACATCCCTTATTCTTTGGATTATGTAAGCGCCCTCGACTCGGTTAGTGCATCGCAGTTGGTAGCCTATTACGAGTATTTAAACTCGAACGTAACCGACCCTTTGCAGCGTCTAGCCCTGATAAAGGCCAACAAAAACGCTGAATACTTCAACGAATTGATCGGAACGGCCTATCTGCGAGAAGGCGAATTTGCCGCCGCCATACCTTACTTAGAGAAGGTTAGTGTGGCTTTTATCAACAAGCGAGGTTATAGCAGCGAAGCCAGAGGAACTGATTTTACCCTCGACAGATGGTTTACACGCAGACCCTATCCCAAGGAAGCGGACACCAAAGCACCACTAACGGAAAACCCCAAACTGAAATATTGTCGCGACATGGTGCAGCTTCAAAGTCGCTATCGCCTTGCCCGAAACAAAGAAATACAAGCCCAGCTGGCCTATACCCTTGCTTCTCGCTACTTCCAAGCGTCCATCTACGGCGACTGTTGGTATCTTACAAGAGATTACCTGAGCCGTTCCGATTCGGTACGTACATACGAGATGGACTTCGTTTCGGAAACCATCACTTATTTGAGGCAAAGCCAAGAGAGCAAAAAGGGCGACTTAAAACTTAAAAGTCTCTTTGCTTTGGCACACGTGGTCTATGCTCCACCCACAGCATTTGTTATGCTTGACCATGGCTCTTGGTTCGAAGGACTGGACGATTACGGACCTGTACTCGTTCTGTATAAAGAGTTGGCCGAGTATGTAAAAACTTTAAAGAAACAGCCCGATTACATTACGCAGTGCGACATACTGCAAGAGTTTATCTCAACAAAGATGAATTAGCTATCGACTCGCCCCGCTTCGTTGTGCAAAAGTAGGCACGAGGCGGGGCGAGTTTCATTTCCATGCTTCATGTTTGGGTATAATCATGGCAGCTATTAATGTGTTCCGTAATATTTAGCGGAGAAAGAGTGCCCAAAAGAAACAAAGTTTTCGTTAGACCACAGGTTAACGCCGAGGCTGGTAAATGGGCTTTCCTACATGCCAACTTTTCAGCTTGTCAACTAAAAAATATAACTTATGAAGATAGACCACATTGCCATTTACGTTTGCAACCTTGAAGGTGCAAGAGACTTTTTTATGCAATATTTCGGTGCAAAGAGCAACGAAGGCTACCATAACAAGCGTACCGACTTCCGTTCTTTCTTCCTGTCTTTCGACGACAACACGCGTTTGGAACTGATGACTAGGCCGCAATTGGCCGACATGGAGAAAGTTCGGGAGCGGACAGGTTATGCACATCTGTCGTTCAGTGTAGGGAGCAAAGAGCGGGTAGACGCACTTACGGCCCAGCTGAAAGCCGATGGGTTTGAAGTGATTGATGGTCCACGAACCACTGGCGACGGCTATTATGAAAGTGCTATTGTGGGCTTTGAGGGTAATTTGATTGAGATTACCATTTAGCGGTTGTCCTCATTGTATTGTGCTCGCCATGTTGTTGATATGGCGGAGGGTTTGTTGGTGTCGTCAACAACATCAAGAAACGGTATGGTCAAAATTTTCTGCAAGGCATTGGGCGTTATGCCTTGGGCTAGCCATGTGGTTGTATCCAAAGCCAATTTTTGTGTTTCATACATCGCGCCCGACACTGAAACTTAGTCCCATTAATACTTCCTTATCCCTTCTTTTTGCATCCCTTGCCATGCTGCCGATAAGTTGTTGTGGTGTACTAGCATATCTTTGGAGGTAAGCTTTATCAATGTTGGTTTTGTTCCAGATTAACTGGAACAACATTCCATCTTACATGGAACAATGTTCCAGATGATGTGGAACAACATTCCAGCTAAGCTGGAACAACACCATTGGATGCGTATGGCACAATGTTAGTGTAATTCGTTGTTTGTCAGGACTTAGTGGCTGGCTCGTACTTTTTCGTGAAACAAACTCCCAACCCTAAGCAAGCGTCCATCGCATGCAGCGTGTTTGTTAGGATAAATCCCATCTACTCATTATTATATACGCGCGCGCGAGGAAGCTGTTTGTTGGCGCGATGAGGCAAGTTGAGGCGTTGTTACGGTTTGCTGCTTCAAGGAAACTTATTCAAACGCGTGCCTCTGGTCTTTGCAATGCTATGTAGCATATATGTACTATGTCTTATTTAGACCGATTTCATTTTGTTAAGTCGGTTGTTTTTCTTATATTTGTATGCGCAAATAAACGATTTTTGCGGCATTCATGACAATGACATGGCCCAACGTTTACCGCGTGTCGTTCGCTGTTGAATTGAACACCGATGTCGCAATAAGCCCTTTGGGGCATCACCATCAACGTGCAAAAACGCACAGATAAAAAATAAACCAAACAACAGAAAGGTGAAAAAGAAAAAATGGATGAAGCACCATCGTTACTTCGGACTGGTGCTGGCTTTCTTCTTATTGATGTTTAGTGTGTCGGGGATTGTGCTTAACCATCCCTCGCTTTTTTCGCATATAAACGTGGGACGCAACCTCCTGCCCAAGCAGTATAGTTATAATAATTGGAACAATGGCTTGTTTCGCGGTACCATTAAATGGCGCGACAAGGTTCTGATTTATGGAAATGCGGGCGTATGGCTAACCGACAGCACAGCCAAGGCATTTATGGACTTTAACAAGGGCATGCCCCATGGGGTGGACAATCGCAACATTCGCGGTATGGCTATCGTGCCCTCGGGTGAGGTTTTCGCAGCAGGACAGTATGGCCTGTTCAAGCTTGACGGGCGGAAAACATGGCAAGCGGTGGAGTTAGGTTTGCTGCACGACGACCGAATATCGGACATTGCTACACGGGGAGATACGCTCGTGGTGACAACGCGGTCGCAAGTGTTCGTCGCTCGTGCACCTTATCGCACCTTTCAGCGCATAGAATTGGCCTTACCTGATGGCGATGCGCCCCGCTTTTCGGTATTTCGCACCATCTGGTGGCTACATAGTGGCGAATTGTTTGGTATTGTGGGCAAACTTATTGTGGATGCCATTGCGCTGGTGCTTATCTTCCTTTGTCTTTCGGGTGTGCTTTATTGGGTGCTGCCCCGTATGGGTAAGAAAGCGCATTCTACCGCAAGACGGTGGCTGTTCTCGTGGCACGACCGTATCGGACGCCTGACAATCGTGCTCACCCTGCTGATCTGCATCACGGGTTGGATGCTTCGTCCGCCCCTGCTTTTGTTGGTGGCTGGTTCCAAGGCGCCTGCAATTCCCTTTACAAAGACCGACAGCGACAACCCTTGGTACGACAAACTGCGGTCGCTTCGCTGGGACGAACGCATGCACGATTGGCTGCTTTATACCTCGGATGGCTTTTACTCGCTCGCCACACTTTCGGCAACACCGAGTAAGTTAGATGTTCAACCGCCTGTGAGTGTAATGGGATTGAACGTGCAGAAGACGGTAGACGGCGATTATTGGTTGCTCGGTTCGTTTAGCGGACTGTTTATTTGGCAGCGTAGTACGGGCATGGTTATCGACTATTTTACGGAGCAACCTGCGCAAGTGGTGCAAGGCCCGCCCGTAGGAGCTAATGCCGTGACAGGCTTCAGCACTGATTTCGGACCCAAAGAATGTGTGGTGAACTATTCGTTAGGCACCGATTTCGCCCCCATGCCCCAATGGATGTCTTCGCTACCGATGTCGCTTCGCAATGTGGCTTTAGAGATACACACGGGGCGTATGTACACATTCCTTGGTCCAACATCGGCCCTTTACGTCTTCATCATTGGCATGGCCATTCTTTGGTGCTTGTGGACGGGATGGAAAATACGCGTGCGAATCAATGAAAAGAAGCGTCAAGCAGATGAAGAGGGCTAGACGATGGGGTAGGGTGATGTGATTAGGCGAACGGGGAGATTTAACCTGTTAGTTTGTCAACTTGTAGCTTCGTTGGTATGCTAGGTCGTTGGTTGACCATCATGTTCGCTTGTAAAGGCATCAAATAACTCCAAATTTCTTTCGTTTTGTCTTTTTCATTCACACGAAAAGCCTTATCTTTGTCGTGCAATTTGCTGTGCCCGTCGATGTTGACGGCATTGCTTTTTGCGCATCATTAACATCAGCCTAAATGCGCATACAATGGAAGAACAATCTAAACGCAAACCTTATCTGAGAAAACCTAAATGGCTTTACACCACGATTGAGGGTGGAGAAAAGTACGGATTTGTAGAGAAAACGCTCGAAGAGAATGGTTTGCACACGATATGTAGTAGTGGGAAATGCCCTAACAAGGGGCATTGCTGGAAGAGCGGAACGGCCACCTTTATGATATTGGGTGACCGTTGCACGCGTGCATGTAGGTTTTGTGCCACGCAAACAGGCCATCCCTTGCCACCCGATCCGCACGAACCGTTGAAGATTGCACGAAGTGTGAAGGCCATGGAGCTAAGGCATTGCGTGATAACTTCGGTTGATCGCGACGATTTAGCAGACAAGGGATCGGCGCATTGGGCTGAAACCATCCGCCGAATACGCGAATATTGTCCGGAGATTATTATCGAAGTGCTTATCCCTGACTATCGTGGGCAGGAGCTGCAAACGGTGTTAGACGCTGCACCCGACATCGTTGGGCATAACCTGGAAACAGTGGAAAGGCTCACACCTGGTGTTCGTCATCGTGCCACTTACCGCAATAGCATGGGTACTTTGCGCGAGATTGCCGAACGAGGCTTTATCGCCAAAACGGGAATAATGGTGGGATTGGGCGAAACGCAAGAAGAAGTGAAAGCCCTATTGCAGGAGGCTTACGACGTGGGATGCCGCATGATAACCATCGGACAGTATCTTCAACCGAGCGAAAATCAATTGGATGTGGTGGAATATGTTCACCCCGACACCTTCTTAGACTATAAGCGGACTGCCGTGCGCATGGGTTACGACAATGCCGAAAGCTCTCCGCTGGTGCGCTCTTCGTATATGGCTGAACAGTCGTTTATAAGTATGCTTGTACGGAAAAAGAAGTTGGAGGGGAAGAATAAGGGTGAAAAGGTGAAGGAGTGAAAAGGTGAAAAGATGGCTAACGCCCTTTAAAAGTGAAAAAGTGAAAGGGTGAAAAGATGGCTAACGCCTTTTAAAGGTGAAAAAGTGAAAAGGTGAAAAGATGGCTGAGGCCTTTTAAAGATGTAAGAGGGAAAGGGTGGTTGATGCCTCGAACTTCTTTGCAACTCATAAACTTACAAACTTATAAACTCAAAAACTCATAGGCATTTGGCTTAACTTCTTAACTCCATAACCCTTAAAGGTGAAAGAGTGAGAAGGTGAAAAGGTGAAAAAATGGCTGACGCCACCTATTCATTTGGCTTAACTCCTTAACTCCATAACTCCTTAACTCCTAGACAATCTCACTCCTCTTCCAATCCTTTAATGCGCTTCTTGGGTGTTACGCCCAATGCGCGAAGGCCATCAATGCGCCTAAGCACATTGCCCTTACCCTCGAATAGTTGACCGCGAGCTTGGCCGAAATTACGTGCAAGGCGTTCCAATTGGCCTTCTAGTTCGGTGAAAGTCTCGGTAAAGCCTGCCACTTTGTCGTAAAGGTCGGCTGCGGTTTTCACTATCTTCTCCACGTTTTTGCTCTGTCTGTCGTATTGCCACAGATTATAGGCCAGCTGTAAGGCCATGAGCAAGTTGCTGGGCGAAATGATAATGATGCGCTTTTGGTAAGCATAGCGACTCAAGTCAGGCTGTTGCTTCATGGCGGCAATATAGCTGTTCTCGTTGGGAACAAACATCAAGACGAACCCAATGGCGTCTTCCACCAGCTTATCGTAGCTTTTTGCAGACAGTTCGTCTACATGTCGGCGTACGCTTTTTGCGTGTTCGGCCAGCAAACGGTCACGTTCGTGCTCGTCGTTTGTGGCTACGGCGTCGGCGTAAGCCGTTAACGACACCTTAGAATCTATCACAACTGACCGTCCTTCGGGAAATCTCACCACCACATCAGGGCGAAACGTAGCGCCATCTTCGGTCTTTACCGTTTCTTGCACAAAGAATTCTTCCCCTCGTTGCAATCCGCTGTTCTCCAAAAGCGTTTCAAGTACCATCTCTCCCCAATCACCTTGCGTCTTGTTTTCACCCTTCAAGGCTCGCGAAAGGTTAGCCGCGTCTTCGCCAATACGCTCCGTTTGCTGCTTCAAGCTGTCAACCGTTTGCTGTTGTTGCTGCTGAAACAGCTTCATTGTACTTTCGAAAGCCTTTTGCAATTCGGTTTTGTTCACCTCGTTTTGTGTCTTACTCTCGTCCACGGCACGTTTAAAGTCTGTAAACTGCTCCTTAATGGGCTTCAAAAGGTCGTCCATCTGCGTGCGGTTAGCCTTTTGCAGTTCCTCTTGTTTGGCTGCCAGTTCCCTCGCGGCTGTGTTTTGCATATCCTTTTTCAGGCTATCCAGCTTTTGTTCCCATCGTTGGTCGCTTTCCTTACGCATCTCTTCGGCGTGTTGGCGTTCCCTCTCAAGGTTTTGGTTAGCCCGTTCCAGGTTGTCGTCAGCTTGGTCGAGCATGCGCTTGGCATACTCGCGCTCTGTTTCCAATTGCTTTTTCAGTTCGTCAATTTGCCGTTCGTACCCCGCCTTCGTATTCTTAAAGAGCACGAAAACAATAGCTACGGCAACGACGATGATAAGTGCAAAAACTATTTCCATGTGGATTTATTTGAGGAGTTAAGGAGTATATTTTGAGAAGTTAAGGAGTTATGGAGTTAAGGAGTTAAGCCAAATGCCTATGAGTTTTTGAGTTTATAAGCTTGTAAGTTTATGAGTTGCAAAGAAGCTCGAGGCATCAACCACCCTTTCCCTCTTACATCTTTAAAGGGCTTTAGCCATCTTTTCACCCTTTCACTTTTTCACTTTTAAAGGGCGTTAGCCATCTTTTCACCTTTTCAATTTTTCACCCTTTCACCTTTAAGGGATTGAGGGTGAGGCTTTTTTATCCTTTAATTATGCACCAATGTTCCGATATTCTCACCGCGCATAACGCGTTCGAGATTACCCACAACATCCATATTAAACACGTAGATGGGCAAATTGTTCTCTTTGCACATCGTAGTTGCGGTGAGATCCATCACCTTCAATCCACGTGTATAAATCTCGTCGTAGGTTATTTCGGTGAACTTCGTGGCTGTTGGATCTTTCTCTGGATCGGCCGTATAGATACCATCTACGCGCGTACCTTTAAGCATCACGTCGGCCTCGATTTCGATTCCACGAAGCGAACTGCCCGTATCTGTGGTGAAATAAGGCGACCCAGTGCCAGCCGAGAAAATGCAGACGTAGCCCGCTTCCATGCTCTCGATGGCTTTCCACTTGCTGTAAAACTCGCCGATAGGTTCCATGCGGATGGCCGTTAGCACCTTCGTTTTCACGCCGATGGCCTCTAAAGCCGAGCTTAATGCCAACGAATTCATCACCGTTGCGCACATACCCATCTGATCGCCCTTAACGCGATCGAATCCCTTTTGCGCCCCACTAAGTCCGCGGAAGAAGTTTCCGCCACCGATAACGATACCAATTTGCACACCCATCTCGTGCACGGCCTTAATCTGTTGGGCATATTCTTGCAGGCGTTGAGGGTCTATTCCATGGCTTTGAGTACCCATCAGGCTCTCGCCGCTCAGCTTTAATAATATTCTTTTATACATTGTTTATAATGTGTTATTGGTTTGTTTACTCCTATTATAATATGTTCTGTTAATCTCGTTGCCACTCAATCGTTAAATCTCGAACCGCAGTTTGTCGGTCGAGTCGCTGTTGGTGGCATAGGGTTGCGAGTAAGTTCGCAGTTGGCCTTGCCTGTCTCGGAGGGTTATTATACCATTGGTATCCACCCCAACGAGTTCTGCTTCAAATGCACCCATACTGTCGTGGTAGCGATGAAAACCTGTTGCGCGATAGAGTGCAGCGTTATAATGCGCAGTGATAAGTTGGCTTTTCCCCGCCTCCAACAGACTTAATTGTGCGAGAAAACCCTCTACAATGCTCTTGAGCAAAGGCATTAGCGCCACCTGTTTACCCGTTATCTGTGCGAGCGAAACAGGATTTGGTGCGTCGCTAACAAACTGGGTTTGATTGATATTCAGACCAACGCCATATACAAAACGACTAATCTCGCCACGCGCGATGCTCGTTTCGATGAGTGTTCCACTGATTTTGCGGTCGCGCCAATAGATGTCGTTCGGCCATTTGATGCGGATATCGGGGGTGATATGGTCTAAAACGCCCTTGATGGCCAATGCTCCAGCCATTGATAAGACAAACTGTTGCTGCACGGCAACGAACGAAGGGCGTGCCATCAAACTGAAAAGCAGGTTCTGGCAGCGTTCGCTTTCCCAGCGATTAACACCTTGACCGCGCCCAGCCGTTTGCCAGTCGGCGCTCACCACCACCATTTCGTCTGCCTCAAACGCCACTCCTTTTATATAGTCGTTGGTCGAAGCCGTTTCTTCCAAGTGTATATGCCTAATCTTCATGCCTAAGCCAGCAAGGGGTTAAAGGCGTCTTCGATGTGTTCGAGTTGCGCGTTTTCGCGGCTAGTGCCAACGATCGTCACCACGTCGAAGCGCACCTGCTCCACCACATTAAACTGTTTGATGTAGTTGTTTGCGGCAATTCCCAGGTTTCTTATCTTCTGTCTGTTCACGGCATCGGCAGGTTCCGACACCTCATTAGATGTTCGTGTCTTCACCTCAACAAACACAACGGTGGTCATATCGGCTGTAATCGCCACTAGGTCGATATCTCGTTTGCCGCAATGCCAGTCGCGATCGCGAATAACGTAGCCTTGTTTTTGCAGGTGTTCGGCAGCGAAATCTTCGCCCCATTTCCCCAAATCGTTGTGCTTTGCCATGCTGTTTTACGTTTTCTTTATTGCAAAAGTAGCCTTTTTATGGCAGTTTGCAAAGTGTGGGCACGTGTTTTTTAATGGGCGGTTATAAAAATCACCGTCACTCTATTTTTAGCATTTAAACGTTCATTTTATGTCGATTGGTCAGTACAGAGCCGCTTGTAGTGTGGCTACAAGCCTTTTGTAGCGCGACTACAAGTCTTTTGTAGCGTGACTACAAGCCTTTTGTAGTGTGGCTACAAGCCTTTTGTAGTGTGACTACAAGCACTTTTGTAGTGCCACTCCACTTAATGGTAGTGATTTAAACGTTTTGTAACGATGTTACAAGGGCTGAAAAGATGGCGGATATTTGCCTGGATCGAACCATGTAAGAAAAAGATGAAATTCGATATATTTGCAGTTAATATTCAAACGAAGAAGCATCTGCTTTTATGCTTTATGACACATAAACGCCCCTAATTATCATTTTTTAACCAATAAAAAGGTCGTGCATTGGAGATAGGTGCCTAACTTTACACACACTTTTAAGAAAGAAGATGAGATGCCAATTTGCGGCTTGATGCGAGTGATGAAACGCATCATCCGCACCCGATGCCCTTGAATATTATATATTTCTAACCGCTTTAAACAAACTAAATGACAGCAATTACAAGAAAACTTCTTTTGGGAACGTTGCTCGCTTTTTCCTTAAGCGGCTACGCTCAGAAAAAGACAACACTCAGTGCAGAGGTTTATGGCTACAAACAAGAAATGGTTTATTTCGATTGTTTGCAGTCGCCTTTCTTCAATGCCGAGTTTCATTGCAATCCTGGCGATGAACACTTGTACTCGTTCGAGACTAAAAGTCCCGTATGCATGCTTATTAATGGACAGGTGAACGTGCTGCTGTTGCCTGGCGACAGCGTACACGCCGTGGTTCGCTACGATGGTAAACGTCCCTCGGAAGTGGTATTTAGCGGAAGCCCCAAAGCTGTGGCTGCTAACCGCATGATGAGTAACATCGACGGGATGAAACGTCAAATGCGTTATAAGAGTCAGCTGTTGGCCTGCGTTGTGGTAGACGTGAAGCCCCAACAACGCATCGACGACTCGCGAACATTGCTCTCGAAGGTGCAAGAAATGGTAGCTAAGGAGAAGGCTCAGCTGAGCGACGTGGCTGCCGAATACATTCTTGCTACCACCGAAGCTGCAGCATACATATCCTTTATGGAGTATCCGCAGATGTATGCAGAAACCCGAAAGACACCCATAACCGAACAAGGCATTGGCGATTATTGGAAGTTGATGGACGGTGTAAAGACCCGTTCGGGCGAGGGAGCATTATGCAGCCCCGACTACTTAAGTTTTCTAATGCGCTATTGTTTCTACGAAAACGAGAAAAAGGCTGTTGCCAAGAAGGCTACATACGCCCTTCCCCGACAGCTTGAAGGCATGTATAAGGAATTGGCATCTTTCTATCAGGGTGCACAACGCGATGCCGTGCTTTACCAACTACTTATTAGCTTCGTGCGCAATGGTAAGGAATTGGAACGCGCCAAACCTCTTTTTGCCGAGTATAAGGCCAAATACAACGTGAATAAAGGCTATCTCGACATTCTTGAAAAGCTGATGGAATAAGGTTGAACGCCAATATTTGCGTTCGCAAGGTTGGGTTTTACAAAGGGCGGAAAAGGGTTGTCGCCCTAGCTCTTTGTTGTCTAACGCCCATTCCAATTAGCAATCTATCCGCTTTATTAATCCAGAAACGCATCATAAACTAATCCTGCTTATCGATGAGAACAACCGAAAACAACCACCAAACAGCACTTGGGTGGCTCTACATGCTATGTGCCATGTTGCTGTATGTTGCCAGTTCGAATGCCCAAAGTCAGGCACTCGACGACTGGAAGAATACGCCTGTGACACTGCGTGTAAGCAACGAGCCATTGGGAACGGTGCTCGAGAAAGTGGCGAAACAGGCCAATGCCACACTTGAATTTCAAGAAGTGGCACTTGTGGGCATTGCCCGCCCAACCACACTGAATGTAAAAGACGTACCGTTAGACAAAGTTCTGGGACGTTTGATAGGCGACCAAAACGTGCTGGTGCGCTATGAAACGGGGCGCCACATCATCATTTCGTCTTACAACAGGGATGTCGAATCCAATGAAATGCTACGCATCGAGGGCGTAGTTACGGATGCCAAAACCAACGAAACGCTGGTGGGTGCAACCGTTATGCTTACCGATGGCACTAAGTCGGGTGGCGTAAAGGGAAGCATAACCGATGTGAACGGCAAGTTTTCACTGCAAGTTCCACGTAAGGCCTCCATCAAAGTGTCGTACATGGGTTACGAAAGCGTTTCGTTGCAGATTACCCGATCGAACCCCGGCATGAAGATTGCGCTCAAGGCCGACGGACAGATGATGGAAGAAGTGGTGGTTACGGGTATCAGCAAGCGTAGCAAGTCGAGCTTCACTGGCAACTATGTGTCGGTGAAAGGCGAAGAGTTGCGCAAGCTAAATCCCAACAACATCCTGAAAAGCTTGCAGTTTTACGACCCCAGTTTCAAGGTGCTGGAAAGCAATACGCGTGGTTCCGACCCCAATGCACAGCCCGAATTCCTTATCCGTGGAGACCAAAACCTAGGCTCAACGGCATCCCTTAACAACATGGACCTTTTGCTCGACAACGTTTCGAGCCGTCCAAATACTCCCCTCTTTGTGCTCGATGGCTTCATCGTATCAATGAGTCGTATATTGCAACTCGACCCAGAACGCATTGAAAACGTTACCATATTAAAGGATGCAGCTGCTACAGCCATCTACGGTTCGCGAGCTTCTAACGGCGTAGTGGTTATCGAAACCAAGGTTGCACCCGATGGTGTGCTGTCTGTTAGCTATAATGGCGGTTTAACCGTACAAACTCCCGACCTCACCGACTATAAGCTAATGAATGCGCGCGAGAAGTTGCAGATGGAATGGGATGCAGGCGTTTACAGCCCCAGTAATGATAAGAGCATGAACCGCTACAACCAGTTGTTGCGCAATGTGCTGGCTGGTGTGGATACCTATTGGTTGAGCAAGCCCCTGCGCACAGCCGTTACGCATCGTCATTCGTTATCGGCTGCGGGTGGAACAGAGGTTTTCCGGTACAGTCTAGACCTTAATGCGGCCTTCAACCCCGGTGTGATGAAAGGTTCGGAACAAAACACCAAGAGCCTTAATTTCAGCATGACCTATCGCAAGGAGAACGTTTCGGTAGGTGCAAGCCTTAACCTCTCGGAGAGTGGTGGCCATAATTCACCCTACGGCTCGTTTTCAGAATACACCCGCGTAAACCCCTATTATCGTCCCACAAATGAGTTTGGAGAGTATTTGCAGCAGCTTGACAACCACACAGGTGCGGGTAGTGTGCCCATTGCCAACCCGCTTTACAATGCCAATGTGGGCATAAAAGACCTGACCAGTAACACCAACATCACGGCCAGTCTTAACCTAGAATACCGCTTGTTGAAGAACTTACGACTCACCGAGAACCTTTCTTACATGCGCGGAATGGCACGCACGGAAAACTTCTTGCCTGCTGCCCACACCGTATTTATTACCGAACTGGATAAGACTTTGCGTGGAAGCTATACCAAGAACACGGGTGAGATGACCTCGTGGTCGAGCAACTTGGGCTTGAACTGGAACATGGCGGTTGGCAAGCACTTATTTAGCGTGTTCGGAAACTGGACCCTAAGCGAAGACCGTAGTAACTATGTGAACCTCTCTGCCGTAGGTTATCCCGACCCGCACATGGACGATTTCATCTTCGGAAACAAGATGACGACCAGCCCTAGTGGTTCTGAGTCTATCGCAAGATCGATGGGCCTAATCACGCAGCTATCTTATAGCTACGACAATCGCTATTCGGTGGATGTCAATGTGAGTAGCGAAATAACCTCGCGATATGCCGATCACAACCTCACTCCTTTCTGGAGCGTTGGCGCAAGATGGAACGCTTATCGCGAAAAGTGGTTGGCTGGGCGCGTGTCTAACCTCGTGTTTAGAGCCACTTACGGTGTAACGGGTGCGCAGAACTCCAGTCCTGCCGACGCCATCGAATATTACACGTTCAGCCAAACGATGCGTCCTTACGCTTCGTTCTCCACATTGGGCGCCGTGCTTTCGCGTCTAAACAACCCCAATATCAAGTGGACAAAGACCGACAACTTGAGCCTTGGACTTGACGTGGGCGTGTGGAAAAACCGCGTGAACCTCTCGTTCAACTATTACAACAACATCAGCCGACAGCTCTTAACCAACTACGACCTCGCTCCCTCAACGGGTTTCGAGTCGCAGTATATCAACGCTGGCGAGCTTCAGAACCGCGGTTTCGACGCCACGCTCAATGTCATTGCCTTGCAGAATATCCGTAAGCAGTTCTATTGGACTGTGGCCTTGGGTATGAACCACAACCGAAATAAGATACGCAAGATATCCGATTACCTTCGTAAAATGAACGAAGAGCAACTTAAATCCAAGTCTGCTCCGCTGCCCGTTTACCAAGAAGGGAAGTCTACCACCACATATTACGCAGTGCGTTCGTTGGGCATTGACCCCATGACGGGTAACGAAGTGTTCCTCACTCGCAATGGAGAAAAGACCTTTAAGTGGAACGCTGCAGACAAGGTTCCCGTAGGAGATACCACTCCAAAGCTCAACGGAACCATCAGTTCTTCAGTCAACTGGCGAGACCTTTCGTGTACGCTTGGCTTCATTTACAAGTGGGGAGGCATCGTGTACAACCAAACCTTGGTAGACAAGATTGAGAATAGCAACATCGCTTACAACCTAGATCGACGTGCGGCAGAAGACCGTTGGCATAACCCTGGCGATGTTACGAAGTACAAAAGGATAGACCTCAACGGGTCGCAAACGCCTGCTTCCGACCGCTTCATTATGAAAGACAATGAGCTGAGGTTGGCAAGCGTGAACGTAGGCTATCGCTTTAAGCAAACCGACTATAAGCTGTTGAGCCGTCTCAACATTGATGTGTTGTCGCTCAACTTCACCACCAACGACCTCTTGCGCCTCTCTACGGTGAAGATGGAACGCGGTCTTGGCTATCCCTTCTCACGTTCTTACACCCTCACTTGCTCCATCATCTTTAAGTAAATAGCGTTATGAAGCATTTAAAATTTCCTTCCACATTATATAAGGTGTGCCAAATGGGCACATGCTTTCTGGCTTTTTCGCTTGTCACAGCTTGCTCGGGATGGTTCGATGTAAGCCCTAAGACCGACCTTAAAGCCGATGAAATGTTCTCAAGCGAAGCCGGTTTCGAGAGCTCGCTCACAGGTATCTACCTGCTGATGACCAACCAAGGTGCATACGGAGGCAACATGTCGTTTGGCATGCTCGACCAACTGGCGCAGCAATACGACTACATCCCCGATGGAGCCAACGATCGTACGGCCATCTATAACTATGCCACTACGACCTCAGATGGCTTCCGCACCAAGCAGAAAATTGCCCAATCGTGGCTCAAGCTCTATAATGTAATTGCCAATTGCAACAACTTCATTAAATGGCTCGACCGCAAAGGAGAGACCGTTATACGAAATGTCAACACCCGAAACACATTCCGGGCCGAGGCACTTGCAGCAAGGGCATATTGCCATTTCGACCTGCTTAGGGCTTGGGGACCATGGAAATATGGTACGGATGCTGCGGCAGCAGATGCACCATGCATACCTTACCGCTTGGTGGCAGATAACTCCAAGCAGCCACTTTTACCCGCAAAAGAGATTGTGAAGCTAGCATTGAAAGACCTCAATGAGGCAAAAGAACTGCTGGCACACGAGAAAGGATTGCGCTTGGACAACAGCGAACGTCGCTTTCGCTTTAACTACCATGCCGTGAATGCCCTCATGGCGCGTATCTATTGCTATGCAGGCGATGCCACAAATGCCGTGGCTTGCGCGCAAGATGTGGTTGATAACAGCGGATTGACACTGTCTTCGAGTAACCAAGACGACCCCATCCTCTTCTCCGAATGTATCTGTGCGCTCAACATGTACCACCTTTCCGAAACCCTTTCGTCGCTTTGGGCAGACGGAGAGAAGTACACCACCCAATACTTTATCCGTTCAGAGCGGTTCAATAGCTACTTCGAAGTGTCGGGCGATCGTCGTGAAGACATGCGTACAAAGTCTTCTGCGTTCTACGAGCACGCTGCAGCCAAGATGGCTTTGTCGCGTAAATACAACACCAATCCAAAGGAAGCCGTACCACTGATACGTCTACCCGAGATGTATTACATTCTCTGCGAGATGACGCCCGACCTTGCCCAAGCAGCCCGATACCTTAATATGGTGCGCAACAAGCGAGGCTATTCGCGTGCGCTCAACGTAAACTTCGCCGATGAAGCCAGTCGTATTAAGGCCTTAGACCGTGAGTTCCGTAAGGAGTTTTACGCCGAAGGGCAATACTGGTACTTCTTAAAGCGCCACGGAATAACCGAGTTAGTCTACGATAACAGCGTTGTTTTGTCGAAAGAACGCTTCGTATTCCCGCTTCCCGATGCTGAAAAAGAATACGGCTGGACGGCTTCTCACGATGCCGAAGCTGGTGCGAAAAAAACTCAAACCAACCCTTAAACTCACGATGAAAATGAAGAATAAGTTTGGATATGTCGTTGCTGTGGCCATTGGCTGCATGCTCTCTTCCGCTTGTAAGGAAGAAACTGTACCTCTTTATGCTGCCGATGGCGATGGCGTTTATTTTAGTTACGGCACCAAAGAGGCTCTTAATGCCACGGTAAACTTTGCCGACTCCATTCTCACCGCTCCTAAGGAGATTGGCGTTTCCTTAAAGCTCAAGTTGATGGGGCGTGATTCCGACCAGCCTAGAAGGGTGGTTCTCAAGTCCAGAGCTGTGCAGGGTGTGGCCGAAGCCACAGTGGTTTGTCCCGAAGTGGTGTTTAAACCAGGCGAGCACGATAAGACGGTGACGGTGTTGGCGCAACGTCCCTCACAGGTAGACACCACTCTTCAGGCGGAGATTTACATCGACGCCAGCGACCCCGCCTCACAGATCGGGGAGGGTATAAAAGACTTCCAAGTGTTCACCATCCATGTAAAAGAAGCTTATACCAAGCCTTCGCAATGGGATGGTATGGGTGGTTCGTACTTCGGAACTTGGTCGGCGGCTAAGCAGAAGTTGCTGGTGAAGGTCACGAAACGGAACGATTTCTACACCGAACGCGACTATTTCAAGTTCGTGCAGTGGAATCTCGCTGCCATAGATAGCCTTCGTCGCCAACAACAAGCTGCTCCGCAAACGGCCATCGATGTGGATATTCCCTTCACCAACGACAACACCTACGGCAAGCCTTGGTACTGGACATCGCTCCAAGACACCTATCTGGGTGCCTATCAGAGTGGTTCTTTCGTGGGACTTTGCAACAGCATGGACATCACAACGGCTAACGAATATGCCCAATTAGGTGGCAATGAGGCAACGATGAAGGCCTTAAACCTGCGTGCAGTGAACCTGATGATGCAGCGATATAACACCTTTTATCTAGACGGATGGCGACAAGGCAACTCTTACAAAGGCAGTTTCTACATCCCCATGTTGCCTAACGTGGCCTACGAACTGGTTGAGCCTCAGCCCTGGAAAGACCAACAAGGCGGCAAGACGATGATAGAGAAATACTACGGACCCTATTCTGCCGCTAAATATCGCTTTATGATAAACGTGTGGCTTGCACATAAAGGAGCCGATTTTGTACTTAATCAGATGTTCCCCGTCATGAACGAGTGGGGCGATGTACACTGGGATGCCTCGCTTGGAGGTGAAGCTGCCATCAAGGCTTGCAACAAACTGTTCCGCGAAAAGGCATCACAAGGCAGTTACTCCTTTACGTTCCCCGTTGTGCCATAAGGCAAGCGAGGGTATTAAGAAGGTGCGTTTGGTGCACAAAACAATAGGTGCGCCAAACGCAAATCCATAAAATAACGTATAAATTAACTAGAAATGACGAATAATATAACCATACAGGCAAAGAGTAAACATGTGAGAACGGCTCTTTGCTCGCCTTGGAAAAGCGTTGGGAGAAAGGCTGCTTGTCTTTTTCTGCTTGTTGCCGGCATGTTCTCCTCCTGCTACGAAGACAAGGGAAACTACACTTATAACTTCGATGGAATGAACGCCATCGATACGCTTATATTCTCACCCGCTTCGGTAGAAACGCTAACGGGTCAGACCATTGAGTTCACCCAGCCGCTCACCGATGACGAAACGCACAAACGCATTGAAGTTCAAGTGGGACAAACGTTGTTAAAAAACACCGACCATTTAGACTTCCAGTGGATTCGTTCGTTTCAGAAAGGCAAGGAAACTGTAACCGACACCGTTAAAACGAAAGGCTATCTAGATGTTGAATTGCCTGTGGGCAAGGCCACTCGTTTCACGGTACGCCTTCAAGTGCACGATCGTAGCACGGGGCTTTCACGCTATCAGAACTTCGCAGTAGCCACTCGCCCCATCTATAAAAACAGTCTTTTCTTCCTCCATGGCAAGCCTGGTAGCGTGCAATTGGGTAATGTCGAGACGGTAGGCTCTGTCACCAACGTGCGCAGCGATGCCTATAAGCTTATCTATAAAGAAGAGAAAAATCCCTTTGCCGATGCCTACAAGCTGATGTTTCACTACGGGTTGGTATCCGAAGGCAGGGATTTCGTGAAGAAATGCAACTTCATGGTGTTCCTCAGTAAGGGCATAGTGAAAACCTACGACCCATTCGGCATGACACCGCGCTTCACTGCTTACAAAGACTTTGTTGTGCCCGTGAGTGCGCAAGGCGCTTTTTTACCCGACAAAATTGGCATGACTGGCGACCCCTCCAATCAGTCTGACTTCTACTATATGCTGGGTAAAGACGGCCGTTTTCTAACCGCTCGCACCATCCCTGCTTTCAAAACGCCAGCCACCGAAGGGTCGGTCTCTAACTATAGCGTTACCGCTGCTGCCATCACCGCAAACCATTTCGTGTTCTGGGACGGGCGTAACAACCGCTTCCTATACGTAAGCAAAGACGACGGTTACGGCATTTGGGCAGAGCAGCAGGCATATCAAGCGCAGCTAAACAACCCCGTGCTGGATGCACATGTCGATTTCTCGGGACTTAAAACCGGACTTTCGCCTGTTGGAAAGAAGGCGATATACGGCTTCATTCAGTATCGCGAAAACTATGATAAGGCCACTCCTTACTTTATTTTCCGCGATAACGCAGCCCCCAACTATTATCTCTACCAGCTCACGTCCACTGCTACTGATGGCGACAAAGGCTCTGGAGGCAGTAGCGATGCACCAGCATATACCATCAAAGGCCAGCGGTTAGAGGGCTTTACGCCCACCTCTCTCGCCACCATCCTTTATAACACATGGTTCAGCACTAACTACGTATTCTATGCAGACGGGGCTGATGTGGTGCGTTATAACGTAAACAATGGCGATAAGACCGTGCTATATAGTGCCCCAGCAGGCTATACCATCTCGTGTATGAAGTTCCGTTCGGAAGACACCTTTGTCTATTCTGCCGACCTAGGACGTTATCTCACCATTGGTTTGAATAATGGCAACAACGGTGCCATAGCCGAAATAAAGCTCAATACGGCTTCGGATGTGGACGAAAGCTTTACGCCTCTGTTCTACGACACCGATAACGAGGGACGAAAACTGGGTAACATCCTCGACGTCCAGTTTGTTCGCGAGTATTCGTATGCGTTGCCAATTAATAAATAAGGTGTTAAGTTGACGAGTTAACCTGTTGATGAGTTGACAAGTAGGCAAAGTTAACGAGTTGGCAAGGCAATAAACCAACGAGTTGATGCGTTAAAGGCTAGAAAACGCTTGCAAACTTGTCAGTTCGTCAATCGGTAAACCCGTCAACCCGTTAGCTGGTTAACTCGTCAACTGGTCACCCTGTTTACTGGTTCGCTTGTTCACCGTTAATGTGGTCAACTTGTTTACTTCTTCACTGGTTAACTTGTCAACCAGCTTCCATCTTCATGTAATAAAATTATTCACTCATGTATAAATTCTTCTTCACACTTCTTCTCTCGTTCTTTACTTCCACGCTCTTTGCCCAGCAGACAAGTAGCATTGAAGGCGAGATAGAAGGCATTTCCGAAGGTCAACTGCAACTTATTGTACGCACTTCAGAGACCCGTTGGGACCTCGTTCACACCGTGCCGTTTAGCAACGGACGCTTTTCCATGCCCAATGTAGAACTTACCGAACCTCTACCAGCTCGCTTATCGGTGGCAGGTTATCAAGGTGGCTTCTCGTTCTTTATCGAGCCAGGCACCACCTATCGCGTCCTGTTGCGTGATGGTGAGGGATGGTATGTGAGCGGAAAGGGCTTGCAAGATACGGATAGGGCATACCAACAAAAATGCGTAAGTCTGATGCGAAGTGTAGCGGCACTGCAACAACGGGCCGACAGCCTTCGTAAAGCGTTGCGTTATGGCAGTGCTAGTAGGGTGAACGACACCATCGCACAGTTGCGAAAGACGTTGGAAAACGAGCGCCTTAACTTTATTTCCGCCAACAATAACATCCTGTCTGCCGGTCTACTTCTTCAGGAAGCCGAGTCACAAGACGCGTCTTTGGAACTTTGCCGACAACTTTATGCACAGCTGGGCGACAAGGCACAGCAAAGCCGTTGTGGTGCTATCTTGAAGCAGCGTATTGAGCGTTTGCAGCAGGTTAGCAAAGGTAGCAAAGCCCCCGACTTTACCTTGCCTACCTCCGACGGCCGCAAATTCACCCTCAGCAAAATGCCAGGAAAGGTGAAAATCGTAGACTTTTGGGCATCGTGGTGTGGACCGTGCAGACTCAACAATCCTGTTCTACGCCAGCTCTATGCCGATTTTCATGCCGCAGGACTTGAAATCGTGAACGTTTCGCTTGACGAGAAACGCGACCGCTGGTTAGGTGCCGTAAAGCAGGATAAGCTCACTTGGACGCAGGTGTCTTCACTTAAAGGATGGAAAGACGAAGTTGCCAAACTCTACAGCGTTACTGCCATACCTGCCATTTTTGTGCTAGATGCCAACAACAACATACTCGCTACGGGCCTGCATGGCGAAGATTTGCGCAAGTTTGTTACCAACTTGTTTACCGATAAGGGCGCTAAGTAGGGGGAGTATTTGGCATTTGTAGGCTTGTAGGTTGGCAAAACAACCGCTTGCTCAACCCGAAAGTATAGAAAGAAACATATAGGCAATATTTCAAAATAGAAAAATCAACATCCCATACAACATGAAAAAAGGACTTTTATGTTTGTTGTTGTTCTGTGCTGGTTCTGCCATGGCACAGCAAAACAACCGCTATGTAATCACAGGAACGATGACGATAGACTCACTGCGCTATACGCCCGAGCGTATAAAGAAGGTGTATCTAACCCACGAAGTGCAGGGGCAAGACATCGTTGTCGACTCTGCCACCGTTGAAAACGGTAGGTTTAGCTTCAAGGGAAACGCTCCCGGAGTGGTTGCCCCCTATCGTATTTCAGGATTCGACAATGGCACCGTGCAGCTGTTTCTCGAGCCAGGAGAAATCACCGTGTTGCCTTTCGATGGCCGTTTTCCCGTAGGAGCGAGTGTAAAGGGTACACCTGCCAACGACGTTCTCTATGCTTATCAGCAATCAGGAAGCGGTGCAGTCGACATAGCTAAGCTGCGTATGGAAAAGGTTTTGGCCAGTCTGCCTGCCGAGCAACGCAACGACGAGAAGGCATTTTATCCTTACCAGCGTGCCACATACTATGTAAACAGCTTGTCGCACCGCACGTCTGCCATGCGTTTTGTTGCTCGTCACCTCGATTCTCCTGTAACGCTTTATATCATCAAGTACGACCTTTTCAGGTTCTTTACACCCCAAGTGCTAGAAGAGACCTATCTCAACGCCGTACCTTCGGCCGTTCGTAAACATCCCATGTATCGCGAACTAACCAACTTGGTGCGTGCAGCTAGCCTAGAAGTGGGCAGGCCTGCACCCGATATTGACGGCCAAACTCCAGATGGGAAAAACCTAGCCTTGTCTGACTTGCGAGGAAAATACGTGCTGATTGACTTCTGGGCATCGTGGTGTGCGCCATGTCGTCGCGAGTTTCCCGTTATCAAACAAGCACTGGAAGAAACGAAAGGGAAAGTTCCTTTCATGGTGTTGAGCTATTCTATCGACAGTAAGAAGAAGGAGTGGACCGACTGCATAGAGCGCAATAGCCTGACGCACGCCAACTGGCAACACATCTCCGCTTTGAAGGGATGGGGTTCGCCTGCGGCCAAGCTCTACAATGTTGAGGCTGTTCCACGTACGGTCCTTGTCGGCCCTGATGGCAATATCATGGCTTTCGACTTACGAGGCGAACAGCTAATCGATGCCGTAAGGAAAATGAAGAATAGCGACTTGAAGTCGGCCAAAGCTGCAACGGGCAAGCCTAATGGTGTTGACAACCTTGTCAGCCTACCGAAAGAGATGCCCGACCCCTCGCTTTACGAGCAGTACGTGGCACTCGACCGCCAGCGCGAAAAGCAAATAGCTGAAGACCTTTCGCAGCTTCGCAGTACCAAGGGCGAGGCATATCTCAATACGGCAGAAGGTAAAATAGACGTTGAGAGCATTCGTCGTGCTGCCGATATAGCGTGGACGGCCGAACGTTTCCAATTCTTGCTCGACCACAACACTTCGCCCCTGATGCCCTTGCTTATGGAACGCGACATGTTGCCTATCTTTAATAAAGAATATGGTCGCCAGCTCTCGGCTTGTGTAGCGCCGCCAGTGCTCAACCATCCCTATGCCCGTTCGCTCGAGAATAGCGTGCGTTCGCGCAACCTTATGCAGGGTAGCGACGTGCCCGACATTGCCCTTCCGCTGGCCAATGGCACCGTGCGCCAACTCAGCAACAGCTTGGGCAAGTTTGTGTTGCTTACGTTCTGGGCATCGAACAACGCATCGTGCCAACGCGAATTGGCTACACTTAAAAAGCTATATGCCGAAAGTCGTGCCTCGAAAGATAAGTTCGAGATGATTGGTTTCTCGCTCGACACCAACGCTAAGGAGTGGAAGAAGACCCTTAAAACGCTCGGCATAGACGGCCCAGGCTGGTTGCAGGCTTGCGACTTCAAGGGTAACGCGTCGCCCTCGGTGCGTCTTTTCAATGTTGGTGCCACACCCATGAATGTGCTTATCGACCCAGAAGGAAAGGCCATCTCGCTGACATTGCAAGGCGAAGAGCTGGTTACGCGCGTAAAACAGATACTTTCGGGCGACTTGTATTATCAGAAAGAGGAGCCTAAGAAATAGGTGTTGAAAGCGGTGCACTCCACAAAGTGGGCATTGCTTTTAAATATAGGCGTGTTCTATAAAGGGAAGAAACGTTACGTCCGTCCCTTTATAGAATGCGCCTATATGCTATCATACCAAATAATTGTGTTACTTTTGTAGGCGTATAAGGCATATATTGGTATGTGTTAAACGCTAAAAATATGATGAAAATGACGCAAAATAACGAACAGCGACAGATAGACGAGCAGATGATGCGCAAGGCTTTGGCCGAGGCTCAGCAGGCTTTGGCACAGGGCGAAGTACCCATTGGGGCGGTAATAGCTTGCAAGGGTAGGGTGGTGGCACGTGCCCACAACCTTACCGAAACCCTTTGCGACGTTACGGCACATGCCGAAATGCAAGCCATAACGGCTGCTGCGAACATGCTTGGAGGTAAATATCTGCCCGAATGTACACTCTATGTAACGGTAGAACCTTGCCCAATGTGCGCTGGCGCATGTGGTTGGGCGCAATTGGGACGCATCGTCTATGGTACGCGCGATGAGAAACGTGGATACGAACGTTTTGCTCCGAACGTGCTACATGCCAAAGCCACCGTTACGGCTGGCGTGCTTGAAGAAGAGTGTCGCCAACTAATGAAAGACTTTTTTAGTGGATTACGTGAGTAGTTTGTCGCCTTTTCGGTAGGCTTTTTAACATTGTGAGTGCCGTTCTTGGGCATCAACCGCACGTTGGCGGGCAAATAATCGATTCTCGCAAGGGTTGTGTCTGGCAGTTGTTGGCATGGCTTTGCTGATAAATGCAACAAAGAAACTTTGTCTGTCAGAATAGTTCTTTCTTGCGTATTGCGTTGATATTCAATGCCTTTTTGTTTTGTGTTTCTGCCTTGTTGGTGCTGTGTTTGTGCGTGTTTCAACGTTCCCGATAAACCAACAAGCTAATTCAGAAATAGGCAAACAGCCTTATAAACTTGTTAACTAGTCAACTCGTGAATAGAGAGAAGAGCTCTTTTTTCATGCAAACACGCTGTGTCCAGCTTTCTTGTCAAATCATTATTCGCTATGTCAACTATCGCGTAAGCGCTAGTTGGCGAGATCGCTATTCGTTTTTTATCTAATCTTGTCCAAGAAAGCGTCGTGTCTTATCCCAAATTCACGTAACGTTTAATGGTTGTTTGGCACTATCAAGGCAGTTCGTTCCACAGCCTATCACCGCCACCAACCCACCCTTCATAACTCCAAACGTCATCTTTCACTCCTCACCCGATAAGCTCGTATAATGAGCTTTTTAAGCTCCAGCCTTGTTACAGCTAAGTTGGACTCCTGTTCCAGCTAAGTTGGAGCAGGGTTCCAATTCAACTGGAACAGCATTCCAGATAACATGGAACAGCGGTCCAAAACATGTTTAACACGACGGTTAATGTAATAATGCATTATCGAGGCTTAGAAGGTGCATCTCTGGAGCAATGAAAATGCGAACGATGGAATGGCTAATTGGCGAGTTTAGGACAAGAAACCATGTCCTCTGAACAAAATTGGATAGGTAACGAAATGGCTATCTTGCCAGCTAGCATCACGCAGCAGAAAGCATAGCGATTGTGTTTTATCCCGAACTCGTGTAAGACTTTGGTTGGTCATAGGTTAATAACAAAGGTCATGCTGATTAGTGGCAAGTAGGGGGTGGAGCATCTTATCTTATCCGTTTAATCAACATTAGCTTTTCTAGAATGTAGTGGCGAGAAAACGTTGTTTGTAAAAATATTTCCTCGCCTTTAACAAAGGCGAGGGAAAAAGTAGGTGATTAGCGTATTTTTATTTTTGTACACAGTAGGTAATAGCTTGCAACGTAGCGATTGTGTGGTTAAGAAGCTCGGTTGGGTATTAGAAATAAAAAGGGGGATACGCTAGAAATATGCGTATCCCCCGTGTGGGTTGTTAAGTTCTATTGTGCGGTAATGTGCACCTTGGATGCATTCTATTAGTTACCCGTTGTGGAGTTAAACCGCTGCGGGCAGCCAACAAATCATCTTGGTAGATTTGAATTACCTTACAGTAGCCACAAGGTATTTGCTCGTGCTCCAGAACGATTCGGGATTGGTGATGGTGAGCACATACTCTTTGTTGGCATCCTTTTCAAGCGTGTAGCTGTCTGAGGGGTGAACCGTAAGCAGCTTAGCCGACTTAGAATAGAACTTGATTTCTTTCAGCGTGCGAATGTCAATGCGCGTGAAATAAGCCTTGTTGAAGTTGTTTTGCAGAATCTTTCCACCAACAAGAATACCTTGATCTTTCAGCTCTTTCTTTGTGCCGAATACATACCATGCGGTGTGCAATTGCTTGTCTTGGTTGCTGATGGTCTGAGCTTTCTCCGTATTATCGGTCTTTAGCTTAGTAACGTTGGTGTTGAGGTTGTTAATTCTCTCGTCCAACTCCGAAATGTGGATGTCCTTAGCATCAAGTTCTGCACGCAACTGCAACAACTGTTGGTCTTTTTCGTCAAGCTGTTTCATCAGCCTATCCACAGTTTTCTTCAGTTCTGCACCTTTGAACGAACTTTTTTCAAGCTGTGCACGCAGTTTCTTCAGCAAGGCACGGTTTTCTTCCATGCGTTGAGTGATGAACTTGATGTTCTCTTTAATCTGCTCAGACTTATTGGCACCTTCACCGTCTTTGGCGATATTAACGTGGTTTTCGGCCTCGTTAATCTGACGGAATCCATCTTGGATTTCGTTCATTGTTGCCATCATGTCATTCAACTGATTATCCCTTTGTTGGATAATTTGCTGCAAAGAGTCGTTAAGTTGCGGTTCTCCATTGGTTTTACCTTGTTTGCAGGCTGCCAGCGACAATACTGCAAAACACGCGATCACAAGTTTCTTCATAATTTTTCTCCTTTCGATTTTTTATCTTTTTTACTACTAGTTCCTGCTAATACGATTACGATTTCTCCACGTGGGGCTGTCTGTTCGAAGTGTTTAACCACTTCTTGGAGCGTTCCCCTCACGTTTTCTTCATGCAATTTTGATATTTCGCGACAAACGCACACTTGCCGTTCGGGTCCGAGTACTTCGGAAAACTGGGTGAGTGTTTTCACCAAACGGTAGGGCGACTCGTAGAACACCATGGTGCGCTGCTCGTCTTTTAGGCTTTCAAGATAGGTTTTCCGCCCTTTCTTTTGGGGGATAAAACCCTCGAAACAAAACCTGTCGCAGGGCATTCCAGAGGAAACCACGGCTGGGATACATGCTGTTGCGCCTGGCAAACAGTTAACCGTTATGCCCGCTGCCACCGCTTCGCGTGCTAAGAAAAAGCCTGGATCGCTGATTCCTGGCGTTCCTGCGTCGCTCACGAGGGCAATGTTCTGACCCGCTTTAAGGCGTTCGACGATACCAGCGGAAGTGCCATGCTCGTTAAATTTATGGTGCGATTGCAAGTGAGCAACCTCAATTCCCAAGTTTTTGAGCAAGATACCCGTTGTTCGGGTGTCTTCTGCCAGTACCAAATCGGCCTCTTTTAGGGTGCGAATGGCACGTAACGTGATGTCCTCCATATTGCCCACGGGGGTGGGTACAATGTATAAGATGCCCATATTGTACGCAAATATAGTAATATAAATTCCGAGTAGCAAAAAAAGGAGGTGTTTGTTTGCAATTTTTAAAACGTCTTTTTGTACTTTTGCATCAGTATGATTGATAATGTAACTGGCGAGAACCACCGCCAAGGAAGAGTGGAAGTGATTTGCGGCTCGATGTTTTCGGGCAAGACAGAGGAGTTAATACGGCGTATGAAACGTGCTGTATTCGCTAAACAACGAGTTGAAATCTTTAAGCCGGCTATCGATACACGGTATTCGGACGAGGATGTGGTGAGCCATGATCGCAATGCCATACACTGCACACCTGTAGATTCGTCGTCGGCGATATTGTTGCTCTCGGCCGACATCGATGTGGTAGGCATCGACGAGGCACAGTTTATGGACGAAGGTCTTGTGGACGTTTGCAACGAATTAGCTAACCGCGGGGTGCGCGTTATCGTTGCTGGTTTGGACATGGACTTTAAAGGAGTGCCTTTCGGACCAATGCCCGCACTGTGCGCCATAGCCGATCAGGTGACGAAGGTACATGCCATCTGCGTTAAATGTGGTGCGTTGGCATACGTGAGCCACCGTATCGTGGAAGGAGAAAAGCGTGTGTTGATTGGCGAAATGCAAGAATACGAACCCCTGTGCAGGCATTGTTACCAGAAAGCGATGCAAGAGGGGAAAGAGTGATGGTGCTAATGCCACGGGTAAGAATGATACTGTTGAAGAGGCAGAGAGGATAAACTTGGTTGGCTGGAATAGCCTTGTTCGTCTTTATTATTGCCATTATTTGTGGCTGTTTCATCGCCTCCGTTAGATACCTATTATATAAATAAAACAACAATAAATATGCTTGAAGAGAAAATAACCCTAGACAAATTGGTGCGATGGACCATTAGCGGACTGCTTATTTTGGCCGTTTACTTCGTCACCAATAGTATGAGCGAGGTGCTTTTACCTTTTTTCATCGCCTGTTTGTTGGCTTACTTGCTTTATCCTTTGGTGAAATTCACCGAGAAGTACTTGCACATACGCATTCGTGCGTTGTCTATTCTCTTTGTGGTATTGGTTCTAGCGGGCTTGCTTACAGGTGTAGGCCTGCTTATTGTGCCCTCGATGATTGAACAGTTCGATAAGATAAGCGAGTTGGCCGCACGCTATTTGGGCAGTTCAACCCCTGCGAGCGACCTGTCGTCGTACATTCAAAACTGGCTGCGAGAGCACCAAGAAGACATCGACCGCTTTGTGCGGAGCAAGGATTTTAATGAAACTCTGCGTACGACTATGCCCAAATTGTTCAACATCTTGGGACAAACGGCAAGTGTGGTGGTGAGCATCGTGGCCTCGTGCATCACCTTATTATATATGTTCTTCATTTTGCTCGACTACGAGTTTCTTACAGAGAACTGGGTGCGCATTTTCCCCAAGAAGCACCGACCCTTTTGGAACGAACTGGCACAAGACGCTTCGCGCGAACTCAATAATTATATTCGCGGGCAGGGTTTGGTGTCGCTCATCATGGGTATCATGTTCTGCATCGGCTTCACCATTATCGATTTCCCCATGGCTATCGGCTTGGGTATCCTCATTGGAGTGATGAACCTGGTGCCTTACCTACACACTTTCGCGCTTATCCCTACCGCATTCTTGGCCCTTCTCAAGGCGGGCGACACGGGACAGAACTTCTGGGTTATCTTCGGAATGGCCATTTTGGTGTTTATCGTGGTGCAAATTATCTCTGATATGGTGGTAACTCCGCGCGTAATGGGTAAGGCCATGGGGTTAAATCCCGCTATCATTCTGCTCTCGTTATCGGTATGGGGCTCGCTGTTGGGCTTTATTGGCCTTATCATAGCCCTGCCACTTACCACCCTTATCATAGCCTATTGGCAGCGTTATGTTACTAAAGAAGAGGTAGATGATGAGTCCGAAAAGCCCCAGCCAACAGCAAAAACAGAGGCCTAAAACCAAATAAAGCGGCATGCACAAATAAAAAATATGCGAATTGTTTGCTAGATTGCTCGAAAGTATGTACCTTTGCACTCGCAAAACAAAAGACGCTTTGTTGGAAGATCCGCTAGCTCAGCTGGTAGAGCACAACACTTTTAATGTTGGGGTCTTGGGTTCGAGCCCCAAGCGGATCACAAAAAGGGCACTCGTAAGGGTGCCCTTTTTGTGTGTTTGACTGTTATCACCCTTTTGTTCGGTCTTTCTATACTCCTTGGTTTTGGGTAACTGAAATCATATTCTCTAATGGTATATGGGAACAAAACATACCTCTCCTTTATTATAATGTTAATTGCATCTGTACCAAACAATCATTTTCAAAATCTCCTTTTTCGACTTTTAATCTTTTTAATCGTAATAAATAGTAAAAGCAACAAGAGCCAGATGGAACAAAACGAAGTGGACCAAATTGTCGTTCAGTGTCTGGAAGGTAGCAAAAAAGCCTTCCGATGGTTGGTGAGAGAATACCAAAGCATGGTTTTCTCACTAACGCTGAAGATGCTTTGCGATGAAAGGGATGCGGAAGATGCCTGCCAAGACACCTTCGTTAACGTTTGGCTGAACATGCACAAGTATAATTCGGAGAAGGGAAAGCTATCTACGTGGATATATGCCATTGCCTCGAATATCTGTCTCGACAAGCTTAAACGTCGCAAACCACAGCTGCCCATGCCGTCAGACGAATGCACATTCAGGGCTTATGCTGCTAACCCATCTCCCGAACGGCAGCTGATGAACTCGGAATGGGTGTCTATTGTTAGGGTGTTGGCTGCACAGCTGAGTCACAAGCAACAGCTTGTTTTCACCTTGCGTGTACTCGAAAACGTTCCGATAGAAGAAATAGAAAGTATCACCAACATGAACGCTGCCAAGATAAAGAGCAACTTATACGTTGCCCGACAGCGTATCAATTGGCCCATCCCCATGAGTAAATTCTTTACCAAAGACGAGATTGGATTTTGGCTAAGTGGAACACCCGACCTTGTTGGAAGCCTTAATGGCATCGAGATAGACGACATCACGCAGCGACTTAAAACAAAATATACCCAGTGGATTGTTGCCAACGATTTTGAACTGACCTATCAGACGATACTCAAAAACTATTCGCGCATAGCTGCAAAGGCCATAGACAAACAGCGTTTTGTGGCCTTACGCGACACGCTTTTGCGAGAATATTCAAGAGAAACCGACCTAACGGCCATCTATATGTATAAATCCAAGTGGTTTAAGAATTTCTTCCATTCGGACGTTTATTCGGAAATACTCGACAATGATACATTAATGAGAGAAGTGAGCACGACCCAAAGGGATTTTCTTGCCCTATCAATGTTTAAAATCGACTGCCAACTTATACTTCCCCATTTAGATAACTCGCCTCTGCCAAGCAAGCTTACGGGCAATATGCTGATGGCTAATGATGTGGTAATTTCATGCTATGCCAGCCTACCAAACTTATGGGCGTTTGCATTATTAGGCTTGATATTGGTTGTGTCGCTTGTGTTATTGGTGTTAATGAGAAAGAAACGCTGAAGTGTTTTCTGCAAATCGTCTTCAAATATCTTTGATTTTTTGAGTTGTTCATCTTTTGCTTGCCTTTTCAGGAGCAAGCAAAAGATGTTTGTTTTTGGGCGATTGAACCTCAAACGCTCTTGTCCTTATTATCCGTTCCCAAATATTGGCGAGACGTAGTTTATTGTGACACAGTGCGATTTGTCGAAGAAAAAAGTTTGACTTGTCGTAAATAAAATGTACCTTTGTCAATAATTAGGGTGAAAGCTAAAAACGCATGCCGCTGGCTTATGGAGAAGAAAGCCACCCCGCGGCGAGTTATCTGCCACGACATAACGTGCAATCGTATATCAGCCAGTAGGCTATCGTACATGGCGAAGTTGGTAATATCGCGTTTTTAGAGCACACCTAACAGAACTAAAACCCAAATTTAATGATGCATGCGCTCTTTAAAAGAAGTATGCATAAACAATTAAAAGCCATGCCGTATGTAATGTAAACGACGGCTGTAACCAAAACAACACTGCAAACAATGAAGAAAATGAAAACCTATCCTGCGCTCCTTGCTCCCGCATTGCTTACGGCCGTAGGCGCACAAGCTAAACAGGTGAAGAACAATCGTGCCGACGATACACGTCGACCAAACGTCATTATCATTTACGCCGACGACTTGGGCTATGGCGACTTGCAATGTTATGGCGCCAAAAACGTGGAAACACCCAACGTAAACCGTCTTGCTAGCCAAGGCATTCGCTTTACCAATGCGCATGCCGTAGCAGCTACCAGCACGCCTTCACGCTACTCGTTGCTCACTGGCGAATATGCCTGGCGACGTCCCGACACCGATATCGCACCCGGAAATGCAGGTATGATTATCCGACCCACGCAGTTTACCATGGCCGATATGTTCAAAAGTGTGGGCTATACCACCTGTGCCATAGGCAAATGGCACTTGGGATTGGGCGACAAAAGTGGAGAGCAAGACTGGAACGCGCAGCTTCCTGCCGCACTAGGCGACCTTGGTTTTGATTACAGTTACATTATGGCAGCTACCAGCGACCGTGTTCCTTGCGTGTTTATCGAGAACGGACGTGTGGCCAACTACGACCCCTCTGCGCCCATCGAGGTAAGTTATAAGCACAATTTTGAGGGCGAACCCACGGGCAAAACCCATCCCGATCTGCTCTATAACCTTAAATCCAGTCATGGGCACGATATGAGTATCGTTAACGGAATTGGTAGAATTGGCTATATGAAAGGTGGTGGTAAGGCGCTTTGGAAAGACGAAAACATTGCCGATTCTATCACAGCGCATGCCATTAACTTTATTCGCGACAACCAAAATCGACCTTTCTTCATGTATTTTGCCACCAACGACGTGCACGTACCCCGTTTTCCGCACGCTCGTTTTCGTGGAAAGAACCCCATGGGCTATCGTGGCGATGCCATCGTGCAGTTCGATTGGAGCGTGGGGCAGCTGATGAAGGCGCTCGAACAATATGGCTTGGCCGACAACACACTCATTATCTTGAGCAGCGATAATGGTCCTGTAGTAGACGATGGCTATGCCGACAGGGCCGAAGAACTGCTCAATGGACATAGTCCTGCTGGTCCGTTTAGGGGCAATAAGTACAGTTCTTTCGAGGGTGGAACGGCTATTCCCGCCATCGTATCGTGGAAAAAGGGCGTGAAAGGTGGTCAGCAAAGCAACATTTTGATGTCGCAGATAGACTGGTTGGCATCTTTGGCACAGCTTGTAGGGGCTCGATTGCCAAAGGGAGCTGCTAGCGATAGTGAAGCCCGACTAGGAAATCTCTTGGGAACAGATACCGAAGGGCGCCCCTGGGTTATCGAACAGAGCAACACGCGTGTTCTTTCGGTACGTACGCCACAATGGAAATTCATCGAACCTAGCGATGGTGAGAAGATGATTTCGTGGGGTCCGAAGATTGAAACGGGTAATAATCCCATACCACAACTATACGACCTGAGTAAGGAAGTGTACGAAAAAGACAACGTGGCCAAAGAAAATCCCGACGTGGTATACGAACTTCAGAACGTGTTGCGTCGTGAAAGGGCGAAGAAAAGGTGAAAGTTGAAGCAGTGAAAAGGTGAAAAGTGAAAGGGTGAAAAGGTAAAAAGTGGAAGGGTGAGAAAGTGAAAAGGTGAAAAATGACTAATGCCCCCCTGCACATCTGCCTAAATTCAACTTGTTGTCGACCAATTAACAAGTTGACCAATTAACAAGTTGGTGAGTTAGACAGTTGTCAAGTTGATAGGCACAGACATTTTTTCACCTTTTCACTTTCTCACCCTTTCACCCTTCCTACGCCCTTTTCACCTCAAACTCTTGGTGTTCTAGCTTAAAAAGCGTAATTTTGCAGCGAATTATTATCAAATACAATTATGTCATACAACTTATTAAAAGGTAAGCGCGGTATTATTTTCGGTGCGCTCAACGATATGTCCATCGCATGGAAAGTGGCTGAACGCTGCGCCGAAGAGGGTGCAAGCATCGTGCTGAGTAACACCGAAATGGCCCTCCGTATGGGTGAACTAGACGCGCTGGCGAAGAAGATTAACGCTCCCGTTGTGGCTGCAGACGCCACCAGCTACGAAGACTTGGAGAATGTCTTTGTAAAGGCACAAGAACTGTTGGGCGGTAAAATCGACTTTGTGCTCCATTCTATCGGAATGAGCCCTAACGTGCGCAAGCGCCGCACCTACGATGATTTGGACTACAATTGGCTGAATAAGACGCTGGATATCTCGGCTATCTCTTTCCACAAGATGCTGCAAGCCGCTAAGAAAGTAGACGCAATCGCCGAATATGGCTCGGTTGTGGCACTTACTTACATCGCTTCGCATCGTACGTTCTTTGGCTACAACGATATGGCCGACGCCAAGAGCCTGCTCGAAAGCATTGCTCGCAGCTTTGGTTATATCTACGGACGCGAAAAGAATGTGCGTATCAACACCATCTCGCAGTCGCCTACGCCCACCACGGCAGGTAAAGGTATCAAGGATATCGACAACATGATGGACTTCGCCGACAAGATGTCGCCCCTCGGAAATGCCACTGCATTGGAGTGTGCAGACTATTGCGTAACGCTCTTTAGCGACCTTACACGCAAGGTTACCATGCAAACACTCTTCCACGATGGTGGCTTCTCGAACATGGGTATGAGCCTCCGCGCCATGAACCAATACAGCAAGGACCTGGGTCCTTACGAAGACGAGAACGGAAAGATTATCTACGGATAAACCAAATGTTGTCCAGCACTGTCTGTTTGCGTGCAAACACAACTCTGCTACGCAAAAAAGTACCGATGACAACACGCTCTTATACACACTGCAAACGCCGCTCTTGCCCAAAGCGAGGGTGGCGTTTGTTGGTTATTCTAAGGCAATGCACTCACACCTAGGCCTTTTTTAAGGCTGAGAAATTTAGGCGACAGCGTAACTTTAAGCTACACCATTTTTAAACGATAGCATCAAAATAGTTTACATACAAAGGTTTCTTAACCTCATTACCTTATCAATTTACCATTATGGCACATTTCAACATCATTGATAGAATATACTTTGCGGGCGAACGCAGCCGAGATAAAGGAGACAGGAAGGTTAGCGGGCCAGGTGCAATAACGGGTGGTTTAGTCTTTCCCTTGATTGTATTGTTAAACAAATTGCATGAGTTACACCTGCTGCCTAGTGGTAAGCTGCTCTCAATTCTTTATGGAGCTGTTCCCGTTTGTTCTCTTTTCTTCGGTATTTGGGGATATTATGTGAAGACAGGGCGTCACGAACGTGTGATGAATTATTATCGTGGTAGGGCAACAGACACCACCGCATATAACTATGCCTATATTATAGGGTGGATAATAGTGTGTCTGGTTGTTACAATGATAATAGCCGAATGCAATATTTCTCTTCCTTCAAGGCGGGTTTTATAGCCTATTATGCCTAACGATAGAATTTGTGTTGGAAAAGTGAACATTAGTTGAAGCGTTGACTAGTTAGCAAGTTCACGAGTTCACACGTTCGTAAGTTGACGAGGTCATAAACCCTGCATGTTAACCTGTTTACGAGTCGTATTTTGGCGTTCTAAGGTTGTTTTATAGCGTTATTGTGCACGATTTCGGGATAAAACACAATCATTATGCCAGTTGCTTCGTGGCACTAGTTGGCAAGATAGCCGTTTCTTTACTAGGCCAGTCTTGTTCAAAAGGCATGGTGTCTTATCCCGAACTTGCCAATTAACCATTCCCTCGTTCTCATTTTCATCGTTCTGGAAATGCGCTTTCTAAGCCCTGATGATGCATTATTACATTAACCGCCGTGTTAAATATGTTTTGGACGGCTATTCCATGTTATCTGGAATGCTGTTCCAGTTGAATTGGAATCCTGTTCCAACTTATCTGGAACAGGGTTACATCTTAGCTGGAACAAAGCGGGAGCTTAAAAAGCTCACTACAAGAGCTTATTGGGTGGGGAATGAAAGATGGCGTTTGGAGGTAGGGAAAAGTGAATCGTTGGTGGTGACAGGCTATGGAATGAACGGCCTAGATAGTGCCAAACTAGTATCAAACGTTACGCGGGTTCGGGATAAAAGAACTCGTTATGCCAACTACCGCGTAGTGGTTGGTCCGGTGGTAGCCATTTCTTTATCTACCTTTTTTGTTCAAAAGGTATTGTATCTTATCCCGAAGTCACGTTATTGTGCAAGTCATTGGCGGGGAAAATGCACATAAGTGTTGTTTCATATTGTTTCCCCTTCTCGTATAAACATAAAAAATCCACCTCGTTACCACCACACAACAATATGTTGATAGCGGCAACGAGGTGGATTAAATGTATGTAATTACTTTAATTCCAGTTCAACAGGGCAGTGGTCGCTGCCCAATATGTCGGTGTGAATTTTGGCGTCTAACACTTCGGACTGTAAACGATCGGACACAAGGAAATAGTCGATACGCCACCCCGTGTTGCGTTCGCGCGCCTTAAACCTATACGACCACCAGCTGTAAGTAATCTCTTCGGGATATTTCCAACGAAAAGTGTCGGTGAAGCCAGCACCTAAAAGTTGCGTCATCTTTTGGCGCTCCTCGTCGGTGAAGCCAGCGTTTCGCCTGTTGGTCTTAGGGTTTTTCAAGTCTATTTCTTGGTGAGCCACGTTCATATCGCCGCAAACAATCACTGGTTTACGCTTATCCAGGTCGTGCAAATAGGCCTGAAAGTCGTCTTCCCATTGCATGCGGTAGTCCAGTCGGCGCAGTTCGTCTTGCGAGTTAGGCGTGTAAACCGTTACCAAGAAGAATGAGGGCATCTCTAATGTGATAACCCTTCCCTCGTGATCGTGTTGGTCTATGCCAATTCCGTAGGTAACATTCAGAGGCTTATGGCGCGTGTAAATGGCCGTACCCGAATAGCCTTTCTTGTCGGCGTAGTTCCAAAACGATTCGTAACCATCAAACTGCAAGTCTAGCTGACCTGCCTGCATCTTGGTTTCTTGCAGGCAAAAGAAATCGGCGTCAAGCGACTTAAAGATGTTCTCAAAGTCTTTGCCGACCACGGCACGTAGGCCATTGACATTCCAAGAAATAAACTTCATATCAGAACCTACTGCTTTTTACCTTGAAGAGTGAAAGGCGCTTGAACGTTGTAAACCTGATTGTCGATCGTAATTCGTTCAATAAGTAGGCGCGTAACTTGCCTGTCCTTGAGGTATTCCAATAGCTGGCTTATCTTCTGGTAGTTGCCGCTTCCCAAGTTAATGCTCTGCGTAAAGGTGAGCTTTCCATCCTTATCGCCCACTTTAACATCGATATCCTTACCCGCAATAGGGCTTGCCAGATAGTAGCCTTGGTTGAAATAGTTCTCCAACATGTAGCCAGGTAATTTCAATTTCATTTCTACTTTAGCCGGCTCTGCTGCGGTTAGCTTCCTTTTCATCTCTTCTCCAGCTTGCACCGAGCCCGATATTGTTCTGACGGGAAATTTCTCGATAACGAGCATAGTATCGGCTGTGACGCTCCAAGATATGTCTGCGGAGTCTATCTTATTGTCTCCTAGACTCTTGATAAACTTCAGTTTTCCACTGTAATTTCCTACAATGGCATTCATCATTGTTGTGCGTTCAACTGAGGTGATTTGTTTAAACTTCGGTTCTTCGCCGCCGTTTCCGCCACTAAGGCACGAGCTAAGTGACAGCATGGCCACGCCACAAAAGGCGATGGCAGCCAAATTCAATGTTTTTTTCATCGTGTTCTGTATTATTGATAATTATAAGATAAATCTATATTAACGCTGTTTCTTGCATCCCATAAATATAAAAAATGTTATTTGGGACGTATTAAGTTCATAAACTCTTCACGTGTCTTGGCTTGGTTGAAGGCACCGCTGAAGTCGCTGGTGGTGGTGATGGAGTTTTGTTTCTCTACGCCACGCATCTGCATACACAGGTGTTTGGCCTCTACAACCACCATTACACCGAGGGGTTTAAGCGTGTCTTGTATGCAGTCTTTTATTTGTTGGGTCATTCGTTCTTGCACTTGCAGACGATGACTGAATATGTCTACCACTCGTGCTATTTTGCTTAGGCCCGTGATGTAGCCGTTGGGGATGTAGGCCACGTGCACCTTTCCGAAGAAGGGAAGCATGTGGTGTTCGCACATCGAGAAGAAATCGATGTCTTTAACGATAACCATCTGGTTGTATTTCTCTTCGAAAAGCGCATCGGTTAGCACTTTGCGGGCATCTTGCGTGTAGCCGCGCGTTAACACCTGCATGGCTTTTGCCACACGCATGGGTGTTTTTTCAAGTCCTTCGCGACTGGGATCTTCTCCCAAAAGGCTCAATACCTCTTTATAATGGGCAGCCAGTTGGTCGAGCCCTTCTCTGTATTCTGGTTCTAAGTTCATGTTTAGGGGTATGGCGTTTGTGGTGTTACGCCATTGGATGTCAACATTAATACTGCACCGTAATCTTTCCTTTTACGATAACCGCTTGCTTATAGCCTAGGGCTTGAATAGCGCTGAGCATGCGCGTGGCCTCTTCTATGCTGCGGTAGTTGCCCACACGGCAAATCCATCGTGGTGAATAGAAGTGCACGTAGATGGGTTGGTCGGGATAGGCAGCCTTTATTCGGTTGCCGGCTTGTTGTGCGCGGTTCTTGTCTTCGCGCGAGTTGCCGCCCGCAAATGCCTGCACACGATATCCGTCTACTTTGTATCCGCCCTTCATCACCTTTTTACGGGTGTCTACTACGGGGATGTTCAGGTCGTCGCCATCATCTCCAAGGGCGTTGTTCTTTTGTGTCGTTTCCCTCTTGTTAGGGTCGTTCTTATGTGCTTGTTCCATTTCGCGCTTGTCGTTAGGCAGTCGCGAAGTGGTTGCGCTACCGCTATTTGTCGTGCCGTTGGTGGCCGATGGCGTTGCGCGATCGTTGGGATTGGGGTTCGCCCACTTCCCCGCGTTGCCCTTGCCGTTAACCAACTGTTCTATGGCAGCACTCTGGGTGACGGTTACAATACCGTGCGTCTTTGTGTCGCGCCGGCGCAAATGGTCGGTAAAGGTTTGTGCCTCGATAGCTGTGACGGTACAAACCCAGATGAGAAGAAGAGTTACCAGACGTTTCATTATTGTGTAATGTTGGGGTATGCGCTGTGGGTGATGAGGCTTATTTGTAGCCAATCCGCAAGCATTCCGCGTTTGAGAAGTGGATGAATAAAATAGCGAGGCGACACTCACGGCACACTTTCGTAGACCGAAAGTGCCGCTCCGCAGAAATGTTTAGCTATTGTTTGTTACTTCTTCCAAGCGTCGATGATGCCCTTGAAGTCGGCGCATTTCAATGCTGCACCGCCAATAAGGCCGCCGTCGATGTTGGGTTTGGCAAACAGTTCGGGTGCATTGCTGGGCTTTGCACTACCACCATAGAGGATGGAAGTGTTCTCGGCCACCTCGTTGCCATACTTGTCTGCGATGACAGAACGTATGAATGCGTGTATTTCTTCAGCTTGTTCGGCCGTTGCGGTCTTACCCGTTCCGATGGCCCAGATGGGTTCGTAGGCCACGATAACGTTGGCGAACTCTTCGGCAGAGAGGTTAAATACCGAGCCTTCAAGCTCTGCTTTCACCACCTCGTTTTGCTTATTGGCTTCGCGCTCGGCCAAAGTCTCACCGATACAGAATATCACTTTCAGGCCATTTTTTAGAGCCAGCAACACCTTTTCTTTCAATATCTCGGGTGTTTCGTTGTAATATTCGCGACGCTCAGAGTGTCCTAGAATCACGTATTGTGCACCAGTGCTTTTCACCATTTCGGCCGATACCTCGCCCGTGTATGCTCCCTGCTCCTTGTCGGCGCAGTTCTCGGCGCCCAGACCAACGAGTTTGCTATCCAAAACACCTGCCACGCTAGCCAAGTGAATGAATGGAGTGCAGATGATAACATCGCAATTGGGTTTGTCGGCAGCCAAAGCGTCGTTTACTTCTTTTGCTAAGGCCAGGCCTTCTTGCAGGTTTAGGTTCATCTTCCAGTTACCTGCTACGATCTTTTTTCTCATTTTTCTTCTTTTTATCTTTAAGAGGTTATATAATTTACTACGTTTTCTTTGTGTCCTTATCCATTTTGTCCATGTCCACAAACGATCGGCTAAGGTGAGCAAGAACAGTGGTAGTGCAAACCAAAGTACCACCTTCGTGATGCGTGCCGTTACGCTGGTGGGGTCTATTTTGCCAATGCTCAGCTGTCCTAGCGGTGCGTTTAGCCTTTCTTGTTTGGGCAGAGCGTTGTGGCTCCACTTGTTAACCACCACGCCGTCTTTTATCAACATCAGCCCAGGGTTACTCCTTATCATCGTCTTAAGCGTGGTAGCGTCGGTCGTATAGAAAGGATATTCGGCCCCAGTGAGGTCTTGCCAGCGACCGATAGCGGCTTTTCCGCTGGCGGTTAGGCACATCATGGGCACGTTGTACTGTTTGGCGTACTCGTATATCTGGTCTATCGCGCCGAAGTTAGTATCATCGGCTTGCTCCAAGAAGGGCGAAATAAGCAAGAATGTATAGCCTTTGCGGTTCAAAACTTCTTGTGTGATGTCGTCGCCTGTGGCTACGTTAACGATGGAGAAGTCGTGAATGGGTGGCACATAACCTGCTTCGGTTTGCACGGTCTTGCTGTCTATGAAAGTCCAGGTTGAATCTGGATAGTTGTCTAACGTAAATTCGCGCGTCTCACCGTCCTTACTTAGAATGAAGGTGGTTTCGAATTGGGGTTGTTTTGCACCTGGAGGGATTTCCATCCCCTTACGAAGGTCGGCCCCAATGTGATAGGGACGGAAGTCGAAAGGAGGTAAGGTGTACAAGCTCCACGCGCTCGATACGATGATAAAGAGCAGCGTATAGTTGGTAACAATCCATTGGTTGCTCTTCGAAACAAATCTCACCATACGTAGCGGCCATCTTGCCACCACCACGGCAGCCAGCAACAGCACGATGTTTTTTGCCAAAGTCTCGCCGTTGGTGAGCTGAATGGCATCGCCGAAACAGCCACAATCCTCAACGGGACTATAGATGTAAATCCACACCGTGATAAGTGTCATTACGCCAACAAAGCCCAATACCAGTTTGGAAACTAAGCGGCGCTGAATGGCGAAGAGCAGAAACACACCCAAAGCGAACTCTGTAGCCGACAAGGCAACTGAAGCGAAGAGCGTAAACCAATCGGAAACGGTGCCCGAAAGACCCACGGCTGCCACGTAGTCGTCTATCTTATACTGCGTGCCTAGCGGGTCGATGGCCTTGACATACCCCGATAACACGAAGGTAGCAGCCAGCAACAGTCTGCACACATTGGTAAGTATATTTATGAGTCGCTTCACGTTCTAAATACAATTGGCCTGTTAATACGCCAGGCGCGGTTGGTTATCCCTTGCGGCGAAACCGTTCTGCGCGCCGCATACATTGCCTTTATAGGTCTTGGCTCTCTTTCAGCTTGATGGCACCAAACACGGCATAGTTAATGATGTCCATGTAATTGGCGTCGATACCTTCGCTAACGAGGGTGTCGCCATTCAGATCTTCCATCTCCTTTATTCGTTGCAGCTTAGTAAGTATCAAGTCGGTATAGCTGCTAACACGCATCAGTCGCCACGCCTCATCGTAGTCGTGGTTCTTTTTGAGCATCAGTTGCAGAGCCTCGTTGGCATACTCGCGATAGAGGTTCATGGCCTCTTCGGGGTTGAGATCCACCTCGTCGGCAAAGCCTTTGTCCAGCTGTATCAGTCCCACGATACCATAATTAACCAGCGCGATAAACTCTGGTCTGATGCCTTCATCCACCAATGCCGTTCGTTTTATTTCGAGCGAGCGTATGCGTTTGGCCTTAATAAGGAGCTGATCGGTAAGCGATGTGGCCCTTAATATGCGCCACGACGCGCCGTAATCGTGCAGTTTCCGTTCGAAAAGGTCTGCACACTCCTTGAGCGTGTCCTCAAACTGTATCTCTGTCATTGTTTGTTCTGCCATCGTTCTTGTTCTTTTAGGCCTTTGTGAGGTGGGGTAGGGTGCGTCGGTTATTGCCAACAGGCTTGCTTTTACATTGCCGAGCGCAGCCTAATTTCTGCAAAGTTAGTGCCAGTGAGCGCAATGAAAGCTTGCTTTTACATTGCCGAGCGCAGCCTAATTTCTGCAAAATTACACATTATTCAGCAAACGACAAAAGAAAAGGCACGAGTTATCGTGCCGTGCGCGCCAATCACTGCGCCTGTTTTTTCTGAATAGCCTTCACCATTTGGCAAAGCGCCTCGTAGCGAATTTTCAACGAATCGCGTCTAACCAGTAGTTGTGCCTTACGTTGCGAAGTAAGTTTTCCTTGCTTCAAGGCCTGCTCTTGAACTTGAAGTGCCGAGTCGGTGCGTGCAATATCGGCTTGCGCCAGCTTCATTGAAGCCATTTGCCATATCCCTAGAGCCGTTTTTCGTGTGTTGATGGCTCGTGGGAAACGGTCGCGTAACACGCCGATGGAGTCAAGCACGTCCTGATAACGCTCCGCTTTATATAGGCTGTCTATCTTGGCGAGCAAAGGTGCGGCCTTCTCGTCTTCGCTTTGCTCGCAGCTCACGGTTAAGGCAAGCAAGGCCAAAAGCAAAAGTATTTTATTCATACGTTGAGTTTATGAGTTGTTGAGTCTTTGAGTTTATGAGTTATGGGTGTAGAGCCTGTAAGCTATTGGGCATAGAGTATCCGAGCGATCGACATAGTAAACGGAGGTCGATGCAATACGCCAATAACGTGTCCGTTCATCTTACACATGGCGAAACGCCGATTCCTCTTGCACAAATGCACCATAATGGACAAAAGTAACAATAAAAAACGAAACTACCGTACTATCTACACGTATTTTAAGGCTTATTCCATAAAATGCACTTCATTTTGTGTTCGGCTTGTCATTATAGACCTTCGATTGCGCCACAAGCTACTATCCGAGGTTTGCACAATCTAAAAACACGTCCACAACAAGCTACTATCAACTTTTATGCGTAACTTTGCACCTACAAAAAGACTTGTATTTAGAATGAAGATATTATCCGATGCCCAACTGGCAGAACTCCTCGACCAAGACATTTTCCACAAAATAGGCGAAGCGGCAGATGCTCTTGGCGTGCCTTGCTACGTGGTAGGAGGCTACGTTCGCGATCTTTTCCTTGAACGGACGTCTAACGACATCGATGTGGTTGTGGTGGGAAGCGGCATCCAAGTGGCCGACGCGCTGCGCAAAAGCCTAGGAAAGAAGGCGCGCATATCGGTGTTTCGCAATTTCGGCACAGCTCAAGTGAAGTTTCGTGGTTACGAAATTGAGTTCGTGGGAGCGAGAAAAGAGAGTTACAGTCACGACTCGCGCAAGCCCATCGTTGAGAACGGCACGCTGGAAGACGACCAAAACCGTCGCGACTTTACCATCAATGCCATGGCCGCTTGCCTCAACGCCGAGAACTTTGGAAAGCTAATCGACCCCTTCGATGGTGTTTACGATCTTGAAGACGGCATCATCCGCACACCCCTCGATCCCGATATCACCTTCTCGGACGATCCTTTGCGCATGCTGCGATGTGTGCGATTTGCCACCCAGTTGCGCTTTTTCATCGAAGACGAGACGTTCGATGCGCTCACACGTAATGCCGAACGCATCAAGATTATTAGTGGAGAGCGTATCGCCGACGAACTGAATAAGATTATGATGACCCCACAACCCAGTCGTGGATTTGTGGAATTGCACCGCTGTGGACTGCTGCAGCTCATCCTTCCCGAGCTAACTAGGCTCGACAACGTTGAAACACGCAACGGGCGAGCGCACAAAAATAACTTCTATCACACGCTGGAGGTACTGGATAACATTTGCCGATACACCGACAACTTGTGGCTACGATGGGCTGCTTTGCTGCACGATGTGGGCAAGGCAAAGACCAAACGCTGGGATCCAGCGGCAGGATGGACTTTTCACAACCACAACTACATTGGTGCGAAGATGGTACCCGACCTGTTTAGGCGTATGAAATTGCCCCTCGACTCGAAGATGAAGTATGTGCAGAAGCTTGTAGACTTGCACATGCGACCTATCGTTATTGCCGAAGACAGCGTTACCGACAGTGCCGTTAGGCGATTGATGAACGATGCGGGCGAAGATACCGACGACCTGATGACGCTTTGCGAGGCCGACATCACCAGCAAAAACCACATCAAGAAGCAACGCTTTCTGGATAATTTCCGCATCGTGCGCGAAAAGTTGGCCGACCTGAAAGAACGCGACTACAAACGCTTGTTGCAGCCAGTGATAGACGGTAACGAGATTATGGAGATGTTCCACCTTGGTCCGAGCCGAGAGGTGGGCACGCTGAAACAAACGCTTAAAGACGCCGTACTAGACAACCGCGTGCCTAATGAACGTGAACCGCTGATGCAATTGTTGATGCGAAAAGCGAAGGAAATGGGGCTGGAAACTGGTAGATAAGCATAAGGCAATGGGTTTATACGGCCTTTATGAAATAGTAGAGGCAAGCGGCGAAAGCCAAAGTTGCAATGACTTGCGCCGTTTGAAATCATATTACGTAAGGCTGTCGACTATTTTTCCCATTCCCTATATCGTCATCTGTCTTGGTATAGATAAGCTCCTTTTACCTTATAATAGGCTGCCCGTTATGTTACATGTATGATGTAACACGATTACTTGTTATATGTAACATTGTTCCACATCAACTGGAACACGATTACAGGCGACAAGTAACAGGAGTACAAAGCATCTGGATCACGCCGTGAGTTCCTTTCTCTCGTAACGATATGTGTGTTAGTGGTTTGCGAGATGTATTTTTAAAGGGAACGATAGGTGTGTGGCTCAGGCTTCGGCAAAGGCATATAATCAGGTGGAAGATGCAGAAACCAACGCGCAAGACTGTTTCTCCAACTGCAAGTTTGTGACTTCTTGAACGTGGGTTAACGCCACTTGTTCCCATCGTTTAAAGTCGCAGGCAACCCGCAAGCACGCTCTGCACAACATCCTCGATAAGTGGAAGAAAAGTGGTAACAAACAAAAAAGGCACGAAAAAATTTGGAACTACTGAAAAAAAGCAATACCTTTGCACCGCATTTAACAGCAAAGCGATTTTTAAAATATCGACGGATAAGGAAGTTTGGGTGAGTGGCTGAAACCACCAGTTTGCTAAACTGACGTACGGGTTACCGTACCGGGGGTTCGAATCCCCCAGCTTCCGCACGATTAATAATCGCACGGTGGATTCATCTAACGGTTAGGATACAAGATTCTCAATCTTGGCATAGGGGTTCGATTCCCCTATCCACTACCATCAAAAGGGCTTTTGCGAAACGTTCGCAAAGGCCCTTTTTGCGTTAACCAATGCTAAACCGCACAGCTGAAGCAATCTTTATGCGCATCGTTCTTGGACGTTTTGCCTTTTTTTTATATTTTTGCCATCTATAATTTGCTATCGGTTCGCAATTTCAACATATAGAGGACGGAAAGATAAAATGTAACGAAAGTGCAACTTTCTGAGCCTTTCTAACGTCTGATAAGTATGATAGAGCTAAAAGACATCAATAAAACCTATTTCGGTGCACAGCCTTTGCATGTGCTCAAAGGCATTAATCTCACTATCGGCGATGGCGAGTTCGTTTCCATTATGGGTGCATCGGGATCGGGAAAATCCACCCTGCTGAATATTCTTGGCATTCTCGACAACTACGATACGGGTGAATATCGCCTAGGAGGAACGCTCATCAAGGACCTCTCCGAACGTCGTGCCGCCTATTATCGCAACCGCATGATTGGCTTTGTGTTCCAATCTTTTAACCTCATTGGGTTTAAAACGGCTGTCGAGAACGTAGAACTACCCTTGTTTTATCAAGGTGTGTCGCGAAAGAAACGCCACACCATGGCCATGGAATACCTGGAAAAGCTAGGTTTGGCACAATGGGCAAGCCACTATCCCAACGAGATGTCGGGTGGACAAAAGCAGCGTGTGGCTATCGCTAGGGCACTGATAACCAAGCCACAGATAATACTTGCCGACGAACCTACGGGTGCACTCGACTCTAAAACCAGCGTTGAGGTGATGCAACTGATAACCAGCTTGAACCGAGACGAGGGCATAACGACCGTGGTTGTTACTCACGACCCTGGCGTGGCCGAACAAACCGACAGGCTGATAAGGATTAAAGACGGACTGATTGTTGACGAAGGAGAAAACAAAAAGCCCCAAACACACCTGCACATATAACCATACTTAACCGCAAGAAGTAATTATGTACACGCTCATAGCCGAAATATGGTCGACCACTCGACGCAACAAGCTGCGCACGGCACTCACGGGTTTTGCCGTGGCATGGGGCATATTTATGCTGATATGCTTATTGGGCGCAGGTAACGGACTTATCAATGCCGTCACACAAAACATGGACATCTTTCTTGATACCTCGATGATGGTAGAAGGCGGATTGACTAGCAAGGAATATAATGGCCTGCCAAAAGACCGCTCAATCACTTTGAACGACCAGGACATAAACACAACACAAAACCAATTTAAAGAGAACATCGAGACCGTTGGCGCAGAAATAGAATTGGGCGAACAAACCATCACGCTGGGTGACAAATTCGAAACGGCATCGCTAACGGGCGTTTATCCCAACGAAATAGAGATTAACAAGCGTAAGATGCTCTGTGGAAGGTTTATCAATCAAACTGATTTGGAGGAGCAACGCAAGGTTTTGGTGATTAGCAAAAGTCGTGCAGAGGGCCTGATGCCTGACAATTGGCAAGGTGTTGTGGGGAAAAACGTAACCATGGGCGGGCTAGCCTTCCTCGTTGTAGGTATCTATTCCGACGATGAGAGTATGTTCCGCAACAACTCGTACGCACCATTTACCACCATGCGCACCATATATAATAAGGGCGACAAGACGGGAAACATTATCTTTAGCTTTAAGGGGCTAGACACCCAAGCAGCTAACAATGCCTTCGAAGAGAGTTATCGCCGAAAGCTTAATGCTCACCACGATGTCGCGCCAGATGATGAGAAGGGCATTTGGATATGGAACAGGTTTACAGATAGCATGCAGATGAATACTGGAGCGGCAATTATACGCACCGCCCTCTGGATTGTGGGCATCTTTACGTTGCTTAGTGGCATTGTAGGCGTTAGCAACATTATGCTCATCACCGTAAAAGAGCGCACTCGTGAGTTTGGCATACGCAAGGCCATCGGTGCAACGCCGTGGTCGATATTAAAGCTCATCATCACCGAGAGTGTAATTGTCACCCTCTTCTTTGGCTATATTGGCATGATGCTTGGCATCGGCGCGAACCTCTATATGGATGCAACCATCGGCAACTCCTCTGTAGACACGGGCGTGTTCCAACAAAAAATGTTCGTCAATCCTACTGTGGGCTTTGCTGTCTGCGTGCAAGCCACCCTACTTATTGTTATCGCTGGCACCATTGCAGGACTTATTCCAGCGCGCAAAGCTGCCAAGACTCGACCCATAGAGGCACTGAACGCGATGGACTAACAGGACGGAACGACCTGACGAAATGAGGAAAGAAGAAACGAAATGGCAGGAAGAAGAACGGCAAAAAAACCGCGCAACCTGTTTTCTCCCAACCTCATAAGTCCATAAAACGCCACTTCCGGGCTCATAAACTTATAAACTCACAACCTCACCACCTCATATAAAAATGATAGATTTCGACAGATATAAAGAAATACTCGACACTCTGACGCGCAATAAGACGCGAAGCTTCCTTACGGGCTTCGGTGTTTTCTGGGGCATTTTTATGCTCGTGGCACTGTTAGGTGGTGGTAAAGGAGTGCATGAATTGCTGTCGGCCACATTCAAAGGCTTTGCAAACAACTCGGGTATGTTCTTTGCCATGAAAACAACTAAGCCTTACGAGGGGCTAAAAAAAGGTCGGAGCTGGAGCATGTCGTATAAAGACTTGGAGCGAGTGCGCCAACAAGTGCCCGAGGTAGAGATGGTTACGCCCCTGATTAGCAGATGGGGATCTACCGCCGTGTATGAAGACAAGAAAGCATCGTGTGTTTTTAAGGGACTAGAACAGAGCTATCAGGGCATCGAAGCGCCCGACATCTATTACGGACGTTATCTTAACGACATAGATAACCTTCAAAAACGCAAGGTGTGCATCATTGGAAAGCAGGTGTATAAGACCCTTTTCCCGAAGGGCGGAAACCCTTGTGGCAAGGATATTCGCGTTGGATCGGTGTTCTTTAAGATTGTGGGGGTGGATTATAGTCCTGGTAAGATCAACATTAACGGTAGTGCACAAGAGTCTGTTGTTGTGCCGATAAATGTGATGCGCGATGCATTCGCCATGGGCGACACCATTCACTTGTTGTGTTTTACAGCCCATAAGGGTTATAAAGTGAGCGAAGTTGCACCCAAGATACGTGCTGTGGTGACGCGTGCACACCATGTAGACCCTACCGACGAAAAGGCTTTGCCTTCCTTTAATATGGAGGCGCTCTTCGGTATGATGGATAATTTGTTTAACGGGGTTGACTTCTTGGCATGGCTGGTGGGCATTGGTACGCTGCTGGCAGGGGCCATTGGCGTGAGCAACATTATGATGGTGACGGTGAAAGAACGCACCACCGAGATAGGAATAAGGCGTGCCATCGGTGCAACAGCACGTAATATCCTCACGCAGATCATTGCCGAGAGCATTACGCTTATCAGTGTCGCGGGCATGTCGGGCATCGTTTTCACGGTAATGATATTACAACTGGCCGAAATGGCGAGTACCACCGACGGTGTCGTGAATACCCATTATCAGATTAGTTTCACCACGGCAGTGGGTGCAGTTGTGTTTCTTTGTGCGCTTGGAGTGCTCGCCGGACTTGCACCGGCACTGCGAGCCATGAACATTAAGCCTGTGGACGCCATGCGCGACGAATGACAAATGCGCAATCTGCGCCAACAAAACCATATAGAAATAAAAATAACAAGACATAATACATTAACAAAGGAGACCCCGAAAACAACGCCATCGCACCACGAAAGGCTAACAAGGGGAATGACGTTATGAAGAAGAAAATCATTGTGGCAGTGCTTATAGCTCTCGTGTTTATAGGTACATTTGTGTTTCTTTGGGCCAAATCGCAGCCCCAACCCGAGCAATACACCGAACTGACGGCCACTGTAAAGGACCTGAAAAAGACCACGGTTATTACTGGGCGCATTGAACCGCGCAACGAGGTGAACGTGAAACCGCAGATATCGGGTATCATCACCGAGATTATGAAAGAAGCGGGGCAACCCATACAAGCGGGCGAAGTGATTGCCAAAGTGAAGGTGATACCCGACATGGGACAGCTTAGCGGTGCACAGGCGCGGGTTAGGCTGGCTAACATTAACCTGGAACAAGCCAAGGCCGAGTACGAAAGGGAGAAGACATTGTATGATAAGGGACTGGTGGCAGCACAAGAATACGAGAAGGTAAGGCAAGTTTACCAGCAGGCCAAAGAAGAACTGTCGGCCGCCGACGATAACTTGCAGGTGGTGCGCGACGGTGTTTCGAAGAGCAACGCCAAGGCTAGCTCTACGCTGATACGCTCTACCATCACGGGAATTATACTCGATATCCCTGTGAAAGTGGGTAATTCGGTTATCCTTAGCAACACATTTAACGACGGAACAACCATTGCCAGCGTGGCCAACATGAACGACCTTATCTTTAAAGGTAATATCGACGAAACCGAAGTGGGACATGTGAAGCCTGGAATGAACATGAAAATAACCATCGGAGCATTGCAAAACCTGAACTTTACGGCCTCGTTAGAATACATTTCGCCAAAGGCGGTGGAGTCTAATGGTGCTAACCAATTCGAGATTAAGGCTGCCGTGCATGTGGATAAGGCAACAAGCATACGTAGTGGATATAGCGCCAACGCCGAGATTGTTTTGCAAGCGGCCAACAATGCACTTACCGTGCCCGAAAGCGCCATTGAGTTTAGCGGCAAAGACACATACGTTTACATTCCCAAAGGTGAAGGAAAGGAACTTACTTATGAGCGTAGGAAGGTGAAGACGGGGCTTAGCGATGGTATCGACATTCAAATTTTGAGTGGCCTGAAAGCAGGCGATAAGGTTCGCGGACCGAAGGTTGTTGGCGCAACAGAAGCTAAGAATGATGATAAACAAGACTCGAAAAGACATTACTAACATGAATACGCTTAAACAATCACTACTTTTTGCAGCTTGCGCGATGGTCTGCATAACTGTATCTGCTAACGATGTGGATGTGAAAACTTTTCGTTATGCAGGGCCTTTCGACCTGCCTGCACCCATATTGGTGGATAGTGTTGACGCGCAACAAAAGACATTCGCCACCGAAACGCTGCTCAACACGCCCCTGCATCTGAGCTTGGCGCAGCAAGGACGTATCGTAAACACGGGCAACGTACCGTCGTCAGCCAGCCCTTATGCCCTACACCTGTTGCAATTTAACATTCAGAATGCTGCCTATCGCAAGGTGGGTATCGAGCTGAAAGGGCTGAAACACTACCAAGTGTATGTAGATAACAAGCTGGTTTCTCCGTCAGACGTTACCCTGCAACCGCAAACCCACAACGTGGTGATAAAATACTTGAGTCAGAAAGACTCTACGTACAATCTCTCCGTGCGGCTAACCAACATCGGCGACAGTCTTACTGTGAGCACCGATGCACGCCGAACGCTCACGTTGAGCGACATCCAAAACGGCCTGCAATATTATCGTATAGGCTTATCGGCCAACGGACGCTACCTCATCACCAATTATTACGACGTGATGGATGGCGGATATACCCGCTATTCGTGGCGACTTACCGACCTGAAAACGGGTACTATCATGCGAGAGACAGACGAAGCGATGAGTTGGATACCTGGAACGAACCGCTTTTACACCATCCGCAAGGGGCGAGATGGTCGCGACATCATCGCTACTGACCCGTTAACGGGGCGCGAACAACCACTGGCTACGGGCATCGGAGAAGGAAATATCACGCTTGCACCCAATGGCGAGTACCTGGTACTAAGCACTTCGCAAGAAGGACCTAAGGAAGATGCCGACATCTACGAAATCACTCAGCCCGAAGACAGGCAACCTGGCTGGCGAACACGATGGAATTTGTCGCTGGTAGACTTGAAAACGGGACTGACTAGGCCGCTTACGTTCGGCTATCACAATGTGTCGCTCGAAGATATATCGGCAGACGGTCGCTATATATTATATATGGTGTCGCGCAGCAGATTGGAAAAGCGACCCACAACGGTGTCTTCGCTTTACAAGTTAGACGTGAAAACGATGCAAGCCACATGTGTAGCCCACGACGAGGGCTTTCTGTCTGAGGCGCGCTTCTCGCCCGATGCATCGTCGCTTTTGGTTAAAGCCACCGCCGAAGCGTTTAATGGAGTGGGTAAGAATGTGCCCGAAGGCAGTACGCCAAACATGTACGACTACCAACTCTTTACCCTGAATGTGGCCAACAAGACCGTTACGCCACTCACAAAGACCTTCAATCCCAGTGTTGAAGATTTTTCGTGGAACCCACGCGACGGACAAATCTACTTCACGGCATTGGATAAAGACCAACAAAAACTTTTCCGCTTGAACCCCAAGACCAGCAAGTTTACCCGCTTCGATATGCCCGAAGACTATGTTACAAGGCTTGCTTTTGCCCGCAATGCACCGGTGGCTGTGTGGTATGGAGAAAGCGCATCCAATTCGGATAGGCTCTACACGCTCAATTTGGATAATGGAAAGAATACCCTGCTTGAAGACTTGAGCAAGCTGAAACTAAAAGATGTGGACCTAGGAACATGCACGCCATGGAACTTCGTGTCGTCTCGTGGTGACACCATTTCGGGTCGTTGCTACCTGCCCCCACACTTCGATCCCAACAAGAAATACCCCATGATCGTGAATTATTATGGTGGATGTTCGCCCGTGAGCGTTTATTTCGAAAGCCGTTACCCATTGCACCTCTACGCTGCGCAAGGTTATGTGGTGTATTTGGTTAATCCCAGCGGCGCGGCAGGTTTCGGTCAGACGCACGCTTCACGTCATGTCAACACTGCGGGCAAAGGTGTGGCTGAAGATATTATCGAAGGAACCAAGGCGTTTCTTAAAGCCCACCCCTACGTAGACCCCAAACGCGTGGGTTGTATCGGTGCATCCTATGGTGGATTTATGACCCAATACCTGCAAACTCAAACGGATATTTTCGCTGCCGCCATATCTCACGCAGGTATAAGTGACCACACCAGCTATTGGGGAGAAGGCTATTGGGGATATAGTTACAGCGAGGTGTCGATGGCAAACAGCTATCCTTGGACGCGCAAAGATCTCTACGTAGACCAGAGTCCACTATATAACGCCGACAAGATACATACCCCCTTGCTCTTCCTTCATGGCAATGCCGACACCAACGTACCCATCGGCGAGAGCATTCAGATGTTCACGGCCTTGAAATTGCTGGGACGACCCACGGCCTTTGTTGTGGTAAACGGTGAGAACCACACCATTATGGACTACCAAAAGCGCATCAAATGGCAAAACACCATTTTCGCATGGTTCGCCCGCTACTTGCAAAACAACCCCTCATGGTGGCAAGCACTCTATCCAGATAAGAAGCTATAACATACCCCCAATATAGTGAAATCGGGTTAAGTCTAAAGCATTGGACTTAACCCGATTTTGTTTTGGCGACCTGACCTTAGCCATTTAAAGTTTGAAATGCGAAAAGATGACTATCTAAGTTGAAAATATGAACAAGTTAAAATCTCATCGTAAAGGGTAATATAGTTCGCATAATAAACAATAATTATTCCTAAAAGACAAGTCCTCTTCCCAGTATTATCAGGCTATCGCACGATGAAACAGCCACTTACGACTGTTTAAAACTGTAAAAGGGGTTTATCCTTCTGTGTTCGAACACACGGGTATAAACATCCTTATTTATAAGGATTTGCACGTTAAAAATAGTTTAGAATCCGCCTCTTAAAACATGCTAAACTTGCTGTTAGGCGCGAAAATTCATGGTGTCTGTTTAGACTGCGTTGTGCTTTATTTGCTATATTTGCGAAAAGAAAATATAGCGAACATGATAAAGGACAAGCTAAAATCTATCTTATCGGCATTCAGCTATCGCCAAAAGGTGTTCCTTTTGGTGACGGGAGGATTGGTTGTAGGCCTAGGAGGGCTTTTCATGTACCTTCTTAGAATGCACACCTACCTCACCGATGACCCTTCGGCATGCGTAAACTGTCATATCATGACACCTTATTACGCCACGTGGATGCACTCCTCGCATGGTCGCGACGCCACGTGTAACGACTGCCACGTGCCACACAACAACATCTTCGCCAAATATTACTTCAAGGCGAAAGACGGAATGAACCATGTTCGCAAGTTCGTTACGTTTAATGAGCGACAGGCAATAACCGCCGAAGACGCCAGTGCAGGTGTGATTATGGATAACTGCATACGCTGCCACACACAGCTCAACCAAGAATTCGTGCGCTCAGGGCGTATCAATTACATGATGGCAAAGCGTGGAGAAGGCATGGCTTGTTGGGATTGCCACCGCGACGTGCCACATGGCGGAATGAATTCCCTATCTTCTACACCCAATGCACAAGTTCCTTTACCCGATTCGCCCGTGCCAGATTGGCTTCAAGGCATGCTCGGAAAGAAAGGCAAGTAACCCTAGCACGCATATTCGAGACACCCCGCCAATACGCGCGAGGGTAAACATTATGAAACCCGAAACTAAAAACTATTAAGATATGGCAAAGCAATTAAAACGTTGGCAAGGATGGCTGTTGTTCGGAGGATCAATGGTTGTCGTTTTCATCTTAGGCTTACTCGTGTCGTCGCTCTTAGAACGAAGGGCCGAAGTGGTGAGCATCTTCAATAACAGAAAAACCCCAATGGAGGGTATCGTATCTGAAAATTCGAAGTTTGCAAGCGACTTCCCACGCGAATACGAAACGTGGAAGCAAACGGCTGACACCACTTTTAAAAGCGAGTTTAACAGCTCACAGGCTGTAGACGTGCTTGACCAACGCCCCAACATGGTGATACTTTGGGCTGGTTATGCCTTCTCGTGGGACTACGCCACACCGCGTGGGCACCAACATGCCGTGGAAGATTTGCGCCGAACACTGCGCACAGGCGCACCTGGAGTAACAGAAGGTAAAGAACCCCAACCAGGAACATGCTGGACTTGCAAAGGTCCTGATGTGCCTAGGCTCATGAAAGAACATGGCGTTGCCAACTTCTACAAGGCTCCGTGGTCGAAATGGGGAGACCAGGTAATGAACAGCGTGGGCTGTTCCGATTGCCACGACTCCAAAACGATGGACCTCAAGCCCGCTCGTCCTGCACTGTACGAGGCTTGGCAACGCGTAGGTAAAGACGTTAACAAGGCCACTCACCAAGAAATGCGCTCGTTGGTTTGCGCACAATGTCACACCGAATACTACTTCAAGGGCGACGAAAAGTACCTCACCTTCCCACAAGATAGCGGTATGACGGTAGAGGCGATGGAGAAGTATTACGATGCTATGAACTATAAGGACTATACACACGCACTAAGCCGTGCACCCATCCTCAAAGCACAACACCCCGGATACGAAATTCATCAGATGGGTATTCATGGTCAACGCGGCGTTTCGTGTGCCGATTGCCACATGCCCTACATGAGCAAAGGTGGCGTGAAATATACCGACCACCACATCATGAGTCCTTTGGCCAACATCGACCGCACCTGCCAAACCTGTCACCGTCAGAGTGCAGAAACGCTTAGGCAGAACGTGTACGAACGTCAACGCAAGTGCAACGAGATACGTAACCGCGTAGAAAATGAACTGGCTACCGCACACATCGAGGCTAAATTCGCATGGGATAAGGGTGCAACCGAAGCCGAAATGAAACCCGTTCTCGACCTCTTGCGCAAGAGCCAATGGCGTTGGGACTTTGCCGTGGCATCACACGGAGCCGCATTCCACGCCCCACAAGAGATTACACGTATCCTATCGCACAGTCTCGACTTCGCCAATCAAGCACGTTTGAAAGTGGCAAAGGTACTTGCCCGTCATGGATTTACGGCCGACGTACCCATGCCCGACATCTCTACGAAGGCTAAGGCACAAGCTTACATCGGACTGGACATGAAGCAGAAGGAAGCCGACAAGGAGAAATTCTTGCATACCGTGGTACCTCAATGGATAAAGAAAGCCAAGGCAGCGGGTCGCGCACTCGACTTGTAACAGCACCGCTAACGTGGGTTTTGCAAATACTAAGTAACTGATAGCATCCATCATAAAGGGGTTAAGGCCCATAACAAGGCCTCAACTCCTTTATGGTGTCTATACAGTCCCCTCGTAGCTTGTGGCAAATCTATTGGTGGAAAACAACCTCTCTGGTGTCATTTCAGCTTTCGTCATTCCTATATATAATAGGTACGCGCGCGCGAAGAGAAACTCCAGAGGGCGCTTGTTTCAAACAAAGGCTGCGCTCCCGCTTTATAATTGCCCACGATTTATGCCCACGTAGACTGGAATTGGCCTCTGCTTATACTTCCATTCACCGTGAACGATAAAACGATAACAAACAAATAAAAACGATAAACCATTATGTGGAAACGACCATGGAAAATGGTTGAAGGCTTCGCTGTTGGAGCCGGACTTGTGTTAGTTGGCTTGCTGTTGCAATTTAGCGCAGGGCCAATAGCATGGAACAACCTTTCATTTCCCGTCAACTTTATCATCCTGGCAGGCTATATCCTTGTCATGGCCCTTGTGTTTGCTTTTCGCAACAAGGTATATTCTTTCAAGTTTCTCTCCTCGTACGCATCAGCCATCCCTGCGTTAGTCTATGCTGTGGCTCTCACAGCCATCATGGGGCTTACCAAGCAGATGCCCGACGGGCACCCTGCAGCCGATCCGCTGGGGCTTTCGCGCATGCTTTCGTTCTGGCCTTTCGTGCTAGTCTACATTTGGATTTCTATGATTGTGGCTCAAGCCACCATCAACAAGGCCATGCATTTTAAGTGGCGCGATGTGCCTTTCATGCTCAACCACGCAGGTTTGCTCATCGTTATGCTCTGTGCCACATTGGGTAATGCCGACATGCAACGCCTCAAGATGACCATTCACAAGTCGTCTCCCGAGTGGCGGGCCACCAACGAGCAAGGTAAAATTGTCGAAATGCCCCTCGCCATACAACTTAAAGAGTTTAAAATCTACGAGTATCCACCCAAATTGATGCTTGTAAACGGCAAGACGGGCGACCCTATACCCAAGGATAAGCCAACAACCATCGTTGTAGACAGTAGTTTTACCACCGGAAACCTGCAAGGCTGGAGCATAAAGCTTAACAAATGCATTGACGAGGCTGCACCTCTGATGACTCGCGACACCACCAACTACCTGCCTTGGCACTCGTCGGGAGCAATGACCGCGATAAACATCACCGCCACTTCGCCCAACGGAAAGGTGAAGAAAACTGGCTGGGTGACCTGCGGAAGCTATCATTTCCCCTACCAAGTGCTTAGCTTGGATGGCAAGATATCTGTCGCTATGCCCGAACGCGAGCCACAACGCTATCTCTCGCGTGTGGAGTTGATGACCGAAGCAGGGCTGCACGCTTTCGCAGATATAGAGGTGAACCGCCCATTAAGCGTGGAAGGATGGAAAATTTACCAGCTTTCTTACGACACCTCGATGGGTAGATGGAGCGAGACCAGCGTGTTAGAGCTGGTTAGAGACCCGTGGCTGCCCTTCGTTTATGTAGGCTTGGGCATGATGATGCTCGGTGCCGTATTTATGTTTTTGTCGTTACAACGCAGAAAGGAGACCAAAGAATGACTTGGAATCACTTCCCCTATTTCGCCCTAGTGGCCGTTTTGCTATGGGCAGTTGGCGCATACGCTGCCTGGAAAGATAAGAAAGCGCTCACCCTTGGCGCCACCGTTGCGGGCTTGTTGGTGTTTTTCGGTTTCATCGTAGCCATGTGGGTGTCGCTCGAACGTCCGCCCCTGCGCACCATGGGCGAAACGCGCCTATGGTATTCGTTCTTCCTTCCTTTTGCTGGAATGGTGGTTTACTTGCGTTGGCGCTACAAGTGGATACTCTCTTTCAGCACAGTTTTGGCCACCGTTTTTATTGTTATCAACGTGATGAAACCCGAGATACACAACAAAACGCTGATGCCAGCCTTGCAAAGTCCATGGTTCGCCCCCCACGTTATTGTCTACATGTTCGCTTACGCCCTGCTTGGCGCGGCCACGGTGATGGCCATCTACCTGCTTTTCATCAAGAAGAAGCCCGCCACGGACGACGAAATGGATATCAGCGATAACCTTGTATATGTTGGCCTGTCGTTTATGACGCTAGGTATGCTGATGGGGGCACTTTGGGCAAAGGAGGCTTGGGGCCATTATTGGGCATGGGACCCGAAAGAAACATGGGCTGCCGTAACCTGGTTTGCCTATCTGGCCTATGTGCATTTCCGCCGTTCGCGTCCTCATGACCTGCGTCCCGCACTCTATATGCTCATCGTTTCGTTCCTGCTCCTACAAATGTGCTGGTGGGGAATAAACTATCTGCCGTCGGCGCAAGGTTCAAGTGTACATACGTATAACCTGAGTTAGGGATGCGTAAGTAGGTAAACGCGTACGCATATAAATTGGGTTGAAATCACTACATGCCTTTTGTAGTGTGGCTACAAGCCTTTTGTAGTGTGGCTACAAGTGCTTTGTAGTGACGCTACAACTTATTTGTAGTGCGACTACAACTGGTTTGTAGTCGCACTACAAGTCTATTTGTACTCTTCGATCGCTAAACGGCGATGTTTTACGAGCTTATTTCGGGCAGACTACAAATGCGTATAAGGTTCTTGTTCAGCCCATGTCCTATTTTCTTATATATACACGAGTTCGGGATAAAAGCAAATCGGTATGTAAACTACCGCGTAGCACTAGTTGGCGAGACAACCATTTCTTTACCTGTCCTGTCTTGTTCAGAGGGCATGGTATCTTATCCCGAATGTGCTAATTAACCATTCCTTCGTTAGCATTTTCATCGTTCCGAAAATGCGCCTTCTAAGCCCTTATAGTACATTATTAGATTAACCGCTGTGTTAAATGTGTTTTGGACGCCTGTTCCATGTTATCTGGAATGCTGTTCCAGTTGATTTGGAACACTGTTCCAACTTATCTGGAACAGGTTTCCATCTTAGCTGTAACAAGGCAGGAACTGAAAAAGCTCACTACAAGGGCTTATCTGGTAAGGAGTGAAAGATGGCGTTTGGAGGTAGGAGGGGTGAGCTGGTGGTGGTGAGAGGCTGTGGAATGAACTACCTAGATAGTGTCAAGCTAGCATCATACGTTACGAGAGTTTGTGATAAGATACGATGTTGTTTTGAACAAGATTAGATAAAACACAAATGGCTATCTCACCAGCTAGTGCTACGCGGTAGTTTACATACCGATTTGCTTTTATCCTGAATTCGCGTATATAAGGGTTTTTAAAGGCCGTATTGATCGCGTTAGTATCTCGAGTTTTTATGTTACATCAGTAATTCCTCTTTTTTGTTTGTGTATAGTTTTTAACGCAGGCCGTTTTCTTAACAACACTCCCGTTTTGCTGTTTTATTGCTCTGTTTGATACCCACTTATGTCGCTTGCCTTCTAAAGCCCTAAATAGCTCGATGTATAGCTATGCAACATACTCGTATTTTTATGTTAACGTTGCATCAAGCTTTCATTTTTTTCATCATGTCTTAATCTATTTTATATACTTTTCTTTTGGAAGTAGCGGTTTAAAGCCTAACTTTGCATCAGAGGTATTTAGGATGATTAACGGCCGCCGAATGCCTCGTGCAAATGATAAGACAAACCAGAGAAGGCGTTTGGCGGCTTATATTGTATGTGTTTTTTGATCAGTTTTTTAGCATTCAGTGTTTATTAAGGTTAATTAGGATGATGAAGGGGATAACAAAGAGAGTAGGTACGTTAGTGCTATCGTGGGCTTTGGCTGTGGTTGGCATTTGCGCACAAACCGTTGACGACATTTGTGCGCAAAACGTTCATCAGTTGGGCGGAATGGCAGCGGCAGCCAAAATAAAGTCGTTACAACTTCAACAGGTTGTTGTGGCGCAAGGAGGCGAAATGCCCGTCACCACACTTTTGGTGCCTGGCGTGGCCTTTTACCAGCGTGTGAAATCGCCTTTGGGGACAATGATGGTGTGCGCATATCGGGATAAGGGGTGGACATTTAATTCTGCTCCCACACCACAGACGGAACCAATGTCTGCAGATATGATTGAATCGTATATTATCGGATCGAAGTTTCTTGGACCACTGTTCGACTATTATGTGAACAGAAAGGAGTCGGATGTGGTATCGTTGACTCTCATTGGCGAAAAAGACTTGGACGGTGAGGCCTGCTTTGAGCTGGAAGCCAGCTATCGGTCGGGGTATAAGATCTTGGTGTGCATGTCGCGAAAGGACGGCTTGATAAGGCAAACTTCATCGCCCGCCGGAGTGATAAGGTACGAAGACTACCGCAATGTGGGTGGCGTGATGGTGCCTTTCATGGTACTGTCAAGTAACGCGCAGGGGCTAATCCTTACTCGCGTAACCAGTGCGCAGGTGAATGTAGACCTAGAAGGCAAGATTCTTGCTATGCCTTAGGGGGCGAAGGGCATTCTTTGTTGCGTGGCTCAAACAGCTTAAGGCTGACTCTAAAATTTCTACATGACGTATCAATGCTGTGTGGAATTTTTAGAATCAGTCTTAATATCATTGTTAATAGGTATTGTAAAAACAACAGAAAGTTTGTAACTTTGGAGCGACAAAACCTGTGCTTCAGTTCATTTGAGTGAATGAAGTTAGACGAATTTCTTAGCTTGTTGGTTGGGTAACACCACTTTCCAATTCGTTAGTTGGTAAATTTGTCAACTAGTTAATTCCTTTTGACGGCAGGTAAACTTGTCAACTCGTCAACTAACAACATAATATATTCACTAACAACATGTAATTATGAATAGACAAATTGAATTAGTGGCATTGTGGGTGCTTATCATTACGGGATTTCTCGCCCACACCCTAGCCGACGTGATGCCTGCATTTTGGGGCGAGAGTATTGTGGCCATGCCTGGAGCAAATAATTCTTGCGAACTTATTTCCATGATGATGGGGGTCAGCTACACGTTGCCTGTGTTGGGTATTTTTCTTGCCTTATGGGGAAAGCACAAGGCTTGGCGCGTTATACACGCCATTTTGGCTTGCCTTTTTGGTTTGTTCTGTCTACTTCACATGCTCGAATGGCTCGATGATTTCAATCCCATTCAACTCACCATCATGCCTTTGATGGGTATTATAGGCATTATATTGGCCGTGAAGTCCATCAAGTATGTTTGCAAAAAGCGATGCGCTGAAAACGAAGAGGAGGAAAACGAAGCGGAAGAAAGCGAAGAAGTAGACGATGAGGGAGAAGAATGTGCGGAAGAAAACGAGGAAAAGGAATTGGAAGCATAAGAGGAGTTAAGGCTTTATGGAGTTATGGAGTTAAGCCAAATGCGTTGTTGGCGTTAGCTATTTCTTCATCTTTTCACCCCTTTTAATTTTAGGAGTTAAGGCTTTATGGAGTTATGGAGTTAAGCCAAATGCGTTGTTGGCGTTAGCTATTTCTTCATCTTTTCACCCCTTTTAATTTTAGGAGTTAAGGCTTTATGGAGTTATGGAGTTAAGCCAAATGCGTTGTTGGCGTTAGCTATTTCTTCACCTTTTCACCCCTTTTAATTTTAGGAGTTAAGGAGTTATGGAGTTGTGGAGTTAAGCCAAATGCCTTGTTGGCGTTAGCTATTTCTTCATCTTTTCACCCTTTCACTTTTCACCTTTTCACTTTTTCTAGTATAGCAATAGCAACCCCGCAACGGCAGCATAGCCAATCATACGTATGGGATTAATCTTTAAGAACTTCGTTCCTGCGAACGTGGTGGCGAAGAGAAAGAGGCTAATGCCAAACTGCCATGGGTTGATGAAGGGTGAAGAGAAGTTTTCTTCGGTCATTAAGAGCAGGGCGGCAGCGGCAAGCAGTCCCACAACGGCAGGGCGCAAGCCGGCGAATACGTTCTGAACAGCGGATGTGTTCATATATTTCATAAACATCTTACTGATAAGTATCATTAAGATAAGCGATGGCAACACCAACGCGAAGGTGGCTGTGGCACTGCCCAACATGGCCATCCACGTGTTAAACCCTGCATTGTGGGCGGCCGTATAGCCACAATATGTGGCCGCGTTGATGCCAATGGGGCCAGGTGTCATTTGTGAAATGGCAACGATATTGGTAAATTCGGCCGACGAAAGCCATTGGTGATGAATAACCGTTTCGGTTTGAATGAGCGACAACATGCCGTAACCGCCACCGAAACCGAATAGTCCGATGATGAAAAACGTATAGAAAAGTTCGAGGAAAATCATACGATGGATTTATTAGTTGTTGCCTGAATACCTATGGGGTAGGGGTGTTTGCGGTGCAAAAAAAATGCCGTATGACGCACCGCTGCTGTTCTAATTCTCGTTGTGTGAGCCCTCTGTGGGCTTGATAAATTGACCATAGAGGTAGCCACAAAGGCCTGCTCCGATGATGATGTAGATGGGATTGACGCCTATTGCCCAGATAAGCAAGGCGCAAACAACGGGTATCCAAAGGGTGCTTAGTGTGATGTGGGCACTCTTGGCCAAGTTGAATGTGGGGACGGCAATGAGTGCCACCACGGCCGGACGTATGCCTCGGAACGCAGCTGCCACAATATTGTTGTCTTGAAACTGATGGAAAAACATCGCAATGAGCAGGATAATGAGAAACGAAGGTAGGGCTGTGCCTATGCAGCTGCAGAGTGCGCCACGCAACTTACGCATCTTATAGCCGATGAAAATGCTGATGTTGACGGCGAAAACGCCAGGACAACTCTGCGCAATGGCAATGAGATCGAGAAACTCTTCTTTCTCAATCCACTTGTTCTTGTCCACTACTTCGGCCTCGATAATGGGTATCATGGCGTATCCGCCACCCAAAGTGAACATCCCTATTTTAAAGAATGTGCGAAAACTGTTCCAATATATCGACATGTTGTTGATGAATTAAAGCCTCACCCTCAGCCCCTCTCCAAAAAGAGAGGGGAGAGAGATGTCTTGTTAAAGGTGTAAGGTGAAAGGGTGAAAAGATGTCTAATGCCTACAAAGCTACATAATCGTTTCTTGTCGCTTTGCTTCTCCTAAATCTTCAATTTTTCTTGGTTTGTCTAGTTCTTCTAATATTCCTAATATCTTCTAAGATACATAGGGTTATTAGAAATTCTAGCTATCCAAAGCGGAAAAGCATTTGGCCTAACTCTTTTACTCCATAACTCCTTAACTCCTCTTATGCTTTCAATTTCTTTTCTACCCATTTCCTCGCGTTCACGAAGGCCTCAATCCAAGGCGTAACTTCGTCTGATTGACGCTTGCGAGGATAGTAGGCGTTCTGCCAAGGGAAGATGGAGCGTTCCAAATGGGGCATCATGGCCAAGTGTCTGCCGTCTGCCGAGCAGATGCCCGCTACGTTGTAGTCCGACCCGTTGGGGTTTCCTGGATACTCGGCGTAGTTATATTTTGCCACGATGTTGTACTTGTCTTCGGACTCGGGCATGTAGAACCGACCCTCACCATGGGCTACCCAGATGCCCAACTTGCTGCCACTAAGCGAATGTAGCATAACGCTGTTGTTCTGCGGAATGGTTAATCCCACGAACGAACTTTCGAACTTACGCGACGTGTTGTGGGTGAGGTGCGAGCGATGGTCGTGTTCGGGATTGATAAGATTTAGTTCAACCATGAGCTGACAACCGTTGCAGATACCCAGCGAAAGCGTGTCGGGACGTGCGTAGAACTTGTCGAGAGCCTCTTTAGCCTTTGGATTATAGAGGAATGCACCCGCCCAACCCTTGGCCGAACCTAGTACATCCGAGTTTGAGAAACCACCGCAGAACACAATCATGTTCACTTCTTCGAGCGTTTCGCGCCCCGAAATAAGGTCGGTCATGGCAACATCCTTCACGTCGAAGCCCGCTAGATAGAGTGAATAAGCCATCTCGCGCTCACCATTAGTTCCTTTTTCGCGGATGATGGCAGCCTTAATACCCGACGGCTTGCGGCGATCTGCACTGATGTTATAGTCACTTAGCTTGCCCGTAAAGCTGTCGTTGAATTTCAGTTCGATAGGTTGTTTCTTATAATTGAGCCACCTTTTCTTGGCCATTCCATTGTGGCTCTGCATCGTATCGAGGCGATATGAGGTGCGATACCACGTCTCACGCAGCGAGTCGATGTCGAAAACATATTCGTTTTCGCCCTTCTTCACAACCAGCGTACGACTGTTTGGCACTGAATAACCAATCTTGGTGTAGCCAATGCCTTCGTCTTCGAGATATGCGCGCAGGTCGTTGCGCAGGTCGTCGCTTACCTGTATCACCACGCCAGGGTTCTCTGCGAAGAGGTTTTTCACCACATCGTCGCCCGCTAGGTCGTGTAAGTTAAGGTGCATGCCACCCTTTCGGTTGGCAAAAGCCATTTCTAGCAGCGTGGTTATTAATCCGCCAGCCGAAATATCGTGACCAGCCAATATCCATCCACGTCTAACCAGCTCTTGAATGGCATTGAAACAGTCGGCAAAATATTCGGGATTGGCAACCGTTGGCACATCGTCGCCAACGAAACCAAGGCTTTGTGCGAAGGCACTTCCACCCAAACGTTGCTCGTCGAACGAGAAATCGATATAGTAGAGCGATGAATTCTTGTCGTTAACAAGTACTGGCGACACCACCTTACGCACATCCGACACCTCGGCACCACTGCTAACGATAACCGTTCCAGGTGCAATAACCTTTTGGTTGTTGGGATATTGCTGGGTCATTGATAGCGAATCCTTGCCCGTTGGTACGTTAACGCCCAGCGTGCAGCAAAAATCGCTCAACGCTTCAACAGCTTTATAGAGGCGTGCATCTTCTCCAGCTTGCGACCTACAAGGCCACATCCAGTTGGCCGAAAGGCTTACGCCGCCTAGTCCGTGGGTTAATGGCGCCCATACAAGGTTGGTTAACGACTCGCTAACAGCCAAAACCGAGCCCTTTTCAGCAGATGCCAAGGCGGCTTGAGGTGCATGACCGATGGCGGTTGCTATGCCAGCGCGTCCGCGATAGTCAAGTGCCACCACGCCACAGTCGCTCAATGGCAGTTGAATTTCACCTTGAGTCTGTTGGCGAGCTACCTTACCCGTCACCGAACGGTCAACTTTGTTGGTGAGCCAATCCTTACATGCCACGGCCTCGAGCTGCAAAACGCGCTCAATATGTGCAGTTAGGGCCTCTTCGCCCAGCTTATTCTTGTCGGCTTCGCTGCCTATTGGTTGATATTCCACATTCTGATAGTGGCGTTCAACGGTGTTGTCTACCATCACCGTCTTGGGCGAATGGCCGAACATCTGCGCCACATCAAGGTCGAAAGGCTTAGTGCCATCGGCCTGTTTGAAGGCAAAATGGGCGTCGCCCGTTGTCTCGCCCACCACATAGAATGGTGCCCGTTCGCGTTGGGCAATCTCCCTTACGCGCTCAATATGTTGCTCGTCGATAAGCAAACCCATACGTTCTTGACTCTCGTTGGCGATAATTTCTTTGGCCGAGAGGGTCTTGTCGCCGATGGGCAGTTGGTCCATGTTGATTTCTCCGCCACATTCTTCAACCAGTTCGCTAAGGCAATTCAAGTGACCTGCCGAACCATGGTCGTGTATTGATACAACTGGGTTGTCGTCGCTTTCTACCAATGCGCGCACAAGATTATAGGCGCGCTTCTGCATTTCGGGGTTGGCGCGCTGTATGGCGTTAAGCTCAATACCGTTAGAATATCGTCCAGTGTCTACCGACGATACCGAACCGCCACCCAATCCGATGCGATAGTTGTCGCCACCAACCACAACCACCTTGTTGCCTTTTTGTGGTTCGCCCTTCAAACAGTCGCGTTTCGTGCCGTAGCCCACACCGCCTGCCAACATGATAACCTTATCGTAGGCGTAGAAAGGTTCATTGGCCACAGTGCCAGCATCGGTTTTCTCCTGATGTTCGAAAGTAAGAACAGAACCCGTGATAAGTGGTTGCCCGAACTTATTACCAAAGTCGGATGCGCCATTAGATGCCTTAATAAGTATCTGTTCGGGCGATTGATAGAGCCATTCGCGTACGGGAAGCAACTTTTCCCAATCGCGTCCGCCGTCGAAACGGGGATAAGCCGTCATGTAAACGGCCGTTCCTGCGATGGGCCACGACCCAACACCGCCACCCATTCGGTCGCGAATTTCACCGCCCGTACCTGTTGCGGCCCCATTAAAGGGTTCTACGGTGGTGGGGAAATTGTGGGTCTCGGCCTTCAGCGAGATAACGCTCTCAATGTCCTTCACCTCAAAATAGTCGGCTTTCGACTGGTCTTTGGGTGCGAATTGCTCCACCACCGGACCTTGTGCAAAGGCAACGTTGTCTTTATAAGCCGAGAGAATGTTGCCTGGATTTTCGGCCGTGGTGCGCTTGATCATGGCGAAGAGCGACGATTCTTTCTCTTCTCCGTCGATAATAAACGTGCCGCCGAATATCTTATGACGGCAATGTTCGGAGTTGATTTGGGCAAACCCGAAGATTTCAGAGTCGGTTAGCGGTCGGCCTAGCTGCTTCTCGATATCGTGAAGATAAGCCATCTCGTCCGTAGAGAGTGCTAAGCCCTCCTTTTCGTTATACTCTTCCAGGTTGTCTACGTGCTTTACAGGTTCGGGTTGTCTGTCAACGCAGAATACTTCTTGGCCAATGCCCTCGTACATACGTTGTAGCATGGGGTCGTAGTCGGCATTACGACTGGCCACGGGGAAGAATTCCTCAATACGCGAAATGCCGTTGAGATTCATATTTTGGGTAATCTCAACGGCATTTGTGCTCCAAGGCGTCACCATCTCACGGCGCGGGCCCACGTAAAAGCCTTCCAGCTCTCGGGTTTCCATCAGCGTAGCGTCGCCATATAGCCAGGCTAGCTTAGCCGTTTCGTCGTCGTTCAGTTGGTGGTTCACCTCTGTGGCAATCACCGTTTCTTTCTGCGTCTTGAAAAAAAGAATCATTTTTGTTTCCTTTATTTTATGGGATGGTTATGTGAATACACTTACTTTTCTGCTTTTTAACCTACGTTGTCGCTCGTCTTTTGTTGTTGCGTGGAAAGGGGTTTGATGCGAAAACCAATTCGCCACTTTTCGTTTGGTTCGTTGTACCTAGTTCGAACGTTTCTCTCGCCCTACGCATTCTTCTTGCAAAGTTAGCGTTTTTGCCTTATATATATGGTGTGGGCCACGTTGTTTTTTCAGTTATTTAGTATTAATCTCCACTTTTGTTTGCTAATTGCCGATTACTTATCGTTTTACGGCTTGTTTGCATACGTTGGGCAAGTAGGTTGGCACGAGGATGTTTCGTGTTGTTTGGCTTACCCTGTCTTGCGTTTGCTTAGCACCAAAATAAATACCGAAGCGATGATGAGCACAAACCCAATGACGATGGGGAGAGTGAGTGGCTCGCCGAAAAGAAGTATGCCCACGCACATGGCCGTCATGGGTTCGAAGGCGCCAAGCACAGCTGCCATGGTGCTGCTTATCTGTTTTAAGGCCATGATAAGCGTAACGTTGCTTATGGCTGTTGGCACCAAGCCCAGCAAAAAGAGGTTGATGAGCTGGCTACGCGTATCTATTGGGTCGATGCGACCTCGCGTGAAGGTGGCGTAGAGCGTGAGAATGAGCATCGCGAAGAAAAAGATATAGAACGTTAGCTTCAGCGATGGCATCTGGCGGATGCGCATTCGGGGGAAGATGACCATGTAAACGGCATAGAGAAAGCCTGAGAGTAGAAGCAGAAACAAACCTGTTAAGCCCTCCATACTACCGTCGCCGTCGAGTATTCCCGAAAGGAAAAACACGCCAACAACGGCTATGCCGATAGCAAGGGTTGTGGTAAGCGACAGCCGTTCGTGCAAAAACACCACCGAAAGAAGCAGTGTCCATACGGGATAAGAGAAGAGCAAGGTGGTGGCGATGCCGCTCGCCATGTAGTTATAGCCTTCGATGAGGGCGATAGACGATACGGCGTACATCGAAGAAAGCAACAATATGCGCAGGAAATCACCAAAGGCTAGCCACATGCGGGTGCGATGAAACATCAGCATACCCAGCATGGCGAGGCAACCGAAGGCGTAGCGGTATATCAAAACGGAAGTGGAATGCATGCCCGAATTAAGCACGGGGATGGCGAAAAGGGGTATTAACCCAAATGTAATGCCTGAAATGCTGGCATTAATAAAACCTTTAACAGTGGTTGACATCGAAAGAGAAGTTATGGGGAGGTGTGTCGTGGCGTGCTCTAACGCCTTGTTTCAAGTGCGCAGTAGCTTGTATCTAAGGCCAGACGCTTACTTTTTGCCCCCTAAGTGTAAATGTATATCCTGATAAATATTGGCTGAATGTGAATGTAAAACCTGCCCCAAGTCCGTTGCAGACGTTGGGGCAGGTATTGGTATGGTGCATCGATAAAGGGTTATTTGCCTTCTTCGGGTGCCTTGTCGATAAGATCCATAAACTGATCGAGCTTCGGCGTGATGATGATTTGCGTGCGGCGGTTGCGTTGTTTGCCCACTTCGGTGGCGTTAGTGGCAACGGGATTAAACTCACCACGTCCGCCAGCGGTAAGCCGTTTGGGGTTAACGCCATAGCGTGTTTGAAGATATTGCACCACGCTAGATGCGCGCAAGCAACTCAAATCCCAGTTATTGCGAATGTTTTCGCGGTTTATGGGCACGTTGTCGGTGTTTCCTTCCACCAGCACGTCATAGTCCTGATAGTCCATAATTATCTTGGCTATCTTGCTAAGCGTTTCGGCTGCGCGGTCGTTAATCTCGTAACTGCCGCTCTTATACAGCATATTGTCGGCCAGTGAGATGTAAACCACGCCCTTGAGCACGCGTACGTCTACTTCTTTCAGCTCTTCGCGGCTGAGCGAACGCGTGAGGTTGTTGGTGAGCACCATGTTAAGCGAGTCGCTTTTGCTCTTCACTTCTACCAGGTGGCGTATGTATTGGTTGCTCTCATTTATCTGGTCTACCAGCTTAGAGATGTTCACGTTGTTGGCCGAGCTATTGTTGAGGCTCTTGTCTAGCGACCCTTGCAAAGATGCGTAGTCGCGTTTTTGCTGTGCCAGTTGCTCTTCTAGCGATGTTACCCTGGCCTGACTGGCAGCAAGTTGTTCGCGAACCGAGCGATAGCTTTCGTTCAGTTCCCTGTTTTCTCTTTGGCAATTGTCCAAGTCTTTCTTGCTCACGCAGCTTGAAACCATAACCACGCTAGCCAGAAGGGCAAATTGCACGATGTTCTTCTTTTTCATGTCTCTCCTTTGAATATTGGTTGATTATCCCGTGTCTTTACGACACATTATGTGTACAAAGTTACGAATATACTTTACAATAACCTTAAAACGCATGCCTGATTTTGATATTATTAACGGCCATAACGCCTAAATGCACGGCTTTTAGGGCATTTCTTAAATGTCCTACCAAAGATTTCACAAACGATAAGCCGATGAACTTAAAAGCTCAAGAAACGTTTGAAGGTTAAAGGAATTAGAAACCCATAGGCTCAAAGCGCTTATTGGCTTATGTGCAGGCAAAGCCATAGGCAGGTAAACTCTCAACTTGATGCACTTATTTAACTCAAGAATTCAAGTGCCTTAATATTTGGTCATGTTGTCGTTGATGGCATCCGATGCAAAGATCGAGAAGATATTCATGTCGGCGTCTTCAATGCTTACCTTGTCCATCTCGGGGTTTAGCCTAAACACCACATACGAACGAACCAACGCTCCGTGTTCGTTCATGGCTCTAAAACTCACCTTAAAGGCGTAACCAAGAAACTGACGCTTAAAGGCTTTCTGCTTTTTCTTGTACTCTTCAAGTATGCGTTGGCCGTCGGCAAGCATCTTTTGCGCCTGCGGAACGGTTTTTACCGACTCCGAATAGCGCGTGGCCGAGTCGGTAATTTGCTTCACCTTGTCGAGCATATACTGCGCTTCGTCGGTGGCTCGAAATTCAGAAAAGAGCGAGTCTACCTTACCTCGCTCCACCAATTGGTAAGAACGTGGGTCGTTGAGGTTCTTTCGCATAAACTCCTCGGTTAGCTTGTCGGCTTGCTTTTCCTTATTCTCGCACGATGCAAAGGTGAGGGCGAATAGCGAAATGAACAACAAGTGGAATACTCTTTTCATCTTTTTGCCGTTAAAGTAGCTGGCGTGTGCGTGGCACGCTTAGTAATTTGGACGCAAAGGTAATAAAAAACTGTATAATGTACAAGAACAAAGCTGTTAATGTTGTGATGGCTAGCACGATGCGCATGTTGACATTGTGTTGCGTTAGTGATGTGGGGTGTTGATGCTCGAGCATGTACGTAGGGTAAAAGGAGTAGGGCGTTTGTCGGGGCGTTGCAACCTTATTTTGCCGTACGTATGTGCGCTGTGCATCGCGTTTAACGGCAAAATACCAACGTGTAAGCATGCTTTGGATACGTGTTTTCTCATCGTAGGGTGAGTACAAGACCTTTTGTACACCCACTACAACACCCTCTGTACACCCGCTACAAGCCTTTTGTAGTGGGACTACAACTCGTCGGTAGTGGCACTACAAAAGGCTTGTAGTGGGGCTACAAAAGGCTTGTAGCGAAACGTTTGATGTGTAAGCGACATCTTAACGCTTTTCTCTCGCTTTGTTTGAAGATGTTTTTATTTAAATATATATGCTTCATTTTGGGTGTTATGCCTTTTTATTAATAGGTTATTTTATATTACGATAAGTTCGTAATTTATTGGATTATAGTGTTAAATGTATTTGATTTAACTATATTTAAGACAGTCAATCTTGTTTGAGTTACGAAAAGTTCGTAGATTTGCAATGTGAATTAAATGTTACATAACAATGAAAATAGAGAAGCTTTCAATTCAAGAAGAAGAGGTGATGCGCTGTGTATGGCAATTGGGCAGATGTAATATCAAGGCCATTGTCGACCAATTGCCATCGCCTGCACCACCTTACACCACGGTGGCATCTGTTGTTGGCAACCTCAAACGTAAGGGTTATGTCGCAGCACAACGTAAGGGCAACGGATTTGAGTATGTGCCTGCCGTAAAGGAAAAAGACTATAAGCGGCACTTCGTATCTGGATTTGTTCGCGATTACTTCAAAAACTCGTTCCGTGAAATGGTATCGTTCTTTGCACAAGAAGAAAAAATATCGCCCGACGAACTGAAAGACATTATCGACGAGATAGAAAAAGGCAACAGTTGACATGCTCGGGCTTAGCTTCATCGCATGTTTTCTCGTTTCCCAAATATCTTTTTGAAAGTGTGCCGGTATCCTCTCTCCAAGGGTTTTCTATAACCCCATATCGTTTTCATTACCTAAAATTATCCTAACAAACTATACCCATGCTGATGTATCTGATTAAGGCTAACGTGGTGTTGGTGGTGCTTTTCGGCTTCTACCAACTGATTAGCGGCGGCGACACCTTCTTTAAATGGCGGCGCTTGTCACTGCTGTCTATTTACGTTTTGTCGCTGTTGTTACCCACGATAAACCTTGCGAGCGTTATTGACGATGGTTCGCCTGTGGCTAACATCTTGCCACGCATAGCCTACATCCTGCCCGAAGTGACGGTGCAACCCCTGCCCGAAGTCTTCGATTGGCAGCAGTTCATGATATGGATGTATGTCGCTGTGGCCCTCACATTGCTCTTGCGGGTGTGTTGGCAGGTTGTTATGGTATGCCGATTGGCCTTACGTAGCAAACGCCTAATGCTGCATGGCACCGCGGTTTACGTGTTGGCGGGCGATTGCAGTCCCTTTTCCTTCTTCCGTTGGATATTTGTAAATCCCGTAGATAAAACGCCGTTGCAGCTTCGGCAGATACTGACGCACGAACAAACGCACGTGGCGCAGTGGCATTCGGTAGATGCGCTGTTGTCGCAACTCTTTGTCGCCGCCTTTTGGTTCAACCCCATAGCGTGGCTTATGCGTGTACAAGTGCGCAGCAATCTTGAATATCTGGCCGACCGCTCGGTGCTGTGTGAGGGAATGGATAAAAAGGCCTACCAATACCATTTGTTGGCGGTGGCCTATCGAAAGAATGTAGCTACAATAACTAATAATTTCAATGTATTACCTTTAAAGAAAAGAATTAAAATGATGAATAAGCAAACATCCAATCCGTTGGCACGCTTAAAGTACCTACTTTTCGTGCCGTTGACCATCGCTTTAATGGCTATGAACAGCTCTGTAATTAGGGCGAACGTACAGAAAGAAGAGGTGAGGGAAGCACAAACAGTAAAGAAAGCTGCACCAGACAATAAAGTGTATGAGGTGTGCGAGCAAATGCCTAGTTACGTTGGCGGGCAACCGGCGCTGATGAAATACCTTATAGAGAATGTAAGATATCCCAAAGCAGCAGTGGAAGCTAAACAGCAAGGGCGCGTTGTGGTTCAATTTGTTGTCGAGAAAGATGGGGCGGTAAGCGGGGTTAAGTTGCTCAAGTCGGTAACCCCATTGCTCGATGCCGAGGCAATAAGGGTGGTTAAGGCTATGCCTAAGTGGAATCCTGGTAAGAAAGACGGCAAACTTGTACGCGTGAGATATGCGTTGCCTGTGTCTTTCAGGTTAAGCTAGGGGGCAAGTAAGGTTGACAAGTTAATGAGTTGACAGGTAAATGTGGGGTTGGCTAGTGGCTTTCTCCCATCTTCTTGTTGGTTCGTTAACTTGCCAACGCATCGCCTTTTTCATCGTTTAACGGCAGGTTAAGCTGCTACCTTAATAAATAATACGAACGTTTTCGTTAAGCCAAATGAACAATGTCGAGCTTGATCGGACATTGTCATGACGAGAAAACGCACTTTTCGAGGAACGAAAAAGAACCATTTAATATTTTAATGAGTATGAAGAATAAACAAAAAACAAATCTGTTTGCAGGTTATAAGTACCTGTTTTTTGTGCCATTGGCTTTCGCCTTGATGTTTATGAACAGTTGTAAAAGAAAGCCGAAGGTGCAGAAACAAGAGGTGGAGGGCACAAGAGTCGTAGTGAAAGCAGAATCGCCCGAGGATACAGCACAATTCAAGAATGCTGAATCAACGGAGAAGATGTATGTGGTGGTTGAGCAGATGCCTGCTTTCCCAGGTGGAGACGCTGCATTGATGAAGTACCTTTCAGAGAATATCAAGTACCCCAAAGCAGCTGAGAAAGCTGGAGAGCAAGGCCGCGTTGTGGTTAATTTTATTGTAGAGAAAGATGGGGCGATATCTAACGTAAATGTAGTTAGGTCGGTAACGCCAACGCTCGATGCAGAGGCGGTAAGAGTAATAAAGGCTATGCCCAAGTGGGTTCCTGGTAAACAAGACGGCCATTCTGTGCGCGTGAAGTATAACGTGCCTGTGTCTTTCAGATTACAATAGTGAGACGGCTAGGCTGGTAACATTGACGAGTTAATGGGTTGACAAGCGAATGTGGTGTTGGCTAGTGGCTTATTCCTACGCGAGTTCGGGATAAGAGGAATTTGTTATATCAACTACCGCGTAGCGGTTGATCTGTTGATAGGGCAGGGTTGGGAGCAACGGCGACCTACCCTGCCTAAGTTGTACGTGAGCAAAGCTAGGCCGAAGGCCTTGGTCTTTTTTCGTTTGAGCTATCTGTTTTGGGAAAACCAATGGATAAAATGCCGTCATTCGTCAATAACATTTGCCTTCATATCCGTCTATCGACTAGACGACAGATGCGGTAAACGTAAAAAGACCAAGGCCTTCGGCCTAGCTTTATTATTCCATATGCAAGACAGGGTAGCTCACTTTGTTCGCAACCCTGCCCTATCAACAGATCAACCGCTACGCGGTAGGTGGTGATATAGCCATTCGTTTTTTATCTAATCTTTCTCAAAAGGCAACGTCTTTTATCCCGGCACTCGCGTATTCCTATCCCCTTGTTGGCTCATTAACTTGTTTACGAAATGTCTTTTATTGTTTAATGGCAGGTTAAGCCGTTTCCTTAATGAGATAATATGTAGGGCTATATAATAAATAATGAGTAAGAAGAATAAGCAAACGCCTAATTTGTTTGCAGCCTTTAAATGTCAGCTTTTTGTGGCATTTTCCGTCGTCTTAACCATTGTCTTCGCTTAGTTCCTCTAAAAACAAGTCCTAATATCACACGAAGTGCCCACTTACAACTTCGCCTTAAACTCCTCGAACACTTCTTTATAGCCATTAAACACGTTAATGTCTACCTCGCCTTGTATGCCTTGCACCCGCCCGTCGGGGCATAGTTGCCAGTACACCAAGTGAACATCAGGCTTGTATTCGCCATAACGAGCAATCCAGATGTCATAGTCGCGCTTGATGTCGGGAGCTAGTGGCAGGTAGCGATTAACAAACTGCTGACTGATATAAAGAATGGGACGCCTCCCCGTTCGTTGCTCCACGATGGTGAGCCAAGTGCGAACTGCTTTGAAAAGCACCTCTGGCCCGCCCATCTTAGCTATTTGTTGCGGACTGGGTTCCACATCGAGCACAGGTGGGAAGTCGCCTTTCGAGATGTGCGAATGGCGTAAGAAGTGGGCCGCTTGTGCAGCAGCGGGCGAGTAAATGGAGAAGAAATGATAAGTGCCAACGCTGAAACCGTGGGCGCGAGCTTGCTTATAGTCGGCCTTGTAAAAGGGATTGAGCAGTGATTTGCCCTCGGTGCTCTTGATATAGATAAACGATATGGGATAGTTTACTTGCCCATGAATGGCCTTTCGGCTAGCCGTGCCCAAGTGGGTGATACGTAGTTGGTTCCATTTGATGGGGTACACGCGCTTCTTAATAACGTGTTGGTATTTCGAAATGTCGATGCCATAGATACGTTCGGTGGTATAGGTGAGGCGTTCGCCCAAGTATTGGCCTGCCTTCCATTCGCCCACCTTCACCTTGGGGTGTGCTGTAAGGGCAAATCCCTTACCCGTTTGGGCGTCGTTTTCCCAACGTCCTTCGTAATAACTACCGTCGTTACCCGTATATTCACCATGTCCCCAGGCCATCATCTTGCGGTTAAAGCTACCCACGTACACGCCCTTGCCATCCTCGCGCCGGCCACTCACCAGCGTGTCGGCGTTCCATCGTCCCGTTATTTTTCGTCCTTTGGCATCGAAGGCGGTGCCCATTCCCTGCCGTTTTCCGTTTTCCCATTGCCCTGCATACACCATGCTATCTTTCAACCACAGCACGCCATAGCCATGACTACGGCCATTAAGCACTGCGCCTTGATAGCAAATGTTGCCTTTTCGCTGCAACACTTGCCCCGTTCCGTCGCGGTTAAGCGTGCTGTTCTCGAAGTGGCAGGCAGCGAAAAGCGCCATAGCCAACAGTGCCGAGAGCCAAAGATAACGTTTGGGATGGTTTATTTTTCGTTCCATAACAGTTTGGCGATGATGTGACGGGGCACTATACCCCTGCCGTTATACATTCCCACGAAACGCCCCCATGCACTGAATACGGGCGAACCAGGCTGACCCAATGCGGTGTGCATGCGCAGATGGGTGTCTGCCTCTACGTTTGCCACCCACACGGCTGCACTGTTTTTAACGGTGTCCAACGGCTCTAAGCCCAGTCCTGGAACGCTTGCTACGCGCACTTCACCCGTTGCCGACATGCCCCAAGGTAAGACCGAGATGGTGCTTGCACGCCAAGGTGTTTCGCCATCGATGGTCTGTAGCAGGCACAGTCCCCATTGTAGGTCTTCGCGTAGGCATTTGGCGGGCAGCGTCTTGCCGTCGAAATGCACGGCGTAACGCGTGTGGCGCAACACCCGCAGCTGTTTTTCCTTGCGTAGTGCAGCGAGCCTTTTACCCACTTTCTGCACCTCGGTCAATCGCATTTTCAGCTTGTGGGCGTAGGCCACGACGGCCGTATAACCTTCGTCTTGCATGCCATGCACCTTAATATAATAGTCGGTTTCTTTTATTTCTCGTTTCAGTTGTTTTTCTTGGACAACCAGTTTCATTAGCGTTTTCTGCACCATGGTGTTGGCATCGGCGGGCAATGTCCCCTTATTGGCTGTGCCTTGGGGCATGGCGGTAACCACTCGGCCACTGCACGAGGGTAGCAATGCAAACCTGTTGGTCCAAAAACCAGAGGTAAGATGGGGCGTTAGGAGTAGGGGAGAAAGGGTTGCAGAAGGGGTGGCGAATGTGCTATCAGGAGCTATTTCGGCAAAGAACACCATCTTGTCAGCACTTGCGCCCACGGTGTACCATAGGTTAGCCTCCACAACAACAACGCTATTGCGCATCTGTCGTTGTGAAGAGAAGCAGCACATAATGGCATAAACCAGCACGCCAACCAGCAAAATGGCGCCCACAAGGCTCCATGCCATGCCCTTGCTTATCCTTCTTTTCTTTCTTTCCATTGTTCGATTTTTAGACGTTTTACGCCCATCTTGTCAATTCTTGATGCAAAGTTAATCTAAAAATCCTAAATCCCCACGTCTTGTTTGGCGAATAATCCTCCTTTGGCCGAATGGGGCAAGGTGGGTTTCGCATTCATTTGCATACTTTTTTCGCACATATATATAGGAGTGGCATGCCGTTTTCGACATTTTATTTTATCTTTGCAAATAGAATGTGTGACGGATAATGAAGGTACATTTTCGGAACGAATATGTTTTTACGATACGATAATTCAATAACTAGCAACGATATGAAAAGATTTATTTTATCTGTATGTTTGGTGCTGTTCGCCGCTTTCAATGCCATGGCGCAAGAGGCAGCGTCGCCCAATGGCAACGTGAAGGTGAAGTTTGCACTTAATAATTCGGTGCCCACCTACACCGTAACCTTCCGTGGTAAGCCCGTAATCAAGCCCAGCCGATTAGGATTTGCGCTGGTAAAAGGTGGCGACTTGCTCGACGGATTTACGCTCGTGGGCGAAGAGAAGGGTTCGGCCGACGAGACATGGACACCCGTATGGGGCGAGAACCGCACCATAAGAAACCACTATAACGAAATGCTGGTGCGCCTCGAACAGAAAACCACCCAACGCATGCTCAACATCCGCTTCCGCGTTTACGACGACGGGGTGGGCTTTCGCTACGAATTCCCACAGGAAGGCAAGCTAAACTACTTCGTGGTGAAGGACGAACGCACCGAGTTTGCCATGGCAGGCGACCACACGGCATGGTGGATTCCGGGCGATTACGACACCCAGGAGTACGAATACACACAGTCGCGACTGAGTCAGGTGCGACAGCTGATGAAGGGGGCGATAACCGACAACATGTCGCAGACGACCTTCTCGCCCACGGGCGTTCAGACTTCGCTGATGATGAAGACGGCCGACGGACTGTATATCAACCTGCACGAAGCGGCGTTGGTTGACTATCCGGCGATGAACCTCAACCTAGACGACCGCGAGATGGTGTTCACCTCGTGGCTCACGCCCGACGCAACGGGTGCCAAGGCTTACCTGCACACGCCCTTCCGCAGTCCTTGGCGCACGGTGATGGTAACCGACGACGCACGCCGAGTGCTCGCCTCCAACCTCATACTCAACCTCAACGACCCCTGCAAGTATGCCGACACGTCGTGGATAAGGCCCGTCAAGTACGTGGGCGTTTGGTGGGAGATGATCTCGGGCAAAGGCGATTGGGCCTATACGCAGCAATATCCCTCGGTGATATTGGGCGAAACGGACTACACCAAGGCCAAACCCTCGGGCCGACACTCGGCAAATAACGCCAACGTGCGCAAATACATCGACTTCGCAGCCGAACACGGGTTCGACCAAGTGTTGGTAGAGGGCTGGAACGTTGGCTGGGAAGACTGGGCTGGAAACATGAAAGAGAAAGTGTTCGACTTCCAAACGCCCTATCCCGATTTCGACATCAAGGCCCTCAACGAATATGCCCACTCGAAGAACGTGCGGCTGATGATGCACCACGAGACCTCCTCGTCGGTGATGAATTACGAGCGTTACATGGACCGCGCCTACCAACTGATGAACCTCTACGGGTATAACGCGGTGAAAAGCGGCTACGTCGGCGACATCATTCCACGTGGGGAGCACCACTACGGACAAGTGATGGTAAACCATTACCTAGAAGCCGTGAAGCGTGCAGCCGACTATAAGATCATGGTTAACGCCCACGAGGCGGTTCGCCCTACAGGATTGTGCCGCACTTACCCCAACCTCATCGGCAACGAGAGTGCCCGCGGCACCGAATACCAAGCTTTCGGGGGAAGCAAACCGGGACATACGGCCATCCTTCCGTTCACCCGCTTGCAGGGCGGACCTATGGATTACACGCCCGGCATCTTCGAAATGGACTGCGCCAACGGGTCGCACGTCAACTCAACCATCTGCGGTCAGCTCGCGCTTTACGTAACGATGTACAGCCCGTTGCAAATGGCGGCCGACTTTCCTGAGAACTACCTGAGGTATCCCGACGCCTTCCAGTTCATCAAGGACGTTGCCGTAGACTGGGACCGCACGCTGTATCTCGAGGCAGAGCCTATGGCCTACATCACGGCTGCACGTAAGGCGAAGGGCACGGACAACTGGTTCGTGGGCTGCGTATCGGGCAATGCGCCCCACAAGTCGCAGCTTTCGCTGTCGTTCCTCGATAAGGGTCGCAAGTACGAAGCCACGATTTACACCGACGCACCCGATGCCGACTATCGCAGCAACCCAAAGGCCTACCGCATAGAGCGCCGCACGGTGACCGCCTCCACCAAACTTTCGCTCACCGCCGTGGCAGGTGGCGGCTATGCCATATCCATCGTTCCCAAGCGATAAGGGTAAGGCGCGTGAGGGGTTTAATCAATGTATAAAACATTGGATATATCTGTATGTTGGTGCATTTATCAGCGCCTAATTCTCAACAGATAACAAAACTCCAACTCATCGATAAGACCTAAAACACCGCTTTTTAGTCTTCCGTCTAGTTCCAGATTAAAGGTAACCTTGTTCCGGATCAGATGGAACCTTGTTCCAGTTGATATGGAACGCTGTTCCACTTCACATGTAACCCAATTCCCGCTAATCTGGAACTAGACGGAAGACTAAAAAGCGGTGTTTTAGGTCTTATTTATTGGTAAACAGATACTAAGCAGTAACAAATCTGATAAGCGCATTTTGTATCATTGATAGTTATGGTGAATAATCTCGTTTAGGGTGATATGCAATCTATAGGGATAAGTCAGAGATACAGGATGCGCCTATTGTTTAAACAACGGCATTGTTTCTGGGATTTGATAGACAACTGATTGCTCTAGATAACCATGGCTGTTGGGGTGGTGTTGCAGAACACGTTTTCAGCAAGTGGCGTAAGGTAATGGGTTGGTTACTGTTAAACGTTATGTGGCAGTTGGTTAAGTTTTGTGTGCAGGAAATACAAACGCTTATGTTCCAAAAGCTTATGAAATATGTATAAATGCGTGATGATAAATAGAATTACATCAAGTTTTGGTATAAAAGTTTGGCTCATTACGTTTTTTTTAATACATTTGCACGCGAATAATGAACAAAGAAAAGTAAAAGATGGAGAACAAACGTGTTGCCAGGAAAAACAATAGTATGGCTTATCCATGAAGAAAATGCTTCCTAGTTAACACTCCGAAACCGACAGATACAAGCAAGCTACCAAGTAAAAAACAAGGGCGTCGGCACAGGAGACAACACTAATTCATCCCTAGAAAAACGAGGCATCTGGCCTGTACAGGCATTGCTACAGTATCTATAGTACATGTCAGTTGCCCCCATGAAAAGCGCCTAATGGCGAAAGCTTTAGTCTACATTCGTCGTGCGCCATAAAAACATAACTTGAGAATTTAAGTAGATAATGATTATGAAACGAATTTTATCTTTCGTATTGTTGGCTATATATGCCTGCATTCCTCTTGCTGTGAAAGCACAAGGGCAAGACCCCACTACACATAAATGGAATGGAAATGCTGTGAACGACGTGATTAACTCCTCTGATCCAGAGAAAAAGATAGTGTATCTCTACAATGTGGGTACGGGTAAGTATCTTAATGCTGGCAGCTATTGGGGTACAGCTCTCGTGGGTTTTAGTACGGGTATGACCATCACCATCAAGAATTCTACCGTTGCGAAAAGATACCAAATGATTGGTCCGTTGAAAACAACGGAGGGCCAATACATTGCTTTCGGACGCAGGAGGGATACGCCAGGATTTGATGATCCGGGTAATTATAACAGAGCCTATGTAGATAGAGGCGTAGAATACAATACAAAAGTAACGCCAAACCCTTATGCTAAGCAAGAAAAATATATCAATGGTGTGTTGGATTGGCAGTTCGAAGAGACGTCTTTGGGCAGTAAAACTTATCGGATTAGTGTCGATAATGACGAAATGGATCAAGGAATGGGTGGCAAACGCTACTTGCAGATGACGAAGGTGCTAAAAGATAAGATTTATCCCATTAGCTACCCTGCGTCGATAGCCCATAGTGACGAGACATGCCAATGGAAGATTGTTACACGAGCCGATCTTAAAGCCGCTTTCAAAGATGTGTATGCCTCCGACGAATCGCCTGCTAATGCCACTACATTGATAGACGACCACGACTTTGCACGTGGTGATAGGGATGTGGAAAAATGGGAAGCAGCGGAAGGGTTAACTTGGGAATGGGCCAATCATAATGCCTATCTGCTAGACCCAGGAAGTGATGCCTATACATATTATGTGGGAAATGGGGCGATCACTAGCAATTATTATATGGCCGACAACGCTAGCTATGGTACGGCTAACGTAAGAAATATGGGCAATACGGCCCATGCTAATGGCAAAGTGTCTCAAAAAGTGCAGGCTTTTAAGAAAGGTTGGTATCGCGTTTCGTGTAACGGATTCTACGCTCCTGATGCAGGAAGTGGTCTCATTGCGGAACTTTTCGTGAATGTAGTGGGCAAGACAGAGGCGCATTCGAATGTAAAAACAACGCTAAATAGGTTTGCGCGTAATTTCACTTACACACTTGCCGAGTTTAAAAAGGTATATACTGAAGCCGATCGAGCTCCTGAAAAAGTAAGTCCTTATGTAAAGGCGGCTAAGCTTTTTGAACATGGTATGTATAACAATACTGTGCTGGTATATGTTCCGAATGATGCTGATGTGATGGAAATTGGCATAAGGGTGTCTAATTCCACAAAGCCACTCGACTGGACTTGCTGGGATGACTTCTCGCTCGCTTATTGCGGTACGCTCGACTTGATACTTGATGAGGGCCAAACGAGTACTAGTTATATCTCTGAACAGGTCAAACCTGGCAGAGCCGCGACAATGGTGTTGAAGCGGACGCTGGAGAAAAACCAATGGAATTCTATCGTCCTGCCCGTGTCACTCACGGTAAGTCAGCTGAAAGGAGCCTTTGGAGAAGACGTGAAATTGTCGGAATATCCCAAACAATCAGGTGCATACGAGAGGCGAATCGACTTTAAGAAGGTAGATTTAGACAAGGAAGACGACGAAGTTGTTTTTGAAGCATATAAGCTATATTTGATAAAGCCCACCAAAGATCCTACGGTAATGAGTTCGGCACAACCTTATAAGAAATTGAAGGGGGGGAAGCCTTGGCTTGCTGTAAGTGCTCCTTACTACATTATTAATAATATAACACTCGATAAGAAGTTTGAAAGTTTGCCCAATTACTCGGGTGGGATTTTGCGCAACGGCTCTACTTCGAGCTCCACAACCGATGGAAAGCTGCAATTCTGTGGCTCGTTACACAACCAAACAGGTAAGGTTGTTCCAGCCTTCTCGTATGCGTTGGGCAAAAGTTCGGCCTCAAACTATAAGTGGCTATGGCATTTCACACAGACGCCAATGGCTGTTAAGGGATTCCGTTGTTGGATTGCTACGGGCTCAGCTGCTCATTCTAAGGCTTTGCAGTTCTTTGTAGATAACGAGGAAATAGAAAACACCTTCAATGGAACTACTGATATAAAGGGTTCATACACGGAGGAAGACAACAATCTGTTCTCCGTGCCTTGTAACATATATGCCATAGATGGGAAGTTGGTACGTCCAAATGCCACGACGACGGAAGGCTTACCAAAGGGCATTTATATTGTCAACCATAAGAAGCTTATCGTAAAATAGAATTAGATCTCATGAGAACACAAGTCTATACAAAGCCATATTGTGTCGCTATCCATCTTGACTTAGAAGAACTGTTAAAGGCACCTGGTGCATCAAAGTTTGATAACGATGGTGATGGGAATAGCGACCAAAATAAGGAAATACCCCATAATCCCGACGAGATTGGGGCTAAACCCAATTACGGATGGGATTGGGACGAATAGGAAAGTTGGTAAACATGGGCGTCATGTCTTAATGGCATGGTGGTATATATAAAGATATTCCTAAGTTTTATAAACTCCCCATCGCTAGTGCAAGTCGTTAATGGAGGTTATGTTTCATCCAAAACTTGTGCTAGTGATGGGGATTTTGTATGGCAAAGGTTTATGTTGATTGGTATGGGCACATCGTAGATAGCCAGACTTTGTCTTGTAAATGACGTGAATGTTAATGACTGTTTTACTAAGATGGCTGGCCTTGGATGGCGTGAGCGAATGATGAGGTGCCGACAGTGAGTATGTCGATGGGCCTAATTCCTCAAAAATCGGCCCTATATATATAAGGTGTATTCTCCCCTCTTACTGGCTTTATGTAAAGAAACATGAAATCTTGCATCCCTTTTGAACATTTTCCTTAAAAAGGCTTGCGTGTTGTTGAAAAATGTCCTACCTTTGCATCCGCTTTCGGGAACAAAGTTGCCCGTCAGCAATATGAAAGAGTTCATTGAAAGATTTACATAGACAGTAGTAGTACAAGAGCAGACGCGCTCGTTTTTTAGATGAGCGCGTTTGGGTAGAACATTAAAGAACCGTCGGTTCTCCTTTCCCTTTTGGGAGTGGGTTAATCGATACAGGTGAGTGTAACTACGATAGATTTGGGTGCTCGTCCTGATGGGATAATGCCGCAAGGCATAAAACTTTTAGCGTTCGGGGTTTCCTTTTTGGGATTCCCCTTCATGCGCAGACATTTTACAATGGAGAGTTTGATCCTGGCTCAGGATGAACGCTAGCTACAGGCTTAACACATGCAAGTCGCGGGGCAGCATGGGGGTTGCTTGCAATCCCCGATGGCGACCGGCGCACGGGTGAGTAACGCGTATCCAACCTGCCCTTCACCACGGGATAACCCGGCGAAAGTCGGACTAATACCGTATGTTGTCCATTGACGGCATCCGATTTGGACGAAAGGTTTGGCGGTGAAGGATGGGGATGCGTCCGATTAGCCA